>NZ_JAUXOD010000143.1 GCF_030682515.1 Hoeflea sp. | reverse complement strand
TGTGAGCTCTCAATAGGTTGTCCATTCGGAGCAGATTTAGGAGACTGGAGTTACCACACAACAGTTTTCCAGGATCGCTCCGAATGAACATCCACAAGAATGCCCGACTGACCCCGTTGCGTCGAGAGGAAATGGCTTTGGCTGTTCTCGAGGGAGGACTGACAAAGGCGCAAGCTGCCCGCATTTATGGGGTTACGTCAAAGATCGTTTCGCGCTGGACCGAACGTCATAAGTCCGGTGGCCGCGCGGCGATGATGGATCGAACCTCCCGGCCTGAGGTGAGTCCCAGGCGGATTGATCAGGCCTTGGCGGAACAGATCATCGCGTTGCGCCGCAAGCGACTGACCGGCAAGCACATTGCCATGGAAACCGGCGTGTCCCCCGCCACTGTCAGCCGGGTGCTCAAACGTGCCGGCCTGTCGCGCATGAAGAACATTGAGCCCGCCGAGCCGGTTGTCCGGTATGAATACAGCAAACCAGGGGGTCTGATTCATCTCGACATCAAGCGCTTGGGCCGGTTCGATCGCGTCGGCCACCGCATTACGGGCGACAGGACGGGACAGAGCAATTCCCGTGGCGTCGGATGGGAATACGTCCATGTTTGCATCGATGACGCTTCCCGTATCGCCTTTACCGACATCTTCCCGGACGAAAAGGCCATCAGCGCGATTGCCTTCCTCAAGGCGGCGGTGGCCTATTACCTGAGCCTGGGCATCACCGTCACGCGCGTGATGACGGACAACGGCTCATGTTATAAAGCCAAGGACTTCGCAAAAGCCTGCAAGGCCTTGGGCCTCAAACATATCCGAACAAGGCCCTATACGCCCAAGACCAACGGCAAGGCCGAGCGCTTCATCCAGACCGCCTTGCGCGAGTGGGCTTATGCCCGCGCCTATCCATCATCGGACTATAGAAAATCGCACCTGCCAAACTGGACCCACATGTACAATTGGCATCGTCCGCACGGCAGTCTAAACTCAAAACCACCCATCAGTCGCCTCGGCCTGACCGAGGACAACCTGTTGAGGTTCCACAGCTAGAGCGCCGTGCGTCCATTTGGACGCACAAAGGACGCTCAATCTCTTTGAATCTAGAGCATCCTGCGGAGCCCTGGCTATTCCATGTTGGTGTGACGGGTGCGCATGGTCTCGCTGGTCTCGCCAAGCCTCGTCTTCAGCTTGAGAACCAGGATCTCGAACAGCAGGAAGAGCGCGCCCTCATAGACCGATCCCATCGGCAGGATCGACACGCCGCCCACATCCCGGGCCATGGTCTGCGCCGGGATGACCAGCACCTGGTCGGCCATGCGGGCCGCATCGCACTCCGGCTCGGCGGTCAGGAACAGGATCTGCGCGCCGGCCTTGCGGGCCACCCCCATCAGCGCGCTGACCGTCGAGAGCTCGCCGGGTCCGGCTGAACATAAAAACAAATCGCCTCTGCCCAGCGGCGGGGTGTTCATCGCGCCCTGCATCGAGGCATTGAGCCCGAGATGATGAAGCCGCATGACAAGGCCCTGGATCTGAAGGCCCTCCCGACCGCAGCCATAGGCGACGATGGTCTTCGCCGAGGCAATCATGTCCACCGCCCGCTCAAGCTCGCTCGACCGGACGCGGTCGAGCACGGCTCCGATTTCGGACAGCGCCTGGTCAAACCCGCTCATGCGGTCGGCCCCAGGGCAGCCATGATGTCCCTTGTCTGCGCGTAGAGCTTGAGAAACAGCGGATACTGCCTCTCATAGACCTTGTGGGCCTCAGCCTTGATGACGCTGGCGGCCGGGTTCCAGCGCGCCATGTCATCGGGGCCAGCCTGTCCCACGGCCAGGGCTGCCATAAACGCATCGCCATAGGATGCGCCGGTGGTCACGGTGCAGACGATCTGGTCGAGGCCCGTCAGATCGGATGTCGCCTTGAGCCATGGTCCGTTCCTGGTGCCGCCGCCGACCGCCAGAACCCGCGACGGCCGTTGTCCGGCCTGCGCATAGGTGTCGGCGATATGGCGGGTGGCCGATGCGATCCCCTCGAGCACGGCCCGGTACATGTCGCCGCGGTCATGGGTGAGATCGAGGCCGAAAAAGCTGCCCTTGGCCTGGGCATCGTGAATGGGCGTGCGTTCTCCGGAAAAATACGGCAGGCAAAGCAGCCCCTTGGCGCCAGGCGGCGAAGCTTCCGCCTCCTTGGCCAGCACGCCGAAGGCGGTCTCCCGGTCGAGTTCGCGGGCGAACCGGTCCCTGAACCAGTGGGTGAGCGTGCCGGAGGTCGCAAGACCGGCCATCGCCGCGTGCTCGCCGGGAAACAGCCATGGCGCATGCCAGAGCCGCGGGTCCGAAAGCGGCTTGTCGGAGAGCAGGATGATGAAGATGGTCGAGCCGTACATCATCATCATGTCGCCGGGCCGGCGAACACCGACACTGACCGCCTCCGCAGCCGCATCAATGGTGCCGCAGGTGACCGGCGTGCCGGCCGCGAGCCCGGTCTCGCGTGCGGCCGCTTCCGTGACGTGGCCGGCAATTTCGGTCGACCACATCAGCATGGGCAGCATGTCCGGCGGGCAAACATCGCAGAGATCGAAACACCAGTCCTGTCTGGCGATGTCATAGAGCGGCGAGAAATTCGCCGCCGTGTAGTGATCGATCGCGTAGGTTCCGGTGAGGCGGTACGTCAGGTAGCTTGTCGAATTGAGGATCTTCGCCGTCTTCGCCCAGAGCTCCGGATGATTGCGCTTGAACCAAAGTATTTTCGGCCCCACCGATTGCGAGGTCAGTGCGTTGCCGCAGCGCTTGAGGATCGTGTCCTTCCCGATCTCGGCGTTGAGATCGTCGATCTCGCGGGCGGCGCGGGTGTCGACACCATAGAGCACGGCGTTGATCAACGGCACTCCGGAGGCATCGACAGGAAGCATGCAGGGGCCGATCGCCGATGCGGCCACGGCCCGGATCTCAGACGG
Organism: Hoeflea sp.; assembly: GCF_030682515.1. Lineage (GTDB taxonomy): Bacteria > Pseudomonadota > Alphaproteobacteria > Rhizobiales > Rhizobiaceae > Hoeflea. The sequence goes on along the minus strand of NZ_JAUXOD010000143.1, from coordinate 75,024 downwards.
ATCGACGCCGCTGTCGGCAATCAGCTTTTTCGTGATGTAGACGAAATCGCCCCACCAGTCCTCTTCCGCACGGTGCTCGGCCCAACCGGGCCGCGGCACGATCAGCTCATGCGGCCGCGCCGCCTGGGCGACAATGCGTCCCCCATCCTCCACCAGCACGCCCTTGGATTCAAAGGTCCCGATGTCAACGCCCAGGGTGTAGTCCATGTCAGGTCTCCCGCGTCAGCTTGAAATCCGGACCGATGTCGGCAATTGCTGCCACCGCAAGCTCAACCATGGCTTCGAGATCGCCCAGGTCGCAGCATTCCACCGTAGAATGGGAATGGCGCATCGGAAAGCCGATGTCGATCGAGGCCACGCCTTCGCCCACCAGTTGGACATAGGACAGGTCCGTGAGAACACCGACCTGTGCCGAGCGCTGCAGCGGCATGCCCAGTTTTGCCGCCGTCCGCTCGAACAGTGTCACCATGGCCGGATGCGGGATCACGCCGTTGAGCGTGCCCCGGCCGTGAAAGGAATACAGGCTGATGCCCGGTCCGCCGCCGAGCCGCATCTCGCCACGGTCTGCCAGGTCCGGCGTATCCGAGGCCATCATGAGGTCGATCTGGATGGCGATGTCGGGTTTGAGAGACTGGGCCGCAACAAGGGCGCCGCGCAGGTTGAACTCCTCCTGTACGCTGAAGACGACGTGAACCGTCGGGCCTGTGGCTCCGCGGCCGGACAAGGCGCGGGCGATTGCGATGAGGGCGGCACAGCCCGCCCGGTCGTCCACGGACGTTCCGGCCACCCTGTCGCCCGCAAGCTCGATGAAGCGGGACTGGTAGACGACCGGCGTGCCGATGGTCACGCCCGCGTCCTCGACGGCCTGTTTGGATCCGTGTCCGGTGTCGATCAGGATGTCGGGCGCCGTCACCACCTTGTATTTTTCTTCGGGCGTCGTGGCGTGGTGCGCCTTGTTCATGATGATGCCTGGCACATCGCGGCCTTCCCCCACGCACAGCGTGACCGCCTGCGCGGCCATCGCCCGTTCGGACACGCCGCCCATGCGCTCCACCCGGATCAGGCCGTTGGCCTCGATCTTGCGGACGAAGAAGCCAAGCTGGTCCATATGCGTGAAGATCATCACCGAAGGCGCCGAGGCGTCACCGCCGATACTGGCGATCACATTGCCCATGCGGTCGACCCGGCTTTCAATGCCGGACTCCGACAGCCGCGTGCGGATCAGCTTCGCGACCCGCTCTTCGTGTCCGGACAGGCCTGGCGTCATGATCAGGTCGAAAAGATCGGTGCGCAACTGGCTCGGCATCACGCGCCACCCCGCGCGGCCCGCGCCCGGTCCATCAGGTCCTGGGCGCGGTCGGGATCAATCGCCTTCCAGGTATCTCCATCGATCTTCAGCGCCGAGCCGATGATGCAGCCGTCGGCGACCGAAAGCACGTCGGCTATGGTTGCATGCTTGACCCCGGTGTTTGCCAGCACCGGCGTGTTGGGGAGGACCTTCTTGACGGCTTCCAGATCCGAGAGCGCCGCGGCTTCCCCGGTGATCTGGCCCGAGACCAGAACGGCGTCCGGGATCGAGGAGAAGACGGCACTGCGCGCCCTGTCGGCGAGCGGGCGCCGGTCAAGGCTGTCGGCGAACTCCGCCGAGACATTGTAGAGCATGGCCAGGTCGCTGCGCCCGAGCCGGTTGCGATAGCGCATCGCCTTGCCGGCATCCGGCGTCCACGGACCCATGTCGCTGGCATAGGTTCCGGTAAAGATCTCGCGGATGAACTGGGCCCCGGTCGCGGCGGCGAGGGCGACCGAGCTCATCGGGTCCCAGAGGACATTCACGCCGAAGGGGACGGTGATCTCCCCACGCAATTGCCCGATGATGTAGGCCATGGTTGCGGTCGAGGCAGTGTCGACATCGAATTCGTAGGGCCGGTCGTTCTCGTTGCCAAACATGATGGCATCAAATCCGGCCGCCTGCAGGGCCTGAAGGTCGGCGCGGGCACCGTTGATGAGTCCCTCAAGCCCTGCTTCTAGGTCATGAAGCGGGGATCCCGGCAGGGCGCCCAAGTGCACCATGCCGATGACCGGCTTGCCGGAGCCGAAAACGCGTCTGAAATTGTTCACCTGAGTGCCTCCCAAAGCGGCTTTGCATCACATAAGACTATGCAGAGATTGATGTGGTATACTAGCATGTTAGCAGTCAGGGAGGCGCTTATGCAATTGAATAGACGACATTGGGACCGGCTCGGAAACGGCGGGCTTACATTTACCGAGCTCGGGTTTGGCGCTGCGCCGCTCGGCAACCTGTACAAGGCGATCACAGATGCGGAGGCGGATGCGGTGCTTGGCCGTGCGTGGGATCTGGGCGTGCGCTATTTCGACACCGCGCCGCTCTACGGACTGGGTCTTTCCGAGACCCGTCTCAACCGGTTCCTGCGCGACAAACCCCGCGCGGACTATGTGCTTTCCACCAAGATCGGGCGGCTGCTCAGGCGCTGCGAGGCAGGCGAGGAGCGCGACTGCATCGGAAAGTTCTTCGATGTTCCTGCGCGGAAGGAGGTCTACGACTACACCTATGACGGCGTCATGCGGTCGCTTGAAATCTCGCTTGAGCGGCTTGGCGTCGACCGGATCGACATCCTCTTTGCCCATGATCTCGACATCTTCAATCATGGCAGCCAGCAGGCGCTTGACGCCAAGCTGTCGGAACTGATGGCGGGAGGCTACAAGGCGCTGGTCGAGTTGCGGGACCAGGGCGTGATCACGGCATTCGGGGCCGGCGTCAATGAATGGCAGCCGTGCCAGTGGATGACCGAGCGGGGCGATTTCGATCTGTTCCTGCTGGCGGGCCGCTACACGCTGCTCGAACAGGAGGCGCTCGAGAGCTTCCTGCCGCTGGCACGCGAGCGCGGCATCGGCATCATCATTGGCGGGCCCTACAATTCCGGCGTGCTCGCGACCGGGCCAAGGCCTGGAGCCTTCTACAATTATGATCCGGCGCCGCAGCACATTCTCGATCGGGTGGCGTTGATCGAGGCTGTCTGCAATCGCCACGAGGTCCGCATGGTCGATGCCGCATTCCAGTTTCCCCTTCGACATCCCGCTGTTGTTTCGGTCATTCCCGGCGGCCAGGGCGTTGCCGAAGTCGAGGCCAATCTCAAGGCGGCGACCGCGGTCATCCCCAAGGCGCTGTGGGCGGAACTGAAATCCGCGGGATTGATGCGCGAGGACGCGCCGGTTTAGGACTGGATGGCAAGGGATGACCGGATCCCGGCCAGGCCTCCCCACCGGCCGGTTCTATCGGGTATGCTGAGCCATCATCTCGTCCACCCGTCCGGGGGTGATGGCGTGGCGCCGGTCGGTTGCGGTGGAAACATGCAGCGCCGCGGCGGCCTGGCCAAAACGCGCGGCATCGGCGATGCTTCTGCCCGAAGCATGGGCTGCGGCCAGCGCGCCGAGAAACGCGTCGCCGGCGCCATGCGTCGACACCACTTCGACAGGGTGGCCCGGGTGATGAACCGCCGTGCCGGCTTCATAAAGCACAAGTCCATCTGCGCCCAGGGTGATGATCACCGAGCGAGGCCCCAGCCTTGTGAGCGCCAGCGCAGCCTCCAGCGGATCGAGCGCGGCCTCCGATGTCGCAAGCAGGTCCGCCGCTTCGACACGATTGACCACCAGCATGTCGATGGCCTGCATGAGGTCGGGCCCCATCGGCCGTGCGGGGGCCGCGTTCAGGATGACGATTGCGCCAAGCTTCCGGGCCTTGAGCGCAACGGCGAGATTGACCGCTTCAGGCACCTCGTTCTGCAGCAGCACGACCCGGGTGGTGGGCGGAAGTTCGATGCTGGCGGGATCAATGGCCAGGTTTGCCGCTGAAACGATGACCGCGCCATAGCCGCCATTGGGCTCGACGATGGCAACGCTCATGCCCGATGCGCCCGGGTCGCGCTGGACCTGGCGGCTGTCGACGCCCGCCTCCATGAGACCTTTGAGCAGGGCCTGCCCGAACGCATCGTCGCCGATCCTTCCGGCAAACGCGGTTGCCGCGCCCATGCGTGCGGACGCCACGGCCTGATTTCCGCCCTTTCCGCCGGTCACGTAATTGACCGCCACTCCCGGCACGGTCTCGTCGAGCCGCGGCAGATGCGGCGCGTTCACCACCACGTCGTAGTGCAAAGATCCGCAAACAAAAACGCTCACTTGCGAGGTCCGTAAAGTGCGTCAGCGACAATGGCCAGCGAAGCGGTGGCGTCCTGGCGGGCGATCGAAGCGGCCAGATCGGCATTGTCCCTGAGGCCGGACGCAACAGCGCGGAGGCGCTCCGCCATCATGATGTTGGCGCGTGCTTCCGCGCAAGGGTCGAGGCCGCCATGGTCGGGGAACGTGTCGAAGTAGAGCACGCCATCATAGCCCATGCGTTCGAGTTCGACGAACAGCTCCACCGTCTGCACGGGATGAACAGATCCCACCATCAACCCGTCATCGCGCTTGCCGTAACCGTCATTGAGATGCACGCCCAGAAGCTTCGAGTGCCGATCGATCAGTCGTGCCGAATGGGCGGGGATTTCGTCGGCATAGAGCACATGGGCAAAATCAAGCGTGACGCCGAGATTCGGCCGGTCAGCCTCTCGAATTGCCAGCAACGTGGTGCCGATATCTGGCATCAGCGCATAGGCGCGGGGTTCATTCGGCTTGTACTCGATGGCGATGCTCAGATCGCGATTGTGATCGGCCACCTCGCGCACGGCGTCGATCGTGTCGTCCCACATCCGGGCGTAGTCGCCTTGGAACGAGTAGTCGACACCGTCCTGGCCCATCCACAGCGTCATCAGGTTGCCGCCCATCCTGGCCAGGGCGTCCAGTCCGCGCTTGGTGATGTCGACCGCAGCCCGGCGGACCTTCGGGTCGGGATTGGTGAAGGCGCCGAGCCGGAAGCCCGGATCGGTATAGTAGCGCATCGCCAGGCCGTTGAGCGCCATGCCGTTGCCCGCGAGGATTTCCGAAAGCGCTTCGGGCGAGTGGTCGGCGAAATGGTCCGGAAAATTCAAGTCGGCCGCATCGAGTCCCTCCACCTGGCCGGCACGGGCAATCAGGTCCGCCGCCGTCGGTTTGCCCGGAAGCCCGGTCTTGAAGGCGTTGAGCCGGGCGGCGTAGCGCGGACGGTTCGGCAGGTCGGGCATGAGGGGCCTTTCAAGCGGATGATGCCGTGTGGGAGGCGTCAATTGTTGGTGTCGAACAGGTCCGGATGCGACTGGACCAGCGGTTCAAGAAAGGTGATCAGCTGACGCAGATGATAACGTGTGGCGGCTCGGGCCGCTTTCGGGTCGCGGGCCTCAAGTGCTGCGACGATGGCCTTGTGTTCTTCAAGCGTCGCTTCGATGCGTCCGGGCGCCGGCAGGTTGAGCCTCCGGGCGCGATTGACATGCACCCAGGCGGTTTCCGCCAGCACGGCCAGCCGTTTGAAATGGGTGAATGACATGATCAGCTCATGCATGCTTGCATCCATCTGGTAGAAGCCGGAGATATCGCCGTCCTGCATCAGCGCTTCCTGGATGCGCAGATTGCGCCTGAGCAGCACCAGCTGGTCTTCCGTGATGGTTGTTGCGACCATCTCGATGGCTGCAAGCTCCAATGCCTCCCGGAGAAATGCGCCCTCGCGGATTTCCTCCATCGAGAACCTGGCTACGAAGGTGCCGGCCTGCGGCACCACATTGACCAGGCCCTCGGCCGAGAGCCTTGCCACGGCCTCGGCGACCGGTGATCGGGACACGCCAAGCTCGGCGCAGATTTCCGGTTTCTGCATGATTTCACCCGGCCGGAATTCCAGGGAAAGGATCGCCTGTTTGAGCGACATGTAGACTTTCTGAGCCAGCGACCCGGGAAATTCATGAAGGGCGGGCAGGGCGGGTCGTGGGGTGATGGACTCGCGCAGTGGTCTATCCTTATCTTGTAGCATACTAACATGTTAGATGGATGGGTGGGCCTGTCAAGCCGATGTCCGGCTTGAGGCATGGCGCTCCTTATAGACACCGACCGGACGATGACCAACCGGCAACACCCGGCAATCCGCCTTCATCCCGCAGACAATGTGATTGTAGAGTTGGAAAACGCGAGCAACGGCGCTTCGGCGGCGCCGGATTCGTATCCTGGCAGATGGGCGCGAAGATGGAGCGGGACCTTTCCGGCCTTGGCGATCCGAGGTCCGGTCTCGGAGGAGGCGTTTGCGGTCTCAACCGAACGATCCGCGCGCCGGCGCCGTTCCCAGGCCCGGTCGGCGGCATGCAGTCAAGTGGCTGACGCTTTCATCGTGATCTTGTGCTGGCTGTCGGCAACCCAAAGGTCTGTTCCAGCCTGTGTCCGGGCTGCATGGATCGAAACGGTCCCGCCTGCAAACAAGGGCGCCACGGACCTGTAGCTGAAGCTCCGCAACGGCTGCGTCGCCGCTTCGTCGGCCAGGCGCATGAGATAGCTGGCCTGCAACGGACCGTGGAACACAAGGCCGGGATAATGCTCCTCCTGCGTGGCGTAGGGCAGATCGTAGTGAATTCGGTGACCATTGAAGGTGAGGGCCGAGTAGCGGAACAGCAGTGTCGCGGACGCATCTATCTGCCGGGAATGGTCCGCACGAACCGGCTCGGCTGCTGCAGCGGATTTGATGTCGCCCGCAGCGGGGGTGTCCTGCTCGCGGTAGACAATGTCCTGCCGCTCGCTCAGAGCGACGCCGCGCGGCGTCAGGTACTCATGCCGGACGGTGACGAAAACCAGATCGCCGGACCTTCCTGTCTTCTGTGCGACATCTTCGATGCGCGAGCGCCGCGTGACGGTGTCGCCGACGCGGAGATCGCCGCTGAAGTCCACATGGCCGCCCGCCCACATGCGCCGCGGCAACGGCACCGGCGGCAGGAAACCGCCGCGCACGGGATGGCCGTCGGGGCCCAGCGCGCTCATCGGCGCGATGTCGGGCGCGAGGCACCAGTGAATTGCGCGCGGGGCCGTGTCGCCCGGCGCCAGGCCGGAACCGGCGTCGAAGATGGCGTTGAAGCTCTCGACCAGTCGTGGCGAGATGCAGTCGCTCTTTTCCTGGCTGCGGCCGATCCAGCCGCGCAAGTGATGGATATCGACGTCCATCCGGAAAACCTCCCTCCGGTTCAATAGGACCGCGGCATGCCAAGCACATGCTCGGCAATATAGCTCAGGATCAGATTGGTCGAGATGGGAGCGACCTGATAGAGCCGTGTTTCGCGGAACTTGCGTTCAACATCGTATTCCTCGGCGAAGGCAAAGCCGCCATGGGTCTGCACGCAAGCCTCGGCTGCGGCCCAGGAGGCGTCGGCGGCCATGAGCTTGGCGATGTTGGCCTCCTCGCCGCAATTCTCGCCCTCCTCATAGCGCCGGCAGGCGTCGCGGACCAGGAGGTCGGCTGCCTTCATCTGGGCGTAGGCGCGGGCGATCGGGAACTGGACACCCTGATTCTGGCCGATCGGTCGGCCGAAGACCACCCGTTCCCTGGCATAGTCGCTGGACTTCTTGATGAACCACTTGGCGTCGCCGACGCATTCGGCCGCAATCAGGATGCGCTCGGCATTCATGCCCGACAGGATGTAGCGGAATCCCTTGCCCTCTTCGCCAACGAGGTTTTCGGCGGGGATACGGACATTGTCGAAGAACACTTCGGTGGTGGAGTGGTTCATCATCGTCCGGATCGGGCGAATGGTCATGCCGGCCTTTCGGGCTTCCTGCATGTCAACGATAAAGACCGAGAGCCCGTCGGTCCGCTTTACGGCATTCTCCTTCGAGGTCGTGCGGGCGAGCAGCAGCATCAGATCGGAGTGCTCGGCGCGCGAGGTCCAGATTTTCTGGCCGTTGACGACATAGTGATCGCCGTCGCGGGTGGCGAAGGTCTTGATCGACGACGTGTCGGTGCCGCTGCCGGGCTCGGTGACGCCGAAGGCCTGCAGCCGCTGGCGGCCGGCGGCGATCTCCGGCAGGTATCTCTGCTTCTGGGCTTGGCTGCCGTGCCTGAGGATCGTGCCCATGATGTACATCTGCGCATGGCAGGCGCCGCCATTGCAGCCCGAACGCTGAATTTCCTCGAGGATCGCCGCCGCTGCCGAGAGCGGAAGCCCTGATCCGCCATATTCCTCGGGGATCAGCGCGGCCAGGTAGCCGGCTTGGGTCAGCGCGGCGACGAACTCCGCCGGATAGGTGTTGTCGTGTTCAAGCTTCTGCCAGTACTCACCGGGAAAGGCTGCGCACAGCTTGGCGACTTCTTCGCGAATTTCGGCATAATCTTCGACAGGCCCGGACATCGTCTTTCCTCGGTTTCTCTTGCGGGAAAATAGGCCGCCTATGCCATAACATCAAATAGCATAAGGTGAGGACAACCATACACTGGATGTATGGGGCTAGCGGGTGACCAGAGCGCCGCGCGTCCATTTGGACGCCCAAAGTACGACCTAGTCCGGAAGACCGCGCATGTCCGACAGGCCTTCAACCGCGGCAAGGCTGGCGTAAAGCGCCGAAGCCTTGTTGCCCAGGACCGGGCGGGCGAGGGTCATGAACTTCTCCTCCATGCGCTCAACCGGCGGAAAGCTGTCGGGCTCGCCCGAGGGATCCGGGATCATCAGCGTGTGGACGCCATCGCCGGCGTGGACGGCAATGTGGGCGCCGAACGGATGACGCTGGCCTTCGAGCCGGTCGTCCTGGCGGACATCGATCCGGGCCGCGATCGCTTCGATGCCGGCGTCGCCCAGAAGCGCGTAATCGTCCCAGCCGAAATGGCCCTGGTGCAGCGCCACGGCCGCGGTGAACGGCATCGAGAACTGGCCGTCGACCACGCTCCTGGGGCGCTGCTTTTCCGCGAGCGGCGCCCCGGTCAAAACGATGCCGTTGCGGTGCAGGCCGATGGTCACGCCGGAAATGTCATCGGCCGACCAGCCGTGCTCTTTGCGCAGCGCAATCAGCCCGTCGATGGTGGCATGGGTGTAGCGGCAGCTCGGATAGGGCTTGATGCCGATTTTCATGGTTTCATAGATCGAGCCGAGTCCGGCGACCGCCATCTCAGGGCGGGCATTGTCGGTGTAGCCATGCAGGAAACCGTGCTTGCCTTCGATCGCGTCGGCAGCGCCAAGGAAGCCTTCGCGGGCCAGCGTCGCGGCGATCAGCCCGTTCATGGCGGCGGCCCCCACCTGGTAGCGCTTGTTCCAGCCGCCATTGACGAGGAACTGCAGCGACCCCGCTGCCTGGCTCGCCGCGACGCCGAAGGCGGAGGCAAGGCCGGCGGCGTCGAGGCCAAGCAGCTTGCCTGCAGCCGCGGCGGCGCCGAAGGTGCCGGCGGTGGCGGTGGGGTGAAAACCGCGCGCGTAGTGGGAGGTCGGGTCGAGCGCATTGCCAAGCCGGCAACAGACTTCGAACCCGGCGACGATTGCACAAAGCAATTCCTGTCCCGAGGCGCCCGTCATTTCCGCTGCCGCAAGGGCTGCGGGGACAACCGGCGCGCTCGGGTGCAGCGAACTGTCGGCGTGGGTGTCATCGAAGTCGAGCGAATGGCCGAGCACGCCATTGAGCAGAGCTGCGGTCGCCGGCCCGTAGCGGCGGTCCTGTCCGAACACGCGGGCCTCGCCCGGAGCGCCCAGGCCGAGCCGCTCGATCATCCGCAGGATCGACGGGGTGGAATCGGATTCGCGTCCGGCCCGCACGATGCTGCCGACCAGATCGATCATCAGGTGCTTGGCTCTCTCGGGAACCTCACGGGGCATGTCGTCGTAGCGGAGAGTGGCGACATAGGTGCTCAACGTTGCGGTTATCTCTGTCATCGTGTGTGCCTGTTGGATTGCCGGCCTTGTCTTGCCCAAGGCAAAACATCTGATCTGACGATAAGCTGTTCAGCCGGCCTCCCGCCAATAGCTTTTTGATAGCGCATCCATCATGGTACCATATGCGGCGCGTCGCAGGCTTGGGCGGAAGCGCTATACCGGCATGTTATCACCTCCCCCTTTCAGTGTTATTTGTGGTGATGCCGTAAATCGGCGATCATTGCCTCTCGAAGCAGCCTGGAGCGGGCTGGCTGACATCCACTCATTTGCGGGGATTGGCGATGACCAAGGATCTCGACGGCGTGCTCGTCGTTTCAATCGAACAGGCCGTGGCAGCGCCCTATCTTTCCAGCAAGCTGGCGGACGCGGGTGCGCGCGTGATCAAGGTCGAGCGACCCGAGGGTGATTTCGCACGCGAGTATGATCATCTGGTGCATGGCGAAAGTGCCTACTTCGTCTGGCTCAACCGGGGCAAGGAGTCGCTTTGCCTTGATCTCAAGCTCGATGACGACAAACGCGTGCTCTCGACCATCATCGCGGAAGCCGACATCTTCATCCAGAATCTTGCTCCGGGCGTCATTGACCGGTTGGGATTCGGACCTGAGGAGCTCAGGCAGCGCTATCCGCGGCTGATCACCTGTTCCATCTCCGGCTATGGCGATGAGGGGCCGCTGCGCGATCTCAAGGCCTATGATCTGCTGGTGCAGGCCGAAACCGGCCTGTCGGCGATTACGGGGAACGAGCACGGTTCGGCGCGGGTTGGCGTCTCGGTCTGCGACATCGCCGCCGGCATGACCGCGACCCAGGCCGTGATGCAGGCTCTCTACGCCCGCACCATCACCGGCCATGGCCGCCATATCGCCGTCTCACTGTATCACGCGCTGTCGGACTGGATGAATGTCCCCTATCTGCAATATGTCTATGGCGGCAAGGTTCCCGAACGCAGCGGTCTCAATCATCCGACGATTGCCCCCTATGGCGCCTATGTCTGCGGCGACGGCAGGTCGATCCTGTTCTCGATCCAGAACGAACGCGAATGGCAGGCGCTGTGCAGGGACTCGCTCGGGCGACCGGATCTTGCCACCGATGACCGCTTCACAAGCAACAGCCTGCGGGTTGCCAACCGGGCGGCGCTCGATGCTGAGATCATCCCGATCATGGCGGCGCTGACGCGCGATGACATGGCGGCTCGGCTGGAAGCGGCGCGCATTGCCTATGGGCGGATCAGCTCGCTCGAAGATGTCGCCGCCCATCCGCAGAACCGCTATTCGGAGATCGAGACGCCAAGCGGCCCGGTGCGGCTGCTGGCGCCCGGTTTTCTGGTGGACGGAAAGCAACCTGTGCTCGGCAAGGTGCCCGGCCTGGGCGAAGACACCGATCGGCTTCGGGCCGAGTTCATGGCGCCTTCCGGCGCGACGTAGGGCGAGGCGGCAACCGCCTTGGCTTGACATTCACGGACCCCCTCTCGGTATAATAAAAATGCTTGCCTATCCGGCTGGCTATACAGAAAATGGGTGGTCACTTGGATCTTCGGCAACTCCGCTATTTCGTGGCGATCGTTGAAAATGGTTCTTTTTCAAAGGCCGCGGCGATGCTGAACGTCGCTCAGCCGGCGCTGAGCCTGCATGTCCGCAACATGGAAGCGGATCTTGGCACGCAACTGCTTTTTCGCAGCCCGCATGGCGTGCAGCCGACGGAAGCGGGCGAAATCCTGCTGCGCAACGCGCGCATCATCATCGACCAGTTTGCGTTCGCGGCCGAGGAAATCCGCGGACATGAGGCCGAGCCCACCGGCGAGGTGCGGCTGGGCCTGCCGGGCACCATAAGCCAGATCCTGTCGGTGCCGTTGATCATTGCCGCCAGGAAGCGCTATCCGCGCATCAAGCTGACGATAGCCGAGGCGATGAGCGGCTTCATCACCGAATGGATCCGCGAGACCAAGATCGATCTCGCCGTTCTCTACATCCCGGTGCAGGACCGGACGCTCGCCTCCCGTCCGGTGCTGACGGAAGAACTGTGCCTGCTCGGTCCGGTCGGTGCGATGCAGGGCATCAAGGCTCCCGCCGACGGCCCGATCGCCTACAGGCAGGTTGCGGAATTGCCGCTGATCCTGCCCAGTGTCAATCACGGGCTGCGTGAACTGCTGGAAGGGGTGGCCGCCAAGAGCCGCTTGCCGCTCAACACCGTCATCGATGTCGATTCCTATGGCAACATCAAGGAACTGGTGGAGGAAGGCATGGGCTATTCGATCCTGCCTTTCAATGCGATTGCGCGGGAAGTGCAGGACGGCCGGCTCAGGCACTGGCCGATCAGCAAACCCGAGCTTCAACGCGACGTCTATCTGGTCCATGCCTCCGACCGGCCGATGCCCAATGCGGTCACCGTCATCGAAGCGCTGTGCCGCGAGATCCTGCTCGGCCTGGTGGAGACCGGCCGCTGGCGGGGTGCACGGGCCTTGCCGCAGCCAGCCGGTGATAATGCTGCGCCATAGCGGCAAGCCCGAAACTGTCTTTGCGAGACTGCTGCGGCGTGCCCTCACGCGACATCCCCCCGCATCCTCGCGCTCGACAAACGCGGCAAGCTGCCTGTCGACAAGCTTCCTGAGGGTCGCAAATCTGCGCCAGAAGCGAAGGTTGCGGCGCGGCGCCTGCTCCGGTCTCGCCCGTAAATCCTGCATCAGCCTAGTGCATTTGCACCATGGAATTCAGCTCTCCCATTTGGTCTACTGGATACAGTATACAAAAACAGGGGGTTCGCATCATGATGACGCAAAGCCGCAGGACTTTCCTGCTTTCCACGGTTGCAGCGGCGACGCTGGCCTTCTCCCAAGTCGCCTTCGCGCAGGATCCTATCCTGATCGGCGTGCCGAGCGCCCAGAGCGGACCGGTGGGTATCGCCGACCATCAGGATTGGCTCAACGGCGTGAGCCTCGCCATCGAGGAGATCAACGGCGCGGGCGGGGTCAACGGCCGGATGCTCGACACCAAGGTGGTGGACATCGACATCCTGTCGCCCGAGGGCACCATTGCCGCTTTCCAGAACCTGACCGAGTCCGGCGTGCATGCCATTGCCTCGGCCTTCGTGCTGATCCCGCAACCGGCAATGGACACCGCGGCCGCGGCCGGCGTTCCCTATGTGCACGGCAACACCCAGACGGCGTCGCTCGACCTGTTCAAGAGCGATCCTGAAAAATATCGCAACATCTTCCAGCTCGACGTCGCCGAGACCTGGTACGGCTCGGGCTTCATCAAGTTCATTTCCGACCTGAAGCAGTCCGGGAAATGGACGCCCAAGAACAACAAGGTGCACATCGTCCAGGAGCAGATCGCCTACACGCAGGTCATCTCCAAGGCGACCCAGGAGGCGATCGCCGCGTCCGGCGGTGAATGGGAGATCGGCGCCATCACCGATATCCAGTTTCCCGTGCAGGACTGGTCGCCGATCATCGCCGCGCTCAAGGCCACGGATGCGGGCGTTATCATGATCGATCACTGGGTGGCCGCCGAACTGGCCGCCTTCACGCAGACCTATGTCGGAGACCCGGTCGAGGACGCGCTGGTCTATCTCCAGTATGGTCCCTCGCAGCCAGAATTCCTCGATCTTGCGGCCGGCGCCGGCGAAGGCTTTGTCTGGGGCACGGTCTATGGCGTCTATGCCGACGAAAAAGGCTCGGCATTCCGCGAGACCTACAAGGCCAAGTATCCGGGCACGATGGGGGTGGTCTACACCGGCGGCGGCTATGACGCCGTGTATGTGCTGGCGGAAGCCTGGAAGAAGGCCGGCGATCCGTCCGACTTCAACGCCGTCGGCGACGCCATCCGCGCCACCTCCTTCCGGGGCGTGAACGGCGCCTACACGTTCCTGCCCGAGACTCAGTCCGGCGTGAGCTACCCGAACATGACCGACGATCCGGAAGCCGGCCAGGCGCATCTGTTCTTCCAGGTCCAGAATGGCGAGCACAAGATCATCGCGCCGGCGCCGTTCATCGAGGCGGAGTTCCAGAAAGCGCCCTGGATGAACTGACCGGTTCGAGAGGCGCGACATGACCGATTCCGCACTCTTTTCCTGCAAGGGAATCGGGATTTCCTTCGGCGGACGGAAAGTGCTCACCGATGTGGCGCTTTCCGTCTCCGCCGGGGAGATCCTCGGCGTCGTCGGACCCAACGGCGCGGGCAAGACATCGCTGTTCGAGATCTTCACCGGCCGCTACAGGGCCGAATCCGGGTCGGTCCGCCTCAAGGGCGAGGACATCACCCGCAGGAGCATCCATGACCGGGCGCGGATGGGGCTGGCGCGGACCTATCAGAGCCCGATCGTGCCGGGCTCGATGACCGTCGGCGAAGTGTTCCGGGCCGCCCGCTATGCCTACAAGCCCTATCTGACGCGGTTCGACGCCGAATGGGGCGCGCGCCATGCCCACCTGCGGGTCTCCTGGGACCGGCTCGCCGGCTCGCTCGACACCTTCGACCGGCGCAAGCTGATGCTGGCCTGCCTGTTCATGCGCCGGCCAAGCCTTTTGCTGCTGGACGAGCCGGCGTCCGGGCTGATCAATTCGGAAATCGACGCGCTCGACCTGATCATCCGCCACCAGGCCGACGAGTTCGGCATCGGCGTCGTGCTGATCGAACACCGGCTGGAGCTTCTGTCGGCGATTGCCGACCGGGTGGTGGTGCTGGACCTGGGCCAGGTCATCGCCACCGGCGATCCCGGCCAGGTCTTCAAGGATCCGCGGGTTCATGCCGCCTATTTCGAGGATGTCGACGATGCATGAGATCCTCAAGATCGAGGGCCTGAGCGCGGGATATGGCCCGCTGCGGGTGCTGCACGAGATCGATTTTTCGGTCCAGGAAGGCGAGCGCATCGGCCTGGTCGGGCTGAACGGCCATGGCAAGAGCACGCTGATGCGGTCGGTCATGTCGCTGGTCGGCTGGCAGAACGGCTCGATTCGGTTCAAGGGGCAGGAGATCGGCGGCGCCCGCTCCACCGGGGCCGGGCGGCGCACCCATGCCATCGTGCAGCTGGGCGTGGCGCTGACGCCGCAGGGTGACGCGATCTTTCCCGGAATGACCGTGGCGCAGCATCTCGACTGCGGCGCCCATTCCAAGCTCGCCTGGCGCCAACGGGCGCAGCGCCGCGACGCGGTGATGGACATCTTCCCGCCGCTCAGGAAGCTCGAAAGCGCGCTGGTGGGCACGCTGTCGGGCGGCGAACGCCGGATGGTGTCGGTCGGGCGCGCGCTGATGACCGAGGCCTCGCTCTATCTCATCGACGAGCCTTCCCTCGGGCTTGCCCCCAAGATCTCCAAGGCGGTCCTCGAGGCGCTGTTTGCGCTTCCCAAGGCCGGCAAGGCGATGGTGATCGCCGAGCAGAATGTCGCCCTGCTCGCGGGACGGGTCGACCGGATGGTCGGCATGCACGCCGGCCGCCTGCGCGGCGATGTCGGCCACGTGGCCTTGAGCTAGGGGTAGAGATGTCAACGGTCACCCTCATCCATGGCCTCAACCTCGCCGCGATCTACGGATTGATGGCGATCGGCATCTCGATCCTCTGGTCCTCGGTGGGCATGATCAACATGGCCCATGGCGCCACCTTCGCCGCTTCCGGATACGCGGCCTGGCAGGTGTCGCTGATTGCCCAGCCGCTGATTGCGGCCTGGTTGGGCACGGGCCTCGACGCCAGCATCGCCATGGGCGCGACGATGATTGCCAGCGGTCTGGGGGCAGGCGCCATCTTTGGCGGCCTCATTTTCCTTCTCGCCTATCTGCCCATTCACGAGAAGGCGAACTTCGCCGTGCGCAGCCTGATCGTCACGCTCGCGATCAATCTCGCCACGGTGCAGCTGCTGCTCTACTTTTTCGGCCCGCGCCAACGCGCCCTGCCGAAGATCTTCGGCCTGGGCCGGACGGAGATCCTTGGCATACCGATCCGCAACGACCAGCTTGGCACCATCGTGGCCACAGCGCTGCTGATGCTGGTGGTGGTGATCTGGCTCAAGCGCTCGCGCAAGGGTCTCGAGATCACGGCGATGATGCAGAACCCCGAAGGCGCGGTGCTGAGCGGAATTTCGGTCCGGTGGACGGCCCTGCCGGTGACGATGCTGACCGGGGCGCTTGCCGGCCTTGCGGCGATCCTGTTGTCGCAGACCGTCTTCGTCAGTCCCACTGCAGGCGCCCTGCCGCTGATCAAGGGCCTGACCATCGCCCTCCTGGGCGGACTCGGATCGATCCCGGGGGCGATCATGGGCGCCATCCTGATCGGCTTCCTCGAGGCCATCGTCGGATCGATCTCCTTCCTCGGCCAGCGCTATGTGCTGTTCAGCCAGTTCCTGTTCATCATCACGGTCCTGATCATCCGGCCAAGGGGGCTCGGCGGCCTTCTCGACCAGACCAGAGAGAGCCGCAATGCCTGAGATGAAGAAGCTCTACGAGATCGGCAACCGCCCCCGCGAGATCTTCCTGTCTCCGGACGGTGAGACGCCCACGCGCAGGTCGCGCGTGCCCTTCACCCGGCGGCACTGGCTGAAATGGCGCAGCCGGTACAATCCGAAGTCCCTGAAGCTCGAGAAGCGCCTGGAAGACAAGAAGCCGCTGTGGTGGATGCTGTCGCTGGGCCTGCTTCTGCTGGTGACGCCGTTCCTGGGCAATTCGGCGCTGACCGTGGCGTCGATCTTCTGCATGTTCGCGGCGATCAATGTGCTCTGGACGCTGATCATCGGAACCGCCGGGATCTTCTCGCTGGCCACGCTGGCGGTGGTGGGCGTGTCGGGCTACGCCGCCGCTGCGTTCAATGTCTATCTCGGAGTTCCGTGGCCGTTCATGTTCGTCATCGGCTGTCTGACCGGGCTGGTCGCGGGCGGAGTCCTGGCGCTGCCCTCGACCCGCCTCGACGGGCTCTACTTTGCGCTGCTGACGCTTGGCATTGTCGAGATCTGCCGTGTGTTCGTGCAGCAGCTCAAATCGCTCGGCGCGACCAACGGTTCGATCAACCAGGTCGATTCCTTCATTCCGTCCGACTGGTTCCTGCAGCGGGAAGGCCTGCTGCTCGGGTTCTTCGGCGCCTTCGCGCTGCTTCTGGGCGCGCTGCTCCTGTTCAAGCTGGTCAATTCCGAGCGGCTCGGCATGCTGTTGCAGACGGCGAGGGACGAGGAAGCCTTCGCCGAGGCCATCGGCATCGACTACCGCCGCGCCCGGCTGATGGTCTTCATGATCTCGTCGGCGGGGCTGGGGATCATCGGCGCGTTCTATGCCATGTATTACCGCTCGATCTCGCCATCGATCTTCTCGCTCGACCAGCTGCTGCTGCTGTTCGCCATGATCGTCATCGGCGGGATCGGCCGCGCCGACGGCGCGGTGCTGGGCACCGCGATTGTCGTGCTGATCGACAAGGGCCTGCTCGATCTGGGCCCGGTGCGCATCCTCATCGTGGCGGCGATCATGCTGCTGGTCACGCTGCTCACCAACAACGGCCTGGTGGGAGCCCGCGAGCAATTCAGGAATTACAGGAACAGAAAGAAATCGGAGGCGCGCGCGCGCAGAACCGAGAAGGGAGGCGAGGTCATGCCCGAAGAAGCCACCGACATGCCCGACAAGCAGGAGATCTTCTACCGCCGCTTCAACAAGCGCCTGCGCGACGAGTTGAAACTGCTGATCACGCCGGAGCTGATCGAGGAGCATCGCCGCAAGCCGCTGGGGCGTCACTCGGATGCGCTCTCGCGGGTTCTCAACTACTTCCGGCGCAGCGAAATGCCGGACAAGTACGCGATCCTGCGGCAGCCGGAAAACTTCAATCACTACAAGATCGTGGCGCTGTCCGGAGAGCGCGGCGCGCCGCCGCGCCTGGTGGACGACCGGCTCTACGAGAGCATCGACGAAGCCTACCACGCCGTCTTCCTGCTGCGTGTGAATGACCTGTTGGAAAGCTGAGGCCATCAGATGGCAAATACCAGGATTTTTGGATATTCGGATCCGCTCTGCCTGAAGGCCGGCGAGACGGTTGATTTCAAGGTGTCGGTCGAAGGCGCCAGGACGGTCAACGCACAATTGGTGCGGCTTATTCACGGAGACGAGAACCCGCTCGGTCCGGGCTTCGTCGAAGAGGAAATCAGGTCCTCCATTCCAGCGGAGATATCCGTCAAGCGTCAGTTCACGCAGATCGGTTCCTTTGCCATAGCCGATGATGAAGAGCGCAAGCTTGACGGGCTCCAGAGCTTCACCCTGTTCGCGCATTTCTTCGCCACCCGGATCAAGGCCGAGCGGCAGCAGATCATGGGCCAGTGGTGCGTCGACGAGCAGAAGGGGTACGGGCTGGGACTTGATCCAAGCGGTCATGTCTCCCTGTGGCTGGGAAACGGCGGCAAGGTCGACCAGATCGTCAGCGAGACGCGCGTTGTCGAGCGATGCTGGTATTTCGTTGCGGCGACTTACGATGGAACCTCAGGCAGGGCCTCCCTGCGGCTGATCAACTGCGTTAATTCCTGGAATTCCAGAATCTCCACGGTTGTGCCTTTTGGCCTCGACTCATGGATCGAGGAGAAGCTTGCCACGAAGCCCGCCAGAACCGCTGGCCACGTTCGGTTCATGCTTGCCGGTGCATCTGAAACCAATGCGCAGCGCGGCCCTCACACCACCTTGCTGTTCAACGGCAAGATTGACAGGTGCGGTGTGTTTGGCCGTGCAGTGGCGACGGATGAGATCGGGGCCCTGTCCAGGGGAGAGATGAAATCCGGCGATGGGCTTGTTGCGCACTGGGATACGACAGCCGGATATACCGACAAGGGAATAGGCGACACCATTCAGGACATTGGTCCAAATGCCATTCATCTTGAAGGCGTCAACCGGCCAGTCCGGGGCATGACCGGGTTCAACTGGCGCGGCGCGGACAGTTTCCGGCTGGCGCCGCGCGAATTCGGCGGCGTGCATTTCCACGACGACGCGCTCACCGATTCCAACTGGGACACGACGCTCTCGCTCGACGTGCCGGACGATCTCAAGAGCGGCGTTTATGCGCTGCGCCTCGACGGCGGCGGCACGCAGGACTACGTGCCCTTCATCGTGAGGCCCAAGCGGCCCAAGGCGAAGATCGCCTTCCTGCTGCCCACCTTCACCTATCTGGCCTACGCCAACGAGCACCTGGCCTATGAGGCGCCGATCGCCCAGGCGATCACGGCGCACACGCCGGTGATCGTGGCGGAGGACCTCGAATACAAGAAGCTCGAGGAGTTCGGCCTGTCGACCTACGATCACCATACCGACGGGGCGGGGTGCTGCTACTCGTCCTGGCGCCGGCCGATCATCTCGATGCGTCCGAAATACCGGATGCCGGCGATGAACTTCCCCTGGGCCCTGCCGGCCGACCTGTCGCTGATCTGGTGGCTCGAGCATGCGGGCTACGACTACGACCTGATCACCGATCACGATCTGCACGCCGAGGGCAAGTCGGCGCTCGACCCCTACAAGGTTGTCCTCAACGGCACGCATCCGGAATATTACTCGGAAGAGATGATGGACGCGACCGAGGCCTACCTCGCCGATGGCGGCCGGGTCATGTATCTGGGCGGCAACGGCTATTACTGGGTGACCGGACTTCGCGCCGACGAGCCCCATTGCATCGAGGTGCGCAAGCTCGACACCGGATCGCGCGCCTGGCAGGCGGAGCCGGGGGAGGGCTACCTGGCCTGCACCGGGGAGCGCTCCGGCCTGTGGCGGTCGCGCGGACGGGCGCCGCAGAAGATCGTGGGCCTGGGCTTCACCGCCGAAGGCATGGACGAGAGCCAGCCCTTCGAGAGGATGCCCGACAGTTTTCACAAGCGCGCCTCCTGGATCTTCGAGGGGCTCGGCGAGCGCGAGCTGATCGGCGATTTCGGCCTCGCCGGCGGCGGGGCTGCGGGCATCGAACTCGACCGCTACGAGCAGGGGCTCGGTACGCCGCCGCACACGCTGCTGCTGGCGTCCTCCTGGGGACATTCGGACAATTACCCGCTGGTCTCGGAGGAGGTTACCTATGCCTTTCCGGGGCGCGGCGGCACCCAGGACGCGCAGGTGCGCGGCGACATGATCTACTTCACCACGCCCAACAATGGAGCCGTCTTCGCCTCGGGGTCCATCGCCTGGTCGCAGGCCTTGCCTTGTCATGGCGGGGAGAATAATGTCGGCCGGATTATGCGGAATGTCCTCAATGCGTTCATCAGGGATGGCGCGCTGCCAGGGTCCGAATTCACGGGCGAGGAGAAGCTCTGGCGTTAACAATCCGGAAGCAATTCGGTGACGGCTGGAAGCAGGATCGACCTCAAATCTTTCTCGGATTTCGTTTCCGAAGTGAACGCTCGGGCGGTGGAGACCGATGCGGAAGGCATTGCCCGCTGGGCGATCGACCACCTATCGCAGACCCTGGGCTTCGACGGCGCCTGGTACGGCTGGGCGCAGATCGAGAAGACCGGCGTGCAGATTCATGCCAATGCCTCGCTCAACCTCCCGGACGATTATTACGACTTCTGGCAGACCATGGCCGATGACGATCTGCTGGCGGCCCGGCTGATCCGCGAACCCGGGGCGATCGCCACTTATGAGCGCTACTCGGGACAGCAGAACGATGGCATGATCACGCTGTCGGACCGCTACGGGCTCACCCGGATGGCCACCGTGATGAACCGCAGGGAGGGCCGGCTGGCCTCCTTCTATCTGTCGAGCTATCGCATGGGCCGGGTCTCCAGGGAGTTCTCGCCCGCGGAACAGGAATATCTGCAATGCGCCGTCGACCAGCTGGGCCGGGCGATGAAGCTGTCGTCGTTCGAATACAATCGGCGGGCGGAACGCGGCACCATTTCCATCCTGGTCAACGAGTCCGGCATCGGCATCCTGGGCCTCGCCAATCTTCGCGAGCAGCTTGGCGAGTTCTGGCCGGGCTGGAAGGGCGACCTGCTGCCGGAGAAGCTGACGCGGCTCATTCACATCCAGGGCAAGCATGTCCTGCACCAGGAGCAGATGATCGTGATCTGCGAGAACGCGCCGCAGTATCAGGGCATGCGGCTGCGGCGGCTGACGCTCAGGCGGATGATGCCGATGGATCATCTCACGCTGCGCGAATCCGAGGTGGCGGAGCTTCTGGCGAAAGGGCGCAGCCACAAGGATGTCGCCAGGATGCTCGGGATCGCCCCGTCGACCGTGCGCAACCAGACCCAGTCGATCTACGACAAGCTGGGGGTCAATTCCCGGGCGGAGCTGGCCTCGATGTTCGCGGGCGCGAAGGCCGGTCCCGTGCGTCCGGCAAGCCCGCCGGCCCCCTGAGGATCAATGGCCGAAATAGGCCTTGGTCAGTTCGGGATCGGTGCGCAGTTGATCCGGCGTGCCGCTCACGCGCAGCGAGCCGGTTTCCAGGACATGGATTTCCTCAGCCAGGCTCAGGGCGAAATTGACGTTCTGCTCGGCGATCACCACCGTGAGCCCCATCTCCTGGTTGAGCCGCTTGAGCACCTTGGCGATGCCATCGCAGATCTTCGGCGCCAGGCCGATGGTCGGCTCGTCGACGAGCAGGATCCGCGGATTGCTCATCAGCGCCCTGCCGAGGGACACCATCTGCCGCTCGCCGCCGCTCTGGGTCGCAGTCTCCTGGGCCCAGCGGGTCTTGAGCACCGGAAACAGGTCGTGCACCTGCTCGAGCTTCTCGTCGATGGTCTCGCGCGCGGTGAAGGCGCCGACCAGCAGGTTCTCGCGCACGCTCATATAGGGAAACAGATGCGCGCGCTCCGGCGCATAGCCGACGCCCATGCGCACGATCTCCGAGGTGTCGAGCCGGGTGATTTCCTTGCCGGCCAGCCTGATCGAGCCGGTGTTCTCGACCAGTCCCATGATCGAATCCATCAGGGTCGACTTGCCAGCGCCATTGGGACCGATGACGGCCACGATGCTGCCTTCCTCGACGGAGAGGCTTATCCCGTGCAGCGATTTGGCCATCCCGTACCGGGAGTGCAGGTCGGTGATCTCGAGAAGCGCCATCGTCCCTGCCCCTATTGCCCGAGATAGGCGGAGCGAACCGCCTCGTCGTCCATGACGTCTGAAAAACTGCCTTCGGCGATCGCCTTGCCGAAGGTCATCGCCACGGCGCGGTCGACCAGCGGCTCGAGCGCGCGCAGATCATGGCTGACGATGATATAGGTCAGCCCTTGCTTACGTTTCTCGGCAAGCAGATGCGAGATCTGCTCGATCTCGCCCACGGTCAGGCCGGCAAAGACCTCGTCGAGCAGCATCACCTCGGGCCGCGTGGCAAGCGTTCTTGCCAGTTCGAGCTTGCGCAGGTCGCCCATCGACAGCTCGCTCGGCTTGCGGGACAGATCCGCGTCGCGAAAGCCGACGCTGCGGGCGATGGCAAGTTCGCCGTCGGGGTCCGCGCCGCGCGTGATCATCTGCCACAGATTGTCGGGCATCATGCCGACGCGAATGTTTCCGGCGACGTCCATTTCGGAAAAGGGACGGGGGACCTGGTAGGTCCGGGCGACGCCCTTTTGAATGCGCTTGTGGGTGGGGAGGTTCGAAATCTCCTCGCCGTTGAGTTTGATCGTGCCGGAATTCTGCCGGTGCTCGCCCATGATCAGGCTGAAGATGGTGGTCTTGCCGGCGCCGTTCGGGCCGATCAGCGCCAGCGATTCGCCGCGGTCGACATGGAAGCTCAGGCCGTTGGTGGCGACAATGCCGCCAAACCGCTTGACCACATTGTCGAGGACCAGAAGACTAGACATTGCCGGCCCTCCCGGTTCGGCCGCCGCCCGCGCGGACACCGAGCTTTCTCAAAAGTTCCATGATGCCCTTGGGCTGGTAGACATAAAGGACCAGCGCGATCAGTCCGTAGACCAGATAGCGCTCGCTTCCAGGCAGGACCGGCCTGAGATATTCGAGCAGGAACGTCATGAAATAGGCCCCGATGATCGGACCGATGACGGTCGATGAGCCGCCGATCAGGGCGGACACGATGATCGTGAAGACGAAATTGATGTCGAACAGCGCCCGCGGCGCGATCGAGCCGAGATAGTGCGCATAAAACGCGCCGCCGAGACCCGCCACTAAGGCGCTGACCATGAAGGCGAACAGCTTGAGCCTGGTGGTGTTGAGCCCGCTGCCGCTGACCGCTTCCTCGTTCATCGAGATCGCGTCCAGCGCCGTGCCGATCCGGGTGCGCGACAGCAGCCACAGCGCGAGCGCGATGGCAAACATCAGTCCGAAGGACAGGTAGAAATTCGGCACAGCGCCCGACAGGATCGTCTTGATGCCGGAAATGCCCCTGGTTCCGCCGGTCAGGTCCGGCCTGATGACCTGAACGAGCTGGTACATCAACTCCATGAAGGCGAGCGTGACCAGCGCGAAATAGGTTCCCTTGATCCTGAGCGCGGGCAGGAAGAACAGAGTTCCACCGATCATGGTTGCCAGCACCGCAAGCGGGATCGACAGCGACACCGGTACGCCGAAGCGATAGGACAGGATGGCCGACGTGTAGGCGCCGATGCCGATGAGGAAGGGGTGGCCGAAACTGATGTAGCCGGTCTTTCCCGATATGAAGTCCCAGCTCATGGCGAAGATGGCGAGGAAGTTGGCGAAGATGATGATGCGCAGGGTCCCGGGGCTCACGACCTGCGGCAGCAGCAGCATGATAACGGCAAAGGCGGCCCAGGCCAGAAGCAGACGCGGCATCACAGATCTCCCCGGCCGAAGAGGCCCTGCGGCCGGATCACCAGAACGCCGATGATCAGAAGCATGGTGAACACGCCCCGCAACTCGGCGGCGATGAAGGTGGTGGTTATGATTTCCATGAAGCCGATGATATGGGCGACGATCAGCGTGCCGACGATGCTGCCGATCCCGCCGACGATGACCACCGCCACGGCAATGATCAGCGGCGCCACCCACATGGACGGGTTGAGCTGGGTGTAGGAGGCAAAGAAGACCCCCGCCACCGCCCCCAGCGCGCCCGAGATCGCCCAGGTCATCATGTTGACCCGGTCGGTGTTGATGCCCGAGATCCGGGCGCCCTTGGCATCCATCGACACGGCCTGCATGGCGCGGCCGACATGGGTCTTTTTGACGAACAGCAGCAGGCCTCCGAGGATGAACCAGCTTGCGACCATGGCGACGAGAATGTTGTTGGTGATGGTGGTGCTGCCGATGCGCCAGACGCCGTCGACGATGGGATGCAGGATCTTGGAGCTGTCGTTGAAGACGAGCACGATGCCGGCCTGGATGACGACAGCGAGGATGAGGGTCGAGATCTCGACGGCGACCTGGTCGCCCTTCAGGCGCTTGACCAGGATCCGGTACATCAAGACGCCCGCCAGTGCCCCCATGCCGATGGCGAACAGGAACCCCGGCAATTTCGGCATCCCGAGCGTCTGGACCATGTAGAAATAAGCGTAGCCGCCAATCATCAGATAGGCGCCATAGGCCAGGTTGAGCACCCGTCCGACACTGAAGATCAGGGTGAATCCCACCGCGATCAGGGCGTAGAGACCGCTCAGGAGAAAGCCTTGAATCAGGACTTGCAGCATGAATCAACCGACCCGATGTTTGAACATGAACTTGCGCAGCCCGGGTGCTGACATGCGCGCCCGGGCTCCGCATCGAAGGCGTGATTACTGCTTGACCCAGGACGGGACCTGGAACTCCCCGTTGGCGTATTTCGGCGGATAGACCACCTTCGAACTGCCGTCCTCGTACCATTGCACCACCACCATCGACGGGGCACCGTCGTCATAGGGCGGCGTGATGTCGAAGCGCAGGTTGTGCGGATAGGTGCGTCCGGTGCGTTCCTCGACCTCGCCCGGCTTCCAGAAGCCGTAGCGCATCCACATCTGGCCGTCCTTTTCGAGGATCAGGTCCTGGTTCTCCATCGCCGGCACCCAGGCGTCGAGGCCGAAGCCGCCGGCTTCCTCGGCAGCGGCGAAGGCTTGCTTGACGCCGAAATAGGCGTTAAAGCCGTTGAAATGCGGGTATTTCGGCCGTTCCGAACCGTATTTGGCGACGTATTTGTCGGCGAATGCCTGCGAGACCGGGTCCAGTGAGAAGCCGACGGACGGCACCGGGCTCAGCGTCGAGATGCCGCCGCCCGAACCGCCGGTGTCTTCCCAGTACTCCTGGCCCAGGGCCGCGACATTGACGCCGGTCATGGCCAGCGGCACCTGCTGCTTGACGTATTGCGAGGAGACGACCTGGCTGTTGACCGAGGAGATGATGTAGATGAAATCCGCACCGCTATCGACCGCGCGGCTGAAGATCGGCGAGAAATCCACCGTCGACGGATCGTAGACGATCGTGTCGATGACCTCGATGCCCGCTTCCGGCGCCAGAAGCCCGGTGACGAGGCCGTTGATGGCGCCGCCGAAGGCCGTGTCTTCCTGCAAGATGACGGTCTTCTTCCATCCCATCTTACCGGCCAGCACGTCCTTGCCGAAGTCGACATACAGAGTGGCAAGCGCTTCGTCGGAGGCCACGTTCATGAAGTACATCCTGTAGGAGTCGTAATCCTCGACAAGCTTGTCGATGATGGTGATCGACGAGGTCCAGGTGTCCAGCGTCGGGATCTTGTACTCGACCATGCGCGGCAGCCAGCCGAGCGAGACGTCGTCGACATCGCCCGAAACGATGAACTCGACCTTCTCGGTTTCGGCGAGATATTCATAGGCCTTGATGCCTTCGGTCACATCCTCGCCGGTATCGGCCTTGACCAGCTGGATGGTCTTGCCGCCGAGCACGCCGCCGGCGGCATTGAGTTCCTCGATGGCGATTTCCGCGCCGCGCAGGGTGCTGCGGCCCGCGTCGGAGGCGAAGGAGCCGATAAAGCCGATCTTCACCGTATCGGCCGCGAATGCCAATGTGCTCATGGACATGCTCAGCGACAATGTGAGTGCCGCCAGTCCGGTTCTTGCTGCTGACTTTCTCATGTGCATACTCCCTTGTTGATCCGTGCTGTTCCATTTTTTGCTTGGGTCCGGCAGGGTCCTCTCCTGGCAGACCGGAAAGCCGTCTAGGTCTCCTCGTCAAAAATGATCGCGTCGGCCTCGATCTCGATCATCATGCCCGGCGTCGTCAGGCCGGCCTCAACGCCGCTGGTGACCGGATCGATGCCCTTGAAGACCTCGCCATGGGCCCTGACGAAGCCGCCTCCGCCCGCCGCCATGTCGGTCAGGAACGCGCGGGTGCGCACCACATGACGCATCGAGGCCCCCACTTCCCTCAGCGCGTCCTCGATTCGCTTGAAAATGAAGATCGATTGCGCATAGGTGTCGCCCGGCGCATGCAGCAGCCCACTCGGCTCGATCGCCGTCGTGCCCGCCACAAAGACGAACGGACCCACCCGCTTGACCCGCGCATAGGAGCCGATCTCTTCAAAACGTCCGCCGGTCTTGATCGTCTGCACCCGCATGATCATCCTCCCAGCCGCTTCCTGATCGCGTCCGCCGCGGCCTTGAGCGCGGCCATCTCGCCTGGGGGCAGCGTCATCTCCTCGATGGCGACCACGCCCCTGGCGCCCAGATGGCAGGGCACGCCCAAAACCACGCCGCTGATCCCGTATTCGCCCTCGAGCATCACCGAGACCGGAACCGCGCCGGCCTTGGCGCCGCGGATGTGGTCGACCAGTTCGATCGAGGCATGGGCCGGCGCGAGCGTGGCCGATCCGGTCTTGCGCAGGGCGACGACCTGTCCGCCGCCGGTCACGGCGTCGCGGACGCAGGCATCGATCTCGGCCTGGGACAGATAATCCGACACCGGGCGGCCCTTGATCTTCGCCTTCGACACGATCGGCGCCATCTCGTCGCCGTGGGAGCCCAGCGTGATTGCCTCCACGTCCGACGGGTGCACCTTGGCGGCGCGGGCGAGGGCGTTGCGGAAGCGGCTCGAATCCAGCGTTCCGGCCATGCCGAGCACTTTCTCGCGCGGCAGGCCGGTGCTCCTCAGCATCTCGAAGGTCATCTCGTCGAGAGGATTGGTCACCACGATGACAATGGCGTCGGGGGCGTGGGAGATGATGGCCTCGGCGGCCGAACGGATCACCCGCGCATTGATGTCGATGAGATCGGAGCGGCTCATGCCGGGCGAGCGCGCCCGGCCGGCGGTGACGATCACCACCTCGCTTCCGGCGATGCCCGAGAGCGCCATCCCGCCGCTGGCCCTGGTCTTGGAGCCGCTGATCCCGCTGGCATGATTGAGATCCATGGCGACCGACTGGGCGAGTCCCGGCACGATGTCGACAAGGGCGATCTCGTCGGCCATGTCGCCATTGGCCGCCAGATGGGCGATGTTGGCGCCCACGCCGCCCGCGCCGATCAGTCCGAGCTTGGCAAGGCGCCTGGCCGCGCCAAGCGGCCGGGGCTTTTTCGGGCCGATCCAGTGCGGCGAGCGCCGGTAGAGTCCGCGCATCATCTGGCTCGAGCCATCGGTCTTTGCAATTGCCGGACGCTCCAGCGGACCGTCCAGCAGCCTGATGCCGAGCCGCTCGGCTGTTTCCCGCGCCAGGCCTGTGACGATGTCCCCCGCCATGATCTCGAGCGCCTGCTTGCCGGCCCGCTGGGCCATGCTCACATGTTCTGCGCCGATGACACGGGAGGACCTGGTCATTTGGCGGCCACGCCTTCCACCGCCTCGATGGCCTTGACCGCGGCGTCGATCGCGGTCTGCACCGAATCCTCGCTGCCGGAAATGAACAGCCGGCCGAACTTGCCCACGGCGCGCACCTCGACGATGTCGATGTCGGCGGATTTTTCGGCCTCGTTGGCGGCAATGGAGATATAGGCCGCCGGTTCGCACTCGAGGATGCCAAGCGTCTGGCCGGGAACGAGCAGCGACCCCTTGCGCCACTTGTTCAGGAGCTGCGCCTGGTAGGGCTCGACCGAGGTGATGATCTGGGTGGTGGCGACCGTGGGCTTGACCCGGTCGAGCATGGTGGCGCCGAGCTCGGCCAGGATGGCGTCGCGGGCGGCGCTGACTTCGGCATTGGAGGGCGAGCGCAGGATGAAGAAGCCGAATTCGCGCTCGACGAGCTGCGACGTCGCTTCGACCGAGGAGGCCTTCAGCGCCCGGTCGATCAGCCGGAATACGCCGTTGCCCGGGGCGAACTCGCCGATCAGCACGGTGTCGCCCGACAGCGGCACCGAACCCTGCACCGTGGCGCCGTTATAGGCAGCGAATTTCGGTTGCAGATTGTCGATCTGCATGAGCGCGCGAATGGTTATTCCGGATGACACAATCACTCTCCATATTCTTCGTAGATGTCGCGCCAGGGCCTGTTTTCGTAGGCAACACGCTTGATGTTGATGAGATGCAGGGCGGTCACGTTGTCCGAGGTGATCGAGCCCGACCAGGTGCCGGTGCCCAGCATGAAGCTCGGCTCCAGCGCCGTCGAATAGCCCATGCCGCCCATGATCGCCGGCGTGTTGACCAGAACGCGGCCGACGGGAATGGCCGAGAATTTCGTTACCACCGTCGGGTCGTCTGAGTGGATGACCGCCGAATGGCCCCAGCCCTCGAACTTTGCGATGCCGAAGGACAATTCCAGGCCGTGGGCCTCGTCGCGGGCGTCGTAGAAGGCCAACACCGGGTTGAGCTTTTCCGCCGACAGCGGTCGCTGCCAGCCGATCTCGGCCTCGTCGGAGACCAGGCAGCGGGTCCTTGGAGGAATGGAGAACCCGGCCTTCGCTGAGAGGACCTGCGGCGACTGGCCGACATTTTCGGGGTTCATCGCCTGCCTGCCGGTGAAGATGACCTTGGCAAGGCTCGCTGCTTCCTGCGGGGTCATGAAATAGGCGCCGCGCATCTTCATCTCGTGGCGCAGTTCGCGGGCGATCTGCTTGTCGGCGATGACGGCCTGTTCGGACACGCAGGCGGTGCCGTAGTCGAAGCACTTCGAGGTGATGATCTGCTCGGCGACTTCGCCGATCTGCCCGGCCTTGGACTTGTGCACGTAGCACGGCACATTGCCGGCGCCGACCGCAAGCGTCGGCTTGCCGGAGGAATAGGCCGCCTTGACCATGCCCGGACCGCCGGTGGCCATGACGACCGACGTGCGCCGGTGCTTCATCAGCTCCGCCGTGCCCAGGATGGTGACGTGCTCGAGGCACTGGATCAGGCCCTTGGGGGCGCCCATCTGCTCGGCGCAGCGGGCCATGATGCGGACCGTCTCGAGCCCGGATTTGACGCCGCGCGGGTGCGGCGCGCAGACGATGGCGTTACCCGCCTTCACCGCCGACAGCACCTTGTAGATGACGGTCGATGTCGGGTTGGTCACCGGAATGAGGGCCGCGACGACGCCCATCGGTTCGCCGATGGCCAGCACCTTGGCCGCATCGTCGCGCCAGAGCACGCCGAGCGTCGTCACTTCGCGCAGATATTCGGCCACGGCCAGGGCGTTGAACAGGTTCTTGACCCGCTTGTCGGGCACGTTGCCGTAGCCGGTTTCCGCGACCGCGATCTCGCCCAGGCGCTTGGCTTCGGGTTCCACCGCCCGCGCCATAGCCTCGACGATCTCGTCAATCCGGGCCGGGTCCGTTCCGAGGAATGCCCGATAGGCTTCAAAGGCGCTTTCCGCGCACCGCCGTGCCGCGGCGATTGACTTGAGATCGTCGTCCATCAGCGCGATCCCCCCGCTATGGTGTCGAGGATGCGCCGGGCATCGTCGATGGTGCTGGCGTTGATGCCGATGGAGGCGAGACTGCGCCCGGCGCTCTCGATGTCGGCGTCGAGCACCGTGGAGGCGAGCGTGATCATCGCGGCTGTGGCGGGCGTGGCGATGCCGGCGATCAGTGCCGCCGATTGCAGCGGCGTGAGCGAACCGATGGTTCCGCAGCGCACGATGCCAAGCGCCTCGGCCTGGCCCGGGATCCTGCGCGCGCCGTCGCCGCGGGGCGCGCCTGCATAGGTGGAAATCCAGCTGCCGGTGTCAGGCAGGTCGCGCACGCCAAACCGCGAGGCCACGAGGCGGCGTTCCTCGGCCATGCGCTCGATGATCTTGAGATGCTTTTCGCCGATGAGCGACCGGAAGGTCGCATTCTCGGCGAGCGGCTTGGCCTCGGCCGGGACCGCAGGCCGGGAGTCGGGAAGGGCGGGGCCGCCCATCAAGAGCGCCGGCAGTTCCACAAGGGCCGAGGCGTCATGGAAGCCCGCGTGAATCGTGCTGGCGACGGGATCGAGGTTGGGAAAGAACGCAGCCAGGCCGTCGAGCGCATCCCGGCGCCCGGCGGGCAGGGTGGCGGCCGCGACGTGGCCCGTCCTCGCCAGCGTCAGCGTCCCGCCAGTCTCGGTTGTCCAGTAGGGCAGGCCCTGGGCCTCGATGATGGTGTAGTCGGCCCGGCATCCGCCGACCCTGAGCAGCCACGCCGTCTCCGCCGCTCCGAGCGAACGGCCCGGGGCAAGCACCAGCACCTGGCCATCCCTGAGATGATCGGCCAGGACCATCGCGTAGGTGCGCTGCTTGTGCACCGGCCCGGTCAGGAAGATCAGGTCCGCCTGGCTTATGGCGGTGTCGAGTTCCGCCGTGGTCCTGATCGACGGGATGCCCTCGCGGTCCACCTGGAAGGTTCCGATCGGCCCTTCGCCGCGCAGGGTGACGCCGCCGTTCCTGCGCAGGGCATCGAGTTCCGCGCCATAGGCCGAGAACAGGATGACGCCTGCGCCCGCCGCCAGGCAGAGCGCCGCGATCAGCCGGGCATCCTTGCCTCCGCCCAGCACAGCGATCCGTTCGAACCGCCTTGCGGTCCCCGGCGCCGCCCTGGGCGAGGATGCCATCGCATCCGCAAACTCTTCAAACGGTGATCCGCTCATGAAGGCGATTTCCTTTAACCGGGCGATTTACGCGCTGCACAGCATCGGCACGTCAGTTCGCGGAGCCGCCGCCGAGTGTCGCGATGATCGCTTCGAGTTCATCATGGGGACGCGGGATCACGTGCACCGACACCACTTCGCCGACCTTGTTGGCGGCCACGGCGCCGGCATCGGTCGCCGCCTTGACGGCCCCGACCTCGCCGCGCACCAGGATGGTGACGAGACCGCCGCCGGCCTTGGTCTGGCCGACGATGGTGACGCTCGCCGCCTTGACCATCGCGTCGGCCGCCTCGATCGCGGCGACCAGGCCGCGGGTTTCGATCATTCCCAAGGCCATCTGGCCGCTCACTGGTTTTGCCATCTCAGTTCTTCCCTTTGCTGGACGTAGTCATGTCTATGTGATCGACGATCGCGACCGCCGCCATGTCCACCGGCAGGCCGCCGGTGCTGGCCGCGAGGCGGGCTGCGGAGCCCGAGACGATGAGGACGAGATCGCCCGGTCCGGCCGAACAGGTGTCGGCGACAATCACCGCCGCCTCCTGGACGGTGCCCTCGCCATCCTCGATATTGGCGATCAGCAGCACCGCGCCGGAAAGCTTGGGATCTTTCACGGTGGCGGTGACGGTTCCGGTGATGCGTCCGATTTTCATGGCTCAGAAATTGCCTATGTAGCGGTCGAGTTCGACCTGGGTGACCTGGTTCCTGCGGAATTCCATCTCGCGTTCGGACTGCTGGATGTAGAGTTCGCACATGTCGTCCCCGAGGACCGACCGCATGAAGTCGGACCCGCGCGCCAGCTTGAGCGCGACGGCGATGTCGGTCGGAATCGGCTCGTGGCGGTCCTCCGAATAGGCGTCGCCGGTGGTCATCTCAGTGGGCTCGATCTTCTGTTCGATGCCATCGAGACCGGCGGCGATGTCGGTGGCCAGCAGCAGGTAGGGATTGCAGTCGGCGCCGGCGTCGCGCTTTTCGACGCGCACCGCACTGTCCTTGCCTTCGATGATCCTTATGCCGACGGTGCGGTTGTCGGGACCCCAGGAGGTGTTGATCGGGCAGAAGGTGTAGGGCTTGCGGCGCAGGAAGCCGTTCGGCGTGGCGGAGCCGCACAGCGCCGTTTCGGCCATCCGCTTCTGCAGGCCGCCCACGAAGTAGCGGCCGGTCTGATTTAGCCTGCCGGCGTCGGCGAAGATGTTCTTGCCGCCGGCCCACAGCGAATAATGGGTGTGAAAGCCGCTGCCGGACATGTCGAGGAACGGCTTGGGCATGAAGGTCGCCAGATAGCCATGCGCATGGGCCAGTTGCTTGACCAGCGAGCGGAACATGATCACCCGGTTCGGCCGACAGCAAGGCCTCGCCATAGCGGATGTTCACTTCGACTTGGCCGGGCGCGTATTCGGGGTTGGACTGCTCGATGGGGATGCCGGCCTCGTTGATCTGCTGGCGGATCGGGCCGAGCACGTGCTCCATTTCCGCGGCGCGGGCCAGCGAGTAGACTTGGATGTCGGTGTCCCTGGGACGGCGGGTCGCCGGGTCGAGGAGGTAGAACTCAAGCTCTGTCCCGGTCATGACCTCATAGCCCATGGCCTTTGCGCGCTCGACCTGCCGGACCAGCACGTTGCGGGGATCGATCGGGACCGGCTTGTGGTCCATGCCCTCGGCGCGGGCCATGCAGAAGGCGACGCCCGGTTCCCACGGCAGCGAGACCGGCTCGGACACCGGAAACATGTGCATGTCGGGATATCCGTTGCCCATGTTCACATAGGGCGTGTCCCAGATGTCGCAGGTCATATCCAGCGACAGAAGTGCGATCGAGAGCGCATTCCCGTCCTCGCAGACGGCATTCCAATGGGTGGCGGGAATGCGTTTGCCGCGCATGATGCCGTTGAGGTCTCCCATGCCTATGCAGACGGTATGCGTCCCCTTCGGCAGCTTGAATGTGGTCCCAGTCATTTTTTCCCCGCAGAGCAGCTCTTGATGATCGGCTGTATACAGAATACAGTATGCAGATAGTTCAGGCGAGTTCAAGGGGATTCTTCATCATGAGTGGCAACGCAATCGTAGTTGGCGCCGGTGTCGCCGGAACCATGACGGCCCTGTCACTCGCCCGGCGCGGCGTGAAAACCCGACTGATCGACCGCTGGGAGCCGGGCCACTCGCGGGCGTCCTCGTCCGACTACAATCGCGTCATCCGGTCGATCCATGGCAGGGATGAATTCTACACCCGCTGGGCGCGGGAGGCCCGCCTGCAATGGATGGAGCTGCAGGCGGAAGTTGGCCAGAAGCTCTATTATGAATGCGGCGCCCTGATCCTGGCCACGAAAGGCCATTGCGACTGGGAGGATGCGACCGCGGAGACCTTCAGCAAGCTCGGCGTGCCGTTCTACAAGTTCTCCCAGAACGAGGTGGCCGTCCGTTTTCCGCAATTCGACGTGAGCAGCATTTCCTATGCACTCTACGAGCCCGAAGCCGGCATGGTGATGGCGCATCGCGGCGTGCTCGCCGGACTTGAGCTGTTCAGACAGGCAGGCGGACGCGTCGAGCGCGGCCATGTCACCACCGACAGCGACGAGCGCCTGCTGCTCGATGGAAGGCCGCTCGAGGCCGATCTCGTCGTGGTGGCGACCGGCGCCTGGATGGGGGAAATGTACCCCAGGACCATCAAGCCGATCCTGAGGACCATCGGTGTCAATGTGCTTTACACCTCGACGCCGGACGGCAGCACCGCTTTCGACCAGGACGAGATGCCGTGCTGGATCGACCATGGCGAGGGATCCTTCGGCCTGCCGTCCTGCGAGGGATCGGGCGTCAAGGCGGCCGTGGTCATCCCCGACACGATCGATCTCGACACCGACGAGCGGCTGGTCAGGCGGGAGACGCTGAGCCGGACCCGCAGCTACATCCGCAAGCGGCTCCCCGGACTGGTCGGCCAGCCGGTGGTGGATTCCAAATTCAACCAGATCAGCCTGACGCCGGACACGCATTTCATCGTCGACTGGCACCCCAGACACAAGAACGTGCTTCTCGCAGGGGGATGCTCCGGCCATCTCTACAAGCACGGCCCGGTGTTCGGCGATTTCGTGGCGGGCGTGGGCGTGAGGGACTACGGCACCGCCGACCGGTTCCTCATTGCCGGCCGCCGCAAGCTTTCCCCCAAGGAAAGCCCGTCGGGACGCTGATCAGACGGCGGGGCCGTGCTCCTTGAAGAAGGCCGCGACCTTGTCGGCGAAGAGACCCAGCTTCACCGTTGCTCCGTCCATGGACTGGCGCGCCTCCAGGCCGCCCCGCGCGCCCAAATGTTGATCCTGGATGAGATCGATGACCGCCTCGACGAAATCCGTTTCATATTCGGGATGGAACTGTGTCGACATCGCCGGAAAATCATAGGTCAAGGCGGCGATCGGGCAATAGTCGGCGGAAGCCAGGATCCTGCTGCCCGGCGGCACCTCGGTGACCTGGTCGCCATGCAGGACGAAGGCGTCAAAGACCTCGCCGTCGGCGGTGAACCGCCGGGCTCCCGCGGACCATTGTGCCGACTTCTCGGCCTTGCCGCCATAGGTGTCGGCCATCAGCTGGTGGCCGAAGCACATGCCGTAGACCGGCTTTCCTGCATCACGGATATCCAGCAGCAGCGCGCGCATCGGCGCCATCCAGTCCGGCGCGTCGTACACGCCCATTTCCGAGCCCGACACGACAAAACCGTCGAAATCGCCGGCCCGCGGAAGGGGCGCGCCATCGCCGATCGCCACGCCAACCAGGTCGTCGCCCTGCATGTGGGGGGCGAGCCACGCGGCGATCACGGCTGCGGTGGAGCCGTATCTGTCCAGGAGCGGTGAGGCCAGGCGGGAGCAGTCGAGAATGGCGATACGCATGGCCGGGCCTTGCTGAGGCCGCGCCGCGCCAATCCTGCGGGATGGCGCAACGGGGTCTTGTCGTTTGAATGGACCGGAAAGAGCGGTGGGAGTCGGATCGTCCGGCAGGGGCGAGCTCAGCCCTTACCACCGTCCGACATCTCGCGGAAGGTCCCCGCATTCGGGCAGAACGTGTCTGCCTCCGAGACCGGCCCGTCGCTGTGGAGAAACCGCTGGCAGACCTTCGTTTCGGAGCAGTGGCCGCAGGCCTTGGTCAGTTCCAGCGCCCGCCAGCGTTTCGCGTCGATCTCTGCTTCGGAGACACCGAAGCGGGCCGCCATCTCCACCAGTTGCGCCCGGGTCTCGGGACGATTCGACATGAAGGTCAGCATTTCGTCGCGCGCCATGCCGAGATCGCTTTCGGCGAGGGAATTCATGTTGCGGACGAAGTCACGGTCGTGCTGGTTTTCCAGCCATTGCTCGAAAATCTTCCTGAGCTTGTTCATCCCGGGTTCTCCTGGCCTCCGATCCTAATCCCCAGAGGCCTCACCATTCAAACGGTTTGTCGATGCCGGCCATCTTGACGCCGGTGAAGGCAGACGCCTGGAACGACAGCGCGCGCAGGTCCTCGACCTCCAGATTGTGGACGGAGGATTTGCCGCAGGCCTTGGCGAGCGCGGTGATCTCCATGGTCATGGCCGTCAGGTACCGCGCCACCCGCTCGGCGCCGGCATGGGGGTTCATGCGCTTTTCGAGTTCGGGGTCCTGCGTCGCCACGCCCACCGGGCAGCGGCCTGTGTGGCAGTGATGGCAGGCGCCGGGTGCGGTGCCCAGCGATGTATAGTCGTCCAGATAGCGCGGCGAATTGCAGCCCAGCGCCATCATCGCGCCATTGCCGATCATCACCGCGTCGGCGCCCAGCGCCAGGCACTTGGCGGCGTCGACACCGGTCCTGATGCCGCCGGCTGCGACCAGCGACACCTTGCCGGTCATGCCGCACTCGTCGAGCGCTTCGCGCGCGGCGCGGATGGCGCTCATGGTCGGAATACCGGTGTGGTTCAGGAGCATTTCCGGCGATGCGCCGGTGCCGCCCTCGGCGCCGTCGACGACGATCACGTCGGCCCCGGCCTTGGCAGCGATGGCCACGTCGTAGCGCGGCCTGGTGGCGCCCATCTTGATGAAGATCGGAACCTTGTAGTTGGTGGCGATCCGCAGCTCCTCAATCTTCACCGCCATGTCGTCGGCGCCGAGGAAATCCGGATGGCGGATGGTCGAGCGCTGGTCCACGCCCACCGGCAGCGTGCGCATGCGCGAGACGCGTTCGCTGACCTTCATGCCGAGCAGCAGGCCGCCGGTGCCGGGCTTGGCGCCCTGGCCGACCACGATCTCCAGCGCGTCGGCGCGGCGCAAATGGTCGAGATCGACGCCGTAGCGGGCAGGGGACATCTGGTAGAGCAGGCGCTGCGAGGCTTCCCGCTCCTCCTCGAGCATGCCGCCCTCGCCGGTGCAGGTCATGGTGCCGACCTTGGAGGCGCCATAGCCCAGCGCCGCCTTGGCCGAGGCGGAGAGCGCGCCGAAGGACATCGAGGCGATGTAGATCGGGATCTTGAGCTCCATCGGACGCTCGACGAGGCCGCGACCGCCGCCCAGGATGGTGGTGGTGTCGCAACTCTCCCGGTAGCCCTCGAGCGGCAGGCGGGTCATCGTGGCGGGCACGAAGGTCAGGTCGTCAAAGGTCGGCAGGTGTTTGTTGAACGAGTTGAAACCGCGAACCTGGTAGCGGCCGAGCTGGGCAAGGGCGTGGACCTCGGCGATGGCGTCGGGCGTCCAGCGCGCCGATCCGCCTTCCTCGTAGGAGGACGGCACGCCAGCCGGCCGGCCTGCGATCGCGCCGTCGCCGAACTTGATCTCGGCTTCGCTGGCCGCCTCGAAGGGAAACTCGTACGGTACGTTCAGATCATGAGCCATGCGCTTGCATCCCTGCTTTCAAAATACCAAAGACGCTGACCCGAGATCATCTTGCGCCAGTTCCGCGCGGAGTCCACCAGGCCCAGCGGGGCCAGAATGGCGTCGACTTCGGCGACTTCCTCAGCCGTCGGCTCGATGATCCTGACGTCAACGCCGAAGCTCGCGACCTCGCCCGCGACCCAGACCTCGCCCTGCCACAGCGCGTCGGCGCAGCTGTCGCCGGCGCCGCCGAGCGCGATGATCCTGCCGGAATGGGCCATGAAGCCCGACTGGTAGCCGATCTTGCCCTCGACGACGATGTTGCCGCCCTTCATGGCAACGCCGCAGCGCGGACCGGTGTCGCCCTTGACGTGGATCGTGCCGCCGATCATGGCCGCGCCCGCCGACATGCCGGCATAGCCTTCGACGGTGATCATGCCCTTGGCCATGCCCTCGCCCAGCGCCCAGCCGGCATTGCGTTCGATATGCAGGGTGGAGCCGGTGTTGAGCCCGCCGCAGAAATAGCCGACACTGCCTTCAAAGGTGATGTCCGCGCCATCGGGCAGTCCGACGCCGAGATTGTGCCTGGACAGCGTGTTGACGACCCGGATCTTGCCGCCCTTGCGGCAGGCGTCCTGGATCTCTTCGTTGATTTCCCGGATGTGGCGCTTGCCGACCTCGATAACCGTCTCGCTCATGCTGCAAGGCTCCGGTTTCCAATGCCCCAGATCCCGGTCAGCGACGGACCGTCATAATTGATGACATCGCATTCATCGGGGAACACGCGGCGTACCGCCTGTTCCTCGGTCGCCGCCGCCAGATTGCCGTTCTGGTCGATCACGACCAGCGGCTTCATGGCGAAGCGGTCCTTGGCGAAGCCGATCCCGTCGGGCCTTGCGATCATGAAGGTGAAGACGCCATCGATGGCCGAGACCGACTTGGTCAGCGCCTGCTGCACGGTGAGTCCGGCCTTGATCTGGTCCGACACCCAGACGGCGATCAGCTCGCTGTCGTTTTCGGTGAGGAAGCGGTAGCCCTGGCGCTCCAGCCGTTCTTTCTGCGTGTAGTAATCGGTGATCTGGCCGTTGTGGACGATCGCCACGTCGGAGAACGGGCGCGCCCAGAACGGGTGACTGGCATTGGGCAGCACCGAACTCTCCGTCGCCAGGCGGGCATGGCCCAAGCCATGGGTGCCGATCATGTCGCGCACCTTGTGCTTGTCGGCCACTTCCCTGGCGCCGCCGGTATCCTTGATGATCTCGAGGGACCGGCCGCAGGACTGGATCTCGATCCGGTGCGAGATCTCGTCGGCGTCGCGAATCCAGGCGACCAGATCCTTGGGATCCTGGATCTCCATGCGGAAGCAGTAATGCTGTTCGTGCGAGGTGACGATGTGCAGGTCTTCGAGATAGTCCGAGCCGTGGTCGCGCAGGATGTTCTTGAAGTCGTCCAGATCCGCGCTCATCGCGGATTTGTCGAAGCCCATGCCCCTGAGCACATAGCCCTCGTCGCGCGGCAGGCCATAGATCGCAAAGCCGGTGCTGTCGGCACCGCGATGCTCCTGAGCCTCCATCAATTCAACGAGATCTCGGCCGACCTTCCCGGGGGAAGTCAGAATCCGTCCTGCAATTCCACACATGTCCAGTGTCTCCCTCGAACAATATGTATACTGTATTCAGTATTCAGGATTTCTGCAAGTGTCCAGATGCGACGAAATCGCACTCCACTTTGTTTTTTGCATCCTGTATACGGAGCGCCCGGGGGGGACAGAATCTGAGCAGCAAGGAGCCGCCTCATGGCATTGAAGAGCATCAAACAGGATCGTCCGCGCCTGGCCGACATTGTTTACAACCAACTGCTTGAGGCTATCCGTACCGGCGCGATTTCGGACGATGAACGGCTGGTGCAGGAAAAGCTGGCCGACGAGATGCAGATCAGCCGCACTCCGGTGCGCGAGGCGCTGCTGAGGCTCGAGCAGGAAGGGATCCTGGTCGTCGCCAACAATGGCGGGTTCAAGGTCTATCGCATGTCGCATATCGAGGTGCACGAGCTCTACCAGGCGCGCACCGCCGTGGAAGGGCAGGCCGCACGCATCCTTGCGGCCAATCCGGATCCGGTCAAAATGCAGGAACTGCGGAAGTTCATCGAGAAGGAAGAGGACATTTCCTCGCCCTCGATCGAGACCTATTTCACGGCGAACCGCAACATTCACCGGAAAATCGTCGAGCTGTCGGCGAACCGTTATCTGCTTGATATGTTTGACAATATCTGGAACCGCGGCATTTCCTACAATCTCTTCGCCGCCATCGCCAAGATCGATCTGGCCAAGTCCCTCGGCGATCACCTGGTCCTCGTCGATGCGATCGAAACGGGGAGCGCGTCGACCGCCATGGAAGCCATCGCCGATCACATCGCGCATGGACTGGACCTGCAGATCGAGGCGCTGGAAAAGGACGCCTGAGTCCGGTTCCGGCCAAGCACAGCGATGCCGCTGGCCGGTCCGCTTGAAGAGGGTGGTCTATCCTCCCTTCGCGGCGTCGGTCGCCTTCGAGGCGCGTCCGCCGCTCAGCCCATCATCGCCCGCCGCGGCCCGCCGGACCAGTCGACGCCGGCGGTCCCGGCGAGGAAGCCGTCGGCATATTGGCCGCCGGGGGCCCGGGACAGGGCGGTGGCCGACAGGGTTTCGGCGGCGATCTTGCCGTCCAGCAGGTCGCGGAACAGCTTGCAGACCTCGACGAAGCCCTCGGACTGGGGGGAAAGGCGCAGCGAGGCCACTCCGGCCTGGCGGAGGCCCGGCACCTGATTGGCGGCGTTCGCACAACTGGCCGAGAGCGTCTGGATGCCGTTGACGGCCAGGAACTTCTCTCCGTCGAGCGTGTCGACGGCGCGGCCGTCGGGGTCGGCGCTGCAGATGAACTGGCAGTTGTCCTTGGCCCGGTCGTGGAGGCGCGCGTGATAGCAGCGGCTCGAGACTGCGAGCGGCAGGCGGCCCCATCCCCAGACCTCGACCGGCACCGGCGCGGCTT
Organism: Hoeflea sp.; assembly: GCF_030682515.1. Classification (GTDB taxonomy): domain Bacteria; phylum Pseudomonadota; class Alphaproteobacteria; order Rhizobiales; family Rhizobiaceae; genus Hoeflea. Next base: position 35,602 of record NZ_JAUXOD010000143.1, on the reverse strand, counting down.
CAGCCAGGATGGCGATGGAGGCGAGCGGCAGTTCCGGCGGCAGGCAGATGCGGCTTGCGCCGCGCGCGGCGAGCCAGCCGAACGAGCCTTCATTGTAGACATTGACCAGCGGACCGACCGAGAAGGCGGCTCCTGCCGGCAGATGCGGCAAGACCGAAAGGTCGTTGACCTCGACCTCGAGGCCCATCTCCACCAGTTCCTCGGTCAACTTGCGTTCGCGCTTGAGCGTGATCAGCGCGAGGCTGGTCATGACCACGGACTTGCCGGCGGCCTGCAGCCGCTCGATCACTTCGGGAAAATGGGTCTGGTAGAAGGGCAGGCGCTTGGAGCAGATCAGCTCGCCCAGCACCACGGTGTCGACCGGGGCCTCGTCGGCCAGGCGCAGGTAGAAATCGCGCCAGAGGGCGGCGTCCCAGAAGAACTGGTTGGGTCCGACTGTGAGCTGCATGTGCCTGCTTCCTTTCCGGCCTTCCTCGGAGAACCGGTTGCCGGTTGTCCTGAGAAAAGCGCTATCTCCAGGTCTTGCGATAGGCGCCGGTGGTGGCGGCCTGGCCCTCGGTCAAGCTCGCCAGCGTGCCCGGCGGCACCGGCCTGCCTGCCGCCACCGCTTCCACCGCGCCCCGGAAGCTGCGCACCACCTGCGCCACATAGGAGCGCGAGCGCTGCCGGCCCTCGATCTTGAGTGCGGTCACGCCGGCCTTGGCCAGCGCCGGGATCAGGTCCTTGGCGTCGAGGCTGCTCGGGTCCTCGAACACGTAGCCGGTCTTGTCTTCGCTGTGGAAGCAGCCCTTGCACAAAGTCGGGTAGGGGGCGGGCGCGTCCTTGGCGTTGCGGTGGATGGTGTAGCCGCCGAGCCTGGCCGCGAGTTCGCCCCTGGTCTCGACATATTGCACATGGGAGGGCGGCGAGCAGACGCCGTTCATGTTGGGGGATTTGCCGGTGATGTAGGAGGAGAGCGAACAGCGCCCCTCGGCCATCACGCAGAGACCGCCAAAGACGAACACCTCGGTTTCGACGTCGATCTCGCGGTTGATCGCGGTGATCTCGGCCACCGTCAGCACGCGCGGCAGCACCACGCGGCGCACGCCGAAGCTCGAGGCGTAGAAATTGATCGCGTCGGGATTGGCCGCGGCCGCCTGCACCGACAGATGCCGCCTGAGCTCCGGATGGCGGTCGGCGGCATGCGCCAGGAGCCCCAGATCGGCCAGGATCACCGCATCGGCGCCCGCGGTCTTCGCATCGGCCACGGCGCGGTGCCAGAGCTGTTCGGAGCCTGCGCGCGGAAAGGTGTTGATCGCCACCAGCACCTTGGATCCCCGCCGGTGTGCGTAGGCCACGCCCTCGGCCAGCTCCTCGCGGCTGAAATTGAGGCCGGGAAAGTTGCGCGCATTGGTCTCGTCAGCAAAGCCGCAATAGATGGTGTTGGCGCCGGCGTCGACCGCGGCGCGAAGCGCCGCCGGGGTGCCGGCCGGGCAGACCAGTTCCATCATGGCCACATCTCCGCCCGGCGCAGCGGCACGCCGGTCCTGCGCTCGGCCAGGTCGATGATCGGGGTCAGGAGATGGCGGAACGGTCCGGACAGTCCGGCGATCTCGGCGCCCAGATCGATCTCGCAATCGTCGATGGCGTTCCTGAGCGCGAGTGCTGCGGCGGTGTCGCCGTCGATCACCAGGTCGCGGGAAAAGAACAGCGCGTCGCCGTCCCAGGTGCCGTGGACCAGGCCCAGCAGCGCCGCCAGCGGCCCGGCGATGCGGGCGTCGGCCCTGGGCGGATCGCGGTGCAGCGTGATGCGCATGGCGGTGGGGTGCGGTTCGAGTAGCAGGGTGACCGGCAGGTCGGTCGGCGCGATGGCGAACCGGCAGGCGACATAGGGACCGAGCCGGTTGATCAGGCCCGGATGATGGCGGACCAGCCGGCGCGCCAGAAGGGTCAGCGCCTGGGCGAGCGGCGCCAGCGGCACCACCCTCAGAGGGCCGGCCATGAGCGCGGGAACGGTCGGGATTGACGGATGGATGTCGGACACTGTGGCCTCGGGGTGGAACTAGAAAGCTGTTTTTCAAGTCTAATCCGCCGCCGCCGCGGCTGAGTTGATTTATGTCAAGTCTTGGCGCGAACCGGGCTGCTACCACCTCGGGGTGTCAGCCATGGGGGCACTCTTGGACGCTATCCACCGCCACCTGCCGGTCTTTCCGACCCTGCGCGCGTTTCTCGACTGGGCGGGGGCGGGCCGCGATCTGGTGCGGATTGCCGAGCCGGTGGCGACCCGGGAGCAGATCACCGCGGTGCAGATGAAGGTGCTCAGGGCCGGCGGGCCGGTGCTGCGCTTTGACGCACCGGTGCTGCCCGACGGCCGCACCTCAAGCGTGCCGGTCATCACCAATCTTTTCGGCACGCGCCGCCGGGTGGCCGCCGGTCTCGGGCTTCTGCCGGAGCAAGTCGCTGATTTCGGGGAATTTCTGGCCGAATTGCGGACGCCGGCGCCGGTCGACGGCATGCGCGACGCCTGGTCGCGCTGGCCGATGCTGAAGGCGGCGCTGAGCACAAGGCCCAAGATATTGCGCAAGGCGCCGGTGCAGGAGGTGGTCGACACGACGCCGGACCTGGGCAGCCTGCCGGTGCAGACCTGCTGGCCCGGCGATGGCGGGCCGCTCATCACCTGGTCGGTGGTGCTGACCCGACCGCATGGCAGCGAGGCGCAGGCGGTGGCGCGCTACAATGCGGGCGTCTATCGCGCCCAGGTGCTGGGCCGCGACCACCTGATCCTGCGCTGGCTGGCGCAGCGCGGCGGTGCGGCGCATCATCGCAGCTGGGCGCGGGCCGGCGAGAAGATGCCGGTCGCGATCGTGCTCGGGGCCGATCCGGCGACGCTGCTCGCCGCCACGCTGCCGCTGCCCGAAACCGTGTCGGAACTCACCTTCTCGGGCGTGCTGCGCGGCGCCCGCACGGAACTGGTGGCCGCCCGCACCGTGCCGTTGATGGTGCCGGCGCATGCCGAGTTGGTACTCGAAGGCTGGGTGTCGCCCACCGAGACCGCGCCCGAAGGTCCCTTCGGCGACCACACCGGCTACTACAACGCGGTCGAGCCGTTTCCGGTGATGCAGGTCACCGCGCTTACCCACCGGTCGCAGCCGCTCTATCTCTCCACCTCGACCGGGCGTCCGCCGGACGAGCCGTCGGTGATCGCCGAAGTGTTCAACGATCTGGTGCTGCCGGTGATCCGCCAGCAGATCCCGGAGATCAGCGACCTGTGGCTGCCGCCGGCGGCGTGCTCCTACCGGATCGCGGTGGTGTCGATCGACAAGCGCTATCCGGGCCAGGCGCGCCGGGTGATGATGGCGCTGTGGGGGATGCTGCCGCAGTTTTCCTACACCAAGATGATCCTCGTGGTCGACAAGGAGCTTGACGTGCGCAAATGGGACGACATCGCCTGGGCGCTGGCCACGCGGATGGATCCGGGTCGCGACGTGATGATGCTCGACCGCACCCCGATGGACTATCTCGATTTCGCCTCGCCGCTCGAGGGGCTGGCGGGCAAGATCGGCATCGACGCGACGACAAAGATCGGCACCGAGACCGCGCGCGAGTGGGGCCGGGAGATCGCCATGTCACCCGAGGCGGAAGCCTTCGCCGATAGGCTGATTGCCGGGCTGGGAGGTGCGCCATGAGGGTCATCCTCGGTGTTTCGGGGGCATCGGGGGCGGCCCTGTCGCTCGCGGCGGCGCGCCATCTGCGTGCGCTCGGCGCGATGATCGACCTGGTGGTCAGTTCTGCCGCGGAGCGCACGCTTGCCGCCGAATGCGGCCCGGAGGCGTTCAGCGACCTGGCGGCGCTCTGCACTCATTGCCACGACCTTCGCGACGTCGGCGCGTCGATCTCCTCGGGCTCGACCCCTGTGGCGGGCATGCTGGTGGCTCCCTGCTCGATGCGCAGCCTTGCCGCGATCGCGCTGGGGCTCGACGACAACCTGCTCATACGGGCGGCGGGCGTGCAGCTCAAGGAACGCCGGCCGCTGGTGCTGCTCGCCCGTGAAGCGCCGCTGACGCTTGCCCATCTGCGCAACATGACGGCGGTGACGGAAATGGGAGGCATCGTCATGCCGCCGGTGCCGGCCTTCTACATGCGTCCCCTGACCACCGCCGACATCGTCGAGCAGATCGCCGCACGCGCCGTCGATCTGCTGCGGCTCGGGCCGCCGGTGGCACGGGCGTGGGCGGGCGACACCGGCATGGACGCCTCCTGACCAGCGAGCGGCCGGCGCGCAGGGCGGCGTGAGCTTCACCGCAGAGCCTGGCGCATCGGCCGGCATCGCCGCGCCTTGCACTGCCATATCTCCGATTCTCCCGGACATCGCCGCCGCGGCAGGTCACGGCCGCGCGCGTCCAATTCCATCCGCATCGATGATCGCTGTTTACAAAAATAATATAGTATGATTTTTTAACTCCCGGGCAGCAGCCCTTCATTTTCGGGAGGAAATCATGAAGTCTACAAAAGCCATTCTTTGGGCGGGTGTACTCGCGTCCATGCTTGTGATGTCGTCGAGCGCTCTGGCGCAGACCGTCGGGTTCTCGCAGATCGGGTCTGAATCCGGTTGGCGCGCCGCCGAAACCACGCTGACGCTGCAGCAGGCCAAGGACCGCGGCATCGATCTGAAGTTCGCCGATGCGCAGCAGAAGCAGGAAAACCAGATCAAGGCGCTCCGGTCCTTCATCGCCCAGGGCGTTGACGCGATCCTGATCGCGCCGGTTGTCGCGACCGGCTGGGATGCGGTGCTGGAAGAAGCCAAGGAAGCCGAAATTCCGGTGATCCTGCTCGACCGCATGGTCGATTCGTCCGACGACCTCTACCTCACCGCCGTCGGCTCCGACCTCGTCCATGAAGGCAGCGTTGCCGGCCAGTGGCTGGTGGACGAACTTGCAGGCAAGGACTGCAACGTGGTCGAACTGCAGGGCACGACCGGATCGTCGCCTGCGATCGACCGCAAGAACGGCTTCGAGCAAGCCATTTCCGGTCACGCCAACATCAAGCTGATCCGCAGCCAGACCGGCGACTTCACCCGCACCAAGGGCAAGGAAGTCATGGAAAGCTTCCTCAAGGCCGAGGATGGCGGCAAGAACATCTGCGCGCTCTACGCCCACAATGACGACATGGCCGTGGGCGCCATCCAGGCGATCAAGGAAGCCGGCCTGAAGCCGGGCCAGGACATCCTGGTGGTCTCGATCGACGCCGTGCCGGACATCTTCCAGGCCATGGCTGCGGGCGAAGCCAACGCGACCGTGGAACTCACGCCGAACATGGCCGGGCCCGCCTTCGACGCGCTGGCAGCCTTCATGAAGGACGGCACCATGCCGCCGAAGTTCATCCAGACCGAGTCCAAGCTCTACACGCAGGCCGATGATCCGCAGGCCGTCTACGAGCAGAAAAAAGACCTCGGATACTGAGATGTGGCGGACGGCGGCCGGTTCATCCCCGGCCGCCGTCTGGCGCCACCAAGCTGATGTGTCATAGTCGGCACACGGCCGCCGACGGCAATTCATACATTCGGGGGGAGGCCCAGATGCCGCAGAGCGACAATCAGCCGCTTCTTCGCGCCCGGGGTTTGCGCAAGGTTTTTCCAGGCACGATCGCTCTGGACGGAGTCGATTTCTGGCTCGAGGCAGGCGAAGTCCATGCGCTCCTGGGCGAGAACGGCGCAGGCAAGTCGACGCTCATCAAGTGCCTGACCGGCGCCTACCGGCGCGATGGCGGCGACATCCTGCTCAATGGCGACATGATCGACCCCAAGGGCACGATCGACGCCCAGGCCTACGGGATCGGCACCGTCTACCAGGAGGTCAACCTGCTGCCCAACCTGACGGTGGCGGAAAACCTGTGCTTGGGGCATCAGCCGACGCGGTTCGGCATGATCTCGACCCGTGCCATGAACCGGCGCGCCCGCGAAGTGCTGTCGCAGTTCGGCCTCGACATCGATGTCGCGCGCAGCCTCGCCAGCTATTCGGTCGCCGTGCAGCAGGTGATCGCCATCGCCCGCGCGGTTACCCTCTCGGGCAAGGTGCTGATCCTCGACGAGCCGACGGCGAGCCTCGACAGCCACGAGGTCGACCTGGTGTTCGGCGTGGTCCGCTCGCTCAGGGAGCGCGGCCTCGGCATCATCTTCATCTCGCACTTCCTCGACCAGATCTTCGAGATCACCGACCGCGTCACGGTGCTGCGCAACGGCCGTCTGGTGGGGACGGAGGCGACCCGTGACATCGACCGGGTGCGTCTGGTCAATCTGATGCTGGGGCGCGAGCTCGAGCAGGAGGTCCGCTCCCATGGCAAGACCCATGCGGCTGCGGGCGAACCGCGCCTGACATTCACCGGCTTCGGCCGCAAGGGCAGCATCGAGCCGTTTGACCTGTCGATTCGACCTGGCGAGGTGGTGGGCATTGCCGGGCTTCTGGGGTCAGGGCGTACGGAGACCGCGGAAGTGCTGTTCGGCGTGGCGGCCCATGACAGCGGCGAAGCCAGGCGCGGCGACGGGACCGCCCTCAGACTCACCTCGCCGCGCGAGGCGATCGCGGCGGGCTTCGGCTTCTGCCCGGAAGACCGCAAGACCGACGGCGTGATCGCCGATCTCACCGTGCGCGAGAACATCGCACTGGCACTGCAGGCGCGCATCGGCTGGATGCGGCGCATTCCCGCCCGTGAGCAGCGCGCCATGGCCAACGACTACATCCGCAAGCTCGACATCCGCACGCCGGACGCGGAGAAGCCGGTGGGGCTTCTGTCGGGGGGCAACCAGCAGAAGGTGATGCTGGCGCGCTGGCTGGTGACCAATCCGTCCTTCCTGATCCTCGACGAGCCGACACGCGGCATCGATGTCGGGGCGCATGCCGAGATCATCCGGCTGATCGAGGACCTCTGCGCGCAAGGCATGTCGCTGCTGGTGATCTCGTCGGAACTGGACGAACTGGTCGCCTACAGCCACCGGGTCATCGTCGTGCGCGACCGGCATCACGTGGCGGAACTCGCCGGCGGTGACATCACCACCGACAACATGGTCCGCGCCATCGCCGCGCCGGAAAGGGAGGCCATCAATTGACCGGGCTCATGCTGTTCATGCGCAGGATCTGGCCGCAACTCATGACGCTGGCGGTGATCGTCGGGCTGATCTCCATCATGTTTCCGGGGTTCTTCCAGATCTCCATCGCCAACGGGCGCCTGTACGGAAGTCCGATCGACATCCTCAATCGCGGCGCGCCGGTGGCGCTGCTGGCGATCGGCATGACGCTGGTCATCGCCACCCGCGGCATCGACCTGTCGGTCGGCGCGGTCATGGCGATCTGCGGCGCGGTGTCGGCCTGGGGCATCACCGAGGGCTATGGCCTGGCGGCGACCCTGGCGATGGCGCTGGCGGCGGGCCTGGCCTGCGGACTTTGGAACGGAATTCTGGTCGCCGTCCTCGGCATCCAGCCGATCGTGGCGACGCTCATCCTGATGGTGGCGGGGCGGGGAATTGCGCAGCTGATCACCGAGGGGGCGATTCTCACTTTCAATCATGAAGGCCTGATCTTCTTCGGCTCCGGCTCGCTCCTGACGATCCCGACGCCGGTGATCATCGGCGTGGTCACCGGCGCGATCGTGACGCTGATCGTGCGGCGCTCGGCGCTCGGCATGCTGATCGAGGCCATCGGCATCAATCTCAGGGCCAGCACGCTCGCCGGCGTCAACACGCGGGTGCTGCTGATCGCGGTCTACATGACATCGGGTCTGTGCGCGGCGCTGGCCGGCATCATCGCCGCCGCCGACATTCGCGGCGCCGACGCCAACAATGCCGGGCTCTGGCTCGAGCTCGATGCCATCCTGGCGGTGGTGATCGGCGGCACCTCGCTTCTGGGCGGCCGCTTCTCGCTGGTCGCATCGATGATCGGGGCGCTGATCATCCAGGCGGTCAACACCGGCATCCTGCTGTCGGGCTTTCCGCCCGAGTTCAACCTCATCATCAAGGCGGTCATCATTCTGATTATCCTGGTGCTGCAGTCGCCGACGATGCGCACCGTGCTGGTGTTCTTTTCACGAGAGCCCGCGGGGGCGAGCGACAAAGACAAGGAAACGGTGGCCCCATGAGCCTCAATGCGCGTCTCCTCCCGCTTGCGGCAACGCTGGTGATCTTCCTGGTGGCCTATGCGGTCTGCTACGCCCAGTATCCCGCCATGCTGTCGACGCGGGTGATCGGCAACCTGCTCACCGACAACGCCTTCCTCGGCATCGTCGCGGTGGGCATGACCTTCGTCATCATCTCCGGCGGGATCGATCTGTCGGTCGGATCGGTGATCGCGTTCGCGGGCGTGTTCATTGCCGTAATGCTGCGCGACACAAGCCTGCACCCGCTCACTGTCTTCTCGCTGCTGCTTCTGCTGACCACCCTGTTCGGCGCCAGCATGGGCGCGGTTATCCACTACCTCGAAATGCCGGCGTTCATCGTCACGCTGGCGGGCATGTTCCTGGCGCGCGGCATGGCCTATGTGCTGTCCATCGACGCGGTGCCGATCACCCATGAGTTCTATGATTACATGCAGCGGCTGTACTGGCTGATGCCCGGGAAAGGAAGGCTGACGCTGATCGGCGGGCTGATGCTGCTGGTGGTCGTCGCCGGCAGCCTCCTCGCCCACCGCACGCGGTTCGGCATGAATGTCTACGCGATCGGCGGCGGCGCCCAGACGGCCTCGCTGATGGGGGTGCCGCTGGCACGCACCACCATGGCGATTTACGCGCTGTCGGGCCTGCTGGCAGGACTGGCGGGAATCGTGTTCTCGATCTACACCTCGGCGGGCTATTCGCTGGCGACCGTCGGCGTCGAGCTCGATGCCATCGCCGCGGTGGTCATCGGCGGCACGTTGCTCACGGGCGGCAGCGGATTTGTCGCGGGAACGCTGATCGGGGTGCTGATCATGGGGCTCATCCAGACCTACATTATTTTCGACGGGTCGCTGTCGAGCTGGTGGACCAAGATTCTCATTGGTATGCTGCTTTTTGCATTCATCGTGCTACAGAAGGGCCTTGTCTGGACGACAGCCAAGAGACGCATCGCCGGGGGATAACCGGCCAAGGAGAGAATTGCTTGCTCAACGCCACCTTTTCCGGACGCGCAAACAGAAGTCAGCATTCCTTTGTCGTCAATCAGCTTGGCGAGGAGATTGTCAGCGGGACCTATGCCAGCGGTACTTTGCTGCCGGGCGATGTGGAGCTGGCGGAACGGTTTGGCGTGTCACGGACGGTGCTGAGGGAAGCCATGAAGACGCTCACGGCCAAGGGGATGATCATTCCCAAGGCGCGGATCGGCACGCGCGTCACCGAGCGCGCGAACTGGAACCTGTTTGATGCCGATGTGCTTGTCTGGCACATCGAGGCGGGCGTGGACGCGACCTTTCTCAAGCACCTGACCGACATGCGCTTCGCCATCGAGCCCTTTGCCGCGCGCCTGGCCGCGAGCCGCGCGAGCAAAAAGGAGATCGAGCTTCTCTACAGCTACGCCGACAAGATGAGCAGTGCTGATTCCGACGAGAGCTTTGCGCTGGCCGACCTCGAATTCCATCTGGCCCTGCACGGCGCCTCGGGCAATCCGTTCATGCTCTCGGTCGGCAACCTGATCGAAGCCGCGCTGGTGACGAGCTTCAAGATGAGCTCCCCCTATGGCGAGCCCGGCCGTCATGTCGCCACCGCCAACCGGCACCGGATGATCGTCGAGGCGATCGAGCGCGGAGACGGGGAGGCGGCATCGGTGGCGATGGAAAGAGTGATCCATGAAGGCTTTGACAGAATCATGAAGAAGCTGGGGTGAGATTGTCCCGCGCCTGACGCAGGCAGCAGCGGCGGCAACTCTCTGATGACCACCGCATGATGCCACAGGCCGTGGGCCGGTCAGTCCACCAGCGCACCGCGCCGTGAGATCACGTACGCGGCCAGTCTGGCGCCGGCCCCGATCGCCTCTGCCAGGTCACCGCGCTCGAGATAGGCCGCCAGAAGGCCCGCGTTGAAACTGTCGCCCGCAGCGGTGGTGTCGACGATGCCGTCTGCCCGCACGGGGTCATGCCGGCCGATCTCGCCGCGCTCCAGACTGACCATCTCGCCCGCGCCGTTCTTGACGACCACGAGGGAAGCGCCGGCCTGGGCATAGCGCGAAGCGGTGGCATCCGGCGACGGGTCGCCAAAGAACCGCGCCTCGTCGTCATGGGAGGGCAGGATGATGTCGCTCACGCGAGCGGCCGCCATCACCGCCTCGCGCATGGTCTCGAGGTCGTCCCAGAGCCGCGGGCGCAGGTTCGGGTCGAACACCACGGTGGCGCCGTTGCGCCGGGCCTGCGCGATTGCATCCAGCAGGACGGTCCGGTCGCCGGCAGGCAGGATCGCCAGGGTGATCCCGGAGAAATAGACCACGCCGGCGCCGGCCAGGGCCGCCTTCAGGACCGCGGGATCGTGGGCCAGCCGCCGGGCCGCGGAATCAGACCGCCAATAGGCAAAGCTGCGCTCGCCGTCCTGCAACTGGATCAGGTAGAGGCCGACCGTCTTGCCGGGGACCTCGCGGATCAGATCGGTGCGGATGCCGGCGTCCCCGATGAAGTCGGTCATGTGCCTCGAGATGCCGTCGTCGCCCACGGCGGTGAGGTAAGCCACGTCCCAGTCGGCACCGAAGGTCCGCTTCGCATACCAGGCCGTGTTCAGCGTATCGCCGGCAAAGCCCAGCCGGTAGGTGCTATCGCCCGAGGGCGCCATTTCGACCATGCATTCGCCGATCGATACAAACGTCCGCTTCATGCGTCGGTCTCGTCGGCGAAGTAGCGCATATGGTCGGCCCTGATCCGCACGATCTGGTCCTTGATGCGCGCGAGATGCAGCCGCATGTGCTGCATGGCCCGCTCCTCGTCGCGTGCCTTTATTGCGTCGAGAACCTCGACATGGTCGTTGAAGGCATCCTGCGAGGCAAAGGACAGCGACAGGAAACGCACCCTGTCCATGTGCGCCTTGTTTTCGCGGATGATGTCCCAGGCGAAACCGAGCCCGGCGCGTTCGCAAATCTCCTTGTGAAACTGGTCGTCGAGCGCGTGAAAGCTCACCGGGTCCCGGGCGTCCACCGCCAGGCTCTGCTGGCCGATGAGCCTTTCCAGCGCCGCATGGTCCTGAGGCGTCAGGACCCGGCAGGCGGTGCGCACGGTTTCGGCCTCGATGGCGTTGCGGATGAAGCGCGCCTGGAGCACGGCGGTTTCGGAAATCTGCGAGACCATGGTGGCGCGCTGCGGACGGATCGACAGGAAGCCCAACTTGGAGAGACGGTAGAACGCGTCGCGAACCGGCTGGCGGGAGACGCCCAGCGCCTTGGCGACCTCGACCTCCGACATCTTGGTGCCAGGCGGCAGTTCCAGCGACAGGATCTGACGGTTCAATTCGTCAAACACGGTGTCGGCCACCGACGGGCGGTTGAGCGGTTCCAGGGTCCTCAAAGGGGACGTGACGGACATGAGCGCACTCCGTTGACTCGATCTGCATACTAGCATATTACTTTACTACGCTGATTGGAAGGCCCCATGAAAAGGGGCATCGAGGGAGGATGAAATTGGCATTACTGGCCCCTGACAGGTTGTTTCCGGTCGATCCGCACACCCGTGGAATCGCCCGCGCACTCTATCAGACAGTGGCCGACAAGCCGATCATCAGTCCGCATGGCCACACCGATCCCCGCTGGTACGCAGAAAACCAGCCGTTTTCCGATCCGGCGCAGCTCTTCATCACGCCCGACCACTATGTCTTCCGGATGCTGTTCTCGCAGGGGATCAGCCTCGAGAGGCTCGGCGTGCCGCGCGCAGATGGCGGTCCGACCGAGACCGACGGCCGCAAGATCTGGCGGCTGTTTGCGGAGAATTACCATGTGTTTCGCGGCACCCCGTCGCGGCTCTGGCTCGACCATGCGTTCCAGGACCTGTTCGGCCTGACCGCGCGGCTGTCGAAACAGACCGCCGACGCCGCCTATGATCACATCGCCGACTGTCTTTCGAAGCCGGAGTTCCGGCCCCGCGCCCTGTTCGAGCGCTTCAACATCGAGGCGATCGCGACGACGGAAAGCCCGCTCGACGATCTCAAATGGCACAGACTGATCCGCGACAGTGGCTGGAAGGGCCGGGTGGTGACCGCCTATCGCCCGGATTCCGTGGTCGACCCGGAGTTTTCGGGCTTTGCCGAGAACGTCGCCGAGTTTGGGGCGCTCACCGGCGAGGACACTTCGACCTGGGAGGGCTATCTGCAGGCGCACCGGATCCGCCGTGCCTATTTCAAGGAGTTCGGCGCCACCTCCACCGACCACGGTCATCCGACCGCGCGCACGGAAGACCTGCCGCAGCCTCAGGCCGCGGCGCTGTTCGCCAAGGCGCTCAAGGGGGCGTGCTCGGCCGACGAAGCCGACGCCTTCCGCGGGCACATGCTCACCGAGATGGCGCGCATGAGCCTTGAGGACGGGCTGGTGCTGCAGATCCATCCGGGCAGTTTCCGCAATCATTCGGGGCCGGTAATGGTGGGCTTCGGCCGCGACAAGGGCTTCGATATCCCCACCCGCACAGATTACGTCCGGGCGCTGAAGCCGTTGCTCGATGCGGTGGGGCTGGAACCCGATCTCACGATCATCGTCTTCACGCTCGACGAGAGCAGCTATGCGCGGGAACTCGCGCCGCTGGCGGGCGCCTATCCGGCCCTCAAACTCGGTCCCGCCTGGTGGTTCCACGACAGCCCCGAGGGCATGCGCCGCTTCCGCGAGATGACGACGGAGACGGCGGGCTTCTACAACACCGTGGGGTTCAACGACGACACCCGCGCCTTCTGTTCCATTCCCGCGCGCCACGATGTGGCCCGGCGGGTGGATTGCAGCTTTCTCGCCACGCTGGTCGCCACCGGGCGGCTTGACGAGGAGGAGGCCTATGAGGTCGCCAATGACCTTGCTTATCGGCTTGCCAAGCAAGCTTACCGGCTCTGAGAGCCATTTCTGGGAGGAAAATGACCATGAACCTGATGAAAACACTGACCGGCATGCTTCTGGCCACCGCGGCCATGGCGATGACGGCCACTGCCTGCGAACTGACGCTGAAATCATCCGACACCCATCCGGACGGCTATCCGACGGTGGAAGCCGTCAAGCACATGGGCAAGCTGCTCGAGGAACGCACCAATGGCCGCATCTGCGTCGAGGTGTTCCATTCCGCCCAACTCGGCCAGGAGAAGGACACGATCGAACAGACCAAGTTCGGCGTGATCGACCTGAACCGCGTCTCGATGGGGCCGTTCAACAATCTGGTCGAGGAAACCAAGGTCGTCTCGCTGCCCTTCGTCTTCAAGGGCGTCGACCACATGCACAAGGTCATGGACGGTCCCATCGGCGAGGAAATCCTCACCGCCTTCGAACCGCATGGCTATGTCGGACTGGCCTTCTATGACGGCGGCTCGCGCAGCTTCTACAACAAGGTCAAGCCGATCAAGACGGTCGAGGACATGAAGGGCATGAAGGTCCGCGTCATGCAGTCCGACATCTTCGTCGACATGATGACGGCGCTTGGCGCCAATGCGACGCCGATGCCCTATGGCGAAGTCTACTCCGCCATCCAGACCGGCGTCATCGACGGCGCCGAGAACAACTGGCCGTCGTTCGAATCCTCCGGCCACTACGAAGTCGCCGGCTACTACACCTTGAACGAGCACCTGATCGTGCCGGAAGTGCTGGTCATGTCCAAGGCCTCCTGGGACAAGCTCTCGGCCGAGGACCAGGCTGCCGTCCGTCAGGCCGCCAAGGACTCCGTTCCGGTGATGCGCGATCTCTGGACCGCGCGTGAAAAGGCGTCCGAGGAGAAGGTCCGCGCCGCCGGCGTCGAGATCATCACCGATGTCGACAAGGCGCCCTTCATGGCGGCGATGGACAGCGTCTATGAAAAGCACGTGACCTCGGACAAGCTCAAGGATCTGGTTGCCCGCATCAAGGCGACCGACTGATCTCTTCGCCAAGACCATGGCGGCTCCTCCGCCATGGTCCCTTCTTCCGGGGGTTAAAGTGCAGGCAACCATGAAATCCGTCGCACTGGCCCTGCGCCAGGTTGCGCGTCTGGCGCTCTGGCTCGCGTCCGCCGGGCTCATCCTTATGACCGTGTTCATCATGAGCCAGGTGATCGCGCGCTATGTCTTCAACGATTCGCTCGTCTGGAGCGAACCGGCCGCCGTCATCCTGATGGGGTGGTTCATCTTCCTGGGTGCTGCCGTCGGCATCAGGGAAGGCTACCATCTGAGCTTCGATGTGATGCTCTACTTCCTGCCCCACGGCGTGAAGCTCTGGCTCCACAGCATTTCCGACCTGGTGGTGACCGGATTCGGGGTGGGCATGGTCTGGTACGGATCCCAGCTCGCGCTCTCCGCCTGGGATGTCAAGCTGCCGTCGCTCGGCATCTCCGGCGCCTTCGACTTCCTGCCGATCGTCGGCGGCGGCGTGCTGATGGTGCTGTTCTCGATGGAACGTCTCGCCCGCCGCGCCGCCGGCATGCCCACCGCCCGCTTCGGCGAAACCGACCCCCTGGAAGATTGATCATGGAAGTCTGGGTTCTCTTTGGAACATTCGTGTTTCTGCTGCTGATCGGCACGCCGGTGGCGTTCTGCCTCGGGGTCGCCTCGTTTGCGACCGTGCTCTATCTCGGCCTGCCGCCGGTGGTGGTGTTCCAGCAATTGAATTCGGGGGTCTCCATCTTCGCGCTGATGGCCATTCCCTTCTTCATCTTCGCCGGCGAACTGATGGTGCGCGGCGACATCGCCCGCAGGCTGGTGGCGCTCGCGGGCGCCGTGGTCGGCCACATGCGCGGCGGCCTCGGTCAGGTCAATATCGCGGCGTCGGTCCTGTTCGGCGGCATCTCCGGATCGGCGGCGGCGGATGCGACCGCCATCGGCGGCCTGATGATCCCGCAGATGAAGGAGAAGGGCTACAGCGTCGACTATGCGGTCAACGTCACCGTCGTGTCCTCCATCATCGCGCTGATGCTGCCGCCGTCGCACAACATGATCATCTATTCGATCTCGGCCGGCGGCCGGCTGTCGATCGCCGACCTGTTCACGGCGGGTATCCTGCCCGGGCTTCTGCTGGCGGTCTCATTGATGGTCACGGCCTGGTTCGTCGCCCGCAAGGCGGGCTATCCGACCGAGAAATTTCCTGGCTGGAACCTGTTCTGGGCGATCTTTCTCAATGCCATCCCCGGCATCCTGCTGATCGTCATCATCTTCGGAGGTGTCCGGTCTGGCATCTTCACCGCCTCCGAAAGTTCCTGCATTGCGGCGGTCTATGCCCTGCTGGTGACGACGCTTGCCTATCGCACCATGAGCTGGAACGGCTTCGTGGAAGCCACCAAGGCCGCCGTGCGGACCACAGCCATGGTGCTGCTGGTGATCGGCTGCGCCGGCTCCTTCGGCTGGCTGCTTGCCTTCCTCAAAATCCCTGCCGAGCTGGTGTCGCTTCTGAAGACTGTCTCGGACAATCCGATCATCATCCTGCTGATGCTGAATCTGGTCCTGCTGCTGCTCGGCACCTTCATGGACATGTCGCCGCTGATCGTCATCACCACGCCGATCTTCCTGCCGGTGGCCGTGGCCTTCGGCGTCGATCCGGTGCATTTCGGCGTGATCCTGGTCCTGAATCTGGGCATCGGCCTGTGCACGCCGCCGGTCGGCACGGTGCTGTTCGTCGGTTGCGCGGTCGGGCGAATATCGGTCTGGCAGGCAATCCGGACGATCTGGCCCTTCTACGGAGCGGCCGTCTTCACCCTCATGATGGTGACCTACATCCCGTCGCTGTCCCTTTGGCTTCCCTCGCTGTTCCGTTGAGGCTCCTTGCATGATGCTGACATCCTATCCCGAAGTTCCCACTGACCCCGGCGTCACCCGCCAGGTGCTGAGCGAGCGCCCGGAGCTGATGGTGGTGGCCTTCCGCTTTCAGGTCGAAGGCGCCGAAGGCAGGCTGCACAGCCACCCGCATGTGCAGTCGACCTATGTCGAATCCGGACGGTTCGCCTTCACCGTGGGCGGCGAGAGCTTCGAGGTCGTTGCCGGGCAAAGCTTCGTCATTCCCTCCAATGAAGTGCATGGCTGCCGCTGCCTCACGCCCGGGACCCTGATCGATACCTTCGCGCCGCGGCGCGATGATTTTCTGACGCCTACCTCCTGAAGGGAGACATTTCATGCTCACTGTTGAAACCCGTCACGCCATCGACCCGGCAACGGCCAAGGGTCTGGATACGGCCGGGCTGCGCGCGCATTTTCATGCCGGCGGCCTGTTTGCCGACGGCGAGATCCGGCTGGTCTATACCCATTACGACCGGCTGATCCTGGGCGGCGCGGTTCCCGCGGGCGGGTCGCTGACGCTCGACCATGTCAAGGAATGCGGCACGGCCTCCATCCTCGACCGGCGCGAGATGGGAATCCTCAACATCGGCGAGGCGGGCACGGTGTCCGCCGGGGGAACCGACCATGCCGTGGGCAGCGGCGAGGTGCTCTATCTCGGCATGGGCTCGGGACCTGTCACCTTCTCGGGCCACGGAAGGTTCTACGTGCTGTCCGCGCCGGCGCACCGGACCTGCGCGAGCCGCCTGATCCGGACAGGGGACGCGCGCCGCGTCGAGCTCGGCTCGGCCGCGACCAGCAACGAGCGCGTCATCCTGCAGTTCCTCCATCCGGAGGTGACCGACAGCTGCCAGCTGCTGATGGGCTACACCCAGTTCGCGCCGGGCTCGGTGTGGAACACCATGCCCGCGCACCTGCATGACCGGCGCATGGAGGCCTATCTCTATTTCGACATGGGGCCGGACCAGCGCGTGTTCCACATCATGGGACAGCCCGACGAGACCCGGCACATCGTCATGGCCAACGAGGACGCGGTGATCTCGCCGCCCTGGTCGATCCATTGCGGGGCCGGCACCGGCGCCTATACGTTCTGCTGGGCGATGGCCGGCGACAATGTCGACTTCACCGACATGGACATGGTGGCGATGGGGGATCTTCGGTGAATCCGTTCTCGCTCGCCGGCAGAACCGCCCTGGTGACGGGCGCCAATACCGGCATCGGCCAGGCGATCGCGCTTGCCATGGGCCGCGCCGGCGCAAAAGTCATCTGCGCCGGGCGCCGGTCCTGCGCCGACACGGTGAGCCAGCTTACGGACGGGCGCGAGATCATGCTCGACCTGTCGGACCCGATGGCGGCGCGGGACGTGTTTTCAGACGAACCAATCGACATCCTGGTCAACAATGCCGGTATCATAAGGCGCGCCGATGCGATCGATTTCAGCGAAAGCGACTGGGACGACGTCATGGACATAAACCTCAAGGCGGTGTTCTTCACCTGCCAGGCCTTCGGCCGCGCTGTGCTTGCGCGCGAGGCCACGGGCAGCATCGTCAACGTCGCCTCGCTGCTGTCGGTGCAGGGCGGGATCCGGGTTGCGTCCTACACGGCATCCAAGCACGGCGTGGCCGGGATCACCAGGCTGCTCGCCAATGAATGGGCGGCCAGGGGCATCAATGTGAACGCCATCGCGCCCGGCTATATCGCCACCAGCAACACCGAGGCGCTGCGCGGCGACCCGGACCGCAATCGCGCCATCCTCGACCGGATACCGGCGGGCCGGTGGGGCGAGGCCAGCGATATTGCCGAGACGGCGGTGTTCCTGGCCTCGCCCGCGGCCAAATATATCCATGGCGCCCTTCTTAATGTCGATGGAGGCTGGCTTGCCCGCTGACCAGCAGAGGCTTCGCAGAAGCCATATACCCAGGCCGAAGCCCGGAATCGTGCATCTCGGGCTCGGCGCCTTCTTCCGGGCCTTCGGCGCGGTCTATGTCGAGGATGCGGTGCGGGTGTCGGGCGGCGACTGGGGCATCATCGGCGTCAGCCTGCAAAGCGCCGGCACGCGCGACGCCCTGGCGCCGCAGGATTTCGTCTATTGGACGGTGACGCAGGGCGCGGACGGCAGCGAGACCTTCCGCAAGGTCGAGATCCTGCACGACGTGCTGGTGGCGCCGGAGGATCCGGAAGCCGTCCTCGCGCAGATGGCGGATCCCGCGATCCGCATCGTCACGCTGACGGTCACGGAGAAGGGCTACTGCCACGATCCGGCGACGGGGAAGCTGAACCTTGGCCACCCCGACATCGTTCATGACTTGCAGCAGGCGATGCCCAGATCGGCGCCCGGGTTTCTGGTTCGTGCGCTGCAACGGCGGCGCGCGGCGGGGCATCCGCCGTTCACGGTGCTCACCTGCGACAATCTTCCCGAGAACGGCCGGCTGGTGCGCAGCATCGTGCTGGAATTCGCCCGCCACATCGATGCATCCCTTGCCGCCTGGATTGAGGCCGAGGGCCGGTTTCCCTCCACCATGGTGGACCGGATCACGCCTGCGACCAAGCAGGAGGACATCCAGCGGCTGGCGCAGAAGACCGGGATCCGGGACGAGGCGCCGGTGCTGTGCGAGCCGTTCCGGCAATGGGTGGTCGAGGACGACTTCGTCCCGGCCTATGGTGCGAACGCGCATCCCGACCTCGTGGCGGCCGGCGTCGAGCTGGTCGCCGATGTGACGCCCTATGAGCACATGAAGCTTAGGATGCTCAACGGAACCCATTCGTCACTCGCCTATCTCGGCTATCTCGCGGGCCACGAAACCATTGCCGACACGGTCAGCGATCCGGTGTTCGCGGCCTTCGTCCAGCGGCTGTGGGGCCAGGAGATCATCCCATCCTTCGAAGCGCCGGAGGGCGTCGAGCTGGCGGACTATGCGGGTGCGCTGTTCGAGCGCTATTCAAATCCGGCGATCAGGCACCGCACCTGGCAGATCGCCATGGACGGCAGCCAGAAACTGCCGCAGCGCATTCTGGGCACCATCGCCGACAATCTCGAGGCCGGACGCAAGAGCCCCGGCCTGATGCTCGCGGTCGCGGCCTGGATGCGCTATGTCGGCGGGACCGACGAGCGCGGAGAACCCATCGACGTCAAGGATCCGCTGGCCGGACGGCTCAGGGGCCTGTCGGATGCCGCCGGGACGCCGGACGAGAAGGTCGCGGCCCTGCTGGGCGTGCGCGAGATCTTTGAGGCCGGCCTCGCCGCGCAGATGGCCGAGCCGGTTCGCCGATCCTACGAGCTTCTGTGCCGCGTCGGCGCGCGGCGGGCGGTGGAGGAGATCCTGTGAAGGAAAGCTGGCGCTGGTACGGGCCGCTCGACAAGATCAGGCTCGGCGAGATCGTGCAGACAGGTGCTTCCGGGATCGTCACCGCCTTGCATGAGATCCCCTATGGGGAGATCTGGCCGCGCGAGACCATTGCCGCCCGGAAGTCCGAGATCAGGGCGGCCGGGATGGACTGGGTGGTCGTGGAAAGCCTGCCGATCCACGAGCGGATCAAGCGGGGCGAGGGGGACCTCACGGCGCTGTTTGCCAATTACCGCCAGTCCATGGCCCATCTGGCGGCCGAGGGCATCAAGACGATCTGCTACAATTTCATGCCGCTGCTTGATTGGACACGGACCGACCTTGCGGCGCCGGTGGCCACCGGGGGCACGTGCCTGAGGTTTTCGGCAGTGAAGATGGCGGCGCTGGAACTCCACATGCTGGGCCGGGACGCGGCCCGCGACGACTACCTGCCCGGGGTGATCGCGGCCGCCGAACGCTGGTTCCAGTCATCGACGGACGACGATCGCGGCCTGCTGATGCAGTCGGTGATGGCCGGGCTTCCCGGCGCCTATGAGCGCTACGACACTGACGGACTGAAGGCGGCGCTGAAGCTCTATGACGGGATGGACCGGGCGGCGCTGCGCGACAATTTCAAGCGGTTCTTGGAGGAGATCATTCCGGCCGCCGAGGATCTCGGCATGCGGTTCTGCGTCCATCCCGACGATCCGCCGCGCGACATCCTCGGCCTGCCGCGGATCGTCTCCGACGCGGATGACATCGGCTGGATCCTCGACGCCGTCGACAGTCCGGCTAACGGGCTCACGCTCTGCGCGGGCTCTCTCGGCGCCAATCCCCACAATGACGTGCCGACGATCGCGCGGCGGTTTGCGTCGCGGATCCGGTTCGCGCATCTGCGCAATGTGCGCAAGGAGGCCGATGGCTCCTTCGAGGAGGCCGCGCATCTGACCGGCGACACGGACATGGTCGACCTTGTGGCCGCGTTGCTCGACGAAGAGGCGCGCCGGCGCGAGGCAAGCCAAGAGGATTGGGACATTCCCTTCCGGCCGGACCATGGCCACGAGCTGCTGGATGACGCGGCCCGCAACACCCATCCCGGTTATCCGCTGATCGGCCGCCTGCGCGGGCTTGCCGAACTGCGCGGCGTGATCGCCGGATTGTCCCATGGAAGGAAAGTTCCCGGCTGAGGGTGAGATCAGGCCCGCGCCGGCGTGTTCCTCATGCCCCGGTCAATTGCTTGCGGACGCTGTCGAGCAGGCGGCGGTGGATGTGGGAGTGGCGGTTGCGCAGGTGGACGGCGAAATAGACCGCCTGGGGGATGCGCGGCGCGCCCCGGACATAGGTGAAGCCGCCGTCCGCCACCATCGCCTCGGCCGATTCCTCCAGAACATAGGCGGTGCCGCCAAGCCCCGTGAGCAGGCCGCACACGGTGACATTCTGGCCGCTCGACAACGGCGCTTCGGCGAGGTTCGCCACCACCTGCCGGTGCGCCTTGTCGAAGGCGGGAGAATAATTGGTGAAGATGTAGGTCTGGGGGTCGATGTCGTTGATGTGCACGGCCTGCGAGCTGATCATCCGGTAGGCGAGTTCGCCGATGTGCTCGTAATGCAGGTCGGGCAGATTCTTGGGCGTGAACAGGATCGACAGGTCGATTTCGCCCGCCAGCAGGTCGATGCTCATCTGGTTGGAGAAATCGAGCTCGATGTAGAAGGCGGCGTCGGGGAGGACCTTGCGGAAGCCGGTCACCCAGTCGGCGATGCGGCTTGATGCGAGGTCATGCTGCATGCCGATGCGCATCGACCGGGCGAAATTTCCGGTCGACTGGACCGACCGCCTTGCCTCGTTCCACTGGTGGCGCAGGCCGCGGGCATGGTCGAGCAGCCGGAACCCGGCGGGCGTCGGCTGGGTGCCGGCGCGGCTGCGGGTGAACAGCTTGCGCCCCAGCATGGTCTCGAGCGTATGGACGCGCGCCGACACGGTCGACTGGGTCAGGCTCAGCCGCTCGGCGGTGCGGTTGAAACTCTTGGTTTCCATGAGGTCGAGGAAGGTTTCGAGAAGCTCGATTTGCATGGCCGGTCCCTTGAGAATGCTGCCTTGCAACCTAATCGGTTTTTCCGATTAATAAAGGCGTTTTGGCGGAATTGCGGATTGACCGGACCGCCCGGATACTCGCCCCAATTCCGGGATCGCAGGAGAGACGTGTGGGCGAGATTGCAGGGCATGCGCGGGTTGTCATCATCGGGGGCGGCGTGGTGGGCGTTTCGGCGCTGTATCACCTGGCCAAGGCCGGCTGGACCGACTGCGTGCTCTTGGAAAAGAACGAGCTGACGGCCGGATCGACCTGGCATGCGGCGGGCAATGTGCCGACCTTCTCGTCGTCCTGGTCTATCATGAACATGCAGCGCTATTCGGCCGAGCTTTACCGCGGGCTCGCCGCCGCCGTCGATTATCCGATGAATTACCATGTCACCGGCTCGATCCGGCTGGGGCATTCCAAGGAACGGCTGCAGGAGTTTCAGCGCGTGGTCGGCATGGGCCGCTACCAGGGCATGGATCTCGACATCCTGTCGCCCAATGAGATCAGGTCGCGCTACCCCTTCGCCGAGACGCACGAGTTGGCGGGCGCGCTCTACGATCCCTATGACGGCGACATCGACCCGGCGCAGCTGACCCAGGCGCTGGCCAAGGGCGCACGCGATCTCGGCGCCAAGATCTACCGCTTCTGCCCGGCCACGGGCGCGCGGCGGGAGGGTGACGAGTGGGTGATCTCGACCGGGAAGGGCGAGATCCGCTGCGAATATGTGGTCAATGCAGCCGGCTACTACGCCCGCGAAGTGGGCAAGTGGTTCGGCCGAGACATGCCGATGATGGTGATGAGCCACCAGTACATGCTGTTCGACGAGGTGCCGGAGGTGGCGGCGTGGACGCGGGAAGTCGGCCACAAGCTGCCGTTGCTGCGCGACGTCGACAGTTCCTACTATCTGAGGCAGGAGAAGAACGGTTTCAACCTCGGACCCTACGAGCGCAACTGCAAGGCCCACTGGGCGACGCCGGACGATCCGATGCCGGAGGATTTCTCGTTCCAGCTGTTCCCCGACGATCTGGAGCGGCTCGAATGGTACATCAATGATGCAGTGGCCCGCGTTCCGCTTCTGGGAACCGCAGGGCTCACCAAGAACATCAACGGGCCGATCCCCTATACACCGGACGGCAATCCGCTGATCGGGCCGATGCCGGGCGTGCCCAATGCGTTCGAGGCCTGTGTCTTCACCTTCGGCATCTGCCAGGGCGGCGGCGCGGGCAAGGTGCTGGCCGAATGGGTGACGCAAGGCGAGACCGAATGGGACATGTGGTCGTGCGATCCGCGCCGCTTCACGGCGTTCTGCGATCCGGACTACACGGTGGCCAAGGGCATGGAGGTCTATGGCCACGAATATGCGATGCACTTCCCGCATCATTCCTGGCCTGCCGGCCGCAACAAGAAGCTCTCGCCGGTGCATGACCGCATTGCGGCGCATGGCGGCCAGTTCGGCGTCTACAATGGCTGGGAGCGGGCCAACTGGTATGCGCGTCCCGGCGACGATGTGAGCGAGGAGGCAACCCACACCTGGACGCGCGAAGGCGCGTGGTTCGAAGCGGTGCGCGAGGAGTGCCTGGCGGTGCGCGATGCCGCGGGCATTCTCGATCTGCCCGGGTTCTCCCGCTACCGGGTCGAGGGCGAAGGCGCGCGCGACTGGCTCTTGTCGCTGACCACCGGCCTGGTGCCCAAACCCGGCCGCATCGGCCTTGGCTATTTCGCCGACGACAAGGGCCGCATCGTCACCGAGATGTCGATCATGGCGCTGGGCGAAGATTCCTTCTACCTGATCACAGCGGCCACGGCGCAGTGGCATGACTACGAATGGCTTGTGAAGCATCTGCCGGAAGGCTCCGCGATCTCCGTCCGGGACGTGACCGAAGAGTTCTGCTGCCAGATCCTGTCCGGTCCCAAATCGCGCGAGATCCTTGCCTCCCTGACCGAAGCTGATCTAAGTCAGCCGTGGCTTACGCATCAATCCGCCCAGGTGGCCGGCACCTGGTGCCAGCTGGTGCGGGTGTCGTTCGCCGGCGAACTCGGCTGGGAGATCCACACCAAGGTCGCCGACACCGCTTCGGTGTTCGACGCGGTGATGGAAGCAGGCAAGGCCCATGGCCTGAAACCCTTCGGCATGTTCGCGCTCAATTCGCTCCGGCTCGAGAAGGGTTACCGGGCCTGGAAGGGCGATCTGTCGACCGACTACACGGTGCTGCAGGGCGGGCTTGAGCGCTTCGTCAAGTGGGACAAGCCGGCGTTCATCGGCAAGCAGGCGCTGCTCGCCGAGCGCCAGCGCGGCGTGTCGAAACGCTTCGTGACGCTCGTGATCGCGGCGGGCGACTGCGACGCGCCCTACATGTCGACGCTCTGGCATGGCGGCAGGGTGGTGGGCGAGACCACCTCCGGCGGCTGGGGCCACCGCATTGGCAAGTCGATCGCGCTCGGCATGCTGCGCACCGATCTGGCCGAGCCCGGCACGGAGCTCGAGGTCGAGATCTTCGGCGAGCGCTTCGCCGCGACCGTTCAGGAGGATGCGCCGCTGTGGGATCCGAAGAACGAGAGACTGCGCGCGTGACCCTGCCAGAGCGGATGAGCGCAGTCGTGCTGACGGCCCATGGAGGGCCGGAGGCGCTGCAATGGCGCGAGGACGTGGCCACGCCGATGCCGCGTCGCGGCGAGGTTCTGGTCCAGGTGCTGGCGGCGGGCGTCAACAACACCGACATCAACACGCGGCTCGGCTGGTACGCGAAGTCGGCAAAAGGCGCCACATCGGAAGGCGATGTCCACGAAGACGGCGGCTTTGCCGGCGCCATCGCGTTTCCGCGCATCCAGGGCGCCGAATTCTGCGGCCGGATCGTTGCAATCGGGCCGGACGTTGCGGACTGGTCGGCAGGCCAGCGCGTCATCTGCCCGACCAATCAGCCCGAGCCGACACCGGAGGCCCCGACCGCCTATGTTGCGCTGGGATCGGACTATGATGGCGCGTTTGCCCAATTCTGCCGCGTCCCGGCTCGTCATCTCTATGACGTGACCGCCTCGTCGCTTTCTGATGCCGAGATTGCCGCCATGCCTTGCGCCTTCGGAACCGCGGAGAACCTGCTGCAACGAGCCGGTGTCGGCGAAGGGGACCGGGTTCTCGTCACCGGCGCATCCGGCGGCGTCGGCCTTGCCAGTGTGCAACTGGCGAAGTTGCGCGGTGCGACGGTCACCGGCCAGTGCGCGGCGTCCAAGGCCGGTGCGGTGCGCAGCGCCGGCGCGGCAAGCATTCTCGACCGTGATGAAACCGCCGAGCCGCGCAGCTTTGATGTGGTGATCGACGTCGTCGGCGGTCCCGGCTGGGGCGCGGCCATTGACGCGCTGCGGCCGAGCGGGCGCTACGCGGTTTCAGGCGCCATCGCCGGACCGATCGTCGAGGCCGACTTGCGCACCATCTATCTCAACGACCTGACGATTTTCGGCTGCACTTTCCAGCCGCACGCCGTCTTCGCCCGCCTCGTCACGCTGATCAACGAGGGGCTGATCCGCCCGCTGGTTTCAGCCAGCTATCCGCTGTTCGAGATCGCCCGGGCACAGGCCGATTTCCAGTCAAAACGCTATGCGGGCAAGCTTGTGCTGATCCCGCCGGAGGTAAGGTCATGAGCCTGTCTGTTGTGCTTCTCGATGGCGGCATGGGGCAGGAGCTTATCCACCGCTCGTCGCAACCGCCGTCGCCGCTCTGGTCGGCCCGGGTTATGATGGACGAACCCGAGATCGTCGAGGCGGTGCATCGCGAGTACATCGATGCCGGCGCGCTGGTGCTCACGCTCAACAGCTATTCGGCGACGCCCGAGCGCCTGGCCCGCGACGCCAGCGAGGACCTGTTCAAGCCGTTGCAGGCCAAGGCCATCGCCATCGCCCAGGCCGCGCGCGGCGACCGGGAGATCACCATCGCCGGCTGCCTCCCGCCGCTGTTCGGCAGCTACCATCCGGAATGGGCGCCCTCGTTCGAGGAATGCCTTGCGACCTACCGCCGGATCGTCGCCGAACAGCAGGGCGCTGTCGATGTGTTCCTGTGCGAGACCCTGTCCTCGATCAAGGAGGTCCGGGCGGCGGTCCAGGCCGCAGTGGAATCGGGCAAGCCGGTCTGGTGCGGCATGTCGGTCAATGACACGGACGGCACCAAATTGCGCTCCGGTGAGGATCTCGAACGCGCGGCCAGTGCCGCTGCCGAAGCGGGGGCGGAGGCCGTGCTGATCAACTGCTCCTGGCCGGAGGCGGTGACGCAAGGCCAGGCGGTGCTGGCGCGCACGGGCCTCGCCCATGGCGGCTATGCCAACGGCTTCACCAAGGCGGATTCGCTCGCGATCGGCGGTACCGTCAGCGGCCTCACCGCCCGCACCGATCTCGGTCCCGAGGCCTATGCCGATCACGCCCTGCGCTGGATCGATGCGGGTGCGACGATCGTCGGCGGCTGCTGCGAGGTGGGTCCAGCCCATATCGCGCATCTCGCCCAGCGGCTGGTTCAATCGGGGCATGTCCTGAAAGGTGCGTTGAAGTGATGACGCAAGGCAAATCCATTCCAACCCATGCCCGTGCCGTCATTGTCGGCGGCGGGGTCTCCGGCTGTTCGGTGGCCTATCATTTGGCCAAGCTCGGCTGGCGCGACATCGTGCTTCTGGAACGCAAGCAGCTGACGAGCGGCACGACCTGGCACGCCGCCGGCCTGATCGGGCAATTGCGCGGCTCGGCCAACATGACCCGGCTCGCCAAATACTCGGCCGATCTCTACGTCAAGCTGGAGGCGGAAACCGGTGTGGCCACCGGCATGCGCCAGTGCGGCTCGATCACCGTGGCGCTGACCCATGAGCGCAAGGAGGAGATCTACCGCCAGGCCTCGACGGCGCGCGCCTTCGACATCGATGTCCGCGAGATCGGACCCGACGAGGTCAAGGCGATGTACCCGCATCTCAATGTGAGCGACGTGACCGCCGCCGTGCACCTGCCGCTTGACGGCCAGTGCGATCCCGCCAACATCGCCATGGCGCTCGCCAAGGGGGCGCGGCAGAACGGTGCGCGCATCATCGAGGGCGTCAAGGTGACCGCGATCACCAGCGCCAATGGCAAGGTCACCGGCGTCGACTGGGAGAGGAACGGCGAGACCGGTTCGATCGCGGCCGACATCGTCATCAATTGCGGCGGCATGTGGGGGCGCGATCTTGCGGCCCAATCCGGCGTGACGCTGCCGCTGCATGCGTGCGAGCATTTCTACATCGTCACCGAAGCCATCGAAGGCCTGCCGCGGCTGCCGGTGCTCAGGGTCCCGGACGAGTGCGCCTACTACAAGGAAGATGCGGGCAAGATGCTGCTCGGCGCCTTCGAGCCGGTGGCCAAGCCCTGGGGCATGGGCGGCATCCCGGAGGATTTCTGCTTCGACCAGCTGCCCGAGGATTTCGACCATTTCGAGCCGATCCTGGAGAAGGCGGTCAACCGGCTGCCGCTCTTGGCCACCGCCGGCATTCACACCTTCTTCAACGGTCCGGAAAGTTTTACTCCGGACGACCGCTATTATCTGGGCGAAGCGCCGGAGATCAAAGGCTACTGGGTCGCCGCCGGCTACAATTCCATCGGCATCGTGTCCTCGGGCGGCGCGGGCTTTGCGCTGGCGCAATGGATCAATGACGGCGAGCCGCCATTCGACCTCTGGGAAGTCGACATCCGCCGGGCGCAGCCGTTCCAGAAGAACCGGCACTATCTGCGCGAACGCGTGACGGAGACGCTCGGGCTGCTCTATGCCGATCACTTCCCCTACCGGCAGATGGCGACCGCGCGCGGCATCCGCCGCTCGCCGATCCACGAGCATCTGAAGGCGCGCGGCGCGGTGTTCGGCGAAGTGGCGGGCTGGGAGCGGGCCAACTGGTTTGCCGAGGAAGGCCAGGCGCGGGAGTACCAGTATTCCTGGAAGCGGCAGAACTGGTTTGCCAACCAGAAGCGCGAGCACATGGCCGTGCGCGAGGCGGTCGGCCTGTTCGACATGACCTCGTTCGGCAAGATCCGGGTCGAGGGCCGCGATGCGCTGGCGTATCTCCAGCATCTGTGCGCCAACGACATGGATGTCGAGCCCGGCCGCATCGTCTACACCCAGATGCTGAACTCCCGCGGCGGCATCGAATGCGACCTGACGGCCACGCGGCTGTCACAGACCGCGTTCCTGCTGGTCGTCCCCGGCGCCACGCTGCAGCGCGACCTCGCCTGGCTCCGGCGCCATGTCGGCGAGCGCTTCGCGGTCATCACCGACGTGACGGCGGCCGAATCCGTTCTTTGCGTGATGGGACCCAATTCCCGGGCTCTCCTGCAGGCGGTCAGCCCCCATGATTTCTCCAATGACGCGCATCCCTTCGGCACGGCGCGCGAAATCGAGATCGGCATGGGGCTCGCCCGCGCCCACCGCGTCACCTATGTGGGCGAACTCGGCTGGGAGCTCTACGTCTCGACCGATCAGACCGCCCATGTCTTCGAGGCGCTCCTGGAAGCAGGCGCCGATCACGGGCTCCGGCTGTGCGGGCTGCACACGCTCGATTCCTGCCGGATCGAGAAGGCCTTCCGCCATTTCGGCCATGACATCACCGACGAGGATCATGTGCTCGAGGCTGGCCTCGGCTTTGCGGTAAAGACCGGGAAGGGCGACTTCATCGGCCGCGATGCGGTGCTTGCCAAGCGCGAGACGGGGCTTGCGCGCCGGCTGGTCCAGTTCCAGCTCAACGATCCCGAACCGCTGATGTTTCACAACGAGGCGGTGGTGCGCGACGGCGAGATCGTCTCGATCGTCACCTCGGGCAATTACGGCCATCATCTGGGCGGCGCCATCGGGCTCGGCTACGTGCCCTCAGCCGGCGAGAGCGCAGACGATGTGCTTGCCTCGACCTACCACATCGAGATCGCCGGGGAGCGCCATCTGGCGACGGCGTCGCTCAAGCCTTTGTACGACCCCGGCGCGCTCCGCGTCCGGATGTGAATTGAATTTGCTTTCGGATCCCTGGAGACCATGATGGAAATCGCAATTGAAACCGAAACCGCACTCGAACCTTGCGGACCCGCAAAGCAGAGCCGCCGCTCGGGCGGCCGCGCCAACCGGGTCGCGGTCCGCACCGCGCCGCTGGCCGAAAACCTGAGGCCGATCCGACCCGGCATGAGCGGCGGGCAGTATTCGCCGCTGACCCAGGCCAATGTGCTGCGCATCCACGAGGCGGCACTCGATGCGCTGGAAACCATCGGCCTGTCGCAGGCGCCGCCCTCGGGCGTCGAGATCCTGACCGGCGCCGGCGCGATCCTCGGCGATGACGGGCGGATAAGGTTTCCGCGCGCGCTCGTCGAGGACATGCTGGCGATCGCCGCCAAGGACATCACGCTCTGCGCCCGCGATCCGAAGTTCGATCTCGATCTGACGGGAACAAGGGTTCACTACGGCACCGCAGGCGCCGCGGTGCATGTGGTCGATGTCGAAAACCGCACCTACCGCGAATCCACCGCGCAGGATCTCTATGACGCGGCGCGGATCACGCATGCGCTCGACAATGTGCATTTCTTCCAGCGCGCCATGGTCTGCCGCGATGTCACCGACAATTTCGACATGGACGTCAACACGATCTATGCCTGCTGCGCCGGCACGACCAAGCATGTCGGCACCAGCTTTTCCGACCCCTCGCATTTCGAGGGCTGCATGGATCTCATCCACATGATCGCCGGCGGCGAGGCCGCCTGGCGGGCGCGGCCGTTCGTGTCGAACTCGAACTGCTTCGTGGTTCCGCCGATGAAGTTCGCCGAAGAGAGCTGCATCACCATGGAGAAATGCGTGCGCGCCGGCATGCCGGTGCTGCTGCTCTCGGCCGGGCAGGCGGGCGCCACCGCGCCGGCGCCGCTGGCCACAGCCATCGTCCAGGCGGTGGCCGAATGCCTGGCGGGCGTCGTCTATGTCAATGCCATGGCGCCCGGCCATCCCGCGATCTTCGGCACCTGGCCCTTCGTCTCCGACCTGCGCTCGGGCGCGATGTCGGGCGGATCGGGCGAGCAGGCGCTGCTGACAGCGGGCTGCGCCCAGATGCACCGGTTCTACGGCCTGCCGGGCGGCGCCGCCGCGGGCATCGCCGACGCCAAGCTGCCGGACATGCAGGCCGGCTGGGAACAGGCGATCTCCAACACAATGGCCGGGCTTTCGGGTCTCAACATGGTCTATGAGGCGGTCGGCATGCATGCCTCGCTGCTGGGCTTCTGCATGGAATCGCTGGTTCTGGGCGACGATCTCTTGGGCCAGGTGCTGCGCTGCGTGCGCGGGATTGACGTGACCGAGGACAGCGTGAGCATCGAGGCCATGCGCGAAGTGTGCCTGGAGGGTCCCGGCCACTATCTCGGTCATCCGCAGACGCTGAGCGTCATGCAGACCGAATATGTCTACCCGGCGGTCGCGGACCGGACGAGCCCCAAGGAATGGGCCGAGATCGGCAAGCCGGACCTGGTTCAGAAGGCGATCGAGCGCAAGAACCGGATTCTGGCCCAGTCGACTCGGCCGCTCATCGATCCCGCCACCGACGCGGCGATCCGCAAGGCCTTCAATATCTACTTTTGAGGAGACATCCATGGCCGCCTACGCCAATCTCGGAAAGTTCTACATCAACGGCGAATGGGTGGCGCCTTCGTCCGGCGCCTCGCTCCTCGATGTGATCGATCCCGCCACGGAGGAGAGCGTCGCCCAGGTGGCGCTCGGAACCCGCGAGGACGCCGAGAAGGCCATACTTGCCGCGCGCGCCGCTTTTCCGGCTTTCAGCGCCTGGAGCGCGGCCGAGAGGCTCAAGCTTCTGGGGCGGATCCGCGACCTCTATGAGGCACGCCTGGACGAGATCGCCGAGGCGATCACCACGGAAATGGGCGCGCCGGTGGAGATGTCCCGATCCTCCCAGGCCTGGTCGGGACTGGGCCACATCGAAGCGACGATGAAGGCGCTCGAAGCGTTCGTCTTCGAGGAAACGCGCGGCACGACGCTGATCGTTCATGAAGCCATCGGCGTGGCGGGCCTGATCACGCCGTGGAACTGGCCGATGAACCAGATCGCCTCGAAGGTGGCTCCGGCGATTGCGGCGGGTTGCACCATGGTGCTCAAGCCGAGCGAAATCGCGCCGCTGAGCGGCATCGTCTTCGCCGAGATCATGCACGAGGCGGGCGTGCCCAAGGGCGTGTTCAACCTGGTCAATGGCGACGGGCCCGGCGTCGGACAGGTGCTCTCGAGCCATCCGGAGATCGACGTGGTGTCGTTCACCGGGTCGACGCGGGCGGGCGTGCTCGTGGCCAAATCGGCGGCCGACACGGTCAAGCGCGTCGCCCAGGAACTGGGCGGCAAATCGCCCAACATCATCCTTTCCGACGCGGATCTCGACGCAGCCGTCACCAGCGGCGTCCAGGGCTGCTTCGGCAATTCCGGCCAGTCCTGCGACGCGCCGACGCGCATGCTGGTGCCGCGCGACCGCCACGACGAGGCGCTCGAGATCGCGAAACGCGCGGCGGAGGCCATGGTGACCGGCGATCCGCGTCATCCCGCCACCAATCTCGGCCCAGTGATCAGCCAGGTGCAATACGACAAGATCCAGGGCCTGATCGCGTCGGGCATCCAGGACGGCGCGATCCTGGTGACCGGCGGCCGCGACCGGCCCGAGGGGCTCTCCCGCGGCTACTATGTCAGGCCGACGGTGTTCGGCGGCGTGACGCCCGAGATGCGGATCGCGCGCGAAGAGATCTTCGGCCCGGTGCTGGCGATCATGCCCTACGACACCGAGGAGGACGCGGTGCGGATCGGCAACGACACGGTCTACGGGCTGGCGGCCTATGTGCAGTCGGGCGAGATCGAGCATGCCCGCGCCATCGCGCGCCGGATGCGCGCCGGCCAGGTGCACATCAACTATCCCGACTGGGACCTGTTCGCGCCGTTTGGCGGCTACAAGCAGTCGGGCAATGGCCGCGAATATGCCGACTGGGGCATGCGCGACTATCTCGAGACCAAGGCGCTGATCGGTCACGGCTAGGACACCGCCATGCGCGACGTATCCACGTGCGAGATTAAGACATGGAGGAAGCTGCGGTGATTACATCTTGTCGTCGGCGGCCATCTCATCATCGCCTTGGAACGAGGACAGCCGCCCGGCCGGGTCCGGTTTCAGATAGACCCATAGTTTTGTCGTTCCCCTGCTCCAGCAGAGACTTGCATTGCTGTAAACCATGCAAGGTTCGCCCGCCCCGGCAAATCCCAGCTCGGCGGCGATCGCGGCGCCGAACTGTTCGGCTGAAAGGGTGTCATTGGTTTCCCGGTAGACGGAATAGGTGATGCGGTCTTTCGCAGACAGGTTTGCGGTGATCAGCCTGCCCTGGGGCAGTTCGCAAGTGATGAACTGCTCGCCACTATTGTTGCCGCCAATGGTGAGGTCCGTGCACTCTTTCTCCAGATAGGATTTGATTTGCGACATCGACATGCCGATCCGGACATGGACCCGTTGATCCGCCTGTGCCGGACTTGCGGCCGGAATGACTGCGGCAAGAAGGAATGCGGCCAGGATTGTGCTTCCTGCTGCTGGATACATCACACGGTTCCTCCCTCAGTTCGCTGAACCGGGAGGGGTCGCCCAGAGGGTGGTTTCCTGCCGGCCTTCAGCGGGATGCGGTACACGACAAACCTATATCATTTCTCATCGGAGGTCACATCATGCGCTACGGTTTCATCGGCTTGGGCAATCTCGGCGGGCATCTGGCGGCGAGCCTGCTCAAGGCAGGCTTCGCGGTCACTGTCAATGACCTCGATCCGTCGCTTGGCAAGCGCCATGTCGACATGGGCGGCGCCTGGGCGGCGACACCGGCGGAGCTCGCGCGCGATTGCGACGCCATCGTCACCTGCCTGCCGTCGCCGGCGGTGTCGGAAAAGGTTCTGAGGGAAGTGCTGACGACGGCGAAATCCGGCGCCACCTGGATCGAGATGTCAACGCTTGGTCGGGACGAGATCCTGCGGCTCGGGGCGATCGCCGCCGAAAAGGGCGTGCGCACCATGGAGCTGCCGGTGACCGGCGGTGTGCACCTGGCGGCGCAGGGCCAGATCACCATGCTGGCCGGCGGCGACAAGGACCTGTTCGATCTGCACCTGCCGGCGCTCGAAGCGATGGGAAACCAGATCTTCCACATGGGGCCGCTCGGCAATTCCTCGATCATCAAGGTGATCACCAACATGCTGGCCTTCATTCACCTCAAGGCCTGCGGCGAGGCGCTGATGCTGGCCAAGCGCGGCGGCCTCGACCTCGGCCAGGCCTGGTCCGCGATCAAGGCGTCGTCGGGCAATTCCTTCGTGCACGAGACCGAGGGCGCGCTGATCCTCAACGGCTCCTACGACATCGCCTTCAACATCGACCTGGCGCTCAAGGATCTCGGCTTCGCCATGGAGTTCGGACGGGAGTTCGGCGTACCGCTGGAACTGGCCTCGATGACGGAGCAGACCTATGTCGAGGCGAAGGCTGCCTATGGCGGGAATGCCCAGTCGCCGATGATCGCCAAGCTGCTCGAGGACCGGCTCGGCACCGATCTGCGCGCGCCCGGCTTTCCGGCCAGGCTGGAGTAGAGCCCGGGCCGCCACCGCGCTGCGGGCCGGAAACGGCACAGCGGGCTTGGAACCTGAATTGCGCCCATACGTTGGACTGCAAGCAGGCGTGTCGCGCGCGCTCATGGCCGGTGCGGCAGTCCGGAATGATGTCGATCAAGACGATCGCCATTCGCATGGGGCATGATCAGCCGACAAGGTCCTGCAACAGGAGGCGTCATGTTCAAGAATGCGGTGCAACTCTTCGAGATCTTCGGCTTCAAGCTGAAGGTCGATCCCAGCTGGCTGCTGATCGCGACACTGATCGTGTGGAGCCTGTCGACGGCCTATTTTCCCGAAGTGCTGCCGGAGCGCTCCGCGCGGCTCTACACCACCCTCGGGATCGTGGCGATGCTGGGCATGTTCGCGTCGCTGATCCTGCATGAACTGGCGCATTCCCTGGTGGCAAGGTCCTACGGGCTCAAGGTGGGCGGCATCACGCTGTTCATCTTCGGCGGCGTGGCCGAACTCGAGGAAGAGCCCCACGACCCCAAGTCGGAATTCCAGATCGCCATCGCCGGTCCGCTGATGAGCCTGTTCTTGGCGGGCTTGTTTTATGGTGTTGCAAACCTGCTGGGTGAGCTGAACCTGGCCGGCGCGGTGTTCGGCTATCTGGCGCTGATCAATCTGGTTCTGGCGGTGTTCAACCTCATTCCGGCGTTCCCGCTCGATGGCGGGCGGGTGCTGCGGGCGGCGCTCTGGGGCTGGACGCGCGATCTCATCAAGGCCACGCGCATCTCGAGCCGTCTTGGCGCGGCCTTCGGTCTGTTCCTGATGCTGACGGGGGCGCTTGCGGTGTTCAGCGGCCAAGGCGTGGGCGGGTTCTGGCAGATCCTGATCGGCTTCTTCATCCTCAACGCGTCGAATGGCAGCTACCAGAGCCTGCTCATCAAGACGGCGCTGCGCGGCAAGACCGCGCGCAGCCTGATGACCGAGAGGGTCCATGTCATCGACCCGGACGCCCCGATCGCCCGTCTGGTCGACGAGGTGATGCTGCGCCATGGCGTGAGCCTTGTGCCGGTGGTGTCGGACGATATCCTGCTCGGCTATGCCGATACCGCGGGCGTGCGCTCGGTCGACCGGCAGGACTGGGCGGCCCGGCCTGTCTCCGACATCATGGTCCGCAGCGACGCGGGCAACACCGTTGCGCCCCTCACGCCGCTCGACGAGGTGTTCAAGTGCCTGACCACGAATGCGCGCCGCAAACTCATGGTGGCCCAGGGGACGCGGCTCGTGGGCGTGATCTCGCTGTCCGACGTCGCGCACCATCTGGCGTTGGAGCAGGAAATCGGCGTCCCGCCGGACAAATATGCCTGATGGGCGTGAGGATGCTATCCTCCGGGCAGGTCGCTCATGACCGTGGCCGGGATTCCCTGGCGCAGGCAGCGGAATGCCGGAGCATGTGAATGAAGATCCTGATGTTCACCAACACCTACACGCCGCATGTGGGCGGCGTGGCGCGCAGCGTCAGCGAACTCGCCGCGGGCTTGCGGCTGGCCGGCGACGAGGTGCTGGTGGTGGCGCCCGAATTCGACAACATGCCGGAGAACGAAGAAGGGGTGCTGCGCATGCCGGCAGTGCAGAACTTTGCCGGAAGCGACTTCTCCGTGCCGTTGCCGCTGTCGCGCAATCTCGCGACCGAGGTCGAGGCCTTCGCGCCCGACATCATCCACAGCCATCACCCGTTCCTGCTCGGCGATGCCGCCCTGCGCGCCGCCAGCACGCTCGATGTGCCGGTCATCTTCACCCACCACACCCGCTATGAGCTCTATGGCCACTATGTGGCGCAGGATTCGGACCTGCTCAAACGCCTGGCGCTGAGCCTTTCGCTCGGCTATTGCGACCTTTGCGACGGGGTGATCGCGCCAAGCCAGAGCATCGCCGAGTTCCTCAAGGACCACGATGTGCGCACGACGATCACGGTCGTACCGACAGGCGTCGATGTCGCCTGCTTTGCCGGCGGCGTTGGCGCCCGCGCCCGCGCCGCGCTGTCGATCCCGGCGGAGGTGGTTCTTGCCGGGCATGTCGGACGGCTGGCGCCGGAGAAGAATCTCGATTTCCTCGGCTCGGCGCTCCTTATGTTCCTTCGCGACAATATCCACGCCCATGTGCTGATCGTGGGAGACGGGTCCTCGCGTCCGGCAATGGAACAGGTGCTCAGACGCGAAGAGCTCGGTGATCGCATCCATTTCGCCGGCGTGCTGAAGGGCGAGGCGCTGGCTGACGCCTATGCGGCGATGGATATCTTTGCATTCTCCTCCTTTTCCGAAACCCAGGGCCTGGTGCTCGTCGAGGCGATGACGGCCGGATGCCCGGTGGTGGCGCTCGATGCTCCGGGTGTTCGCGAGGTGGTGGAGGACCGGATCAACGGCCGGCTGCTGCCGGGCGACGCGGACGCGACCGGCTTTGCCGCGGCGCTCGGCGCCCTTGCCGGCGCGCCGGACGAGGAACGCCAGGCGATGCGCCGGGCAGCGCGCAGGACAGCTGCCGCCTTTGCGGCGGATGTAACGGTGGCGCGAACCCGTGCCTATTATCAGCGGATTATTGGGAAGAGGCAGCGGCGCTCCGGCGACGCTGGCGGCCTCTGGGCCAGGGTCCGGCGGCTGCTGGCACGCGAGATGGACATCGCCGGAAACTTCGCCCACGCCGCCGCGGACGCCATCCTGCCGGACGCCATCCTCC
>NZ_JAUXOD010000142.1 GCF_030682515.1 Hoeflea sp. | reverse complement strand
GAACAGCAGATGCTGGCGATTGCCCGGGCGCTGATGACCAATCCGCGGCTGCTCATTCTCGACGAGGCGACCGAGGGGCTGGCGCCGGTGGTCCGCCACGAGATCTGGGCGGCGATCGCCCGGCTCAAGCAGGGCGGCCAGTCGATCCTGGTGATCGACAAGGCGTTTTCGGAGCTGCGCGCCGTGGCCGACCGCTGCGTGATCCTGGCCCGCGGGCAAAGCGTGTGGACCGGCACGCCCGTCGGCCTGACGCGCGAGATCGAGACCGAGCTTCTCGGGGTCTGATCCATCTCGCGTTCAAATGGTTTCCTTTGAACGCGACATGCCTTGAGACCTTGGTCCCGCTACTCCGCCGCTTCCCGCGACACGACCAGCATGGGTGGCCTCGGTCCGACCTGGCCCTCAAGCTCGGTCAGGCGCCTGCGCAGCTCGGCGATCTCGCCGGCATTGGCGCCCAGCGCCGCAGTCATCGCCTCGGGCTCCAGGACTTCCGCCTCTTCCTCGCTCGGGCCGATGAAGCGCCCGAAGATCCGGCTCAGAAGCCGCGACAGGTCGTCCATGATCAGGAAGAACGAGGGCACCACGACGAGGCTGAGGATGGTCGAGACGATGATGCCGCCGATCACCGCGATCGCCATTGGCGCGCGGAACGAGCCGCCTTCGCCGACACCGAGCGCCGACGGCAGCATGCCCGCCGACATGGCGATCGAGGTCATGACGATCGGCCGGGCGCGCTTCTGGCCGGCCTCGATCATGGCCTCGACGCGGTCGCGGCCCGAGCGGATCAGCTCGACCGCGAAATCCACGAGCAGGATGGCGTTCTTGGTGACGATCCCCATCAGCATCAGGATGCCGATCAGCACCGGCATCGACAGCGAGTTGTTGGTGAGGATGAGGCCCGCCGCCACGCCACCGATGGCGAGCGGCAGCGAGAACAGGATCGTGAACGGCTGGATCACGTCCTTGAACAACAGGATCAGCACCGTGAGCACCAGCAAAAGCCCCATCAGCATGGCGTTGAGGAAGCTGTCCATCAGCTCGTTCTGCACCTCGGCGTCGCCCGATTCCAGCACCTGCACGCCGGCAGGCAGTTCGGTCGAGGCGACGATCTCGTTGAAGCGCTGCTTGGCGGTGTCGAGCGCCACGCCGATGGGCAGGCTCGCCCCGATCTGCGCCTGGCGCTCGCGGTTGAAGCGGTTGATGGTGGAAGGCCCTTGGGTGATGATGATGTCGGCCACCGTGGTCAGCGGCACGGAGACGCCCTTCGAGGTCGCCACGCGCAGGTTGCCGATCCGGTCGATGTCGCTCCGGTAGGATGGATCGATCTGCACCCGGATCGGGATCTGGCGGTTGTCCAATGAGATCTTGGCCAGCGCCGCATCGACGTCGCCGATGGTGGCGACCCGCACGGTCTCTGCAATCTGGGCCGTGGTCACGCCCAGACGCGCGGCCTCGCTGAGCCGCGGGCGGATCTGCACCTCGGGCCGCGGCAGCGAACCCGACACGCTGACGCTCGAGAGCACGGTCTCGGCCTTGAGCTTGGGCTCGAGGATCGCCACCGCGCGGTCGATAGCCGCGTCATCGGTCGAGATGACATTGTAGGTGAGGTCGCGTTCGCCGCGGTCATTGAGCTTGTAGGCGCGGATGTCGGGAATGGCGGCCAGCTTGTCGAAGATTTCCTTTTCGATTTCACCCTGGGTGCGCACCCGTCCCAGAACCTCCATGCGCGGGATGTAGTCGGAGACGAAGGGGACCGCGCCGGCGAGACCGTTGACCACCTTCTTGAGGATCGAGTGCTCGATCTTCTCGAGCATGACCGAGACCGAGGCGCGGCGGATGTCGAGTTCGCCCTTGGGCGAGGTGCCGCCCAGGATGAACACGCTGTCCACGCCGTCGATGTCCTTGATGATGGCATGCATCGCGCTCGTCGTGGCGTCGGTGTCTCGGAGCGTCGAGCCGGGCGGCAGTTCGACGCTGATCGACACCCGCGACACGTCCTCGGGCGGCAGGAACGAGCCCGGCACTTGGGCCATGAAATAGACCGCCACCACCAGCGATCCGATGGCCGCGAGCAGCGTGGTGTAGCGCCAGCGCAGCGTCCTGGTGATGAACCAGGTGTAGCCGCGCATGACCGGACCGCCGCCCTCGCTTTCCTCATGGGCGTCGCTGTCGCGCATCAGATAGGCCGCCATCATCGGCGTGATCAGCCGTGCGACCAGCAGCGAGAACATCACCGCCACCGCCACGGTCATGCCGAACTGGATGAAATACTGCCCGGGAATGCCGGGCATGAACGAGACCGGCACGAACACCGCGATGATGGTGAAGGTGGTGGCGATCACGGCGAGCCCGATCTCGTCGGCGGCCTCCACCGAGGCCCGGTATGGCGTCTTGCCCATGCGGATGTGGCGCGAGATGTTCTCCACCTCGACGATCGCGTCATCGACCAGGATGCCCGTCGCCAGCGTGATGGCGAGCAGGCTCACCAGGTTGAGCGAGAAGCCCAGCAGTTCCATGACATAGAAGGTCGGGATCGCCGACAGCGGCAGGGCGACGGCGGCAATCAGCGTTGCCCGCCAGTTCCTCAGGAACAGAAACACCACGAGAACCGCGAGCAGCGCGCCTTCCACCAGCGTGTGCAGGGCCGATTCATAATTGCCGTAGGTGTAGAACACCGTGTCGTCGACGGGGATGAGCTGGACATTGGGATGCTTGGCCCGGATCTCCTCCATCGTCTCGGTCACCACCTCCGACACCGAGATCTCGCTGGCGCCCTTGGAGCGAAACACCGCGAAGGACACGACCTGATCGCCGTTGAAACGTCCGAAGGATCTCAACTCCTCATAGGTGTCGCGGATGACGCCCAGGTCGCTCAGCCGGACAAAGCGGCCGTTGGCGAGCGCAATGGTCGTGTCGGCCAGCGCCGCCGCGTCGGCGGCGTCGCCGAGCGTGCGGATGGCCTGTTCGCGGTTGCCGATCTCGCCGCGGCCGCCGCCGAGATTGGCGTTGGTCGCCCGGATCTGCCGGTTCACGTCGGCGGCGGTGATGCCATAGGAATCGAGGCGCGCCGGATCGAGCTCGATGCGGATTTCGCGGTCGGCGCCGCCATATCGGTCGACCTTGCCGACGCCGGGCTGGCCCTGCAGCGCCCGCTTGATGGTGTCATCGACAAACCAGGAAGCCTCCTCGAGCGTCATGTCGGGCGCATTGACGGCGAATGTCATGATCGCCTGGCCTTCGACATCGATGCGGGTGACGATCGGCTCCTCCACCGAGGCGGGCAGATCGCCGCGCACCCGGTCGATGGCGTCCTTGACGTCCTGGACCGCCTGGTCGGTCGGCACTTCCATGCGGAAGATCACCGTGGTGGTCGAGACGCTGTCCGAGACCGTGGAGGAAATGTCGTCGACGCCGGTGATGCCGGCCACCGCGTCCTCGATCTCCTTGGTGACCTGGGCTTCGAGCTCCGACGGCGCGGCGCCCGACTGCGTCACCGTGATCGCCACGAGCGGCACGTCGATGTTGGGAAAGCGGGTGATCGGCAGGGTCAGGAAGGACTGGATGCCGACGATGGTGAGCAGCGCGAATCCCAGGATCGGGGCGATCGGATTGCGGATGGCCCAGGCGGAAAAGTTCATGACGAGTGCCTCACTCGGTGATCGCGGCGACGTGGCCGCTGTCGGTTTCTTCCACCGGTGTCACCCGGTCGCCGTTGCGCACGAAGGCGCCTGCCTTGGCCACGATAAGGTCGCCCTCGGCCAGGCCCTCGGTGATCTCCACCATGCCGCCTTCGCGGATGCCGGTCTTGACCGGGGTCAGGGTTGCCACCCCGTCCTTGATTTTCAGCACGTCGGCGCCGTTCGGCCCCATGTTGATCGAGGTCACCGGCACCGTGATGGCCTTGCGCTCGGCCACCAGGATACGGGCGTCGGCGAACATGCCGGCGCGCAAGACGGCGCCGTCCGCGATATCGATCCGGGCCAGCCCCAACCGGGTCGCCGTGTTGAGCGTCGGTTCAATGCGCCGGACGACCCCGGACACGGGCTCGGCGCCGCCGATCAGATGGATCGTCACGGCATGGCCCTCGGCGATCCGCTGCATGTCGGCCTCGGAGATGTCGGCCCGCAATTCAAGCCGTCCGTCCTTGATCATCGTGAACAGCGGACCGGCCGCCGCGCTGGCGATGGCGCCCACGCGCGCGCCGCGGGCGGTGATGATGCCCGAGACCGGCGCCTTGACTTCGGTGCGCGCCAGCCGCAGCTCGACATCCTTGACCTGCGCGTCGATCAGCGTCACGTCGGCCTCGGCGACCTTGATCGATTCCTCCACGGACCGGATCCGCGCCAGCGCTGCCGTCGCCTGGGCTTCGGCCTGCTCGGCCTGGACGGTCGAATAGGTGCCCTGGTCGGCGAGCTGGCGGGCGCGATCGGCGGTCTTGACCGTTTCCTGGGCCGTGGACTGGACTTCGGCCAGCTGGGCGTCGAGTTGGGCGATGGCCGCGAGTGCCTTGGCGCGATTGGCGTCAAGCTGGCTGCGCTGCAGGATCAACTGGTCGGTGGACAGGGTGGCGAGCACCGATCCGGCTT
This sequence comes from Hoeflea sp., assembly GCF_030682515.1. Lineage (GTDB taxonomy): Bacteria > Pseudomonadota > Alphaproteobacteria > Rhizobiales > Rhizobiaceae > Hoeflea. The sequence continues at coordinate 55,742 of NZ_JAUXOD010000142.1, read as the reverse complement.
CCACCTCGTCGCCGATATCGACCTCAAGGGTTTCGATCGCCAGGCCCTCGACCTGCGGCGCGACCAGAACTTCCTCGACCGCCGTGATCATGCCGTTGGTGAGAACCCGGTCGGTAATATCGGCCAGGACCGCCCGCACGGCGATGATCGCAGGCGGCTGGGCGGTTTCGGCCTCCTGCGCACCGGCGGGGAGTGCAGCCGCGAGAACCATCGGGGCCGACATCAGGGGAAGAGCAAGAACAAGGGCTAGGAGAGGGCGCATCGGGGTTCCGGTCAAACGGCTTGTGGGGCTAAGGGAGCGAAGATCGTGTCGTGCAGCGTTGAGAGCGCAAGCTCCGCAAGCGCTGCGGACTGGTCGGGCGTCATGGCTTCGCGGGCACAGAACTTGCGCTGGGCAAAGCCATGGACAATCAGCATGACGAGATGCGCGCGGGTCTGGAACACAGCATGCGCCGCCGCGCTGTCATCGTCGTGAATGCGCACCAGCGCATTGACGATATGGGTGCGCACCCCTTCATCCATGGCGCGCATCAGGACGGCGATATCCGGAGACCGGTTCGAGGCCGCCTGAACCTCGCTCCACAGGACGGCGTCCTCGCACGGCAGCGTCTCAAGCCTGAGCCGCAGCAGATTCATGAAGACTACCCCTGGATCCTGCGCCGCCTTGAGGGTGACAAGCATCTCCTCGAGCTCTGTCAGCTTGCATTTGACCAACGCCGTGATGATGGCGTCCTTGGACGGGAAATAGCGGTAGAAATTGCCCACGCTCATCTGCGTGGCCTGCGCCAGGTCCTGCATGGACGCGCCGTCAAAGCCATTCAACGCAAAAACGGACTTCGCCTTTTGAAGGATTTCCGAAACACGTTGGCTGGCGATGTCGTCCGTGGCGGTGTCCATCGGACACTCCTTCAAAGAGCATTTCGGAACAGGTCGGCACTGGATACGCGGATGCCCGGAAATTGGACTACCGGGATAGTCTGTCGCATCGCAATATAATGAATGAATATTCATTCATCAAGGCGTGCCAATTCTTTCCTCAAGCCGGATCATATGTCAATATCTCCCCCCTGGCCGGGTTTCCGGCAGAGCTGTGCACCCTGGCAGGGACGTGAACACGTTCTTTCCAAGCCGTGGAACAGCGGTCGCAAGTCCTGCAACCTGTGCCGGAATCTTCCGCTAAACGGTTGATTAACCAACACTTTGGAAACCATGGCCGGGCATCCAACTTTAGCAATCTGTGAACCATTTGCTTCCTAATGTCGGCCCGCTCGAAGGGGGCGCTCCGCATGATGCGGGGTTGAATTGCAAAGTGGGGTTAACATGCACATGATGTGCACTAAATGGCCGGCGCTGCTCGCCGGCATACTTGGGCTGGCCCTTCTGTGGCTGCCGCTGAGCCTCCAGGCGCAGCTGGTCCTGAGTCTTGCGGCGCTCGGCGTCATGTTCTTCGGCATGACCAGGCCGGACAACACGATCTTCCGTTTCATCACCTTCATGTTCTGCGCGGTGCTCGCCCTGCGCTACGCCTTCTGGCGCACCACGGAAACGCTGCCGGCGTTCTCCGAGCCGATGAACTTCATCCCCGGCCTGCTGCTCTACATCGCCGAGATGTACTGCCTGGCGATGCTGGCGATCAGCTTCTTCATGCTCGCCGACCCGCTCAAGCGGGTTGCGCCGAAGGTGCGCTCGCTCGACGAGCTGCCCAGCGTCGACGTCTTCATCCCGACCTACAACGAGGATCCGGAACTGCTGGCGAGCACGCTCGCCGCCGCCAAGTCGATGATCTATCCGCGCGACAAGCTCACCATCTGGCTGCTCGACGACGGCGGCACGGATGCCAAGCGGATGCACAAGGATCCGCTGGTCGCGCTGGCCGCCACAAGGCGGCACGAGCAGCTCAAGGCGCTGTGCAAGGCCATGGGCGTCAACTACCATGCCCGCAAGAAGAACGACCACGCCAAGGCCGGCAATTTGAATGACGGCCTCCGGGTGTCGACTTCCGATCTCGTCGTCGTCTTCGACGCCGATCACGCCCCCGTGCGAGAATTCCTCAAGGAGACCGTGAGCTTCTTCAGGGACGACCCGAAGCTGTTCCTGGTCCAGACGCCGCATTATTTCCTCAATCCCGATCCGCTCGAGAAGAACCTGCGCACCTTCCGCTCGATGCCGTCGGAAAACGAGATGTTCTACTCCGTGCTGCAGCGTGGGCTCGACAAATGGAACGCCTCGTTCTTCTGCGGCTCGGCCGCGGTGCTGAGCCGCAAGGCGCTGGCCGCCGTGGGCGGCTTCTCCGGCCAGTCCATCACCGAGGATTGCGAGACCGCGCTCAGCCTTCACGCCAAGGGCTGGAACTCGGTCTATATCGACAAGCCGCTGATCGCCGGCCTGCAGCCCGAAACCTTCGTCGCCTTCATCGGCCAGCGCGCCCGCTGGTGCCAGGGCATGCTGCAGATTCTCATTCTGAACCGGCCGTTCCTGGCCAAGGGTCTCACGATGGGACAGCGCATCTGCTACGCCGGAATCAACCTGTTCTGGCTGTTCCCGCTGTCGCGGCTCGCCTTCATGCTCTCGCCGCTGCTCTACATCTTCTTCTCGCTGGAAATCTATCAGGCCAATATCCAGGAATTCGGCGTCTATGCGCTGACCTACCTGATCGCCTCCTTCGCCATGCAGAGCTATCTCTATGGCAAGGTGCGCTGGCCCTGGGTGTCCGAGCTCTATGAATATGTCCAGTCGATCATGCTGGTGGGCTCAATCGTCAGCGTGATCCGCAATCCGCGCAAGCCCACCTTCAATGTCACGGCCAAGGGCCAGACGCTGGATTCGGACGGGCTGTCGCCGATTGCCATTCCCTATTTCGTCATGTTCTTCGTGCTGCTGGCCGCTGCCGTCTACTCCGTGTGGCGGCTTGCCACCGAGCCGGTCGCCACCGATCTCCTGATGATCGTGGCGCTGTGGAACCTGATCAATCTCGGGGTCGCAGGCGCCGGCCTCGGCGTCGTCGCCGAACGCCGCGAGCTGCGCCGCAACCAGCGCCTGCCGATCCGTCGCCACGGCCTGCTGCGCCAGGGCAACCGCACCTGGACCATCATCCTGCTCGATGCCTCCTCCGGCGGGGTTTCGGTGCAGTTCCCCGAACACGAGCCCGACATCGATCCCGACTCCGCCTGGTCGGGCGAGATCGAGGTCCGCCGCGGCGGACGCCCGGTGATCTTCCCGGTCACCATCCGCTCGGTGCGCGAGTTCGACGGCACCAACGTGTTCGGCTTCGCCTATCCCGAACGCATGCCCGCGACCTTCATGGCCATCGCCGAGATCATGTATTCGGACCAGGGCGTGCTGCAGGACCGCATCACCCGCCGCCAGGTGCGGCTCGACATTGTCCGCGGAACCCTGCGGTTTGCCCGGTGGAGTATCGTCGAATCGGTCCGCGCCATGGGCTACCTCATGGGCTTCGGCCGCTCGAAGAAGACCGTTTCCCACGCGGATGCGCCGATCGTGGTCAAGGACAACAACGCCCGGATCCCGGGCAAGGCCGCCGGCCTGACGGCGGCCATCGGAGGGGTGCGATCCCATGCGTAAACTGATGTCTTCCCTGGCTGCCGCAATCCTTCTCGGCGCGGCGGCGACGCCTGCCGCCCTTGCCCAGAGCCTGTTGTCGGATGCGCCGGCACCCGTCCCCGCTGTCTCGCTGAAGGGCCTGGGGGAGAGCACCATCCTGTCGACCCGGCCGGTCGCCCTCGGTCGAGCCGGGGAGGCCCTGAGCCTCACATCGTTCGAACAGTCGAGATCAGCCCTGATGCTGATGGGCGAGGATGACGTGGTCAACCTCACCTTCGTGCTCGACGCGGGAAGGATCGCCGAAGGCGGCGACCTCGTCATCGCCTACCGCAACGCCGTCTCGGTCATGCCGGAGGCCTCGACGCTCGAGGTGATGATCAACGGTTCGCCCGCGGGCGAATTCCCGATCCGCTCGCCCTCGGGCTTCGACAGCCAGCTCCTCAGTGTCTCTCCTGCGCTGTTGCGCGCGGGGGTCAACGAGGTTCGCCTGCGCGCGGTCCAGCGCCACCGCGTCGATTGTTCGATGGAGGCCACCTACGAGCTGTGGACGGAGATCGACAGCCAGCACTCGGGCTTTCGCAGCCGCTCGGCGATCCGGCCCCTCGATCTGGCCAGCCTGCGCACCCTCGGCCGCACCGAAAACGGGCTCACCGACCTGCGCCTGATCCTGCCCGAAGGCGCGGGCACGGACGCGCTCAACCGGGCGGCGCCGGTGGTCCAGACCCTGGCGCTGGCGCTCAATCGCGATGATCTGTCCGTGACCGTCGCCCAGACCGGAGGCCACGGCCCCGGCATCGACCTGGTCATCGTCACCGATGACGATCCCGCCTCGCTCAAGGCCGCGGGCGGCAATGCGCCCTATGGTCTCTCGGTGGCTGGCGGCTCCGATGATGCCCGGGTCCGGGTGGTGCTGCATGCGGCCACCGCCGGCGACATCCCGGGCCTGCTGATGAATGCGGTGCAGGGCCCGCTCAAGCCGGTGCTCGACACCGGCGTCCGGGCCCCGCGCAAGGGCGAGATCCGCGCCGAGGCGAAAAGCGCCTACACGCTGGCCGACGCAGGCTATGTCGCCGCCCCCTTCTCGGGCCGCCTGTTCCACACCCGTTTCGACATGATCCTGCCCGCCGACTTCTATCCGGCCGAATACGCCACCATGGATCTGGCGCTGCATGCCGCTACGTCGCCCGGGCTCAAGCCGACCTCGCAGCTTCTGGTCCGCGTCAACGGCCATATCGTCAGGAGCCTGCCGATGCGCGACACCGATGGCGAGGTGTTCTCGGGCCGCAGGCTGGAACTTCCGCTCCGCGCCTTCCGGCCCGGACGCAACCAGATCGAGCTTCTGGCCGAACTGGAACGCGCCGCTGACGACGCCTGCGTCTTTGCCGAGCGCGACGATTCCGTCCCCCGCTTCATCCTGCTCGACACCACCGAGATCAGGGTTCCGGCGCTGGCGCGCGTCGCGCGCTCGCCCGAGCTCGCGGCGCTGGCGGGCTCCGCCTATCCCTATGCCGGGCCGGCCGGGGTCGATGTGCATGCGCTCAGGCCCGATGCCAATTCGGTCTCCGCGGCCATGACCATGATCGCCAAGATGAGCCTTGCCGCGCGCGCCCCTGTGCTCGCCCGGATCGCCTTTGGCCCGCCGCGCGCCGGCGAAGGCGGAAACGCGATCGTGATCGCGCCCAAGCGTGCGATCGACGAGCTGTCGCAGGTCGAGCCGGACGCCGATGCCGCAGTGCCGCAGACCATCGATTTCGCGCGCGCGGAGGCGACGACTGATCCGATGTCGACCGCGTCGGTGCATCTGCCCGGCGCGGCCATGGCGATGGCGGTGACCACCGATCCGGCCGCCCTTCTCGACGCGTTCCAGCAGACCACGCGCGGCCTCGCCCGGGACACATCGCCGGTGCGCGATCTCGGCGCCGGCGTGAGCGAGCGGTTCCACGCGCTGCTCAATTGGCTCAATTACCAGCGCCCCTCCGACGCAGCGCCGCTGGTCGAGCCGCGTCGCAAGGCGATGCTGGCGCAAAGCCCGAGCGTGACCGGGGAGGGCGTCGTCACCTGGCTCACGGCCGAAACCTCGCTCGACATGCTCGACGCCGCCGCCATGCTCGCCGATCCGACGGTCTGGAACCGCCTGGAGGGCGAGACCGTGGTCTTCGACCTCGATGCCCATACGATCCGCACCACACGGCCTCAGGCCTATTTCGCCCATGACATCAGGGACTATGGTCCCGGCAACCTGCGCCGGATCGCCGCCGCCTGGTTCTCCGACCATTTCCGCATCTATGTGGCGCTGGTGCTGGGTCTGGTGGCCGTGTTCGCCATCTGGCTTGGCCGGGCGGTTCCCCGCGCCGGCGTGAGGACCGACCAATGAGACAGCTTCGACCCACTCCCCTTGCGGCCCGGTCCGGCACTCGCCTGTCCCTGAAGGATTGTGCGGGCAGGCCAGGCCCGATGCGTCTGGCGCGGACACTGCTTGGCGCCGGCCTGCTGGGCCTGGCGGGCCTTGTCCCGGCCGCGGCGGCGGACTCCGCGCATCTGATCATCGCCAGTGCCGGCCAGCCCTTTCCCGGCGGTGCCAGTGCGGCCCTTGCCCCATCGGCCGCGCCCGTGGCCCAGGCGCCGCAACCGACGTCCGCGCCGGTGCTCGATCCGGTGCAGACGGCGGCGCTCTATTACTACGCCAAGGAACGCCGCATCGACCGGGTCGAGGCGGAGATCGCCCGTCTGCAGGCGCTCTATCCCGGCTTCGTTCCGCCGCAGGATCTCTACATCGCCGCCGACCGCGTCGTGCCGGACGAGACCACCCTGTGGGAGATGTTCGCCAACGACGATTTCACCGCCATCGACGCCGAGATCATCCGCCGCAAGGCCGCCGATCCCGCCTGGGAGCCGACGGCCGATTTCGGCACCAAGCTCGCCCGCAAGAAGCTGCGCGTGCGCATGCAGGAGCTCGCCGAAGCCAAGGACTGGCTGGCGCTCGCCGACATGTCCGCCGGCCTCGATCCGACCACGGAAGCCGATGTCGACCTGGTCTGGATGAGCATCGACGCGCTGTCGGCCGCGGGCGACCGGGACGGCCTGGCGCGGCTGCTGCGCGGGCTCCTGACCCGGCAGGGCGACAGCCGGCTTTCCGACGAGCACCTGGTCGTGACCCTGCAGAAGGCACTGAGGGACTTCCCGGCCGACGAGATCCGTCTGCTGGCCTCGACCCTCTGGCCTCAGAGTTCGGGCTTGATCCCGCCCTCCGTGCTGCGGCTCGATCTTGCCCGCAAGGACGTGGCCGAATTCAACGCGGACGTGGATGCAGCGCCGCTTTCGGCCGAGACCCTGCGGCTTCTGGCGGTGGAGGCCAGAAACAGCCGCCGGCCCGACGACCTGTCGCTGATGGGCTGGCATGACCTGAAGGCAGACAACCCGAAGTCCGCCGAAGAATGGTTTGCGCTCGCGCTCGACACGGCGCCCGATCCCGAGATTGCCAAGGGCATGTATCTCAGCCTTGAGCGCCAGCAGGATGACGCCAGGGCCTATGACTTCGCCGCAAGCCATCTCGAGGCCCTGTCGGACGATCCGGTGTTCCTGATGAATGTGCTCTCGCCGCGGTTCGGCAATCCCGGCGAAGCGCCGGTCAGCGCCGAGGCGGTGCTGGCCTACTCGACCGCCATCCTGGAGACGCGCGCCGCCGATCACGCCGAGATCCTCGGCTGGTACGCCTACAATTCGCGCCAGTTCGACGCCGCCGAGGCCTGGTTCCGCCAGTCCCAGGACTGGGAGGCCTCCGCCGACCGGATCAAGGGACTGGCGCTGACCCTGCTGCGGCTCAAGAAGAAGAAGGACTATGCGGCGCTCAGGGCCGAGTTTACCGGTCTCTACCCCCACATCTGGCCCGAGATCGCCGAGGCCCCGGCGCCGAAGGCGGCTCAGGCTGCCTCCGTGGCCGAGCCCGCGCCCGGGGTGAAGCTCAGCCATGTCCGCCAGTTCGAAGCGAAGAACTATCCCGCCTGCCTGCGCGACATCGACCGGCTGGGTGCGGGAGCCGCCAAGCCTCAGGTCGCGGTGATCCGCGGCTGGTGCGAACTTGGCCTCAAGCGGTTCTCCGATGCGCGGGCCTCCTTCGAGACCGCGATGGCGGGCTCCGGCCAGGTCCGCTCCGATGCGGTCTACGGCGCGGGCCTGGCGCTTCTGGGCTCCAGGCTCACCGACGAGGCCGAGGCGCTGATTTCGGCCTGGCCGCTGTCGGCGGAGCGGGACCGCGAGCTCAAGGCCGAGATCTATTTCCAGCGCGCCCGCTCGTCCTTCGACCGCGAGCAGTTCGCCCGCACGCTCCAGGCGCTCGATGCCCGCGCGAGCCTGGTGCCGGAATCGCGCGACCTCACGCAGATGCGCGCCTGGGCCCATTATCATCTCGGTCAATCCGACCAGGCCAGGGCCATCTTCCGCGAGCTCAACCTGGTCATGCGCGACGCGGGCGCTGTTGCCGCCATAGAACTGATCAACACCAGGGAGGGAAAATAGTCCCATGATGCCGCGATCGATGGCCATGATGGCCATTGCGCTAGCCGTGTCAGGCTGCGCCACCGGGAATGATCCCGCTCTGCTCACCGGTTCGGTCACCCCCGTCGCGCCGACGCTGATCGCCGATGTGGCTCCCGACCATGCCGCGGCCTATCTGCCGCGCGTCGCGGGGCGCGTCGAGGCCGTGCGCCAAACCTCGAGCCCCGATCAGATCTTCCAGACCATTCTCTATCCCAACCCGGGATATCAGAACGGCGAGAACGCGCTGAAAGTGTCGATCGCGCCGCCGTCTTCGGGATCGTCCTACTTCCAGGCACCGTCCCAGCGGCAGATCACGGGCGAAATCCGCGAGGCGCTCCCCGATGTGCCGATGCGCATCTCCGGCGCCCCCGGCCAGAATCTGCATGGCCCCTTCGGCTACGCCACCGGCGCGCTTGCGAGCGGCGGATCTTGTATCTTCGCCTGGCAGACCGCCGGCGAAATCGGCCGCGCCGACGGATCCGGCTTCAAGCGGCTGACGCGCAGCTCCTATGCGGCCAAGGTCCGGCTGCGCTACTGCCACCCGGACATGGGCGAGGCGGCGCTGGTCTCGCTGATGAGCGGGCTCAGGATCCGCGAAATCTCCGCCACCACGCTGGAGATGCTGCGCTTTGCCGAAGGCTCGGGTGTGGCGCTAAAGCCCGGCTACGCGGCCGAGCGCGCCGAGGCGCCGGCGGTGGCGAAAAAAGTGCAACCGGCGGCCGAACCCATGGCCATCAGGTCCGCGCCCAAGCCGCAGGCCGAGGAAGAGGCAGCACCGCTGCGCAATTCGGCGCGCGTGCTCAAGCCCGGCGAACTGGCGGGTTATTCGACGGCCCGCGAGACGAGGCCGGTGGTCCTGGCTGGGGCCGCGCCCGACGCACACACAATCGCCAAGGCCCCCTCCATTCCGCTGCCAGGCGCGCTCGGCCGCTGATCCCGCGCAAAAGGGCGGCCGTGACAGCCGCCCTTCTGATCTCTGCATCCTCTATTCGGCGGCTTCGGCATAGTCCGCCATCGGCGGGCAGGAACAGACCAGGTGCCGGTCGCCATAGACATTGTCGACCCGGTTGACCGGGGCGAAATATTTGGCGTTGCGCATGGCGCCGGCTGGGAAGCACGCGGCCTCCCGGTCATAGGGCCGATCCCAGGGGCCGACCAGGTCCTCGATCGTGTGTGGCGCGTTCTTGAGCGGGTTGTTCTCCCGATCGAGCCGCCCGTCCTCGATCGCCCAGGCCTCGTCGCGGATCCCCAGCATGGCCGCGCAGAACCGGTCGAGCTCGGCCTTGACCTCGGATTCCGTCGGCTCGATCATCAGCGTGCCCGCCACCGGCCAGCTCATGGTCGGCGCATGGAAGCCGCAGTCAATGAGCCGCTTGGCAACGTCATCGACGGTGACACCGGCGCTTGCGACCAGCGGCCGCGTGTCGAGGATGCACTCATGCGCCACCCGGCCCTTGGCCGAGGAATAGAGCACGTCATAGGCGCCCTTGAGCCGTGCGGCGATGTAGTTGGCGTTGAGGATCGCGATCTTGGTGGCCTGGGTCAGGCCTTCGCCGCCCATCATCAGGCAATAGGCCCAGGAGATCGGCAGGATCGAGGCCGAGCCGAACGGAGCCGCCGAGACAGCGCCGGGCTTTCCGTCGGTCTCGGAGTGGCCCGGCAGATAGGGGGTGAGATGGGATTTGACCCCGATCGGCCCCATTCCCGGACCGCCGCCGCCATGCGGGATGCAGAAGGTCTTGTGCAGGTTGAGGTGGCTCACATCGGCGCCGATGTCGCCGGGGCGCGCGAGCCCCACCAGCGCATTGAGATTGGCGCCGTCGAGATAGACCTGGCCGCCATGCTGATGCGTGATGGCGCAGACCTCCGCCGCCGTCTCCTCGAACACGCCGTGGGTCGAGGGATAGGTGATCATCGAGGCCGCCAGACTTTCCGAATGCAGCTCTGCCTTCGCGCGGAAATCCTCGAGGTCGATGTCGCCGTTCTCGCGGGTGCCGACGGCCACCACGGTCATGCCCGCCATCTGTGCCGAGGCCGGGTTGGTGCCGTGCGCCGAAGTCGGGATCAGGCAGATATGGCGATGCCCCTGGCCATTGGCGCGGTGATAGGCGCGGATGGTCATCAGCCCGGCATATTCGCCCTGCGCGCCGGAATTGGGCTGCATCGAGATCGCGTCATAGCCGGTGATCTGGCAGAGCTTGTCCGACAGGTCGTCGATCATCTGCTTGTAGCCCTGCGCCTGGTCGGCCGGCGCGAAGGGGTGGATGTCGGCGAATTCCGGCCAGGTGATCGACAGCATTTCCGCCGTCGCGTTTAGCTTCATGGTGCAGGAGCCGAGCGGGATCATGGTGCGGTCGAGCGCCAGGTCCTTGTCCGACAGCCTCCGGATATAGCGCGTCATCTCGCTTTCGGCGCGGTTCATGTGGAAGATCGGATGCTCGAGAAAGCGCGACTGGCGCCCCATCGGATCGGGGATGACGGGCTCGGCCAGGAGATCGGCGAACTTGAGATCGCCGCCAAAGGCCCGCCACACCGCTTCCACGGTCTCGGGCCGGGAGACTTCGTCGAGTGCGATGCCGATGCGGTCGTCATCGATCTTGCGCAGATTGATGCCCTCGGCCCGCGCTGCCTCCAGGATCTCCGCCTGGCGGCCTTCGGCGAACACGCTGACCGTGTCGAAGAAGATCGCCGGATCGATGATGTAGTCGAGCTGCTTGAGGCCCCTGGCCAGCGTCGCCGCCTTGATGTGGACCCGGCCGGCAATGGCCTTGAGCCCCTCGGGTCCGTGAAACACCGCATACATCGAGGCGATGACGGCCAGCAGAACCTGCGCGGTGCAGATGTTGGAGGTGGCCTTCTCGCGGCGGATATGCTGCTCGCGGGTCTGCAGCGCCAGCCGGTAGGCCTGGTTGCCGCGCGCATCCACGGTGACGCCGACCAGCCGGCCCGGCATTGAGCGCTTGTAGGCGTCCTTGACCGCCATGTAGGCCGCATGCGGCCCGCCATAGCCGACAGGCACGCCGAAGCGCTGCATGGAGCCCACGGCGATGTCGGCGCCCATTTCGCCGGGCGATTTTAGCAGCGTCAGCGATAGCGGATCGGCGGCGACGATGGCGATGGCGTTTGCCGCGTGCAGCCGCGTGATCACGTCGGTGAAATCATGCACATGGCCATGGGTGCCGGGATACTGGAAGATCGCGCCGAACACCTCGGACGCCTCGAGCTCGGTGAAGGGATCGCCGACGATCACCTCCCAGCCCAAGGGTTCCGCGCGGGTCCGGATCACGTCGATGGTCTGCGGATGGCAGTGATGATCGACGAAGAATGCCGTGCGCTTGGATTTCGACGCCCGCTCGGCCATCGCCATGGCTTCCGCCGCTGCCGTCGCCTCGTCAAGCAGCGATGCGTTGGCGATGTCGAGCCCGGTCAGGTCGGCCACCAGCGTCTGGAAATTGAGAAGCGCCTCGAGCCGGCCCTGGCTGATCTCCGGCTGGTAGGGCGTGTAGGCCGTGTACCAGGCCGGGTTCTCGAGAATGCAGCGCTGGATCACCGGCGGCATGATGGTGCCGTGGTAGCCCTGGCCGATGAGCGAGACCATCACTTTGTTCTTCCTGGCCGTCGCCCGCAGATGGTCGAGCACCTCGCGCTCGCTCATCGGATCGCCGAAGGCGAGAGGCACCGTCTGCCGGATCGAGCCGGGCACCGTCTCGTCGATCAGCGCGTCGAGCGAGGCCGCACCCACCACCTTGAGCATCTCGGCGATTTCCGAGGGCGAGGGGCCGATATGGCGGCGGTTGGCGAAGTCGTAGGGGTTGTAGTCGGAGAGGGTGATGGTCATCGATCTCAGCCAATCATCGCTTTGTAGGCGGCTTCATCCATCAGCGTGGAGGCCGAACCCGCGTCATCGAGCCTGATCTTGAAGAACCAGCCGGCGCCGGCGGGATCCGAATTGACAAGCGACGGATCGTCGGCGATCGCCTGGTTGACCTCGATGATCTCGCCCGCGAGCGGGCAGTAAACATCGGATGCCGCCTTGACCGATTCCACGGTCGAGGCCTCGCCGCCCTTGTCGAGCTTCGCGCCCACCTCGGGCAGTTCGACGAACACCAGATCGCCCAGCTGCTCTGCGGCATGCTCGGTGATGCCGACGGTTGCGACATCGCCGTCGATCTTCAGCCATTCATGGTCTTCGGTGAATTTGAGCATGGGAATGTTCCTGTCTTGACTTAGCGTTTGTAGGTGGAGGGGACGAAGGGCAGGGCGGTGACGGCCATTTCAAGCCGCTTGCCGCGCAGGTCAGCGTAGATCTTCGTGCCTGTGGCGGACAGGCCGGAGGGCACATAGCCCATGGCGACGGGCGCATTGGCGCTGGGACCGAAGCCGCCCGAGGTGACCGTGCCGATGCTTTCGCCGCCGGTCTCTTCGGCAAACAGCGCCGCACCCGCCCTGACAGGCGCCCTGCCCGAAGGCTGCAGTCCGACGCGGGCGCGCGCCGCACCGCCTTCAAGCTGGCCGAGAATGACATCGGCGCCGGGAAAGCCGCCTGCGCGGTCCCCGCCGGTGCGGCGCACCTTCTGGATCGCCCATTTGAGGTTGGCTTCGACCGGCGAGGTGGTCTCGTCGATGTCGTGGCCGTAGAGGCAGAGCCCGGCCTCGAGCCGGAGCGAATCGCGCGCGCCGAGCCCGATCGGGGCCAGCCGGTCGTCGGTCAAGAGCAGCCGGGCGATGCGGTCGGTTTCTTCCGCCGGCAGCGAGATCTCGTAGCCGTCCTCGCCGGTATAGCCCGAGCGCGAGACCACGGCCGGAGCGCCGGCGATCTCGAGGTCGCGCACATCCATGAACAGCATGTCCTCGGCATCGGGATCATAGGCCGACAGCACGCTCTCGGCCTCGGGCCCCTGCAGCGCAAGCAGGCCGCGACCGAACTGCGCCTCGATCTCGCAACTCTCCGACAGCGCCGCCTTGAGCCGGGCCAGGTCGGCATGCTTGCAGGCGGCGTTGACCACCAGATAGAGATGGTCGCCGCGGTTGGCGACCATGAAATCGTCCTCGAGCCCGCCTGACGCATTGGTGAACAGCCCGTAGCGCTGGCGGCCGGGTTTCAAGTCGGCGACATCGACCGGCGTCAGGCTTTCGAGCGCGAGTGCGGCGTCGCGGACGTCGCCGCTTTTCGCGCGGATCAGGATCTGGCCCATGTGCGAGACGTCGAACAGGCCGGCCTCGGTACGGGTGTGAAGGTGCTCCTTCATCACGCCCATCGGATACTGGATCGGCATGTCGTAGCCGGCAAAGCCCGCCATGCGCGCGCCGAGTTCAAGGTGAAGGGAATGTAGGGGCGTTTTCAGAAGGTCAGCTGTGCTGTCCACGCTGCAGTCTCCATCTCGGGTGCCGGGGTCAACCGCGCACGGGCCAATCGTCAAGCGTCAGACGCCTTCCTTGGCCCCCTCTGTCCTTTTGCCTGAGATTGTTATCCCTTCGGCAGACGCAGTGAGCGCCATTCTCCAGAGTCCGTGATGTTCCGCTGGTCCTTTTGCCTGAGAGTTTCCGGGGCGGTTGCTCCTTCGGCACCGGCATGAACCGGCTTCTCCCAACGGGACGCACCTACCTAGGACGAATCGCGGTGTCTGCGCAAGTGGCGCGGCGCCAAACCAACAGGAATTGGCGGCGCGGAAACGACGTTTCAGGCCGGATAAGACCCGACGTTGATCATCGGGCCGCGTTGGCCCACCATGCCGGCCATCCATTGACTCCGGAGGACACGTCGGATGGCAAACAAGGACTACGTGCTGCTGATGGCGCGCTACAACAGGTGGCAGAATGAGAACCTGATTGCGGCCGCGAGCACGCTCGACCAGGCGGCAAGGCAGGCCGAGCGCGGCGCCTTCTTCGGCTCCATCGAGAAGACCTTTTCCCACCTCCTGTGGGGCGACGGCATCTGGCTCAGCCGCTTCGAAACCCGCGATCCGCCGGCAAATTACAGATCAGACCACACGGCCCTGATTGAAACCTGGGAACAGTACCAGGAGGACCGCGCCGCCCTCGACCGTCGGATTTTGGACTGGGCACACCGGGTCCCGCCCGAATGGTTCGAAGGCGACCTCACCTGGTCTTCCGGCACGACTGGCCTGACCGCCTCCCGGCCGAAGAAGATGCTGGCGGTCCAGCTCTTCAACCACCAGACCCACCACCGCGGCCAGATCCACGCCATGCTGACGGCCGCCGGCGCGAGGCCGGACGCGACGGATTTGCAGGCGATGCCGGAGAGGTTTTTGGGGATGTAGGGGGTGGGGCCTTCTGGAGTGCCGGTTTGGTCCTCCGCGGAAATGGCAGAGGCGTGAAGTCTGTCCGCCTTCGATCCGGCAACTGGCCAGGATGCCATCGTGACGGGCTGTCTTCTCTCAGCGCTTGAGCAGTCCCATGATCCGCTTCATTTTCGGCGTGTAGGTCTTCACCTGGTTGCGGCCGGATTTCTTGGCTTCGTAAAGCATCGCATCGGCTCTCTTGTAGAGATTTTCCGGGCCGGACGCGTCGGCTGCCATGCACACACCCAGGCTGACGGTGATGCGGCCGCGATCCAGCCCGTCATTCTGATCCTTCAACGGTGTCGATTCGATCGCCACGCGGAGACGCTCGGCGGTATCTCGGGCTTCTTCCACGCTGGTGTTGTCCAGGATGACCGCGAATTCCTCGCCGCCGGTGCGGGCCAGGAAGGTTTCGCTGCCCAAGGCCTTCGTCATCACGGCTGCGGTCGCGCTCAGCACGCGGTCACCGACCTGGTGGCCGTAGGTATCGTTGAACTTCTTGAAATGATCGATATCGGCGATCAGCAGCGCTTGGCTCACCGCAGCTTGCAGATCCTCATAGATGGCGGCCAGTCGCTTGTCGAAGGCGCGGCGATTGGACAGCCGGGTGACCGGATCGATGCCGGACAGGCGCTTGTATTCCTCGAGCTCGGCCTTGAGGCGGGCCAGTTCCTTGGCTCGCTCGACAATCTGCTGAATGATGGCCTTGCTCTTTTCCATCGTGTCGGCGGTGGCAGATGAGAGAACCCTGTTCAAATCGTCCAGGACATCCAGGCTGAGCGTGCCTTTGGTGGAGATTCGGGCAGAGCTTTCTCCAAGCAGGTTCGAGTATTTTTCAAGCCTGGACCGATCCTGCTTGAACATGCGGATGATCTTCCGCATTTCCTCGAAAATGCACTCCAGGGAGTGTTCGACAGCCTGCACGGGATGCTGGTGAGGCAGGAACTTCATGCCGATGGCATCAAGCTGCAACTGGGTTGGACGCCGTCCGAGCGCTGCGAACTCCCGGACAAATGCCGGGTTCGAGGAGTTGAGGAATCGATAGACGAGCTCGTAATTGCGCGGCAGCGAGGCAATACCCTGCTCTCGCATCCTTATTACAACCGTTTCTGCGGGATCGATACTGTCTGTATTTTCCGAATGAACCACGATGCGGGCTGCCTGGGAGACGGTGAATTGTTCAATTCACCTTAATAAAGACAGATAAAGAATTCTCTAACCATACCCGGCAGGATATAGGCAGCTGTCCGCGGCCTGTCTGGTCGAGGCGGCGAGCCGGAAGTGGGTCTGGAGCGGAAGTCCCGCCGTCGTCAGGGCGTTTGAGATCCGCCGCCCAGGGCTCTACCGCGCAGCCAGCCGCCGCATCCGAGCATCCCTGATCTGCCCGACCGCCATCGCCAGGACGAAGAATCCTGTCATCATCAGCACCATGGTCGGCGCCGGTTCGCTGTCGATGTGGTAGCTCGCGAAGATGCCGACGAGCGCCGAGAGCACCACCGAGCCGACGGCGACGCTGAGCATGCCGGCAAAGGTGCGGGCGACGAGGAAGGCGATGGCGCCGGGCGCGACCAGCAGGGCGATCGACAGGATGATGCCGACGGCCTTCAGGCTCGCGACGATCATCAGCGCGATGGCCGTGAGCAGCCCGTAATGCAGCCAGCCGGTCCTGAGGCCAATGGCGCGGGCGTGCAGCCCGTCGAAGGCCTGGGCGACGAGATCGCGCCATTTGACGAGCAGGAACCCGCCGCAGAGGCCCGCGAGCAAGGCGGTCGCGGAAATGTCGGCCCAGCTCACGCCCAGCATGTCGCCGAACAGGATGTGGTCGAGATGAAGGCTCGAGCGGACGCTGACATGCAGCACAATCCCCAGCCCGAACATGCCGGAAAACACGATGCCCATCACCGTGTCTTCCTTGACGCGGCTGTTGGCGTTGAGCCAGCCGGTGGCGACCGCGCAGAACAGGCCGGCAATGAAGGCGCCGATCACCAGCGGCAGGCCCGCGATATAGGCGAGCACGATGCCCGGCAGCACCGCATGGCTCATGGCGTCGCCCAGGAGCGACCAGCCCTTGAGCACCATCAGCGAGCTCATCGCCGCCATCGGGATGGCGATCAGGAAGGTGATCAGGAACGCCTTCTGCATATAGGCGTAGCGGAACGGATCGAGGAAGAAATCGAGCACGCCATCCATCATGCCACTCCCGTGTCAGGGCTTGCATGGCGCACCCGGGCGCGCTGCGCGAGCAGGCCGTGCTTGGGCGCGAACAGGAAGGCCAGCAGGAACAGCGAGGTCTGCAGCAGAATGACGACGCCCCCCGTCGCGCCATCGAGGAAGTAGCTCAGATACACCCCGACAAAGGAAGTGATCGAGCCGATGGCGACCGCGATCACGATCAGCCGCGGGAACCGGTCGGTGAGCAGATAGGCGGTGGCGCCGGGCGTCACCACAAGTGCTATCACCAGGAAGGCGCCCACGGTCTGCATCGCCGCCACGGTGGAGGCGGCGAGCAGCGCGAAGAAGACGACCTTGAGCGCGGTGGCGCGGATGCCGATGGCGCGCGCATGGCTCTCGTCGAAGAACACCAGCATCAAATCCTTCCAGATGACCGTGAGCACCGTAAGCGTGATGACGCCGATGATGATGAGCTGGGTGGAATCGGCCGGCGTGATCGCCAGCACATTGCCCAGAACGATGGTCTGCACATTGATCGGCGTGGGCGAGATCGACACCATGAACAGCCCGAGCGCGAAGAACGAGACGAAGATCATGCCGATGATCGCGTCCTCCCGAAGCCGGGTCCGCGCCTTGATCGCGAGCATGGCGGCGGCCGCGAGCCCTCCCGCCAGGAATGCGCCGGCGGCAAAGGGCAGGCCCAGCATGTAGGCGCCGGCCACGCCCGGCACGATCGAGTGCGACAGCGCGTCGCCGATCAGCGACCAGCCCTTGAGCATGAGATAGCACGACAGGAAGGCGCAGATCGCCCCGGTCAGCGCCGACACCCACATGGCGTTGACCATGTAGCCATAGGAAAACGGTTCGAGGAGCCAGCTCACGGGCGCTTGCCCTTCGGGGTGGGCTTGGCCTTGGTTGAAGTCCTGGCGGCGGGCTTGGGGCTTGGCTTGGTCACGGATTTGGGCTTGCCGGCCTCTGCCTTGCGGGCCTTGCGCGCGGCTTCGCCGTAGATGACGAAGGGCCGCTCGTCATCGGTGAGCACCGTCACCTGGCGCTTGTCGTCATCGTCATGCAGGTCCTGGCCACCGAGCGTAAAGTGCCGGAGCACCCCGCCGAAGGCTTTTTGCAGATTGGTATGCGTGAACACGTCCGCCGTCGGACCCTCGGCGAGCACACTGCGGTTGATCAGCACGGCGCGATCGCAGAACTCCGGCACGCTGCCCAGATTGTGGGTCGAGACCAGCATCACCCGTCCCTCCGCGCGCAGGTCCTTGAGCAACTCGATGATCTGCCGTTCCGTCGTCACGTCGACGCCGGTGAAGGGCTCGTCGAGCAGGATCACCTGGCCCTCCTGGGCGAGCGCCCGCGCGAGGAACACGCGCTTCTTCTGTCCGCCGGACAATTCGCCGATCTGGCGTTTGCGGAATTCGCCCATGCCGACCCGTTCGAGCGCGTCGTTGACTGCCGTCCGGTCCTGCGGCCGCGTCATGCGCAGGAAGTTCATGCGGCCGTAGCGGCCCATCATCACCACGTCCTCGACCAGCACCGGGAACGACCAGTCGATCTCCTCGCTCTGCGGCACATAGGCCACCAGGTTCTTCCGAAGCGCGTCGGCGACGGGGAGCCCCAGGATGGAGATCTCCCCGCCGGCCAGCGGCACGAAGCCCATCAGCGCCTTGAACAGGGTCGACTTGCCCGAGCCGTTGATGCCGACCAGCGCCGTGATCGAGCCTTTCGGCACCTTGAACGAGGCGCCGTCGAGCGCCCGGTTGCCGTTGCGGTAGACGACTGAGACGTCATCAACGGAGAGGCCGCCCGTGTCGGCGGCCTGGGTTGCAACGGGAGCGGCAAGGGTCATGGCTGGGCCGTCAATCCTGTGACAATGGTCTGTGACGTGACCTTGAGCAGATCGATATAGGTAGGCACAGGCCCGTCCGGTGTCGAGAGCGAATCCACATAGAGCACGCCGCCATAGGCGATGCCGGTTTCGCGCGCCACCTGCTCGGCGGGCTTGGGCGACACCGTGCTTTCGGAGAAGATCACCGGGATGTCGTTGTCGCGGATCAGGTCGATGATGCGGCGCACCTGCTGCGGCGAGCCCTGGTCGTCGGCGTTGATCGCCCAGATCGAGGCTTCCTTGAGGCCGAAATCGGCGGCGAGATAGGAAAACGCCGCCTCGCTGGTCACCAGCCAGCGCTTCTCCTCGGGCAGCGCCTCGATGGCGGCGCGGATCGGCGCGAAGGTGGCGGCGATCTCGGCCTTGTAGGCCTCGCCATTGGCGGCATAGGCCTGCGCATTGGCCGGATCGGTCTCCGTGAGCGCCGCCACGATGTTGTCGATGTAGGTCATGGCATTGCCGGGCGACATCCAGGCGTGCGGATTGGCCCGGCCCTCATAGGGACCTTCGCCGATCAGGATCGGCTCGACGCCGTCCGAGAGCGTGTAGGCCTTCACCGCGCCGAGATTTTCGAGATAGCGCTCGAACCAGGTCTCGAGCCCCATGCCGTTCCACAGCGCCACGTCGGCGCCCAGGCCCCGCTTGATGTCGCCGGGCGTGGGGCGGAACATGTGGATTTCGGCGCCTTCCTTGGTGATCGAGACCACCTCCGCATGCTCGCCCGCGACATTGCGCGCCATGTCGGCGAAGACAGTGAACGAGGTCAGCACCTTGATCCTGTCGGAGGCCGAAGCCTGCCCGGCAAGCCCGATCGCCAGGGTAAGTGCCAGAATTGCGATCAGACGCATGCAGATCTCCTGTCCGGTGTTTTTGCGAATGGTTTGCAACTGCAATCTAGGGCAAATCCACCGCGTGTCAATCTATTTGCAAATCATTCGCAACAGGTAGGAAATGCGTGCGTCCGCGTGTCTGCGGCGGTATGTCCTATGCAGGCCTGCCGCGAGGGACCCATATCTCAGGCAAACCGAAGGAGCCCATCATGGACGTCCTGTTGCTGTCCCGCATCCAGTTCGCCGCCAATATTTCGTTTCACATCCTGTTTCCGACCATCACCATCGCCCTGGGATGGCTGTTGCTGTGGTTCCGCCTCCGTTTCAACCGGACCGGCGACCAGGCCTACATGGACGCCTATTTCTTCTGGGTGAAGGTCTTCGCCCTGTCCTTCGCCATGGGCGTGGTCTCCGGCATCACCATGAGCTTCCAGTTCGGCACCAACTGGCCGGGCTTCATGGAGAGCGTGGGCAACATCGCCGGCCCGCTCCTGGCCTACGAGGTGCTGACGGCCTTCTTCCTGGAAGCCGTGTTCCTGGGAATCATGCTGTTCGGCTTCCGCCGCGTGTCGGGCCGGGTGCACACGCTGGCCACCTTCCTGGTGGCCTTCGGAACCACCATGTCGGCCTTCTGGATTCTTGTGCTTAACTCCTGGATGCACACGCCGCAGGGCTTCGAGATGCGCGACGGGGTGGCGCACGCCACCGACTGGCTGGCGATCCTGTTCAACCCGTCCATGCCCTACCGGCTGGTGCATGTGCTCTTGGCCTCCGGGCTGACGGTGGCGTTCCTGGTGGCGGGCCTCTCCGCTCTGCGCTGGCTCGTGGGCGACCGCGGCCGCGCCAACCGGCTGACGCTGCGCACCGGGCTGACCTTGGGTGCGATCCTCATTCCGCTGCAGATCCTTGCCGGCGACATGCATGGCCTCAACACGCTCGAGCATCAGCCGCAGAAGGTCGCGGCGATGGAGGGCAACTGGGAAACCGGGCCGCGCGTGCCGCTGGTCCTCTTCGCCATTCCGGATGAAGAAGCGCGCGAGAACCGGTTCGAGATCGCCATTCCGGGCGGCGCGAGCCTCATCCTCAAGCACAGTCTCGACGGCGTCGTGCCGGGCCTGAACGACTTCGTGGCCGAGGACGGCACCATCCTCCATCCGCCGGTGGCGCCGGTGTTCTTCGCCTTCCGCATCATGGTGGGCGTGGGCTTTGCCATGCTGCTCCTGTCCTGGCTGGGGAGCTGGATGATCTGGCGCCGCGGCGAGATTTCCCGGCCGATGGCCTATGCGCTGGTGCCGATGGCGTTGTCGGGCTGGGTGGCGACGCTCGCCGGCTGGTACACGACCGAGATCGGCCGCCAGCCCTGGCTGGTCAGCGGCGTGCTGAAGACCGCCGACGCAGTCACCACCGTGCCCGCCGCCTCTGTCGGCATCACGCTTGCGGCCTATCTCCTGGTCTATGCCGGCCTGATCGCCGCCTATCTGTCGGTCATCGTCGCGCTTGCGCTCAAGGCCGCCAGGACGCCGCATGAAGCGCCTCCGGGGGTCAACGATCCCGGCATCGACCCGAGCCCGGTGATGGCGATGGGACAGGGAGGCAACGCCCGTGGCTGAGTTTTCATGGAGCGAATGGCTGCCCTATATCTTTGCGGCGCTGATGGGCGTTTCCATCCTGGTCTATGTCATCCTCGATGGTTTCGACCTGGGGATCGGGATCCTGTCGCCGCTGGCCGACGATGCCCAGAAGGACCGCATGGTCTCGGCCATCGGTCCCTTCTGGGACGCCAACGAGACATGGCTGGTGCTCGCCGTGGGCCTGCTTCTTGTGGCGTTTCCGGTTGCCCATGGCGTCATCCTGACGACGCTCTACTTCCCGGTTGCCGTCCTGATGATCGGCCTGATCCTGCGCGGCGTCGCCTTCGAGTTCCGCGCCAAGGTGAGCCTCGCCGCCAAGCCATCCTGGAACTGGATGTTCTTCATCGGCTCGCTGCTGTCGGCGCTGTCGCAGGGATACATGCTGGGGATCTACGTTCTCGGGCTTGATACGAGCTGGCCCGCGGTCGGCTTCGCCCTGCTGGTCGCGGCCTGCCTGGCCGCCGCCTATGCCGCCATCGGCGCGGCCTGGCTCATCCACAAGACCGAGGGCGCCCTGCAGAAGAAGGCCGTCGCCTGGCTGCGCTCGGCTCTCGGCCTGGTGGCGCTCGGCATGGCCGCCATCTCGCTCGCCACGCCGCTGGCCAGTTCCCGCATCCTCGACCGATGGCTCGGATTTCCCGAATCGCTGCTGCTGGCGCCGCTGCCGATCCTCACGGTTCTCTTGTTTGCCTGGCTCTGGCGGCTCTCGTCGCGCCTGCCGCTTCAAGAGGACCGGTTGAACTGGGCGCCTTTTGCCGCGCTCGCCGGGATCTACGCATTGGGCTTCGCCGGGCTTGCCTGGTCGTTCTACCCCTATGTGGTGCCCGGACGGATCACCATCGTCGAGGCCGCGAGCGCCACCGAAAGCCTCGCCATCATCCTCGTGGGAACCCTGTTCGTGCTGCCGGTGATCACCGGCTACTCGATCTGGGCCTACCGGATCTTTGGCGGCAAGGCGGTCGACCTGCGCTACGATTGAGCATGCGGGCTGTCTTGGGGGCAGGGGAGCGACTCAGGCGCTGCCCAGCCTTGCGTTCCGGTCGATCAGATATTTGTCGAACAGCGGCAGGCTGGCAGCCCCCAGCGCCCGGGCGAGGTGGCCCACGGTGCCGGGGAGGATGGAGGGAACCGCGAGCCCCCTGAGGTCGTAGTGGCCGACTTCCGCCCGCGTGGCGAAGACGATCTTTTCCCTGACTTCCGCAGGAAGCCCGCCATCGATGATGACATGCTCGAAATCGATGATCGAGGCCGCGGAGACAATCGCCTGGGCCAGGCCGCGGGCGACGATGCCGATCCATTCATCGGCGAGATCCTCGAACCCTTCCCAGTGGTCCGGGCTGTTCCACAGCGGCGAGGCGTCCCGGCCTGCGGCCTTGAGCATGCGCTCGAGCAGCATGATCGACGCCCTGTCGAGGAGTTGCACCGGCTTGCCCTCGGGGCCGGTCACGGGCAGCGGCCCGAGCGCGCCGGCATTGCCGGTGCGGCCCGAATAGACACTGCCATTGAGCACCACGCCGCCGCCGACGAAGGTGCCGATATAGAGATAGAGATAATCGCTCAGGCCGGGATGAGTGCCGAACACCAGCTCCGCTGCGCAGGCCGCGGTGGCGTCATTCTGCAGATAGACCGGCATGCCGCAGATCCGGGCGAGCTCGGCCCTCAGGTCGCAGCCGCGCCACAGGTCCATCTCCTCGCGCGGCGCGCCGGCCTGCTCGGTCCAGTTCCACAGTTCGAACGGCGTGGCGATGCCGAGGCCTGCGACGCGGTTGCGCAGCGCAGGCGGTAGGCTGGCCAGCATCTCGGCGATGCCGGCGCGGACGAAGTCGATGATCAGCGGCGGCGTCGGCCAGGGATAGCTCTTGCGCAGGGTGGCGCGCGGCTTGCCCAGGAAATTGATGAGGATCAGCTCCGCGCTGCGGCGGCCGACCTTGAGCCCGATGAAGAACGCGCCGTCGGGATTGATCGACAGCGGCACAGAGGGCTGGCCCACCTTGCCGCGGATCGGCTCGCCCTTGACGATCAGCTCCTCGGCCTCGAGCTCGCGCATGATCACCGAGCCGGTCTGCGCCGAAAGCCCCGTCAGCCGGGCGATATCGGTCTTGGCCAGGTTGCCGTGGGAATAGACAAGGCTGAGAACCAGGCGCTGGTTGTGGGCGCGCAGGCCGCTCTGGTTCGATCCCCTGAGAGAAGGAATGACCGAGCCCGTGCGGTCATCGCCAGCTTTCGCATTGTCCGCCACCATTTTGGTCCCTCCCCGGCGTCCGTCTCGCTTGCGGTCGTTCCTATCAAAACAATGACGTAAAGACACTCCTCGGTCAATTACTAAATAAGAATGATTTATTTATTGACAGACGCGGCTGGTTCATGCTGTTTTAGTCATGGCGCGGAGAAGGGAGTGAGGATTTTCGCTTCGCCGTGCATGCAGACTGACCTGCAAGAGATATCCCGGGAGGATCACATGAAGTCTATGTCCACACTCAAGACCGCGCTGCTTGCTGCCGCCGCCTTTGGCGTCATCGCAACCGCGCCCGCCCATGCCATGGATGAGAAAACCAGCGCCTGCCTTATCACCAAGACCGACACAAATCCCTTCTTCGTCAAGATGAAGGAAGGGGCTGAAGCCAAGGCGGCCGAACTGGGCATTTTGCTCAAGAGTTTTGCCGGCAAGGTAGATGGCGACCACGAGACCCAGGTTGCCGCCATCGAGACCTGCATCGCCGACGGCGCCAAGGGCATCCTGATCACGGCCTCCGACACCTCGTCGATCGTATCGGCGGTCAAGCAGGCCCGCGATGCTGGCCTGCTCGTCATTGCGCTTGATACGCCGCTTGAGCCGATCGACGCCGCCGACGCCACCTTCGCCACCGACAATTTCCTGGCCGGCGAGCTGATCGGCAAATGGGCCGCCGCGACGCTGGGCGCCGAGGCCGCCAACGCCAAAATCGCGACCCTCGACCTTGCCGTCAGTCAGCCATCGGTTGACGTTCTGCGCAACCAGGGCTTCCTGCAGGGCTTTGGCGTCGATCTTGGCGATCCGAACGTGATCGGCGACGAAACCGATCCACGTCTGGTTGGCAGCGACGTCACCCAGGGCAATGAGGAAGGCGGCCGCCGCGCCATGGAGAACCTTCTGGCCAAGGACCCGACCATCAACGTCGTCCACACCATCAACGAACCGGCCGCAGCCGGCGCCTATGAGGCGCTCAAGGCCATCGGCCGCGAAGGTGACGTGCTCATCGTCTCCGTCGATGGCGGCTGCCCCGGCGTGGCCAATGTCAAGGATGGCGTCATCGGCGCCACCTCGCAGCAGTACCCGCTGCTGATGGCCTCGCTCGGCATTGAAGCCATCGCCGCCTGGGCCAAGGACGGCACCAAGCCCGTGCCGACCGAAGGCAAGGATTTCTTCGACACCGGCGTGGCGCTTGTCACCGACAAGCCCGTCGACGGCGTCGAATCGATCTCGGTCGCCGAAGGCATGGACAAGTGCTGGGGCTAAGTCCCCGCTGTTTCAGCTAAGCAGGAATGGGGCGGCTGCACGCAGTGTCAGCCGCCTCATTGCAAATGGCGCCAGACCGGGCTTGAATGGGGCCCGCTGCCTGGGTGTAGATCCATGCCGTGTGACGTTGGGGAGGAACCATGTCAAATACGCAGGAATTCGAGAAAGCCGCGGCCGCGGGTCCGACTTCGGTCGCCACCTTCGCGACCCATGACAAGGGCGCCGTCAAGCGCCTGCAGCATGCCCTGCACCAGACGCCGTGGATGGTGCCCGCCATCGTCCTGGTCGGATCGATCCTGGTCTTTGGCCTGCTGCTCGGTCAGAAATTCTTTTCGCCCTTCGCGCTCACGCTGATCCTGCAGCAGGTCCAGATCGTAGGCATTCTGGGCGCCGCCCAGTCGCTGGTGATCCTGACGAAAGGCATCGATCTTTCGGTCGGCGCCATCATGGTGCTGTCCTCGGTGGTCATGGGACTGTTTGTGTTCCGATACGGCCTGCCGGTGGAACTGGCGATAGCGGCGGGCATCGCCTGCGGCACCCTCTGCGGCTTCATCAACGGCTTTCTCGTCGCCGTGATGAAGCTTCCGCCCTTCATCGTCACGCTGGGCATGTGGCAGATCGTGCTCGCCACCAACTTCCTCTACTCCGCCAACGAGACCATTCGAGCCCAGGACATTGCCAATGAGGCGCCGCTCCTGCAGTTCTTCGGCAACAAGATCGCCTTCAGCGGCGCGGTCTTCACCTATGGCGCGATCTTCATGGTCGCCCTGGTCGTGTTCCTGGCCTATGTGCTCAAGCAGACCGCCTGGGGCAGGCATGTCTATGCGGTGGGCGACGATCCGGAAGCGGCCGAACTTGCGGGCGTCCAGGTCAAGCGGACGCTGATTTCGGTCTACATGCTGTCGGGCCTGATCTGCGCCTTCGCCGGCTGGGCGCTGATCGGCCGCATCGGCTCGGTCTCGCCGACGTCGGGACAATTGGGCAACATCGAATCCATCACCGCCGTGGTGATCGGCGGCATCTCGCTCTTCGGCGGTCGCGGCTCGATCATGGGCATGCTGTTCGGCGCGCTGATCGTCGGCGTCTTCTCGCTCGGCCTCAGGCTCCTGGGCGCCGACGCGCAATGGACCTACCTGCTCATCGGCGTGCTGATCATCGCCGCCGTGTCCGTGGATCAGTGGATCAGAAAGGTGTCAGTCTGATGGAACCCATTCTCAAGGGACGCAATCTGGTCAAGCGCTACGGTCGTGTGGTGGCGCTCGACAATTGCGATTTCGATCTTCACCACGGTGAGATCCTTGCCGTCATCGGCGACAATGGCGCGGGCAAGTCGACGCTGATCAAGGCGGTCTCGGGCGCCGTGACGCCGGACGAAGGCCAGATCTGGCTCGAGGGCAAGGAGATCAAATTCACCTCGCCGCTTGATGGCCGCCATGCCGGCATCGAGACGGTCTACCAGACGCTCGCCATGTCGCCGGCGCTGTCGATCACCGACAACATGTTCATGGGCCGCGAGCTGCGCAAGCCCGGCTTCCTCGGCTCGGTAATGCGCCAGCTCGACCACAAGGCGATGGAAGCCTTCGCCCGCGAGAAGCTCAACGAGCTGGGCCTGATGACCATCCAGAACATCAACCAGGCGGTGGAGACCCTGTCGGGCGGCCAGCGCCAGGGCGTCGCGGTGGCGCGCGCCGCAGCCTTCGGCTCCAAGGTCATCATTCTCGATGAACCGACGGCAGCCCTTGGCGTCAAGGAGAGCAGGCGGGTGCTCGAGCTCATTCTCGACGTGCGCGCGCGCGGCATTCCGATCATCCTGATTTCCCACAACATGCCGCATGTGTTCGAAGTCGCCGACCGGATCCACGTTCACAGGCTGGGCAAGCGGCTCTGCGTCATCAACCCGAAGGACTTCACAATGTCGGACGCCGTCGCCTTCATGACCGGGGCCAAGGAGCCGCCGCAAGAAGCCATGGCCGCCTGAAACCGGTGATCGGGCTCGAGGACAACGCCGCCTATCTTGCCGACACCGCCCTTGCCCGGGCGGGCCAGAGCCGGCGGTTCATGATCGCGCTCGCCGGACCGCCCGGCGTGGGCAAGTCGACCCTGTCCGAAGCGCTCGTCGCCCAGTTCACCCGCCGCGGGCACGGCGCGGCCATCGTCCCCATGGACGGCTTTCATCTCGACAATGCCGTGCTCGATGCGCGTGGCACGCGCGCTCGCAAGGGCGCGCCCTTCACCTTCGATGTCGATGGCTACGCAGCACTTCTGTGGCGCCTGCTCGTCGAGCCCGATCGCGACATCGCCGTTCCGGTGTTCGATCGAGCCCTCGACCTCGCGCGCGCGGGCGGCCGGCTGATCACGCCAGAGCACCGGTTCCTGATCGCGGAAGGCAACTACCTGCTTCTCCCCGAGCCGCCCTGGGCGCAGCTCGCGGATCTGTTCGACATGACCGTGATGCTCTCGGCTGAACCCGAAGAACTGCGCAAGCGGCTGATCGAGCGCTGGCTCGCCCACGGCCTGGGACCGGACGAGGCGCGGGCCCGGGCGATGTCCAATGACATCCCCAATGCGGAGCTGGTGCTCCGGGAATCGATCATGGCGGATCTGGAACTCACCAGCAGCGCGTGAGCCGTGCTGCGCCCTGCGGCTGCAGGTCGCGCATGGGCACAAAAAAACCCCGGCGTTCTCACGCCGGGGCTGGATGGCTCAGATGAACCGAAGACTATTCGATTTCAGCGTACTTGCCGTCCGACCAGCGGTAGAACACGTAGCCCGGAAGCGACACGTCGCCCTTGTCGTCGAAGGCCAGATCGCCGAGCACGGTCTTGAAGTCGCCTGCGTTGAGGGCCTGGCGAACAGCGTCATAGTCGGTCGAACCGGCAGCGGTCACGGCCTGTGCATAGGCCTGGATGGCCGCATAGGTGTAGAGCACGTAGCCTTCGGTGGTCTTGCCGGCATCCTGCAGCGCCTTGACGACGGCAGCAGCGGTTTCCTGCTTGGTCGGATCCGGCGAGAAGGTCATCAGCGTGCCTTCGCCGGCATCGCCGGTGATGGCCCAGTATTCGTCGGTGACGAGCGCATCACCCGAGATCAGGACAGTGGACATGCCCTGTTCCTTCATCTGGCGCGCCATCAGGCCGGCTTCGGTGTGGTAGCCGCCGACATACAGCACGTCGATGGCTTCCTGCTTCATCTTGGAGACGAGAGCGGAGTAGTCCTTCTCGCCAGCCGTGTAGGCTTCGTACATGGCCGCGGTGCCGCCGAGGGCTTCGAACGATCCCTTGGTGGCGTCGGCAAGGCCCTTGCCGTAGGCGGTCTTGTCGTGAACGAAGGCGATCTTCTTGTCTGCGAAGTTTGCCTTCAGGTAAGCAGCAGCGGTTTCGCCCTGCTGGTCGTCACGGCCGCAGACGCGATACACGCCGCCATCGGCGCCGCCCGGACGCTCGTCGGTGAAGGCGGGGTTGGTCGAAGCAGGCGAAATCTGGATGATGCCTTCGTCGGTGTAGACGGCCGAAGCCGGGATCGAGGAGCCCGAGCAGAAGTGACCTGCCACGAACACCACGCCTGAGCCGGCGAACTGGTTGGCAACGGCAACAGCCTGCTTCGGATCGCAGGCGTCGTCGCCGATTTCAAGGCGGAGCATTTCACCATTGACGCCGCCGGCGGCGTTAATGTCGGCGACGGCCTGTTCGGCGCCGGTTTTCATCTGTTCCCCGAAGGATGCGTATTGGCCGGTCATCGGACCAGCGGTCGCAATAACGATTTCAGCCGAGGCTGTGGACATTGCGAAGCCAAGCGCGGCTCCGGCCAGTAGAATCTTCTTCATGTTAACTCCCAGTAGCGCCTGTTCGTTTCCTTCCACCGGTGCCGCAGGCGCAGACAGTGTTCGGCGCCGGTGTGGGGGGCGTCATGCCCCGTATGAAACCATCTAAGCCGATCTGTTCAAAGAAATACAGAGCTTTTTAGAGAGGTATTCGACCCGCCTGCTGGAGCGGTTAATCGCCCTTCGGCCGCCATCCGAAAGGTCCGGAGCGATCGAAGGCGAATCTGTATTGCTGCGCGATCTGCGCGGCGCGGGTAAACCGCATGCCGAGAAACGCGAAGATCAGGATCACGACGAAATCCACCAGGAAATAGTAGGGCGACAGCAGGGTTCCGCCAAACAGCGCGAAATGGATGAAGCGGACCGCGAAACTCAGGAGCACCATGTACCATGCCAGCTGGATCGGGGTTCTCCAGGTTGCGGCCACGGCCCTGCCGGTCATCCAGGCGGTGCCGCCGCCCAGGATCATCGTGACGAAGATGAACTCGGCGATCGAGACTTCCCATAAGAGGCCTTGTTCCATGTCCTGGCTCCTTGTTGCGGGACAGCCGGTCCACTGACCGGAAAATCCCGCATGAATTCAATACTATGCCCGTGCGACACGCGGACCGTCCGGCCCGGGCGCGCCATCGTCAGTGGGCGCCGCCCTCAAGATAGGCTGCGCGGACCTCGTCGCGCTTGAGCAGTTCGGCGCCCGTGCCCGACATGGTGATGTTGCCATTCACCATCACATAGCCCCGATGCGCGAGCTTGAGCGCGTGGAACGCATTCTGCTCGACGAGAAACACGGTCAGGCCCTCATTGGTGTTGAGTTCCTTGATGATCTCGAAGATCTGCTTGACGATCAGCGGCGCAAGCCCCAGCGACGGCTCGTCGAGCAGCAGCAGTTTGGGACGGCTCATCAGCGCGCGCGCGATGGCGAGCATCTGCTGCTCGCCGCCCGACAGCGTTCCGCCGCGTTGGCCCTGGCGCTCCTTGAGGCGCGGAAACAGGTCGTAGACGCGCTTCAGGTCATCCTCGAAATGATCGTCGGCAACCAGCTGCGCGCCCATCTGCAGGTTTTCGAGCACCGTCATCCGGCCGAAGATGCGCCGGCCTTCGGGCGACTGGGCGATGCCCATCCGGATGATTTCGTGGGTCGGCGTCTGGGTGATGTCCTGCCCGTCGAAGACGATCGTGCCGGCGCGCGCCCGCGGGTTGCCGCAGATGGTCATCATCAGGGTCGACTTGCCCGCGCCATTGGCGCCGATGAGCGTGACGATCTCGCCCTTGTTGACATCGACGTCGACGCCGCGCAGCGCAACGATCTTGCCGTAATAGGTTTCGACGCCGCGAATGGTCAGAAGGTGTTCGTCACCGCTCATGACTTGCCTCCTGTGTCACTGTCCTCGGCCCTTTCTTCGGCTTCCCGGATGGCCTGATCGATGGTCTCCTCGACGGCTTCCACCTCGTCCTCGTCCACGCCCAGATAGGCCGAGATGACCTTCGGGTCGTTCTTCACGGATTCAGCGTTGCCATCGGCAATCTTCTGGCCGTAATCGAGCACGACGACATGATCGGATATTTGCATGACCACGCCCATGTCATGCTCGATCAGCAGGATCGAGGTGTCATGGTCCTTGCGGATATATTGCAGAAGCTCGTTGAGCTCGGTGGATTCGCGCGGATTGAGGCCGGCGGCAGGCTCGTCCAGACAGAGAAGATGCGGTCTGGTGCACATGGCGCGGGCGATCTCGAGCCGACGCTGCGCGCCGTAGGGAAGATCGGCGGCCGGATCGTCGGCCCGGTCGATGAGCCCGGTCTTCTCGAGCCAGTAGGCGGCAAAATCGATCGCTTCCGCGCGTGCCTTGCGGTAGCCCGGCAGGTTGAAGATCCCGCCGATGGTCATCGACGAGGCAATCATCAGCGGATTGTGCTGCGCCACCAGAAGGTTTTCCAGCGCCGTCATGCCCCCGAACAGGCGGATGTTCTGGAAGGTGCGGGCCACCTTGGCTCGCTTGGAGATCTCGAAATCCGGCATGCGCTCGAGCAGGAACACCCGGTCCTCGCCGGCATCGTCGAACTGGCGTCCGGTGCGGGTCAGCGCCTCGACCCGCTCGGACTGGAAGCCTTGGCCGTGCCGCATCACAATCCGGCCCTCGGTGGGCTTGTAGAACCCGGTGACGCAGTTGAACACGGTGGTCTTGCCGGCGCCATTGGGGCCGATGAGCGCGGTGATGTCGCCGCGCCCGACATTGAAGCTCAAGTCATTGACGGCAAGCAGGCCACCGAAGCGCATGGTCAGATGCTCGACCGACAG
This sequence comes from Hoeflea sp., assembly GCF_030682515.1. Classification (GTDB taxonomy): domain Bacteria; phylum Pseudomonadota; class Alphaproteobacteria; order Rhizobiales; family Rhizobiaceae; genus Hoeflea. The sequence goes on along the minus strand of NZ_JAUXOD010000142.1, from coordinate 25,198 downwards.
CACCACATTGTGGTCCCAGTTGTGCGTGGAAGTGGTATTCATGGCGGTTTCCATCAGTGGCCCTCGCCTTGAGCGACCATGTCCGAACTGATCTTCTTGCGTTCCTTGTAGACGGCCGACGGGTTGCGGCTCGAAATGATGCCGCGCGGCTTCCACACCATGATGAGCACCATGGCCAGGCCGAAGATCAGCATGCGGTACTGGGTCGGCTCGAAGTCGGGACCGAAGATCTGTTTGAGGAAGCCCAGGTTTCTCAGGATCTCGATGCCGCCGATCATCACCACCGAGGCGATGACCACACCCACCTGCGAGCCCAGCCCGCCTAGGACCACGATCGCCAGGATGATCGCCGATTCAAGGAAGGTGAAGCTTTCCGGCGAGATGAACCCCTGCCGCGTGGCAAAGAAGGATCCGGCGAAGCCCGCAAACATGGCGCCGATCGAAAAGGCCGTGAGCTTGGTGTTGGTGGTGTTGATGCCGAGTGACCGGCAGGCGATCTCGTCTTCGCGCAACGCTTCCCAGGCCCGCCCGATCGGCAGCTTGCGCAGCCTGAGCGTGACGAAGTTTGTGATCAGCGCTAGCACCAGGATGATGTAGTAGAGATAGATGAAGCGGTGGATGGTGGCGAACTCGATACCGAAGAAGTCCGCAAATCCACCCGTCCTGGTGAAGTCCAGGCCGAAGAAGCTGGGCTTCGGAATGCCGGAAATTCCATTGGGGCCGCCGGTGAAGTCATACCAGTTGAGCAGCACCACCCGGATGATTTCCCCGAAAGCGAGCGTCACGATGGCGAGGTAGTCGCCGCGCAACCTCAGCACCGGGTAGCCCAGGATGATGCCCCAGAAGGCCGCCAGAAGTCCCGCCAGCGGCAGCGCTGTCCAGAAACCGATATTGAGATGCTGGGCCAGGAGCGCGAACGAATAGGCGCCCACCGCATAAAACGCGACATAGCCCAGATCGAGCAGACCTGCGAGCCCGACCACGATATTGAGACCCCAACCGAGCATGACATAGGTCATGATCAGAATGGCGAGGTCGATGAACTGGCGATCCCGATTGGGGAACAGCAACATGATGATGAACGGCAGGCACATCGCCACCACCAGGAGGACAGGTCCCAGGAAGCGGCCGATGACGCTCTTCAGCCCGGCTGGAACCGTGACCTTGATCCCGCTTGTGACGGGCTTTGCCGCCTTGAACACGAACAGGTTCAGCAGCAGCCGGACGCCGAATGTGATGGCGATGGCGATGAACCAGAGGCCCCAGCGGTAGGTCAGGTCGAGACCGCCCGGGCCGATGTCGGTTCTGAGCCCGAAAAAGAACAGGCCAAGCACGGCGACGAGGAATGCGGCTATCGCTGCGTCCTTGACGGATTCGGCCATACGAGCCGGCTTCTGAGCGGCGGTCATTAGACTTTCTCGACTTCGGGTTTGCCGAGCAGGCCGGACGGCATGAAGATCAGCACGATCACCAGGATGGAGAAGGCGGCGACATCCTTGTATTCAACCGAGAAGTAGCCCGACCAGAACACTTCGATGAGGCCGATCAGCAGCCCGCCGAGCATGGCGCCGGGGAGCGAGCCGATGCCGCCCAGCACCGCGGCGGTGAAGGCCTTCACGCCGGCCAGGAAGCCGATGTAGAAGTCGATCACGCCGTAAAGCAGCAGGAACATGAAACCCGCCACGGCGGCAAGTGCTGCGCCCATGACGAAGGTCAGCGAGATTGTGCGATCGACATTGACGCCGAGCAGCGCCGCCATCTTCTGGTCCTGTTCGCAGGCGCGCTGCGAGCGGCCGAGCGACGTCTTGGAAATCAGCAGCGAGAAGCCGATCATCAGGGCGAGCGTCGTGGCGATGATGATCATCTGCATGTAGGAAAGCTGGACTGCGATGGTGCCGTTCTCGGTCATGCCTTCGATAAGGGTGACGCCGCCCTGGATCTGCGGCGGCAGCGGCTTGACGCGCGCGCCCTGCGTGATCTGGACGAAGTTCTGCAGCACGATCGACATGCCGATCGCGGTGATCAGCGGCGCCAGTCGGAAGGATCCGCGCAACGGCCTGTAGGCCAGCCGTTCCACGGTCCATCCCCAGGCGGAGGTGAACAGCATGGCCACCAGGAGCGTGATGAACAGGATCAGAGGCAGGGCCGAGATGCCGATGGCGACCAGCGCCAGGAATGTCGCAAGCGCGATGAAGGAGCCGACCATGAAGATGTCTCCATGGGCGAAATTGATCATGCCGATGATGCCATAGACCATGGTGTAGCCGATGGCGATGAGCCCATAAATGGAGCCCAGGGTGAGCCCATTGATAAGCTGCTGAAGAAAATACTCCATGAGGCCGCTGTCCCTCTCGTCTTTTTATGGGGGGCGCTTGCATTGCGCCCTCTTTCCCCTGGGCAAAGTCTATAGCGCGTTTTTTCGGAGTGAAAACAAGAAAAGTTGCAACACATTCCGAATTCAGTTTTTCAATCGGTTTAGCGCGGGATTTCTAGTGAATCATACGGTTTTCCTGCCTCAAGGCTGGGGAAACCGGGAAAACCACGCATCGGCCAGTGCGGACAACGGGCCCGGGATCAGCCGATCCGCCTGAGGAATCCGTCCGGCGCCACCGTGATCAGCAGCTTCTTGTCGATGCGGCTGTCGATTTCAAAGCCGGCATTGCTCTTGAGGAAGGCATGCACCGCGGATTTGGGACTGTTGCCCGGGCCCCAGGGCCGATCCGCCGACAGCCGCTCCGGCATGTCGTCGACCAGCGTGTCGAAGACGATGCAGTAGCTGCCCATCGTGACCAGCGGCGCATAGGCCTCGAGCTCGGCCAGCACATGGTCATGGGTGTGGTTGGAATCGAGGCACACCAGGATCCGCTCATGGCCTGAGGCGATCTCGCGCACCTTCGCGACAGTCTCCTCGGCGATGCTCGATCCCTCGATCATGTCGATGCGCGCAAACAGCGGATGCGCCTCGATCGCCGCGCGATTGTGGGCGCGGATGTCGATGTCGATGCCCAGCACCTTGCGCCCGGGCTTGCGCGGATCGAGCACTTCGCCCTTTTCGGTGGCGTCGCACAGGTCCAGAAGCGCCAGCAGCGAGGCCGAGTAGATCAGCGAGCCGCCATGGGCGATGCCGGTTTCGATGATCAGGTCCGGCCTGACCTTCCAGACCAGTTCCTGCAGCGCCCAGGCATCATTGGGAAGCTGGATCGCCGGCCGCCCGAACCATGAGAAATTATAGGCCCATTTGTGGGGCGTGACTTCGCGGATCCAGACCCGCGACAGCGCCTGCAGGTCGGCGTCGCCGGCCAGGCCATCGATGTTCTGTTCCACTTCGGCGCGGAATGCCTCATGCGGGTCCATGCAAGAAATCCTTCCAGTTCAGCGTCTGCGACGCGATGTTGGCCAGGCCTTCGCGGCCGCGATGGGCCACCAGGTCGAGGCCCGTCACGTAAGGCGTGAAGGCGCCATGCGATTGCGGATAGGGCGTGCGTCGATAGTCCATGTAGGACACCGAGACGCCATGGGTCTCGAAAAGCTCGTGATCGAGATAGGCGCGTGCGCCGTGCCCGGTGATGTACTCGCTGCCGGCCACGGCCTTGACCAGCGCCAGCACCCGGGCGCTGCCCGATCCGGCGATGGCGAAATCACGCGAATCGGCAAAGCGGGTCGCCGTGTCCAGTCCGAAATAGCGGCACAGCGCCAGCATGCTGTCGCGCGCCAGCGCCGACAGGGTGTCATGCCCGGCGCCGGTCACCATGGCGGCCATGTCGAGCGCGTCGGAGGCGTGCGGAGCGCCGTCGAAGCTCTGCGCCAGCAAGGCCAGATGGCGGTCGCGCCAGGCGCGCGCGGGCTGGAGCAGCACCGCGTCGATCGTCTGCCCCAGCCGGTGATCCCTGAGCGGAACGGTCATCCAGACCATGCCGCCCGGTGTCTTGACCTGGACCCGGTTGCTGAAGCTGCCCTTGGAGAACTGCACGTCGTCATAATGGATGAAATCGTCGGCCAGGCGGATCTGCTCGAGCATCCCAACCCACGGGAAATACATCGACTGGCTGATGACCACCCGGCGCATGCTCACGTGATCCCGGCGGGAAACGGGGCGCTCAGGCGGGCCACGGCTGTGACCGCACGTGAACCGCCGATCCATCCGAATGCCGTCAGAGCCATGGGCGATCGTCCCGTCATTGGCCGGTTGCGACGCATGCTAGGCCAGGCGGCTTTCGAGCAGCCGCACCGGAAACAGCATGCCGTCGATGATCCTGTAGAATTCCGCCGCGCTTTGCGCGTCGCCGATCGCCATGTCGAAATTGAGATGGCCCTCGGCGTGCCCCATGAAGCGCGGCACGTCGGCCCGGTAGCGGTAGACTGGCGCAAACAGCTTGAGCGCCGCGTCGCCGCGCCAGGCCTGGATCGCCGCCGCATAGGCCGCCTTCTTCTCCTCGAACCGGACGCGGTCGCTTTCGGTCTCGCAATTGCCGGCGCAGGCCTTGATGAAGGCTTCCTCCCAGCCGTTGAGTTCGATGCCGTAGCGTTGCTTGAACCACTCGATGGTGTGGGCGATGGAAGCGGTGACGCCGAGGTCGATCGGAAACGGAAAATCCCTGGCTTCCAGTTCGCCGTCATTCTCCGCGCGGAAGGTCTTGAGCCGTTCCTGGCCGATCTCGGGATTGCGCAGGCCGGCGCTGTTGGAGGCCTTGCACGAGCCGAACACGGACAGCGGCCGCTCCCAGTAGATGCAGGCATCCGCCATCATCACAGTCTTGCAGATGCTGTCATAGTCGACATTCGGGTGCTCGAAATAGCGGTCCGAGAAGGCGTCGCGGATCCGCTCCATCAGGTCCTTCTTGAGCGCGCCGTGATAGACCCCGAACGGACAGGCCGGCCGGTCCTTGGCGTCCTCCCAGAAGAACATCTTGCGCATCAGGTCCTTCTTCTCCATGTGGATCAGATGGCTTCCCGTCGGGATCTTGGTGATCTCGCGCCCGGCGCGGGCATCGGGCCAGACGAAATAGGACCGGCCCCAGGTGAAGGCGTCGGCCTGCGGCACGCGGGCCATGGTCACCCGCAGCGCCTCGCACAGTTCCGGATCGAGATAATCGTCATCGCCGATGAAACTGATCCATTCGCCGCGCGCATGCGGCGGCATCCGCTCCCAGTTCGACCTGAGCGACAGCGGCCTGTCCTCCGGCGGCAGCAGCCGCAGCCGCGTGTCGCTGGCCTCGGCCACAAAATCGGCCAGCGGCGCCGCGTCGTCGGAATTGTCGCCGATGAGGATTTCGAAATCGTCGCGTCTGGAGGCCAGCATGTGACGCACCGCATCCATCGCATAGCTCTGGCGGTTGCGGGTCGGGATGCAGATGGTCAGTCGGGTCATCGGGCGAAGGCTCGCGTGCCGGACGCGACAAGCTCGATCGGCAGGATGGCGTTTTCGCCGAAGCGATAGAACTCGGCAGGCGTCCGCGACGGCGCCGCGTCCTCGCGGATATAGAGATAGTCCTTGAGCACGCCGGACATCTCGTTGACCGAGCGGTTGCCCCAGAACGGCGCCGGCTTGAAATGGTCCAGCCAGCGGCCATTGTCCCACGCCTCGAAGCCGCGCCGGAAATAGGCGGTCTTGTCCTCGTACTCGCTTTCAATCGCCGTGTTGGCGCACTCGTCCATGGCCGCGCGGGCGAAATTCTCCGGAAATCCGGTGAGGTCGACACCGTAGGTGCGGCAGAACCACGATGTCGTCGAGGCGACCGTCGAGCAGATCGAGGCGCCCCTGTCGCTGATCGGAAAGGGAAACACAGGGTCGTCCATGTCGACCTTGCCCTGGGTCTCCTTCTTGAAGGTTTCGACGCGTTCGACCTTGGTCTTGACCGACCGTGTTCCGGCCGAGTTCGAGGCCGCGCACGCGCCCAGGACCGACAGCGGCCGCTGGCAGTGCACCATCATCTTCGCTTCGCGGATGGTCTTGCAGTTGTTCTCGAAGTCGACCACGGGATGTTCGAAATAACGGCCACCATATTTGCGCTTGATGCGCTCCATCAGTGTCTTGCGGAGCGCGCCATGATAGATGCCGAACCCGGCAGCCGGGCGCCGTGTGCCCTCCGACCAGCGGTAGAGCCGGTCCTGCACATTGGATTTGACGGCCACATAGGTGTCGTGGCTGACCGGCACCACCGACAGCGCCGGGTCCGGCCGGTTGTCGGGCCAGTTGAAATGCATCCGCGCCCAGCTGACGGATTCCACCTCGGGGTAGAGCCGCTCGTAATATTTGAGCATCAGCACCAGCTTGGGATCGATATAGTCATCGTCGCCGATCACCGAGACCCAGCGGCCCTTCGCCTGGGCCACCAGCCGCTCCCAATTGTCGACCATCGACAGCACCGCCTCGCCCGGGCCGATCAGGCGGAACCGCGAATCGCTGAAGTCGCGGGCGAAGAAATCGGCCAGCACCGAGCCGTCATCGGAATTGTCGCCGACGATCACCTCGAAATCGGCGCCGTCGCTCTGGGCGAGGGCGCGGATCGTCTCGATGCAATAGCTCTGCCTGTTGCGGGTCGGCAGGCAGATGGAGAGGTGAATCATGGGGTTTCTTCGCGTGAGGCCTTTTACCGTGTCATCCTGTCAGGCCAAGCTTGCCCCATGCTTGTCCCCGGGCGCGGGGCCTCAGCGCGCGACGTGTCGCGGTTTCGGGAACGCCATGTCGCAGGCGGGGCTGGATTTCGCGCCTGAATCCTGATCGAGTGCGGCCAGTTTCGAGCAGCTTGCGGCGGGGAGCCCCATGAAAATCACCGATGTCCGGACGTTTGTCGTTGGCAACCCGCCGCCGCAGATCGGCGGCCGCTATTTCCTGTTCGTCAAGCTGACGACCGATGGCGGCGTCGTGGGCTATGGCGAGGCCTATGACGCGGCCTTCGATCCGCATCTGACCGCCAAACTGATGGAAGACGTGGCAGCGCGCTACCTTGTCGGCCGCGATCCGCACGACATCGAGAATTTTTTCCGGCTGTGCTACTCCTCGGGCTTCTCGCAGCGCCCGGACATGACCATGATGGCCTGCTGCTCGGCGCTCGAGGTGGCGTGCTGGGACATCATCGGCAAGGAAGCGGGGCAACCCATCCACAAGCTCCTGGGCGGGCGCGTGCACGAGGGGCTCAGGTCCTACACCTATCTCTATCCAGCCACCGGCAGCGTCGATCCGATCGCGACCGACAGCCCCGTCAATGTCTACAACGATCCCGATCTCGCCGCCGCAGCTGCCCTTGAAGCGGTGCGCCAGGGCTTCACCGCCGTCAAGTTCGACCCCGCCGGCCCCTACCGGGTGCAGGGCGGGCATCAGCCGCTGTTGACCGACATCGACCTTTCGGCCCGCATGGTCCGCGCGGTGCGCGAGGCCGTGGGCACGCGCGCCGACATCCTGTTCGGCACCCATGGCCAGTTCACCGCCGCCGGCGCCATCCGCATGGCCCGGGCCATCGAGGCCGCCGATCCGCTGTGGTTCGAGGAGCCGGTGCCGCCCGACCAGATCGCCGCCATGGCCGAGGTCGCGCGCGGAACTTCGATCCCCGTTGCCACCGGCGAGCGGCTGGTGACCAAGCATGAATTTGCCCGCGTCATCGAGGCCCGAGCGGCTGCCATCCTGCAGCCCAATCTGGGCCGCTCGGGCGGATTGCTTGAAACCAAGAAGATCGCAGGCATGGCCGAGGCCTTCGGCATCCAGATCGCGCCGCACTGCTATTGCGGCCCGCTGGTCGCCGCCGCCAACATCCAGTTGGCCGCGACGCTGCCCAATTTCCTCGTGCTCGAATCGATCAAGACCTGGGACGGCTTCCACGCCGAGGTTCTGAAACAGAAGATCCAATGGGAAGACGGCTTCGTCATTCCCTCAAGCGAGCCCGGTCTCGGCGTCGAGCTCGACGAGGAAGTCTGCGAGGCCAATCCCTGGAGCGGCGAGAAACTGCACCTGGAGATGACCCGCGAGCCGATCCGCTTCTGATCAGGCCGGGACGATCTTCTTGTCCCAGTCCGGATCGTCAAAACTCTGGATCTCGACGCGGTAGCCGTCGGGCGAGTGAAACAGTGACGAATAGACGCCAAACTCGGCGCTGTGCTTAGGCCCGCTCACATAGGTGACGCCCTTGGCCGCAAGGAAATCGCGCCAGCCGTCGACGTCGGGCGAGACGATGGTCAGCGTCACGCCGGCCGTGCCCCGCGGCCGGTCTGGCAGGTTGCACACGCCGATATAGCTCATCGGCGTCAGCCGGTAGATGTGGCAGGCGCCCTGGTCGACCACGAAGTCGAGCTCCATCACCTCGCGCAAAAACCGCGAGCCGCGCTCGAGATCGTCGGTGTAGGTGAACACGATGGACTGGCTGATCGGCGGTCTGGTCATGCGGGGGCTCCTGTCCGAGGCGTCGCCAAACTGCCCGCTGCGGCACGCATTTGGCAAGCCGCTTCGGCGACCTCGCCGGCGCTGTGCACAGCTGCGCGCTTGCGCCGGCTTGACCTCGGCACGCCTGTTCGGGCAAACCGGCGCGCAGGAGCAAGGGCCGCCGGCCCCAATTGCGAGGATTTCATCATGACCCGTCCCCTGCTGATCGCCCCGTCCATCCTGTCGGCCGATTTCTCGCGCCTCGGCGACGACATCGAGGGGGTGGTGCGCGCTGGCGCCGACTGGATCCATCTCGATGTGATGGACGGCCATTTCGTCCCCAACATCACCTTCGGCCCCGGCATCATCAAGGCGGTGCGGCCGCGCACCACGGCCGTGTTCGATTGCCATCTGATGATCGAGCCCTGCGATCCCTATCTCGAGGCCTTCGCAGAGGCCGGCTGCGACATCATCACCGTCCACGCCGAAGCCACCACCCATCTCGACCGCTCGTTGCAGGCGATCCGGGCGCTGGGCAAGAAGGCCGGCGTCTCGCTCAATCCCTCGACCCATGAAAGCGTCATCGAATATGTGCTCGACCGGCTTGAGCTCATTCTGCTGATGACCGTCAACCCGGGCTTCGGCGGCCAGGCCTTCATTCCGTCGGTGGTCGACAAGGTGGCGCGGGTGAAGAAGATGATCGGCGACCGCCCGATCCACATCGAGATCGACGGCGGCGTCACGCCTCAAACCGCTCCGCTGGTCACCGCCGCTGGCGCCGATGTTCTGGTCGCGGGCTCCGCTGTGTTCAAGGGCGCAGGCGAAGCGGACTGGGCCAGGAACATCGAGGCCATAAGGCAGGCGGCGAAGTCGGTCGCCTGAGAAGGCCATAAGAATAGCCCTTGGCGCGAACCGGGGGCGAGAGTGCTGACAAACCCCGCAACTTCGACCACTTGTCGTTTTGTGGTGGCTGTCCCTCGACACCTGTCATGCCGGACTTGATCCGGCATCCAGCGCGATCAAGTCCTTGATCGCGAAAGACTCTTTCACGGCGCAGACGCGACGTAGCTGAATTCCGGCTCAAGGCCGGAATGACGGAGGACATGGCTACGCCCATCCCGGGCATGACTTTGTCAACAAGCTGGCCCCCGGCGCGAACCGGGAGCCTGATTCGGGCGCTTGCCCCCTCTCAGTCGAGATCTTCCGGCAGCGCCAGGTTGAGCACGATGGCGATCACGGCTGCGGGCAGCAGGCCGCTGGTGAGCAGGATCTGCGCGGTCTTGCCCAGATGCTGCAGCGCTTCGGGCACCAGTTGCAGGCCGAGGCTGATCGACAGCGCCGTGGCGAAGATCACCATGTTGCGCCGGTTCCACTTGACCTCCGAGAGCATGTTGACGCCCGCGGCGCAGACCATGCCGAACATCACGATGACGCCGCCGCCGAGCACATTGATCGGCACGGTGTTGATGAGCGCGCCGATCTTCGGGATGAAGCCGCAGATGATCAGGAACAGTGCCCCGATGGTCACCACATGGCGGCTCATCACCCCTGTCATGGCGATGAGCCCGACATTTTGCGAGAACGAGGTGTTGGGCAGGCCGCCGAACACGCCAGCCACCGCGGTGCCCAGGCCATCGGCAAAGGTGGCGCCCTCGATCTCCTTGTCGGTCGCCTCGCGTCCGGCGCCGCCCTTGGTGATTCCGCTCGTGTCGCCGACGGTCTCGATGGCCGAGACGATGGCCATGAAGCACATGCCGATGATGATGGCGACATTGAACTCGAAGCCCCATTTGAACGGGATCGGCAGGCTGAAATAGCCGGCCCGCTCGAAGCTCGTGAAATTCACCTGGCCCATCATCAGCGCGACCGCATAGCCGGCCAGGATGCCGATCAGCACCGCCGCCACCGCCGCAAAGCCGCGCGTGAAGAACTTGACCGCGAGCGTGACCACGATCACCACCAGTGCAGGGGTCCACATCGCCAGGCTGCCGAATTCCGGCTTGCCCATCAGCGGCACGCCGCCCGCGGCATACTGGACGCCGACCTTGACCAGCGCCAGCCCGATCATCAGCACGATCAGCCCGGTCACCAGCGGCGGCAGCGCATAGCGGATGCGGCCGACGATGAAGCCCAGGCAGAAATGGAACAGCCCGCCGATCAGCACCCCGGTCATCAGGCCGGCTAGGCCCGCGGTACCGAGCCCCGCCACCGCCGGGATCATGATCGGCACGAAGGCGAAGCTGGTGCCCTGCACGATCGGCAGCCGCGCGCCGACCGGGCCCACGCCGATGGTCTGGAACAGCGTGGCGATGCCGGCGAACAAGAGCGACATCTGGATCATGTAGGTCATGTCCGGAAAGCCGAGCGCGCCCTGGTCCGAGCCGAAGCCGATGCCGGCGGCGCCCGCGACGATGATCGCCGGCGTCACGTTGGAGACAAACATCGCCAGAACGTGCTGGATCCCCAGCGGGACCGCCTTGGCGAGCGGCGGCGTGTAGTTCGGGTCCCGCAACTGGTCGGCGGTTCCCAGTGATATGTCGGCCATGGTCTTTTCCCTCAGGGGCGCTTGCCACGCCGGTCCGCCGCCCCCCATTGCCGCGAACCGGCTGAACTGCCGGTCAGTATGACTTCACCGATCCGGCCGCGCCCTGCGGCGTGCCCGATCTCTGCGTCAGTCCCTGTCCCTGTGAAGCAAGACCTGTGCCATGACCCCAGTCATCCGCGCCTCAGGCGAGACGACCGCTGAGTTTGAGCCGGCTGATGCCCCCGTCGGGAAAGATGTTGAGCCGCACATGGGTGACCGGGCCCAGATCGATAAGATGCGCGGACAGGTCGTGGACATGATCGGCCTTGAGTTTCTGCGGTGCGATCAGGTCAGGCCAGAACATCGAGGCGGTGATCAGCGCATCGTCCGCGTCCGTTCCGAATTCGCTCATGTCGGCGGCCTGGATCGAGCAGCTGTCGGGAAAATTGCCCTTGTAATAGGCTGTGTCAACGATCGCCCGCGAAAGCACGCCGCGCGCGCCGAGCGCGATGACGATCCATTCATTGCCGGGAACGCGCCTGCGGCTGGTCTCCCAGCCGTCGCCCATGTTGAGCCCGCGGCCCGGCGCCAGCAGCCGGTGATAGGCGCCGTAATGGGCATCCGAGAAGCCGATGATGCGACCGCCATTGAGCGAGGCCGAGAGTTCGATCTCGCCATTGCCCACCTTGGAGCGATCGAGGAACGGCTGGCCGTAGACCCTGAGCCGCGCCACGCCGCCATCGGGATAGATGTGCAGGCGCACATGGGTGAAGATCTCCGAGGACTGCGAGGCGAGATAATGATGCGCGCTCGGCCCCAGCGGCGATGTCGCCAGCACCTCGGTCCAGACGGTGGCGTCATCCGGATCGCCCGCCACGTTGCAGGCCTCGATACGGGCGGCCGGCGGGTAATTGCCGGTGAAATGCGAGGTGTCGACATCGAAGCCGTCGATCCGGCCGGCGGCGGCGAGCCTTACAACCGCGAAATCATGGCCCAGCACCCGCTTGCGCCGGCTCTCCCAGCCGTCCATCCACTTGCCGTTGTCGTCATACTTGTCCTCGATGAACACGGCCGGCTGGTCGGCGAGCATGCGCTCCAAGGGCGCGAAGAACTCGTCGGTGGCAAACAGTCCCTTCGCGCCGAGCCCTGCGGAAGCAAGGTTGACTGCATTGCGCGCAAATCCGGGAAGCTCGGCCGGCATTGGCTTACTCATCATGATACTCCTGGCAAGATCTGTCCGGACCGATGCGCCCGGACTTCAGATCATTGTATGACAAGATAATGGGTTCCGGTTTCAAATTTTTCCGGAAGATGTCGAAGCCGCCACCCGCTCTATCTCGGCCCGTGTTCCCCGGATCACATGATCGACGAACAGCTTGACCTTCGGGTCCTGCAGCCGCTTGTGCGGATAGAGGCAGGAAAACGGCTGCGGCGTCGGCGGCGTGGCGGTGGCCACCTCCACCAGCGTGCCCGCGTCGAGCTGCGTGGCGACGTCATAGCGGGTCTTGTTGATGATGCCGCAGCCCGCCAGTGCCCAGGCGGTCAGCACGTCGCCGTCATCGCTCTCGAGCGAGCCTTCGGGGTGAAAGCCGCGGATTTCGCCCTCCACATAGAGGTTCCAGTAGAACTCGGTGGCGCCGGGATAGCGCAGCAGCAGGCACTTGTGCCCGTCGGCGATGATGGCGTCGCCGTTCTCGGGCATGCCGTGTTGCTTGACATAGCCGGGCGAGGCCACCAGCACGCGTTCGAACGCGTGGATCGACCGGACCCGCATGTCCGAATCGGGCAGCGGTCCCAGCACGAAGGCGGCGTCGAGCCCTTCCTGGGCGATGTCGACCTTGCGGTCGGACAGCCTGAGCCGCACGCTGATATCGGGATACTCGAGCTTGAAGGCCGGGATCAGCGGCGCCACCAGCTTCTTGCCGAGCGCCAGCGGCGCGGAGATGAACAGCGTGCCCTTGGGCTGGGCGGTGATCTCGGCAATTCCGCCCTCGACCTCGCGGATCGTGTCGAGGATCTTGATCGCGCCCTTGTAGAACAGTTCGCCATGGGCCGTGGCGCGCAGGCTGCGCGTAGTGCGGTTGAACAGCCGCACGCCGAGGCTCTTCTCCAGGTCCGAGATGCGGCTTGAGGACACCGCCGCCGAAACCCTCAAGTCGCGCGCCGCCGCCGACATGCTGCCGAGCTCGTACACGCGCACAAATGTCTTGAGCATGTCCACATAGGCCATGGTCCGTATCCCCCGATCAGACTTTTGCCTCAGTTGACCGCGCGGGGCGGGGATTGTCCAGATAAATCAGATAACAGAGCGGATTGCCTTGTGCTGGGTGAAAATCAGGCGGGTGAAAGCCCGGTCAGCCGTGGCGCTTCAGTCGCACCAGCGCCAGGTCCAGCGCCGAGAGAAAGCGCGAGCGGTCAGCCCTCGAAAACGGCGCTGGGCCGCCCACCTGCGCGCCGCCGGCCCGCAGATCCGCCATGATCGAGCGTGTCGCCACGGCCATGCCGATGGAGTCAGGCGTGAACGGCTTGCCGGTGTGGCTCATCACCGCGGCAGCGGCGGCCTTGATGCAGCGCTCGGCCAGCAGAATATCGGCGGTCACCACCACGGCGCGCCGCGTCACATACTCGACGATGCGGTCGTCGGCGGCGTCGAAATTGCCCGGCACGATCTCGCGCTCGACCAGCGGATCGACCTCGATGCGGAAGAAGCTGTTGGCGACGAAGGTGACGCGCACACCATGGCGCAGCGCCACCTTCACGCATTCCTCGCGCACCGGGCAGGCATCGGCGTCGACCAGCAGGCGGATGGGCGGGATATCGTCAGCGGCAGGTTCCATGGCGCAGCTTTAGCCGCTGCCGGTCGGTTCGCCAAGTCCGCCGGGCACTGTTGGGGCATGGACGGTCCGGCTCAGTCCGGTGCGCCGGCGCGCGCGAGCATGCCGAAAAGATCGCGCGGATCGTCGGGATCGGCGATCATGTCGAGCTGGACGAAATGCCCGGTCTTGAGCGCCCGTTCATGCACATATTTGAGCGCCGAGAAATCCTCGATGGCGAAGCCGACGCCGTCAAACAGCGTGATCTGCGACGCCGAGGTCCGGCCTTCCGCCGCGCCAGTGATCACCTGCCACAGTTCGGTCACCGGATGGTCGGCCGGCATCTGCTGGATCTCGCCCTCGATCCGCGTCTGCGGCGGATATTCGACGAAGATCTCCGATCTGAGCAGAATGTCCTTGTGCAGCTCGGTCTTGCCCGGGCAGTCGCCGCCGATGGCGTTGATGTGGATGCCGTCGCCGACCATGTTGTCGGTCAGGATCGTGGCGAACTGCTTGTCGGCGGTGCAGGTGGTGACGATCTGCGCCCCCTCCATGGCTTCCTGCGAGGAGCGGCAGGGCGTGACCTTCAGGCCGGAGCCTTTGAGGTTGCGGGCGCATTTCGCCGTGGCCGCCGCCTCGATGTCGTAGAGCCGCACTTCCTCGATGCCGACGACCGCCTTGAACGCCATGGCCTGGAACTCCGACTGCGCGCCATTGCCGATCAGCGCCATCACCTTTGCGCCCTTCGGCGCCAGATGCCGCGCCGCCATGGCCGAGGTCGCGGCCGTCCGGAGCGCCGTCAGCACGGTCATTTCCGACAGGAGCACCGGATAGCCCGAGGAGACCTGGGCGAGGAGCCCGAAGGCGGTGACGGTCTGCAGCCCCTGGCTGGTGTTGGTCGGGTGGCCGTTGACATATTTGAAGCCGTAGAACTCGCCGTCCGAGGTGGGCATCAGCTCGATCACGCCGACATCGGAATGGCTGCCGACCCGCGGCGTCTTGTCGAACAGCGGCCAGCGGGTGAAATCATGCTCGATCGCGTCGGCCAGTTCCTTGAGCACGGTTTCCACACCGATCGAATGCACCAGCCGCATCATGTTCTCGACGCTGATGAACGGCACGTAGGCCAGATGGGAAGGCGGGGTCATGGGGTCTCTCCTGCTGGAAATGCGTTTGTTGGATAAAGTCAGGCGCTGCGGTTGACGCGGTCGAACACCTTGCGGCCCATCAGGCTGGCGGTGAGGTCGACCATCAGCCGCGCAGTGCGCCCGCGCTCGTCGAGAAACGGATTGAGCTCGACCAGGTCGAGCGAGCTCACGAGATCGGACTCATGCAGCATCTCCATCACCAGATGGGCTTCCCGGAACGTCGCTCCGCCCGGCACCGTGGTGCCGACCGCCGGCGCGATCGAGGGATCGAGGAAATCGACGTCGAGCGAGACATGCAGGAGGCCGCCGGCCGCCCGCACCTGGTCAAGAAACGCGGTGAGCGGGGCCACGAAGCCGCGTTCATCGAGTTCGCGCATGTCCACCGGCGTGAGACCGTGATCCCGCAGCGCCGAGAACTCGTCGGGATCGACCGAGCGGATGCCGAACAGGCAGATGCGCTCCACCGGCACCGGCGCGGGAAACGGCGGGAACGCCGCAAAGCCGTCCCGTCCCGCGATATAGGCGACCGGCGTGCCGTGCAGATTGCCGGACCTGGTGGTCACCGGCGTGTGAAAATCGCTGTGGGCATCGAGCCAGAGCACGAACAACGGCCGGCCCTGCTGCGCGGCGTGGGCCGCGACGCCTGCCACCGTGCCGAGCGACAGGCTGTGATCGCCGCCCAGGAAGATCGGAAAACCCTCCGCCATGGCGTCTTGCGCAGCTTTGGCCAGCGCGGTGGTCCAGGCGATCGTCTCGGCCAGGTGATGCACCGCGGGATTGGAGACAGCGGCGGCCTGTGCCGGCCGCGGCGCCACGTCGCCGCGATCGCTGACCCGGCAACCCAGCTCCTCGAGCGTGGCCGCGAGGCCCGCCACCCGGTAGGAGGCCGGCCCCATCAGGCAGCCTGGATTGGATTGTCCGCTGTCGACGGGTGCGCCGACCAAGATGCAGTGCTGGTTCATGATGTTCCCTCTTTTACCCACCCGTCGCAGAGGCGGCTGGCGGTTTGAAGGGGAAATTTTGCCGGTGCGCATGGCAAAACGGCGCTTCTGTCAGCCGGCTTTGCCAAATTGGCACATCGTCCTGGTGCGGAAGCCGCGATTGCGGCGCAACAAGCCTGACCATAGCACCAATATTGGCTCTTTGCACAATCGATCTGCGGAATTATGATCAGATCGAAAAGCCAACTCATCAGATCGGTAACATCGCATGTCTAATCTGGACGATATCGACATCCGCCTGATCGCCGAACTCAGGCGCGACGGCCGCGCCTCGATTTCCGATCTCGCGTCGAAACTGAAGCTGGCGCGCGCCACGGTGCGCAGCCGCATCGAACGGCTGATGGCGAGCGGCGAGATAGCCGGCTTCACCGTTCTCACCCGCGCCGATGTCTCGGCCGCGCCGGTCAGGGGGCTTACGCTGATCGGCATCGAGGGCAGGGGCACCGAACGCATCATCGCCCATCTGCAGGGCATGCCCGCCGTGCAGGCGGTCCATTCCACCAATGGCCGCTGGGACCTGATCGTCGAACTGGCGACCGACACGCTGCAGGAGCTCGACGACACGCTGGTGCGCATGCGCCGGTTCGAAGGCATCACCTCGAGCGAGACCAACCTGCTGCTGTCAACGCGCCGCGCCCTCAAGCGGCCGTGACTTGAAGCCTCCAGCGCGGACCCGAGAGAGGGGAACCGTTGCGGGCCTGTCGCGTTGACCCGGACAATCAGCTCTTCAGGGTTGGACGCGGTGCGCCGCCGCCAGCCCTGAAGTCCTGAGATTGGCAAACAAGGATGAGACCCATGATGACCCACGACATCGACACTGTGATCGCAGGCATTCTCGAAGACCCGGCGCTCGACAGATCCGCAAAGATCGAAAAGCTCCAAAAAATGCGCCAGGACACGCGGGCGGAAATGCGGGCGGCGAGCGAAAGCGCGATGGTCGACGATGTCGACACCGGTGACCATCTCAAGCATCTCGATCTGGCGCTGCGTGATCTCGGAGCCGACCACGATTCCATCGAGGACAGGGGCGCCGCAACGCTGTGATCTTTTGCAGGCGCTATTGGCGGGGCCTTCGCTGGCTCTTTGAACCTGTCTGAGATTTACCGCTCAGAGCAGCTGTTCGACCAGCAAGACATCATGGGCAGATCCGGTCGCGTCCAAAAAATGCTGTGAAAAAACCCCTATGGCTCGGTAGCCGGCAGCGAGGTGCAGTTCAATCGACGCAATATTGTCGGACCTGATTTCTGCCATCAGTTTCCGCAATCCCAGTTCGTCGCGGCCAAGCCGGACAAGAGCGGTTATCGCTGCACGGCCATACCCGTGACCATGGAACCGAGGTGTCACCGCCAGACCGCCGTAACCGACACCGTTCTTGCGATGTACCTGGCCGATCTGGATAAAGCCCACCCCGGTTCCGGTATGCCGATCCGCGACGATCCTGAAAAGACCGCCCGGCTCCGTCTGCCGCCGTTCTATCCATTCCCGCACTGCTGCGTCATCGGTTCGCTCGACGACGGTAAGCAGCATTGCATTCATCAACGGATCGCGCCGGATCTCTGCGAGCATGTCGAAATCGGCATCCTCGTAGCTGCGGATGACGGCAACTCTTTCTGGATCCTCGAGAACGCCGTGTTTGCTCTGTCCCATTGTGTCCATTGGTCTACGACTGTGTGAATGAACTGCTGAAGCTGCTTCATCGGAGTTCACTGTGTCGATCCTTCAATCCAGAAAAAAACACCGAATGTTCTTCGATTGCAGGCTTTGAACCGAGGCAATGATGCTCCGTGCGGTAAGAGGGTTCAGGCCGACAAACACGCCAGTCACATTGTCGGGGATCGCGTCTGGATGGACAATCCGAAACCCATTGATTTCTTTGCCCTGCAAGAATCGGTTCTGATCGAGAAAACACGCGACGCGATCAGGTTCTGACAGACAGGCCAAAATGAAATTTCCATAAACCCCGGCACCATAAACAGCGAGTTTTTCTCCATGCGAAAGGTCTTTCTCCTGTCGCGCGATATGCCGGCGCGCGGAAGACCAAAACTCGGCGAGTCGGTTGACCTTGTCAGTTGACAAGGAGACCTCGGGTCGGACGCTGGATTGTATTTCCACAGCTTTGCAGTGCACCACAAAGGCCGATGCGTGCGCTTCTTCATCGATCACGATGTCGCTGAACCCTGCCCGGTGCAGCATCACTTCGAGAGAACAGCGGCTAAAGTGGTTCACGTGGTCGGCCACGATAAAATCTGCCCAGTTCTGGTAGGTGTTCGGGACGATGAAATAGAATGTGCCGCCCGGGCGAAGCAGAGACTTTATCTCGGCCAACACGTCATCCAGTCTGGGGATGTGTTCAAGTGCGTAGAAGGACGTCACAACGTCAAGCGTGCCGGTCCATTCACGATTGATGGCAAACGATGCCCATTGAGCGTCTTTTGCAAAATCACGCCAGAATGCCTCGTACCTGCTGGTGACATCAAACAGATAGGGAACAGCATCCGGCTTGGCCGCGACAATCTTCCGCAAGGTTGCGCCTTTGGCTGCGCCATAATCAAGAACCTTCGGCGCACCGCGAAGGTCTAGCTTTGACAGCAAAACTCTGGCTTGATGCTCCGAGCGGTAAACCTCTGTTCCATCCCGGATCTCGTAAAGCTGGTCATCGTCCAATCCATCCTCATTGATGGAGTATTCCTCAGCGTAAAAGCGTTCCAGTTCCGGCAATTCGGCGGTTTGAACGTGATCGCATCCCTGACAATGGAAGACCTCAGTCTGTCCCTCGATCACCTTGTTCAGGGTGGTAATGGAGCTGCGCGCATCGCCAATGTAAACTGGCGCGTCAAGCGGCTTGCCGCAAACATTGCAAACGGTCATGATCAGGTGCCGCTTACAAAATTGTCCGGAAAGAGCTCCTCAACATTCGTGCCCGTGGTGATCGAGGCCTTCCATCCCAATTTCATGCCGACCGGGTCCCTGTAATTGAAGAAACGACTCTGAATCGACCATCTGGACCGGGGCGATCTGTTTTCTCCGGAGCCGTGGATCGTCAGGAAATCCATGATCAGAAGATCCCCTGGAACGGTCAGTGGCGCAATCTGTTGATAGTTGGAGACAACCTTGCCCTCATCATGGATACCTATCTGATAGGCGCCTTGCTTATGCGCGTAGGCATCGCCCCGCGAGTAAACGCAAAGTCCGTTCCTGTGCGACTTCGGGAGGATGATCACGGCGCCCATGTCGTCCAGGACCGGCACCAGAGGCGTCCAGAACACGATGCCGTCGATGCTTTGCGGTTGGTAGAGGAATTCTTGATGCCAGTGGGATCGGAACTTGTCCTCGTTCGGGTTGTCGATGCGGATGCCATAGGAGGCGGCCCCGATCCCGGCATGATCGGTGCCCCGGATCTCGCGGAAGAGCGCCTCGGATTTCCGGCTTGAAATCAGCCGCAGGAAGGACGGGATCTGCTTGACGAGATCATAGATTTCGCCGGCGTAGCGTCGGTCGGCCTGAAGCAGCTTGTAATACTCCTGATCGAAGCTTTGCGGATCAAAGCCCCGCCGTTCGAGCGCCACGCCATGGCGCTGCGCCACCAGCCCGATGATTTCGTAGGCATCGCGCTGGATCGGCTCTATGTCTTCCTCAAGATCAAAGAAGCCCTTGATCAGAAGGTAGCCTTCGGATTGGAAAAAATCGCGTTCGTCTGGACTGATCATCATGTCGAACCACTCGTTGCCGATGGGCGATAGCGGGCGCTTGACGACCCCGCGCATCCGGCTCCCCGCGCGGTTGAACGCAGCAGGACGGATCAGGCGGGTTCAGGCCCGAATCAGCTCGGAACCACAGTATAGGGATCTTCTCGGGCAGCGTGAGAACAATCGGATTCGGCCAAGTGGCCGAGGCTCAGAAGCCGATGTCGAAGCGGCGCAACACGCCGAAGGACAGGTTGTACTGGTTCTTGGAGCCCTGCGCGGTGATCGGCGACTTGGCGGCGTCGCCGGTGAGCCGCGACCAGCCTGCGCCGGCCTCGATGGCCCAGTGCTCGTCCATCTGGTAACGCACGCCGGCTTCCAGCCCGGCGCTCATCATGCCGCCGCCGGCGGTGGTGGCGGGAAAGCGCGCGGAAGCCTCCGCCGCGCTCACGCCGAAATAGGTGTTGGTGAAGGTGGAATCGGCGAAATTCAGCCGCGGGCCGCCATGGAAGGTCCACTGGTCGCCGGACCTGACGATGAGGTCGGCGCCGAGTTCGCCGCGAAACCCGTCATGACCGCCGAATCCGCGCCTTACCTCGCCCATGATCCGGAAATGCCCGGTTTGGTACTTGGCCGCCACACCAAGCTCGACGGCGGTATCGATGGTCCTCAATCCTGCAAGTTCCGGCGAATCCTTGGTCGACCGCTTGGAGATCACATCGATTGCGGGGCTCAGCGAAAACCCTTCCTCGCGGCCGCCGCCAAGAGTGAAGCCGTTGGGCAGCGTCAGCCGCTTCATCCGGAACAGCGGCACCGGAGACAGGATGAGATTGCTCGAGCCGAAATAGCTTGGCGTGACCTTGCCGCCCAGTCCCAGCTCGAAGACGATGCCCGGCTGGGCGGGTGCCGAATCCTGGTCCTGCGCGCTCGCCTGCACAACCCCGCTCACCATGAAGGCTGCGACGAAGGCGGTGGTGGTGGTGTTCGGGGCGAATTTCATGGCTGGATCCTGGCGCTACACTGCAAACTGGGGTTTGCTTGACCATATCCGCGGAAGGTTAACAAGCCGAATCCGGTGTTAAGGCGATCGTCTATTTGTTCGCAAATCCAGGCCGTGCCACAGGCGAAATCCCGGCTGGATCAGGCTTTGCGGCAGGGTCGACACAGGACATCAGAACCAGGTGCGCGGCCGCTTGAGGAAGACTCCCTGCAGGCGATAGCTGCAATAGAAGCCGAAACTGACGAGAAGCCACATCATGGACTCGCCGATTGCGAGCCGTATGTTGGAATTGCTGAGGTTCGTCATGAGAAAGAAGACGAGCACGGCGAGATAACAACTGGCCGCTTCCGGCGCGATCAGCTCCCGCCTTGCGGCCTGAAACACTTTTCGCACCGCCCAGGCAAACAGTCCTCCGTAGAAGGCCAGGCCGACCAGGCCATAGCGCATCCCAAGCTCCAAGAACCCGTTATGAAGCAGATTGTAGGTAGTGTGACCGGAATGGACCCGGTTCTCCCAGTCCGAACGCCAGCCGATTCCCGCCCCGAAAACCGGGGATTCCGACCAGATGGAAAGCGCGTCAAGCCATAGCGCCAGCCGCTCCCGCACAGTCGTCGGGGTCTCGGGTGCAGCGACCGCAGCCTCCATGGTTTTCATCAGGCCTTGCCCGGACACCACGTCGACGACCAGGGATTTTGCCATGCGCGCAGCCTCGCCCCCGTTCGTGACCAACCGGTCCGCGAAGACGGTGATGGCGAAGCCGCAGACGATGAGGGCAACCATGATGATCGCGAGCCGCATCCTGGATGTGGCGATGTTCAAACCCGCCCGGCTTCGGAAAAGCGCGACGAGCAAGACCGGCAATGTGACGGCCATGGCCAGCCACACGCCCTTGGAGTTGAGGATCAACACATTGACGACCGCAAAGGCAGCCAGTCCGATGCCGAGCGCGACAAGCAGCGCTTTCTCCAGTCTGGCGAGCGTGGCATGCGCTGCTGCGTAGACGGTGAAGGAGATCGCGCAGATCAGGATGATGCCCGCGGCCACGGAGGCGTGTATGGGGTTGTTGTGCGTCAACGTAACGGAAGAACTGTTGATGAACATGCTGCCGTAGTCGGTGAAGACGGCAAGAACGCCGAGGCTGACAAGCGTGAAGACCACGACAACGGGAAATGGCCTGACACGAAACCGCCAGATGGCATATCCCACCGTGGGGTAGAGCAGTGGGAACAGGTAGATGCCTTCCGCGGACCCGGTGCCGCGCTCCGGATTGTAGACGGCGTCGAAACCAAATCGCGCCGCCACGAAAAAGGCCCAGGCGATGCAGGCAAGGCCAGCATATCCGATCAGCGGCTTGTCGTAGCGCCACAGGTCCCGAGAGAAGAAAAAAATGAGAGCCGCCACGACGAGCGCGATGCCGGCGTAGCGATAGGCGTCGGTTTCCACCCAGAGCGCGGACAGCATCACCAGGACGCCGATACTGGCCGCCAGCGAGACGCGGCGATCCATCTCCCACCCCCTTGCAGGAGCGGAGAGGTCACCGGCCATTCTTTCCGGGCCGAGCGCGGCATGGTGGAATCGACATAAATGTTGGGAAGCCCGGAAAAGCCCGGTGGGCATGCGCCGCCAGACCGGCAGCTTTCCGCGATAGCCTTCGGGCGCAATACTCGATTCAGAGGAGCGTTCGGAAAATCCGGCGACATCGTCTGCGAGGCTGAGCGTACCCACGCCGTGCTGCCAATAGGCCTCGAGGGCGACGTCCCAGGGCAGGGTCATTGTCGTGAGCGCTTGAACAAGCTTCCGCGCGCCCTCCCGCGAGACCAGATAGGCTGCGGCGGAGCCTTGCGGACCGAACAAGGTTCGCCCGACCTCGTCGCCCTGCGATGTCGCGGTCAGCGAGATGAACCCCACGGACCTGTGATTGATCAGCTTGACCAGTTCCAGGCTGGGAAGCTCTTCCACGATGGCCCGAATCCGGTCCATCATGCCTGCATCTATGACGATATCGTCTTCGAGGATGACGCCATAGGCTGCGTCGCTGTCGATGAAGGATTCAAGGGCTGCAATATGGCTTCTGTAGCAACCGTACTCGCCCGGCAAGACATGGCGGCCTGTCCTTTTTTCGAAGGCGGCCTTGTCGAAATTCACCCAATCGTCGGGTTGAATGCTGCGGCCATCCACAGCCTCTATTCTATTCAGCTCTAGACCGATTTCATTGGCGCTGGATTGCATCAAAGCCCATCGATCCGGCCTTGATGCTAAATTCACGACAAAGACAATCAGGTTCATCGATTCTTATTTCCATTATTACGCAAGAGACAGCACTAAATTCAACAGATATCGATCAATCGGTCAGGCAAGTCCCTTTTCTATATTCTTCCACATCCGACAATCAAGTGTTGACGTAATTCGCCATTTATTACCGGGATCTGCAGTGGAATTCACGCGATAAGTGTCAGTTTTGTGCGTTTCAACCGCAGGTGATGACCGCTCCCTTGCCACTTTGCGGCGAACGCATGGGTCGCCAAGTCCTGCATCTTCTGGCGCGGCATTTGCCCTCTCGGCCGCACCGCGCTTGACACTCGACTTGACGTCAGGCGCTTGAATGGCAGGCGAAGAACTGGCCCCGGGCCGGAGCAAGCCGATACCATCAAAACCGGCTGCACCGCAAGCAGCGATGCAAGGATCACCGCCCGGCAGCCCCTCGCAAAGACAGTAAAGATCAAACTAAAACGCCCGATCCGGCGCGTTGACGCAGAATCTATACAATGATC
The DNA here is from genome assembly GCF_030682515.1 of Hoeflea sp. Classification (GTDB taxonomy): domain Bacteria; phylum Pseudomonadota; class Alphaproteobacteria; order Rhizobiales; family Rhizobiaceae; genus Hoeflea. The sequence goes on along the minus strand of NZ_JAUXOD010000142.1, from coordinate 1,905 downwards.
TGGATCTATAGCAGGATCACGCGCAGTGTCGACGACATCCGGCGGCTCCATCTTCCCCTTGGGGCGGGAGATGGAGGGGAGAGCTCCCCGCATGGCTGTGGGCGCCGGTACCTCCGCTGGCCGTGGCGCGGCAGGACCGCCCTCGCGCAGCGCGTCCCGAGCCATGCACCGGGATCCGGCATGGCCCCGCATTCGGCCGGCACTTGAGCTGGCAAGCCGGATTTGTCCCTGAGCGGAACTTTGGCGATTCCACCCTTGCCACCATAATCCATATGTGAATATATTATTCAAATAGGAATTTTGGGAGGAGTCATGGGGGCCACGTTCGAACCCACGGTCGGGACGGTCAGCACGCGCCCGCGCAACATGCCCGCCGAGCACGCGGAGCTGCCGGTCTGGAACGCGGAAAACTGGTTCTACGAGGACTGGCAGCCGGGCCACAGGATAAGGTCGCTCCGGCGGACGATCTCCGAGGGCGAGAGCCATCAGTTCAACTGCCTCGTGGTCGACATTCACCCTTACGTGCAGGACCAGATGTTCGCCGAGAGCGAAGGCCTGTTCGGCCGCCGCCTGGTGGCGGGCGCCTTCGTGTTTTCCGCGGGGCTGGGCCTGGTGGCGACCAACTGCGTCAATGCCTTCTCCTATGGCTACGACAAATTGCGCTTCATCAAGCCGGTCTTCATCGGCGACACGATCTACACGGTGCGCACCAATCTCGACAGGAAACCCCGCTATCCGGACATGGGCCTGATCCGCGCCAGCTATGAAGTGTTCAAGGGCGAAGGCGACCTGGTCCTCTACTGCGAGCACCTGCAGACGGTGAAATACAAGAATCCGGACGATTTTGCCGGCAAGACCGAAAAGACATCATGACCAGCGATACCGACCTTCCGCTTTCAGGCCTCGTCGTGCTCGACATGAGCCAGTTTCTCTCGGGTCCCTACGCCACGCTCAGGCTTCAGGACCTGGGCGCCCGCGTGATCAAGATCGAGCGCCCCGGCGCGGGCGACCTGTCGCGCACGCTCTATCTCAGCGACACCGAATTCGGCGGCGATTCCACCATCTTCCACGCCATCAACCGCGGCAAGGAAAGCCTCGCCATCGATTTGAAAAGCGAGGCGGATGTGGGCGCGCTCAAGCGGCTGATCGCCAAGGCCGATGTGCTGGTGCAGAACTTCCGTCCCGGCGTCATCGAGCGGCTGGGACTCGACTACGAGGCGGTCCGCGCTCTCAATCCGAAACTCGTCTATGCCTCGATCAGCGGCTATGGCGAGGAGGGTCCCTGGGTCACGCGCCCGGGGCAGGATCTGCTCGCCCAGGCGCGCTCGGGGGTGATGTGGCTGAGTGGCGACGAGGGCGACGGCCCGGTGCCGATGGGGCTGGCGGTGGGCGACATGCTGGCGGGCGCCGCCTGTGCCCAAGGCATCCTGGCGGCCTTGGTCAGGCGCGGCATCTCGGGCAAGGGCAGCCATGTCGAAACCAGCCTGCTCGAAGCCCTGGTCGATTTCCAGTTCGAGGTCCTCACCACCTATTTGAATGACGGTCGCCGCATGCCGAAGCGTGCGGGCTTTCGCAGCGGCCATGCCTATCTGTCGGCGCCCTACGGCGTCTACGAGGCGAGCGACGGGTTTCTCGCCTTGGCCATGACGCCGATCCCGCGCTTGCGTGAGCTGTTGCAGCTCGAAGCGCTCGCGCCCTACTGCGACGACCCCAAGACCTGGTTCACCGCCCGCGACGACATCAAGCGGCTGATCGCCGATCGCATCGCCACAAGCACGGTCGATGAATGGCTTGCGATCCTCGAGCCCGCCGACATCTGGTGCGCCCGCGTGCTCGACTGGGACGACCTGATGCAGAGCGAAGGCTTCGAGGTTCTCGACATGCTGCAGCGGGTCGAGCGCGACG
>NZ_JAUXOD010000135.1 GCF_030682515.1 Hoeflea sp. | reverse complement strand
TCATCGGACTATAGAAAATCGCACCTGCCAAACTGGACCCACATGTACAATTGGCATCGTCCGCACGGCAGTCTAAACTCAAAACCACCCATCAGTCGCCTCGGCCTGACCGAGGACAACCTGTTGAGGTTCCACATCTAGCTGCCGCGGACCCGGGCAAGGCCGTCGACCGCCGGGCGATACTTCGGATCAAGCTGCGCCGCGCGCCCGTAGGATTTCGATGCGCGTGCCTTGTCGCCTTTGCGCTCGTAGATCAGGGCCTGGTTTGCCCATGATTCGGCGATGCTCTGGTTGAGTTCGATGGCGCGGTTGAAATCAGCGAAAGCGTTGTCGTCATCGTTGAGCGCCACATAGGAAATCCCCCGGCCGTTGTAGGGCTCGGGTGAATTGGGCGCCAGCGAGATGGCGGTGGAAAAATCCTCGATGGCCTGGGGATGCTGTCCGCGAACCTGCTTGATCAAGCCGCGATTGTGGAAGGCGCGCGGATCTGTGGTCTGCAGGTTGATGGCGCGATTGTAATCCGTCATCGCCTCGTTCAACCGGCCTGCCTGGCGGTAAAGATTGCCTCGCCCGATATAAGCCACGTCGTAACGCGGATTGATCTGCAGGGCGCGATTGTAGTCGTTGGCCGCGTCGGCGACATTGCCCATCGACCGGTGGATTAGCGCACGATTGGCATAGGCCTGATAGAACGAGGCATTCAGCTGAAGGGCGCGGTTGAAATCATCGAGCGCATTGCGGAACTGGCCCGAGCGTCCGTAGGCGGCGCCGCGCACATTGTAGGCCTCGGGATCGTTGGGGTTGCGGCGGATCACATCTGTGAGGGACGAAATGTTCTCGGTCGTTCCCTGAGTCTTGTCGATCGAGATGGCGTCGACTGGAGGAGATGTCGTGGAGCAGCCTGACAAAGCGATGGCGACCGCCCACAAAGCTGCCAGCAGCATGGCGCGGGCAGGGCCTGTAGGTCGAGTTTTCGTATCCATCGCTGCCATCAACCGCATTGCGTGTGCCCCAAGGTCATCATTCGGGAACAGCCCGATCAGCCACATTGAAAAAGGCGGAGACGATTCATCGCCCCCGCCTCGTATTCATGCAACCCCAAAGGGGCGAAAAAACGACTGGATCAACGAGCAGGCGCTGCCGGACGGCCACCGCCGATAAGGCCTTCGCGCTGGGCGCGCTTGCGGGCAAGCTTGCGGACTCGGCGAACAGCTTCGGCCTTTTCGCGCGCGCGCTTCTGCGACGGCTTCTCATAAAAATCACGCATCTTCATTTCGCGGAAAATGCCTTCGCGCTGCATTTTCTTCTTGAGAGCGCGGAGCGCCTGATCGACATTGTTATCGCGGACAAGTACCTGCACGTTAATCCCGTTCCTTCGAGTTTTCGGTTGGTTCTAACAACCCTGGCAAACAAACAACTCCCATCCGTTCGGCCATGGGCGTTACGATTGGTGGGCAATTACCAGTTTCGCAGCCCGAAGTCCAGTCCCCGGCAACTTGACAATGACCCCGCCCGGGTATTTTTCGATCCTGTTGCCGATCCGTGGTGGTCATCCGTGTTCATACGGCCTGCGACAAAACGCACTGCGACATTCCGGGCCTCCCGGAAGTCGCAAAAGAGCCGATGTGGGCGTGACGAATTTGCTCTTGCTTGGCGCACGTCGACCCGAACCGTTTGGAGCCATGAAGCCATGCGCAAATACTCCGCTTTCGCTGTCGCCCGTGAGGCACTGCGCGGCCACAAGGGCTGGCCCGCGCAATGGACCTCGCCGGAGCCCCGCAAGGACTACGACGTCATCATCGTCGGCGCCGGGGGGCACGGACTGGGCACGGCCTATTACCTCGCCAAGGAACATGGCATCACCAATATCGCGGTGATCGAGAAGGGCTGGCTCGGCGGCGGCAACACCGGGCGCAACACCACCATCATCCGCTCCAACTACCTCTACGACGAAAGCGCGGGGCTGTATGACCATGCGCTCAAGCTCTGGGACGGGCTGTCCCAGGATCTCAACTACAATGTGATGTACTCGGCGCGCGGCGTGATGATGCTGTCGCACAATGTGCACGACACGCAGGTGTTCAAGCGCCATATCCACGCCAACCGGTTGAACGGCATCGACAATGAATGGCTGACGCCGGAACAGGCCAAGGCGTTCTGTCCGCCGCTCAACATTCACCAGTCGGCGCGCTATCCGGTGATGGGCGCCGCGCTCCAGCGCAGGGGCGGCACCGCGCGTCACGACGCGGTGGCCTGGGGCTATGCGCGTGCAGCCGCGGCCATGGGCGTCCACATCATCCAGAACTGCGAAGTCACCGGCATCCGCCGCTCGGCCGATGGCGCGGTGACGGGCGTCGACACCAGCCGCGGCGTCATCGGCGCGAAGAAGGTCGGCGTCGTGGCCGCAGGCCACACCTCGGTGATCATGGAGATGGCCGGCATCCGCATGCCGCTCGAAAGCTATCCGCTGCAGGCGCTGGTCTCCGAGCCGGTCAAGCCGATCTTCCCCTGCGTGGTGATGTCGAACACCGTGCACGCCTATATCTCCCAGTCGGACAAGGGCGAACTGGTGATCGGTGCGGGCACCGACCAGTACACCTCCTATTCCCAGACCGGCGGTCTGCACATCTTGAGCCACACGCTCGACGCCATCTGCGAGATGTTCCCGATGTTCACCCGCATGAAGATGCTCAGGACCTGGGGCGGCATTGTCGACGTGACGCCGGACCGGTCGCCGATCCTGTCGAAGACCCCGATCAAGGGGCTCTACGTGAATTGCGGCTGGGGCACCGGCGGGTTCAAGGCGACGCCGGGCTCGGCGCATGTGTTCGCCCACACCATCGCCCGCGACGAGCCGCACAAGATCAACGCGCCCTTCAACCTGGAGCGGTTCCAGACCGGGCGACTGATCGACGAAGCCGCCGCCGCGGCCGTGGCGCATTGAGGGCGGTCCGGTGACCAAGACCGCTGTCAAAACCAAGATCTGACCAAGGACCAAGCAATGCTTCTGATCCAATGTCCCTACTGCCAGGAAGACCGGCCCGAGCTCGAGTTCCGCAATACGGGCGAAGCGCATATCGAGCGGCCGAAGGATATCGCCTCAATCAGTGATGCGGACTTCGAAAAGTTCTTCTTCATCCGGACCAACCCGAAGGGCGTGACCTATGAGCGCTGGCGGCATATCCACGGCTGCGGCAGGTTCTTCAACGCGGTACGGGACACGGTGAGCGACAGGTTCGTCACCACCTACAAGGCGGGCTCACCCCGGGTCGAGGTGGAGCGCGGCGAGGACGGCATCCTGCAGATCAAGGAATCTCAATCATGAGCGGCGCGAACCGGATCAAGGGCAAGGGCCGGCTGACGCCCGCCAGGACCCTGCGTTTCACCTTCGATGGCAAGCCGCTGACAGCGGTGGAGGGGGATACGCTCGCCTCGGCGCTGATTGCCAACGGCATTCACCTCACCGGTCGGTCCTACAAGTATCACCGGCCGCGCGGCATGCTGTCGGCGGGTCCGGAAGAACCGAACGCGCTCATCGACATCAGCCGCGACGCCGCACGGCGCACGCCGAATGTGCGCGCCACCGTGCAGGAAGTGTTCGACGGCATGCGGGCCAAGTCGCAGAACCGCTGGCCGTCGCTCGCCTTCGATGTCGGCGGGGTCAACAATTTCGCCTCGCCGCTTTTTGCCGCCGGGTTCTACTACAAGACCTTCATGTGGCCGAAGGCCGCCTGGAAGAAGGTGTATGAGCCGATCATCCGCGCGGCGGCTGGCCTGGGCGTCGCACCCGTCGAACCCGACCCGGATCACTACGCCAACCATCATGTCCATTGCGACGTGCTGGTGATCGGCGGCGGCGCCGCAGGCCTGTCGGCCGCTCTGGCCGCCGCCCATGCGGGCGCCAAGGTGATCCTGTGCGACGAGCAGCCCGAGACCGGCGGCGCGTTCCATCACGACACCGATGCCACCATCGACGGCGTGCCGGGCTGGGACTGGGCGCGGACGGTGACAACTGAGCTTCGCGCCATGGACAATGTCCGGGTGCTCAACCGGACGACCGCCTTCGGCTACCAGGCGCAGAATCATGTGGCGCTGGTCGAGCGGGTGACCGAGCATCTCGCCAATCCCGATCCGTCGCTGCCACGCGAGCGGCTCTGGCAGGTGCGCGCCAAGCAGGTGGTGATCGCCACCGGCGCGATCGAGCGGCACATGGTATTTGCCAACAACGACCGGCCCGGCATCATGCTGGCCTCGGCGGCGCGGACCTTCCTCAATCATTTCGGCGTCGCTGTCGGGGCGAAGGTGGGCGTCTACACGGCCTGCGATTCGGCCTGGGCGGCGGCCTTCGATCTCAAGAGGGCCGGCGTTTCGGTGCCTGCCATCGTCGATGTCCGCATGGACCCCGATCCGGCGCTGGTGGCACGGGCGAGGGAGCTCGGCATCGAGGTGCTGGCGGGCCAGTCGGTGCTCGACACATCGGGCAAGCTGCGGGTCAAGTCGATGAAGGTCGGCAGGGCGTCCGGCGGCTCGACCCGCGACATCGCCATTGACGCGCTGATCATGTCGGCCGGCTGGACTCCCTCGGTGCACATGTATTCGCAGTCCCGCGGCAAGGTGGTCTGGGACGAGGCAAGCCAGCGCTTCCTGCCGGGCCGCAACGTGCAGGACTGCACGAGCGTCGGCGCCTGCACTGGCGTTGACGATCTGGCTGACGGTCTCGCGGATGCGGCCAAGGCCGGTCTTGCGGCAGCCAGGGCAGCAGGCGCGAAGCCCGGGAAAGCCTGGACCGCGCCCAAATCCACGACCGCCGCCTCCTGGGCCGGCAGCATGATGGGTTCCGCCGGCGGCGCCGGCGCGGAGGCAAATGTCAAGGCGTTCGTGGATTTCCAGAACGACGTCACCGCCAAGGACATCCGCCTGGCCGTCCGCGAAGGCATGCATTCCATCGAGCATGTCAAGCGCTTCACCACCAACGGCATGGCCACCGACCAGGGGAAGACCTCCAACATCCACGGCCTGGCGATCGCCGCCGAGATGCTGGGCAAGCCCTTGCCGCAGGTGGGACTGACCACGTTCCGCGCGCCCTACACGCCGGTGACCTTCGGCGCCATCGTCAATCATTCGCGGGGCTCGCTGTTCGATCCGACGCGGTGCACGCCGATGCACGACTGGGAAGAAGCCCATGGCGCGGTGTTCGAGGATGTCGGCCAATGGAAGCGCGCCTGGTACTATCCGCGCGCGGGCGAGGACATGCACCAGGCGGTCAACCGCGAATGCCGCACGGTGCGCGAAGCGGCGGGCCTGTTCGACGCCTCGACGCTCGGCAAGATCGAGGTGGTCGGCCCCGACGCGGCCGAGTTCCTCAATCTCATGTACACCAACAAATGGGACAAGCTCGATCCGGGCCGCTGCAAATACGGCATCATGCTGCGCGAGGACGGCTTCATCTATGATGACGGCGTCGTCGGGCGGATGGCGGAAGACCGGTTCCACGTGACCACCACCACCGGCGGCGCGCCGCGGGTGATGCACCACATGGAAGACTACCTGCAGACCGAATTCCCGCATCTCAGGGTCTGGCTGACATCGACCACCGAACAATGGGCGGTGATCGCGGTCCAGGGTCCGAAGGCGCGCGAGATCATCGCGCCGCTGGTCGAGGAAATCGACATGTCCAACGAGGCCATGCCGCACATGAGCGTGCGCGAGGGGAAGATCTGCGGCGTGCCGACGCGCCTGTTCCGCATGTCCTTCACCGGCGAGACCGGCTTCGAGGTCAACGTGCCCGCCGATTACGGCAAGGCGGTGTGGGCGGCACTGTGGGCGCGGGCCGAACCCCTGGGCGCCTGTGCCTACGGGACCGAGACCATGCACGTGCTCCGCGCCGAGAAGGGCTACATCATCGTTGGCCAGGACACCGACGGCACGGTGACGCCGGACGACGCGGGGCTCAACTGGGCGGTGGCCAAGAAGAAGCCGGACTTTGTCGGCATCCGCGGCATGACGCGGCCGGATCTTCTGGCAGCGGGACGCAAGCAACTGGTGGGGCTCGTCACGAAGGACCCGAACATCGTGCTGGAGGAAGGCGCGCAGATCGTCGCCGATCCGAACCAGAGCGTGCCGATGGCCATGATCGGCCATGTCACCTCCTCCTATTGGTCGGAGAATTGCGGCCGGTCCATCGCCATGGGCGTGGTGGCCGGCGGGCGATCGCTCAAGGGAAAGACGCTTTATGTGCCGATGCCCGAGCGGACGATCGAAGTTGAAGTCACAGACACCGTATTTATCGACAAAGAGGGAGTGCGCCTGAATGGCTAAATCCGCTCAAGCCGTCCGCAGCCAACCGCTTGCTGGTCGCACCGGCGGCGCCGCCGGCGTGCAGCTCACGCCCGCGGCTCCTGCGGCCCGGGTCTCGCTGCGCGCCAATCCATCCGACGCCAAGGCCTTGTCCAAGGCGCTCGGCCTCGACCTGCCGCTCAAGCCAAAAGCCTCGGCGGGTACGCTGCCCGGGCGGCTTGCCGCCTGGCTTGGTCCGGATGAATGGCTGATCATCGACGAGACCGGCGATCCGCTTGCGGATCTGCGCAAGGCCAAGGTGCTGCACTCGGCGGTCGATGTCTCCCATCGCAACACCGCGATCCTGGTCTCCGGCAAGGGCGCGCGCGCCACGCTCGAATCGGGATGTCCGCAGAACCTCGGCGACACGGTGTTTCCGATCGGTGGGGCAAGCCGCACGGTGATGGGCAAGATCGAGGTGGTGATCATCCGCACCGGAGAAGCCGAGTTCCGTGTCGAGTGCTGGCGGTCGTTCTCGACCTACGCCTTCGACTTCCTGGCGGAAAGCGCCAGGGACTGCCTCGCCTGACAGGTCCGGGGGAAGGCTCGGCACACTCAGCCGTCAGTCTTTGCTCTTTGGCCAGATCTCGGGGTCGAACTGGATGATGGTCAGCCAACTCGCGGTCAGGGCCGGCTTCCTGCCGCCCTCGATCTCGACCGTCACATCGAAGGTCATCATCAACCGGCCGGGCCCGCGCAGCCGCGCTTCCTTGAGCACGAAGCGGCCGCGGATGCGGCTGCCGGCCGGCACCGGCGCCATGAAGCGGATCTTGTTGAAGCCGTAATTGATGCCGAAATTGTCTTCGCGCAATTTCGGGATGGTGTTGGCGTGCATGGCCGACAACATCGAGACGGTCAGGAATCCATGGGCGATGGTGCCGCCGAAGGGCGTCTCGGCCGCGCGCACCGGATCGACGTGGATGAACTGGTGATCGTCCGTGGCGTCGGCGAACATGTCGATCCGCGATTGCGGTATGTCCATCCAATCCGAGATGCCGACTTCCATGCCGACCAGATCGGGGATTTCTGTGATTGAGATCTCGCCTTGCACGAACGGCTCCCTGTTTGAATGACACATGGGTTCGCCAGTCCCTTAATGCGTCAGCACGATCATTGCATCACTTCTTTGCATCGGGTGGTGTCGTTTGCATGAAGGCAAGCCGATCCGCGTGTCTTATTCCTGATCGCAAGGGATGGTCCTTGCCAGACCGGACATCATTCCGGGGTTTCCTGCCAGCCGAGGACGGATCGGGGCGGGACGAGGCAGTCATCGGTCGCCCCCGGCGTGGCCGGGCGCCATGTGCCCTGGCTTTCAGGGAGGTCAAAGGGGATCTCGCGCCAGCCCCGGTTGAATGCAACCGCAATCCGTGCCTCCGGCGGTCCGATGACCATCACGAAGGCATCCCTGTCCGGATCCTCCCACTCGGCAGGCGTCATCGGCTGACCGTCCGGCGTCAGCCAGGCGACATGATCCGGATCGCCGGAACCGTTGGCGTCTTCCATGAATTGCGACCGGATGAGGAGCCCGGACCTGGTCCTGAACTCGGCCCAGGCGCGGGTGAAATCGAGGCGGCCCTGATTGAGCTTGCCCCAGTCCCGCCAGGTGATGGGGTTGTCCTGGGCATAGGCATTGTTGTTGCCGCCCTGGCTGTGGCCGAATTCGTCTCCGGCCGTGAGCAGGATTGTTCCGCGGCTTGCAAGCAAGGTGGCGATCAGCGCCCGGGCATCGACCTCCCGGGCCGCCAGGATCGCCGCGTCGTCGCTGGGGCCTTCCACTCCGTTGTTCCAGGAATGATTGGCGCCGTGGCCGTCGCGGTTGTCCTCGCCATTGGCTTCATTGTGCTTTGCCTCGAAGGCAACAAGATCGCCCAGGGGAAACCCGTCATGGGCGGCGACGAAGTTGACGCTTCGTGTCCGGATGGCGCCATGGGTCGCGAAAATGTCGGATGAGCCCGCAAGCCTGGTCGCCATGGGCCCGGTCATGCCCGCATCGCCGCGCCAGAACCGGCGCATGTCGTCGCGGGCACGGTCGTTCCACTCAAGCCAGGGCGGGCCGAAATTGCCGAGCTGATAGCCGCCCGGACCGATGTCCCAGGGCTCGGCGATCAGTATCCTGTCGTGGAGCACGGGATCATCGGCAATCAGCCGCAGAAGCTCGGCCTCAGGTGAAAACCCGTTCCGGTCGCGGCCGAGGATCGGCGCCAGGTCGAAGCGGAAGCCGTCAATGCCGGCCTGGGTCACGAAGTGGCGCATCGCCGCCAGCACCAGGTCCTGGACCGCGGGCTGATCGCAGGCCAGCGTGTTGCCGCACCCGGTGTCATTGAGCAGTGCGCCGCTGTCGTCGTGGCGGTACCAGGTCCTGTTGCCGAGCCCGCGCAGCGACAGCGTCGGGCCGTGGATGTCGCTTTCGCCGGTATGGTTGAAGACGACGTCGAGAATGACGCTGATATCGGCCGCCTGAAGCGCGGCGACCGCGTAGCGCAGATCGGCGATGCCGCCCGGGGCCAGACGCGGATCGAGCGCGAGCATCGTCACCGGATTGTAGCCCCAGGCATTGGTCAGGCCCAGGGGCGGCAGGTGCCGTTCGTCGATCCAGGCCGTGATTGGCATCAGTTCGACGGCGCTGACATGCAGGGAGCGGAGATGCTCGAGGATTGCCGGATGGGCGAGCGCCCGCAGGGTTCCGCGATCGGCTGCGGGAATGTCGGGATGCAGGAGGGTGAAGGCGCGCACCGGCAGTTCGTAGATCAGCCCGCCCGGCCTGAAAGCGGGGCGTCCCGGATTCAGCGTCGGCAGTGGTGTCTCGACGATGGCCTTCGGCACAAGGGCTTCCGTATCTGCCCCATATTGCCCAAGCCGCGGATCGTAGCGGAACGGGCGTTCGATGCGGGTGGCATAGGGGTCGACCAGCAGCTTTGAAGGGTCGAACAGGTGGCCGGCGTCGGGTTGCCAAGGCCCGTCGGCGCGCAGCCCGTAGCGCGCGCCTTCGCCAACACCCGGCACGGAGCCGGAGAACAGCCCGTCACCCGCGCTGGCCAGGTCATGGCGCGCCAGTTCCCGTTCGTCGCCGTCAAACAGGCAGAGCGTGAGCTTCGATGCCGACGGCGCCCTGACGGTGAAACGAACGCCGTCGGCGCTGATCTCCACGCCGGGTTTCGGGGGCACGCCCACGTCACTCGGCTCCCGCATCAGGTGATGACGGTGGGGGCGGTGCGCCCCGTCCATTTGCGGATGTCGGCCAGCGCTTCGGCGGCTTCGACCACGGGGGACAGGGCCGCCTGGGTCTCCTGGCCATGCCGGGCGGGGTCGGGTTCGTGGCGTTCCATGTAGATCCTGAGCGTGGCGCCCGAGGTGCCGGTGCCCGACAGCCGGAACACCAGCCGCGACCCGCCCTCGAAGAAGATGCGGATGCCCTGGTTGCGGCTGACGGAGCCATCCACCGGATCGTGATAGGTGAAGCTGTCGGCTTTCGCGATCTTGAGCGAACCGGCCCGATGGCCCGCCAGACTGTCGAGCCTGCCCTCAAGCGCGCCGATGAGCGCATTGGCCTGGCCGGTGTCGATCGCCTCATAGTCGTGCCGGGAGTAATAGGTGCGACCATACTCGGCCCAGTGATCCTCAACAATCTCCATGACGCTCTGCTTGCGGACGGCCAGGATGTTGAGCCACAGCAGCACGGCCCAGAGCCCGTCCTTTTCGCGCACATGGTCGGAGCCAGTGCCGGCACTTTCCTCGCCGCAGATGGTGCAGCGGCCGGCGTCGAGCAGGTTGCCGAAGAATTTCCATCCTGTCGGGGTCTCGTGCATCTCGACACCGAGCTTTGCCGCCACGCGATCGGCTGCGCCGCTGGTCGGCATCGATCGGGCGATGCCCTTGAGGCCGTTCCTGTAGCCGGGCGCGAGATGGGCGTTGGCGGCGAGCATGGCGAGCGAATCCGACGGCGTGACAAAGACGCCGCGGCCGATGATCAGGTTGCGGTCGCCGTCGCCATCGGACGCCGCGCCGAAATCGGGCGCGTCAGGCCCCATCATCAGATCATGAAGCTCCTTGGCGTGGACAAGGTTGGGGTCGGGATGATGCCCGCCGAAATCCTCAAGCGGGGTAGCATTGAGCACCCAGGCCGGATCGACGCCGAGGCGCCGGACCAGGATCTCTCGCGCATAGGGACCCGTGACGGCATGCATGGCGTCGAAGGCGACGCGGAAGCCGCCCGCCACCAGCGTGCGGATGGCGTCGAAATCGAACAGCGTTTCCATCAGTGCGGCATAGTCGGCGACGGGGTCGACGACCTCGATAGTCATCCCGCCGCCTTCGAACGTGCCGAGCGCGTCGAGATCGACATCCGCGAAATCGGCGATGCTGTAGCGGTCGATCACCTGGGTCCGGGCGTAGATGGCATCGGTGATCTTCTCCGGCGCGGGTCCGCCGTTGGAGATGTTGTACTTGATGCCGAAATCCTCGGTCGGGCCGCCGGGATTGTGGCTTGCCGACAGGATCAGTCCGCCAAAGGCCTCGTATTTGCGGATCAGGTGCGAGGCGGCGGGAGTCGACAGGATGCCGCCCTGGCCGACAAGAACGCGGCCGAATCCATTGGCGGCGGCCATGCGGAGCGCGGTCTGGATAACCTCGCGATTGTAGAACCGGCCGTCGCCGCCGATCACGAGGGTCTTGCCCTGATAGTGTTCCAGGCTGTCGAAGACCGACTGGATGAAGGCCTCGGTGTAGCCCGGCGTCTGGAAGACGGGCACCTTCTTGCGAAGCCCCGACGTGCCGGGTTTCTGGTCCTTGAAGGGGGTGACGGAGACGGTCCGGGTCATGGAGTTTCACTCTTTGAGGCAAGGAGTTCGGCATAGAGGGCGGCATATCTGAGCGCGCTGCGGTCCCAGGAGACGTCGGCCTTCATGCCCTGGTTCTGGAGCCGCGCCCAGATCCTGGGCTCGGCAAAGGCCCTTATGGCGCGGCGCACCGCCTCGCGCAGGCTGTCGGGGGTCACCGGCGCAAACTGAAAGCCCGTCGCCACTCGCGCGGCACTCGCCGCCTCGTTGGCGTCGATGACCGTGTCGGCGAGCCCCCCGGTGCGGGCCACCACCGGCACGTTGCCATAGCGCAGCCCGTAGAGCTGGGTCAGCCCGCAGGGCTCGAACCGCGACGGCACCAGGATCATGTCGCCACCGGCCTGCATGAGATGCGACAGCGGCTCGTCATAGCCGATCATCAACCCGATGCGGCCGCGATGGCGGGCCGCCGCGGCGAGCAGCGCGCCTTCGAGCGCCTGATCGCCGGAGCCAAGCACGGCGAGCTTGCCGCCCATGGCGACAAGATCGTCGGCGATCTCGGCCAGAACATCGATGCCCTTCTGCCAGGTCAGACGGCTGATCACGGTGAAGACCGGGCCATCGGTGTCGGCGAAGCCAAATCGTTCGGCCAGAGCCCTGCGGTTGGCCTGGCGCTTCTTCAGGCTGGAGAGGGTGTAATTGGCGGCTATCAGCTTGTCTGTTGCCGGATCCCAGACATTGGCGTCGATGCCGTTGACGATGCCGTGCAGCGCGTCGGCGCGGGCGTTGATCAGGCCGTCGAGACCCATGCCGAAGGTCGGCGTGCGGATTTCCTGGGCGTAGGTCGGGCTGACGGTGGTGATGGCCGAGGCCAGTTGCAGCCCGCCCTTGAGGAAACTCACGTCGCCGTAATACTCGATCCCGTCGACGGAGAAGTCCGTTTGGGGCAGGCCAAGCAGCGGGAAGATGTCGGGTCCGAACTGGCCCTGGAACGCGAGATTGTGGACGGTGATCACCGTCGGCGTCGCCGCGGCCTTGCCATGCCGGAGATAGACGGGGGTGAGGCCGGCCTGCCAGTCATGCGCATGGACAATGTCGGGCGTCCAGCCGTCGTCGAGCCCGTCTTCGGCGATTGTCGCGGCCGCGCGGCACAGCGCCGCGAACCGCCGCCAGTTGTCGGCATGATCGGCGCCTGCGCCGTCGGTGTAGGGGCCGCCCTCCCGGTCGAACAGGGCCGGCGCATCGAGCACGAGGTAGTCGACGCCGTCGATCCTGCCGGCGAGGATCGCGGCGCTTGTGCCCAGCAGGTCGTCGAACCCCATTGCCCGGACAGGCTTGCGCAGCTTCGCCATGACCTGCCTGTAGCCCGGCACCAGAACGCGCATGTCGACATCATGGGCCTTGAGCGCCGCGGGCAGGGCGCCCGCGACATCGGCAAGCCCGCCGGTCTTGATCAGCGGATAGGCTTCGGAGGCGACGGAGAGAACCCTCATTCGTAGATCAGCCCGGCGCGGTCCAGCATGTCCTGGGTGATCAGGCAGATGCCTGATTCGCTGCGGTGAAAGCGGCTGGCGTCGAGCTCCGGGTCTTCGCCGACAACCAGGCCCGCGGGAATCTTGACGCCCCGGTCGATGACCACGCGGGAGAGGCTTGCGTGCCGGCCGATGACGCATTCTGGCAGCACCACCGCCTCGTTGAGCTTCGAATAGGACCGGCACAGGACTCCGGTGAACAGGAGCGAGCGCTGCACTTCGGATCCCGAGATGATGCAGTCGCCCGACACCAGCGAGGAGATCGCCGTGCCGCGGCGTCCGTCTTCATTGTGCACGAATTTTGCCGGCGGCTTGATTTCCGCATAGGTCCAGATCGGCCATGTCCGGTCGTAAAGATCGAGCTCCGGCAGGATGTCGGTGAGATCGATATTGGCCTGCCAATAGGCATCGATGGTTCCGACGTCCCGCCAGTAGGCTTCCTTTTCCGGGGTCTCCCGGACGCAGGATTCGGTAAACCGGTGCGCCACGGCTTTGCCGTTCTCGACGATGTAGGGGATGATGTCCTTGCCGAAATCGCGGCTCGAGCCGGGCGTGGCGGCATCGCGGCGCAATTCGTCAAACAGGAAATCGGTGTTGAAGACATAGATTCCCATCGAGGCCAGTGACATGTCCGGCTTGTCCGGCATGGCCGGCGGGTCGGCGGGCTTTTCGACAAAGGCGATGATCTCGTCTTTCTCGTTGACATGCATGACGCCGAAACCCGTCGCCTCAAGGCGCGGCACCTCGAGGCAGCCGACGGTGACGTCCGCGCCGGAATTGACATGCTGCTGCAGCATCAATTCATAGTCCATCTTGTAGATGTGGTCGCCGGCGAGAATGACCATGAATTTGGGGTTATGGCCTTCGATGATGTCGATGTTCTGGAACACGGCGTCGGCTGTTCCGTCATACCACTGGGTTTCCGACACGCGCTGGCTGGCGGGCAGGATGTCGAAGCTTTCATTTCGCTCGGGGCGCAGGAAGTTCCAGCCGTGCTGAAGATGCCGGATCAGCGAATGGGCCTTGTATTGGGTCGCCACGCCAATGCGCCGGATGCCGGAGTTCAGAGCGTTGGACAGGGCGAAATCGATGATCCGTGTCTTGCCGCCAAAATAGACTGCGGGTTTGGCTCGACGGTTGGTGAGTTCCTTCAGCCGGCTGCCGCGGCCGCCCGCCAGCACATAGGCCATGGCGTCGCGCGCCAGTGGCTGTACCCTCTTCTGCTCCATCTTTTCCTCCCGTTTGGTTACCAGGCGCCGGTCCGGTCGGGCGTGAACATCAGTGTCGCCAATGGCGGCAGCGTCAGTTCCGCAACCACGCGCCCTCCCTCCAGGCGCGCAGTCACTTCACCCAGATTGCCCTTGCCGGAGCCGCCGTAAATGGTTGCGTCCGAATTGAAGATTTCACGCCAGATCCCGTCCTGGGGCATCGGCAATGTGTAGCCGGTCCTGAACGCGGGGGTCAAATTGGCAACGATCACCACCGGCTTTTCTCCGGGCGCACGGCGGACCCAGGCATAGACCGAATTGAGGCTGTCGTCGGCGACGAGCCATTCGAAGCCTTCGGGTTCGCAGTCGCGCGCGTGAAGGGCCGGGGTCCGGGCATAGAGCCTGTTGAGATCGCGCACCAGGTCCTGCATGCCTGAGTGGCGCGGATCGTCGAGATGGTCCCAGTCCAGCTGCCGTGCCTCGCTCCATTCGCCGCGCTGGGCGAATTCCTGCCCCATGAACAGCAGCTTCTTGCCGGGATAGCCCCACATGAAGCCGAAATAGGCTCTGAGATTGGCGAATTTCTGCCATTCGTCCCCGGCCATCCGGGTCAGCAGCGTGCCCTTGCCATGCACCACCTCGTCGTGGCTGATCGGCAGCACGAAATTCTCCGAGAAGGCATAGAGCAGGCCGAAGGTCAGGTCATTGTGGTGATGACGCCGGTGGATCGGATCGCGCTGGAAATAGGTCAGCGTGTCGTGCATGAACCCCATGTTCCATTTGAACCCGAAGCCCAGCCCGTCCTCGTGCACCGGGGCCGAGACCTTGGGCCAGGAGGTCGATTCCTCGGCGATGGTGACGATGCCGGGATGACTGCCATAGACCGCCTTGTTCATCTGCCGCAGGAACTCGACGGCGTCGAGGTTTTCCCGGCCGCCATCCTTGTTGGGGATCCATTCGCCTTCCTTGCGCGAATAATCGAGGTAGAGCATGGAGGCGACGGCATCCACGCGCAATCCATCGATGTGATAGGTCTCGGCCCAGAACAGGGCGTTGTTGACAAGGAAGGAGGCGACCTCGCGGCGGCCGAAATTGTAGATCGCGGTCTGCCAGTCCGGGTGGAATCCCTGGCGCGGATCGGCATGCTCATAGAGCGCCGTGCCATCGAAATGGGACAGCCCATGGGCGTCGGTCGGAAAATGCGCCGGCACCCAGTCGAGGATGACGCCGAGGCCCACCTGATGGGCGCCATCGACGAAGCGGGCAAAGCCTTCGGGCTCTCCGAAGCGCGCGGAGGGGGCAAATAGCCCGGTGGTCTGGTAGCCCCAGGAGGGATCATAGGGGTGCTCGGAGACCGGCAGGAATTCGATATGAGTGAAGCCCATTTCCACGCAATAGGGGATCAGTTCGTCGCCCAGCTCGTCCCAGGACATGAAGGATCCATCCGCGCGCCTGCGCCAGGATCCGGGATGAACTTCGTAGATCGACATCGGCTGGCGGCGGGCGTCGACCTTGCTCCAGTGGGCGCGGTGGGCGCTGTCCCCCCATTCGTGCTCAAGGTCCTTGGCGACGATAGAGGCCGTGGCGGGCCGCAGTTCCGCCCGCCGGGCGAAGGGATCGGCCTTGAGCGGCAATCTTTCGCCGCCAGGCCCGAGGATCTCATACTTGTAGGCTGAGCCGGCGTTGACGCCCGGCGCGAAGATTTCCCAGATTCCGACATCCGCGCGCAGGCGCATGACATGGCGGCGCCCGTCCCAGCCGTTGAAATCGCCGACGACGGAGACCCGGCGCGCATTGGGCGCCCAGACCGCAAAATGGACGCCGTCGGACCCCTCGTGATGAATCAGATGGGCGCCGAGCTTGTCGAACAGCCGCAGATGCGAGCCTTCCGCGATGAAATAGTCATCCATCGGGCCCAGCACGGGGCCGTAGGAGTAGGGATCCTCGATGTCCCAGGCGCCGGATGCATTGGCCGCGGCGTACCGCAGCGGCTGGCGCCGGGTGATGTCGATGGGGCCTTCGAAAAGACCCGGGACAGCGCCTTGCCGCAGTTGCCCGGCGGGCTTTCCATCAAGGGTCAGGGCCATGATGACGTCGGCGCCGGGGGCGAAGACGCGGGCAACAAAGCCTTTTTCAAAATCCTGGACGCCGAGAACGGAAAAGGGGTTGCCATGCGTGCCGGAAGCAATCGCTTCTGCTTCGTCGGCCGGAAGGTGAAAATCCTTCTTATCGGCGTCGCGCACGGTTCCCTTTTGGGTCATGGGCCGGCTTTCCATATTTCCTTTGCATACTGGCGTATCGTGCGGTCCGAGGAGAACCAGCCGACACGCGCGGTATTGAGGATAGTACGGCCATACCAGGCCTCTTCGTCAACCCACAAACTGTCGACCTGCCTCTGAGCCTTCGCATAAGCATCGAAATCGGCGGTGACCATGAACCAGTCATGATCATAAAGCCCGGCAATAAGATCGCTGAAGCGATCGCGGTCGTCGGGGCTGAAGACGCCGGATGAAATTGCCGTCAGCGCCTGCGACAATTCGCGCGAGCCCTCGATGATCGCGCGCGGCTCGTGGCCGCTTGCGCGGCGCTCGGTCACCTCATCGGCGGTCAGCCCGAAGATGACGATGTTGTCTTCGCCGACGCATTCCTGGATCTCGACATTGGCGCCATCGAGCGTGCCGATGGTCAGCGCGCCGTTGAGCGCGAACTTCATGTTGCCGGTGCCCGAAGCTTCCATGCCGGCGGTGGAAATCTGTTCGGACAGATCGGCCGCCGGGACCATCACCTCGGCCAGCGACACATTGTAGTTGGGGATGAACACGATCTTGAGCAGGTTGCGCACGGTCGGATCGTTGTTGATGACCCGGGCCACGTCATTGGCGAGCTTTATGATCAGCTTGGCGTTGTGATAGCTCGGGGCGGCCTTGCCGGCGAAGAATTTGACCCTTGGCGTCCAGTCCAGTTCCGGATGAGAGCGGATCTGATCGTAGAGCGCCACCGCCTCGATGATGTTGAGCAGTTGCCGCTTGTACTCGTGGATTCGCTTGATCTGGATGTCGAACAGGGCCGACGGATCGAGCTTGATCCCCATGCGCCGGGCGACGAGGTTTGACAGCCGCGCCTTGTTGTCGCGCTTGACGGACGCAAACCGGGCCCGGAATTCGGCATCCTTCGCAAAAGGCTCAAGCGATTTCAGGGCTTCCGCATCATCCATGAACTCGTCGCCGATCGCCCCACGGATCAACGAGAACAGGCCCGGATTGCACTGCATCAGCCAGCGGCGTGGCGTGATGCCGTTGGTCTTGTTGTTGATGCGCTCGGGATAGAGCCCGTGCAGATCGGAAAACACGGTCTTCTTCATCAGTTCGGTGTGCAGCGCTGAGACGCCGTTGATGGAATGGGAGCCGAGGAAGGCGAGGTTTCCCATGCGCACGCGCCGGTCTCCACCCTCGTCGATCAGCGAGACGGATCGGATCTGTTCCTCGTCGTAGCCGCGCTCCTTGCGGGCATGGCGCAGCACCTTGGCGTTGATGGCGTAGACCAGCTGCATGTGCCGGGGCAGCAGCCGTTCGAACAGCGGCACGGGCCAGCTTTCCAGCGCTTCGGGCAGAAGCGTGTGGTTGGTGTAGCTGAAGGTCTTGCGGGTGATGTCCCAGGCGAGATCGAAATCCATGCGGTGGATGTCGATCAGCAGCCGCATCATTTCAGCGACCGAGACCGCCGGATGGGTGTCGTTGAGCTGAATGGCGGCCTTGTCGGGCAGGGAGCGCAGGTCGCCGAACTGCTGGAGATGCCGGCGCAGGATGTCCTGCAGCGAGGCGGAGGAGAAGAAATATTCCTGGCGCAGGCGCAACTCCTGGCCTGCCGGCGTCTGGTCGGCCGGATAGAGCACGCGGGCCAGCGCTTCGGCCTTGTTGCTCTCCTTGAGCGCGCCGATATGGTCGCCGGCATTGAAGGCGTCGAGCAGGATCGGGTCGATCGGCTGGGCGGTCCAGAGCCTGAGCGTGTTGACCCGCTTGGCGCGCCAACCGACCACGGGCGTGTCGTAGGCCGTGGCGATCATCCGTTCCTGGGGCTTCCAGATGCAGCGCTGGGTTTCCTCGGAGCCGTTGCCGATGATGTCGACGGATCCGCCGAAGCCGATCTCGTAGGCGCTCTCGCGGCGCTGGAATTCCCACGGATTGCCATTGGCAAGCCACGTCTCGGGCAGCTCGACCTGCCAGCCGTCACTCATCTGCTGGCGGAACAGGCCGTGGACATAGCGGATGCCGTAGCCATAGGCGGGGATGTCGACCGTGGCCATGGATTCCATGAAGCAGGCGGCCAGCCGGCCGAGGCCGCCATTGCCGAGCGCCGCATCGGGTTCGAGCGCCGCAACCGCGTCAAAGTCGACGCCGAGGGAATTCAGCGCCGCGCGGACTTCCTCGATCATGCCGAGATTGGACACGGCGTCGCGGGTCAGCCGGCCAATCAGGAACTCAAGGGAGAGGTAGTAGACCCGCTTGCCGCCACTCTCGTAGGTCTGGCGGGTGGAGTCCATCCAGCGGTCGATCACCCGGTCGCGGATGACCAGTATGGTGGCGGTCATCCAGTCATGCGGCTTGGCGACCTTGGCGTCCTTGCCGATGGAATAGGTCAGGCGCTCGATGATCTCGGCAGCCAGGGTGGCCGGGTCGGCGCTGCGTGGAGCGGGGGAGGGAAGGTCGGCAATAACGGACTTGGTGATCATCTATTGTCCCGTTCATCTTGGGCCTGCGCACGCCGGACAGGGTCAGCGCGCAAAGAAGTGACGTGAGCCTGCGGCTCTCCAAGCAATGAATGATTTTATCGTCAATATCCAGCAATTAAATCCATTAGATTGGGTATTTTCAGCGGAGTTTCGGGGGCACTGTGATGCCGTTGCCGCCCGCTTTCTCACCGGATTGACGCCAAAACAGGCAGGTTGGAACGGCAAGCGGCAGTCGATGCCCATCGGCATGGAAATCAGGCTGGATACACCAGGCTTGCCACGGTCGATGACCTGAGCCCATGCCTGGTGTCCGGGATTTGGAGGAAACATGGCCGAGGGAGGCCGCAAACCGGGCCGATGCAAGGGGCATTCAAAGAGGAGGAGACCGGATGGTGGGCGTAACAGGGATTGAACCTGTGACCCCTACAATGTCAATGTAGTGCTCTCCCGCTGAGCTATACGCCCATCCGATGCGGGCTTACACCACACAAAGGGCGGCGGCGTCAATATGGAATCAGCGGGTTTTTCAACAGGGGTCGATCGGCGCGAACCGCGATCCGGCGCGGCGACCGCGCGGGCACGAGGCCGGGCAAGCAACGGAACTTGGTAACACACGCCTGCCCGCGCTCGGGTGCGCAAGGCAGGTCTCAGCGGCAGGCTCGACCCTTGTCAGGCCGCCTGGATCATCTTGTTGACCTCGTCGACGAGGTCACGGAGGTGGAACGGCTTGGAGAGCACCTTGGCGTCGCGCGGGGCCTTGGAGTCCGGATTGAGCGCGACCGCGGCAAAGCCGGTGATGAACATGACCTTGAGATCGGGATCGAGTTCGGTGGCGCGGCGGGCCAGTTCGATCCCGTCCATCTCGGGCATCACGATGTCGGTCAGCAGCAGCGAGAAGGGCTCTTCGCGAAGGCGGTCATAGGCGCTTGCGCCATTGTCGAAGGACCGGACTTCATAGCCGGCCTTTTCCAGCGCCTTGACCAGGAACCGGCGCATGTCGTTGTCGTCTTCGGCGAGGAGGATTTTCGGCGTCATTATGTTTCCAGCCCTGTCTTCGTGCTCGGGGGAGCTCTGCTTTGGCCATCACTACGCCATTCCAGTAAACATCAGGTGAATGATGGCGATTTTGAGATCCGCCGTGGGCCGGACTGGACAGCCATCGGGGCAACTGGCAAGGTGATTCAAGCAGTTGCTGGGGCAAAGGGACAGACATGCGCGAAGCCGACATGCGCGGAACGGAAAGCGAGCCTGAAGCGGTGGCGCCCTTCGAGATTCGCCGTCCGGCGCATCAGACCGAACCCTTCGTGTTCAATTCGCCCCATTCAGGCCGGGTCTACCCCGAATCGTTCCTGAAGATGTCGCGGCTCGACCGGATGTCGATCCGCCGCTCCGAGGACCATTACGTCGATGATCTGTTTGCCGGGGTTATCCAGCTCGGGGCGCCCCTGCTGGCGGCTCAGTTCCCGCGCGCCTGGCTCGACGTCAACCGCGAGCCCTACGAGCTCGACCCGCGCATGTTTGACGGCGCCCTGCCGCCCTTTGCCAATATCGGATCCATGCGGGTGGCGGGGGGATTGGGCACCATTCCCCGCCTTGTTGCCGAAAACATGGATATCTACCGGGATCGGCTCAGCGTCGAGGAGGGTCTGTCGCGGATCGAGCGGGTGTACCGTCCCTATCACGCCACCCTTCGCCGCATCATCGCCCAGACCCATGTCCAGTTCGGCAAGGCCATTCTGATCGATTGCCACTCAATGCCGGCCAATGTCCGCGTCGCCGGCGGCCAGCCAAGGCCCGATATCATCATCGGCGACCGGTATGGCGCCAGCGCCGCCCACGATCTGTCCCGCGCCGCGGTCTCGTTTCTTTCGGAACTGGGCTATCGCGTCGTGCGCAACAAGCCCTATGCGGGCGGGTTCATCACCGAGCATTACGGCCGTCCGGCGCGGGGACTGCACGCACTTCAGGTCGAGGTCAATCGCGGGCTTTACGTCAATGAAGCAACGCTTGCACGGACAACGGGGTTTGATCTGCTCAAGGCCGATCTGACCGAGTTCGCTGGCCAGATGATGGCCTTTGTGCGCCAGGATCTTTCAGAAGACCGGCTGGCCGCCGAGTAACCCGCTCCGGGTCGTCATCGGCGGGCGAAAAAAAACCGCGCAGGAAGCGCGGTAAAGTCTAGGGAGGAAACGCCCAAGGAGGGCATTCACAGTCTAAGACTGTCCTTGAACTGTAATGCTGCAATGCACAAAAGTCAATTGGCCCGCTTGCGATTTTTTGTGCATGTGCGAAGCGGACGGTCGCGATCGCCCGCCACCCTTGCTTTTCAGCCCCGGCCGGTACACGACTTGGGCGCCAAACGCCCAATCACGAAAATCGCCCGGAGTTCGTCGTGCTTCCTGATCTCGCATTCTTTGACGCCATCGCCGACGCCGCGGCGGCCGAAACGCTTCCCCGGTTCCGCATGTCGGTCTCCGTCGACAACAAGCTCGCGACCGGATTTGATCCCGTCACCGAAGCCGACCAGGAAGCGGAAAGAGCCATAAGGCGGCTGATCAGCGAGCGGTATCCCGATCACGGCATTCTGGGCGAAGAGCATGGCGATGTCGGCCTCGACCGGGACTATGTCTGGGTGATTGACCCGATAGACGGCACAAGGGCCTTCATTTCCGGACTGCCAGTCTGGGGCACGCTGGTGGGGCTGTACCACGAGGGCCGTGCGGTGATGGGGATGATGGACCAACCCTTTACCGGGGAGCGCTTTGTTGCCCAGCCAGGCAGTGCGATGGTCCGGCGCCACGGCAAGACCACGCCTTTGCGGACACGGACGGGTGTGAGGCTCGAGCAGGCGACGATGATGACCACGTCGCCATCGATCTTTCCCGAGGCGCTGGAGCCGTCCTACAGGCGTGTCGAGAGCCAGGTGCAACTCGCCCGTTACGGCTGTGACTGCTATGCCTATGCGATGGTCGCGTCAGGACATATTGATCTGGTCATCGAGTCCGGCCTGAAAGCCTATGATGTGGGCGGCCTGATTCCGCTGATCGAGCAGGCGGGCGGCGTCATGACCACCTGGAGCGGCGAACGCCCCGAATATGGCGGCAACATTGTCGCGGCGGGATCGCCGGAATTGCATGAAGCGGCGCTGGAAATGCTCAACCGGGCTGACTGACGGCGCCTGTGGCCGGAAGCGGTGGCTGCTCGGGCGGGATGAACGCGTCGATGGCCGCAAGCACCGCCATCCGATACCGGTCGGCTTCCTGCAGCAGTTCATGGCGCGCGCCATCAATGAAGATCGCGCGCCCGGCGCGGAAGCGGTTGCTGACGGTTTCGATGGTTTGCTGGGATACGATCTGGTCGTTGCCGGCGCCGATCAGCAGGGTGGGCACCTTGACCTGATCGAGATGGTCAAACCGGCCGACACGGTCCATGGCGCCGAGCATCTCATTGACCCAGAGGACCGTGGGCGGGCCCAGCCGCAGCTCGGGATGCGCCAGGTAGAGCGCCTGGTTGCGGGCGTAGCGCTCCAAATCCGTCGTCAGGGGATTGCCTTCGAAGGGCCGCGGAAAGCGGTCCTTGCCGGAACTGAGCCATCCAAGGCCGCACACGCGCATCAGCCGGGTGATGAGCCGCGTCGCCCAAGTGGGAATCGGCTGGTTCGACAGGTCCACAAACGGCGCGGTCAAGACCATCCGGTCAATCCGGTTGGCGAGCCGCGGCGCCAACGACAAGGCCACCAGGGCGCCCATGGAGTGAGCCACCAAGCAGAAGGGAAGCCGCGTCTCGGGCAGCACGATTGTCTCGAGAAAGATCGCCAGATCCCTCTCCAGGTCCCGGAACCGGCGAACGTGTCCGCGCAAGGGATTTTTCAACAGCCGGTCGGACAGGCCCTGGCCGCGCCAGTCGAAGGTCGCCACCCACAGGCCGCGATCGGTGAAATGCCGGATGGTCTCGTAGTATTTCTCGATGCATTCATTGCGGCCCTGCAGCAGAACCACGGTTCCGCGCGCCACCGACACATCGGATTTGAAGATCGCATAGCGCAAACGCTTGCGGCCGGCACCGTTGAACCAACCCACGATATAGTTGCCCGGCACGGGATTGCCGTCGGTCTCGAACAGGTTCGGGAGATCATCGCTCATGGTGATCCGGATTAGGGCTTCCCTGCTGTTTGGTCAAAAGGAAAAAAACCGAGCCTGACACGAAAAGGCCGGACCCGCAGCGATGCGGATCCGGCCGGGAGCACGGAACAGAAGGGACGGGATGCCCCGTGCGGGTCAGACTGGAGTGCCTGACTGTCCCGATCATGGCCGAGGCCGGCTGAACCGGAACCGAACAGGCCGTTCATCGCCGGTTCACGGCCGGTTCTCCCAATGCTGCGAGGCGCAAGAAACCGGTCGCCGGGCATTGCAGATCTTGAACCCGCTTTGGGGAGTTCCCACATTGGTCCTGCAGGCGCCGGTTACCGGGCCTGCTGGCCGGGATGCCGCCCAATGCGGGGCAGACCACAGCCAAAACGCCAAACCAATGTTGCTCTTAAGGAGGACACAAATGCGTCACGTTGATTTTTCCCCCCTCTACCGTTCCACCGTCGGTTTCGACAAGTTGCTGACCATGCTCGACAGCCTTGCGCCGACCGAACAGGCCCAGTCCTACCCGCCCTACAACATCGAACGCACCGGCGATAACACCTATCGCATCACCATGGCCGTGGCCGGCTTCGCGGAAACCGAGATTTCCATCGAAGCGCGCGAACATGTGCTGACCGTCAAGGGCGAGAAGGCCGACGAACAGGGGTCCGAAGGTTCGGAATTCCTCTATCGCGGCATTGCCAAGCGCGCTTTCGAGCGTCGCTTCCAGCTGGCCGATCATGTCGAGGTCACCGGCGCATCGCTGCGCAACGGTCTTCTGCATGTCGATCTGGTCCGCGAGCTTCCCGAAGCCATGAAGCCGCGCCGCATCGCCATTTCCAGCGACGCCGGCAAGCCCAAGCAGATCGAAGCAACAAAGGCCTGATCCCATCCCCCCAAGCGGAGAAGGCTTTGTGGCGCCCAGGAGACTGGGCGCCATTTTTATTGAGGACTTGCCGGTCAGGCGCGAGCCTGGGGCAACATTTTCCCCACGAGGCTGTCCACGGAGAGAAGCCCCGGTCCCTTGATCGCCAGGACGATCAGCGGCATGAGCCAGAGCAGGCGCTGGTCGGCGATCACCGCATCGGGGAAACGGTCAAACCAGGCGCCGGTGGCCTCGGCGCCAATCTTGTGAACCGTGATGTCGACGAAGGTCTGCACGGCGATGAAGCCGATCATGCCGAGCGCGGCGATCCGGGAAAACAGACCGATGACGATCAACAGCGGCAGGATGAACTCGGCGTAGGTGCCCATGACGACGATCAGTCCCCAGGGGAAGAACGAGACAGCATTGACATCGCCGCCCGCGGCTTCGACCGCCGGCAGGGCGATCTGATAATAGGCTCCGGGCGAAATCGAAAAGAATCCTGCTATCCCGTCGCCGACCTTGGTGTTGGCGGAATTGAGAAAATAGATCAACAAGACGGCTGCGAAGGTGAAACGCGCGATGAGCCCGAGCAGCCATGCGTCGCCGATCCGTTCGACAGATGAAAAGACACGCTGGTGAAACCCGGTAAGGCGGTTGATTGCGGATGTCATGGCAGGTGCTCCGTCATGGTCTGGCTGGATGAACAGGCTGAAAAGACCCCGGATTCAAGCAGGGCCGAGATCGCCGATGGCAAATCGAAACCCGGGTGATGCTCGAGGGCGAGGGATGCGGCTCCCGCCAGAGTGTCCCCGTCCATCAGCGCCTGGAAAAAATCCGCGGCGCCGGGCGGCAAGGACCTGATCTGAACCTCGAAGTCCGGCCGCGTGATCAGCGCGTCTTCCGCATCAAGCGGCCTGATGCCGTCCAGCGGCTGGTCCTGTCGACTGGCTGAAAAGATGGAGACGGCGGCGAACCGGCTCTTGAGCACGTATGTGGCCGGATGCACGATGAATGTGACGTCGCCCAAGTGCTCCGGCGGGATGGCCCCCAGGGCTTCGGGGGACAGCGGCCCGGCGTCGGCTGCGTGAAACGCATCGAGCCATGCCCTTTCAAGCCGTGCGACATCGGACAGGTAGGGAAATCGCGCCAGCGGTTCGAAACTGTCGAGAAAACCCGCGAAGCCGCCGCCATATTCGCTCAGCACCGGCGAAGCGGGCGGCTCCTGGGCGAGGTAGAGCCGCGCCATCGTGCGAAAAAAATCCTTGCCCACGAGCCGCTGCACGGCGGGAAATATATCGGCGAGCGCGTCGACCAGGCCAATGGTGACATTGTTGCGGTAGACCGCGAAGCGTTTCAGCGCCAGCTTGCCGCCTGGACCCACCACGCCCTCGGGCACGGGCAAGTCCGGATCGAGCAGGGCCGCGACGAAATCAGCCTGGCGCGCGCCGCGCGCGGGATCACTCGGCGGCATGACGGGATCCAAGCAGGGAGGCGGGGCCAAGGCGATCGAGAATGGCGTCGGCCAGTTGAGCCTCCCGGCGCAAGACCGGCCAGTCGGGCACGTCATTGTCCCATTCGATCAGCGTCGGGAGCGGCCCGGTCTGGCTGATGACGATCTCGTAGAGCTTCCAGACGGCGTCGGCGACCGGACGGTCATGGGCATCGATCAGCAGAGCGTCGCCCTCATCGTCGAGATCCTCGGCATGGCCGGCGAGATGGATTTCCTCAACCAGCTCCAGCGGAAACTCGCGCAGATACTGCAGCGGCTTGAACCCGTGATTGACGGCGGAGACAAAGACATTGTTGACGTCGAGGAGCAGCCCGCACCCGGACTTGAGGGCGATCTCGCGGATGAAGTCCGTCTCGCTCATCATGGTCTGCTCGAAGGCCACATAGGTGGACGGATTTTCGAGCAGGATCGGGCGCTTGAGCCGGGACTGAACACGGTCGATGTGGGAAACCACCCGTTCAAGCGTCTGGGTCGTGTAGGGGACGGGCAACAGATCGTTGAAATAGCCGGCGTCGTGGCTCGACCAGGCCAGATGCTCCGACACCATGGCCGGTTCGTAGCGTTCGACAACACCGGCCAGGCGTTCGAGATGCGCCGGATCGATGCCGCTCTCCGAGCCGATCGACAGTCCGACGCCATGGATGGACACCGGAAACCGGGCGCGGATGGCCGCGAGTGCGCGATGCGCCGGGCCGCCGGCGCCCATGAAATTTTCCGCATGGACCTCGAGGAAGCCGATCCGGTGGGCATCGGAGAGGATCTGGTCGACATGCGCGAGCTTCAGTCCCGCCCCCGCGCGAGGCGGGAGCGGGGCGTTCGGGAAACGGGAATTATCTGCGGCTGGCGACTTGGGGGCGGACTGCGTCATTTCGCAACTCCCGTTTCATCATGGTGGAAAATCAGGCGGGAAGATCGCGCTCGAGCGGCTCGAGCGAGCCGGTGCGACCGCCATCGAGGCTCATGGTGACGCAGGTGCCGGCGTCGACGGTCTTCCAGGCATTGCCCTGGTAGTCGACCTTGGACGATCCCGCGCATGTGGTGCCGGGGCCGGCGGCGCAATCGTTCTGTCCGGCCAGGGCGACGCCGTAGCATTTTTCAGTGGCGGCGGATGCTGTGTCAGTCGATGCGAGGAAGGTGGCCCCCGAGATGGCCATAGCGACTGCGCCGGCGAGAGCCGACGCGCCAATGAGCGTTTTCTGCGACATGGTGTTCTCCTTGAAGATGTCCTGAAACTGTTCCCCGGGTTTGTTCGTCCCGGCAGGAGAACCATGGCAAATTGTCGCATCACGTGGAAATCAAGCGCACGTTATCGGACATCACTTGCGTGTGAGGCCGGAGTGATTGGGTTTGCACTTGAGTAAACTGGCGGTGTTGCAGCGGATGCGGGCTAGGCCAGCAATTCCGAGAACCGATCCACTTGGTCTTGCGTGGTGGCGAAGCTGGTGACCAGCCTCAGCATGGTTTCATCCGCGCCCACGAGATGGGCGGCGGAGCGCGGCGGCGACCATTCGTAAAACAGCGCGCCCTTGGCCGAGAGCTCCTTGGCGAGAGATTTCGGCACAATCGGAAAGGTCTCGTTGGCAGGGCTTTTCCATGCAAGCCGCGCCTGGCTGGACGTCTCGATCGCAGCCTGCAGCCTGGCCGCCATCGCGTTGGCGTGGCGGGCTGTGTCAAGCCAAAGGCCATTTTCGAAATAGGCGTCGAACTGGGCGGCGATGAAGCGGCTCTTGGAGAACAGCTGTGCGGCGCGCTTGCGGATGTAAGGCGCCTCGGTAGCCATGCCGGGATCGAGAAACACGAGCGCTTCGGCGCACCAGCAGCCGTTCTTGGTGCCGCCGAAGGAGACGATGTCGACACCGAGCTCGTGGGTCATCTGTGCAGGCGTGAGATCGAGCGCAACCAGCGCATTGGCGAAGCGCGCGCCATCCATGTGCAGCGGCAGGCCATGCGCCTTTGCGATCGCCGATATGGCACGGATTTCCTCGACGGTATAGACGGTACCCGCCTCGGTCGCCTGGGTCAGGGTAATCGCCATGGGCTGGCCGGCGTGGACAAAACCTTGCGGAAAACGCGCAATCTCTCTCTCCAGACTGGCCGGATCCATCTTGCCTTCGGCGCCGTCGACAGGGACCAGCCGGGAGCCATGGCTGAAAAACTCCGGAGCGCCGCATTCATCGGCAACCACATGGGCCTCCCGGTGGCAAAACGAGACGCCGCCCGGCTTCATGATCGCGGAGAGGGCCAGGGAATTGGCCGCCGTACCGGTGCCCACGAAGAAGACCGCGACCTCCCGGCCGAAGATCTCGTTGAATTTCGCCTCGACCTTGCGGTCAAGCTCGCTCGCGCCATAGGCAGGCGCGAAGCCGGTCGAATGGGCCGACAGCGAGGCGGCGATCGCCGGATGGGCGCCAGCCCAGTTGTCAGAGGTGAAAATCATGCGTGCGGATCTCCAAAGCTTGTCGCGGTCCGGCTATCGCATGATTTGGCTGGCTTTCAAAGCGCCAGGCACGATGTGCAGGGGTGGATGCCCTGTCAGCGTGGCGACACTGACACCTGCTTCCAATCCCTGCGGTTTAGCGGGGCGCAACAGCAAAACGTCGGATTCTGGCGCCTGAACGCAATTAACTTGCGCCATCGTGATCCGGTCGATCATTTACGGTCGCGGAGGCAAGGTTTTTTACACCCGGTCTCTTGCGCAACCGGGAGCATTCTGTCATAGAACAATGGAAATAGGACAGCCTTGCTGTCCTATTTGTGTCTGCCCGGGCCGTCTGGCCGAGGTCCTGGCGAACACAAGGGGTGCGCTGCCGTCTCAGATCAAGCGATCCACCTGCGCAAGGTGACCGTATCGCCCCTTCATGATACAAAGCGCGCCCGCGCGCCCATCGAAACGGCGAGGCTCGAATGCCCCGCGAGGCCAGACGACAGATGCATCCGGAACGAATGCGTCGCCGCAACGGCGGTGGCGGACGGCAGGCCGGACACGCCGCTGCGGCGGTCATGAAGGAGGAATGCAGATGGCAGACCATGCACCATCTCGGATGGACCAAATCGCTTGCAAGGCTGAGGCCGCGACCAAGCCGGCCACCGCGCGCACCTTCGGATTGCCGTCGAAACAGGGTCTTTATGATCCGCGCAATGAACATGACGCCTGCGGAGTGGGCTTCATCGCCCACATGAAGGGTGTAAAATCGCACCAGATCGTGCGCGATGGCCTGTTCATGCTGGAAAACCTGACCC
This sequence comes from Hoeflea sp., assembly GCF_030682515.1. Lineage (GTDB taxonomy): Bacteria > Pseudomonadota > Alphaproteobacteria > Rhizobiales > Rhizobiaceae > Hoeflea. Next base: position 92,811 of record NZ_JAUXOD010000135.1, on the reverse strand, counting down.
ACCGCGGCGCGGTGGGAGCGGATCCGCTGATGGGAGACGGTGCCGGCCTCCTGGCGCAGATTCCCGACCGTTTGTTTCGCGAAGAGATGGCAACGCAGGGCGTCTCCTTGCCTGAAGCCGGCGATTATGCTGTGGGCTTCGTGTTCATGCCGCAGGACGATGCGCTCTGCACACATCTCAAGAACATCATCTCTGAAGTCGTGGCCGCCGAAGGTCAGACACTCATCGGGTTCCGCGATGTGCCGGTCGACAATTCGTCGCTGTCCAAGGCGCCGGAGATCGCCGCCACCGAACCCCGTCATGTGCAGGTCTTCATCGGCCGCGGCGAGGGTGTGGACAGCCAGTCCGCCTTCGAGCGGCGGCTTTTCGTTCTGCGGAAGGTCATCTCGAACCGGATCTATGACGAGACTGACGGCCGCGACAACGGTTTCTACTTCGTGTCGTTGTCGACGCAGACGATCGTCTACAAGGGCATGTTCCTGGCCTACCAGGTCGGCGCCTATTACAAGGACCTGAGCGATCCGCGCTTCGAGTCCGCCGTGGCGCTCGTGCACCAGAGGTTCTCGACCAACACCTTCCCGTCGTGGAAACTCGCCCATCCCTACCGGATGGTGGCGCACAATGGCGAGATCAACACGCTGCGCGGCAACGTCAACTGGATGGCGGCGCGTCAGGCATCGGTGTCTTCGCCTCTGTTTGGCGGCGACATTTCCAAGCTGTGGCCGATCTCCTACGAGGGGCAGTCGGACACGGCCTGTTTTGACAATGCCCTCGAATTCCTGATCCGCGGCGGCTACTCGATGGCGCATGCGGTGATGATGCTGATTCCCGAGGCCTGGGCCGGCAACACGCTGATGAGCGCGGAACGCAAGGCGTTCTACGAGTATCACGCAGCGCTGATGGAGCCGTGGGACGGCCCGGCCGCCGTTGCCTTCACCGACGGCCGGCAGATCGGCGCCACGCTCGACCGCAACGGGCTGAGGCCCGCGCGCTACATCGTCACCAATGACGACCGGGTGATCATGGCGTCGGAGGCAGGCGTCCTGCCGGTCGACGAAAGCACGATCGTCTCCAAGTGGCGGCTGCAGCCGGGCAAGATGCTGCTCCTCGACATGGAAGAGGGCCGGATCATTTCCGACGCGGAGGTCAAGTCTGGCCTGGCGGCCAAGCATCCCTACCGCGAATGGCTGGAACGGACCCAGCTGATCCTCGAGGACCTCAAGCCGGTCGAGCCGCGGGCGCTGCGCAAGGATGTGTCGCTGCTCGACCGCCAGCAGGCCTTCGGCTACACCCAGGAAGATACCAAGATCCTGATGGCGCCGATGGCGACCACCGGGCAGGAGGCCATCGGCTCGATGGGCACGGACACGCCGATCTCGGCGATGTCGAAGAAGTCGAAACTGCTCTATACCTATTTCAAGCAGAACTTCGCGCAGGTGACCAACCCGCCGATCGATCCGATCCGCGAAGAGCTGGTGATGAGCCTGGTGTCGTTCATCGGCCCGCGGCCCAACATTCTCGATCACAAGGGTGCGGCCAAGAAGAAGCGGCTGGAAGTGCGTCAGCCGATCCTTACCAATGGCGATCTCGAGAAGATCCGCTCCATCGGCCACACCGAGGACCGCTTCGACACCAAGACGCTCGACTTCACCTATGCGAGCGAAAAGGGTTCGGACGGCATGAAGGCCGCGCTCGAGCGGCTGTGCGACCGGGCCGAGGAAGCCGTGACCGGCGGCTACAACATCATCATCCTGTCCGACCGCCAGGTGGGCGCAGACCGGATCGCGATTCCCTCGCTTCTGGCGACGGCGGCCGTGCACCATCACCTGATCCGCAAGGGCCTGCGCACGTCGGTCGGTCTCGTGGTCGAATCGGGTGAGCCGCGGGAAGTGCATCATTTCTGCTGCCTGGCCGGCTACGGCGCCGAGGCGATCAACCCCTATCTCGCCTTCGACACGCTGCTCGACATGCACAAGCGCGGCGAGTTTCCCCCCGAGGTCGACGCCTACGAGGTGGTCTCGCGCTACACCAAGGCCATCGGCAAGGGCATTCTCAAGGTCATGTCCAAGATGGGCATTTCCACCTACCAGTCCTATTGCGGCGCGCAGATCTTCGACGCCATCGGGCTGTCGAGCGAGTTCATCGATACCTATTTCACCGGCACGGCCACGACCATCGAAGGCGCCGGCCTCGACGAGATCGCCACCGAGACCGCCGAGCGCCACCGGCTCGCCTTCTCCAACGATCCGGTGCTGTCCTCGTCGCTGGAGGTGGGCGGTGAATACGCCTACCGGATGCGCGGCGAGGAACATGCCTGGACGCCCGATGCGGTGGCGTCGCTGCAGCACGCCGTGCGCGGCAACGCCAAGGATCGCTACCGCGAATTCGCCGACATGGTGAACCGCTCGACGCTGAGGATGAACGCCATCCGCGGCCTGTTCGAGATCCGCACCGCCGAAACCGGCGGACGCCAGCCGGTGCCGCTCGACGAGGTTGAATCCGCCGCCGATATCGTGAAGCGGTTTTCGACCGGCGCCATGTCGTTCGGCTCGATCAGCCGCGAGGCGCACACCACGCTCGCCATCGCCATGAACCGGATCGGTGGCAAGTCGAACACCGGCGAGGGCGGCGAGGAGCCCGATCGCTACCTGCCGCTCTATGGCGGAGCGGCCAATCCGGAACGGTCCGCGATCAAGCAGGTGGCGTCGGGCCGCTTCGGGGTGACGGCCGAGTATCTGGTCAATGCCGACATGATCCAGATCAAGGTGGCCCAGGGCGCAAAGCCCGGCGAGGGCGGGCAGTTGCCCGGCCACAAGGTCGATGCGACGATCGCCAAGACTAGGCATTCGACGCCGGGCGTGGGCCTGATCTCGCCGCCGCCGCACCATGACATCTATTCGATCGAGGACCTGGCGCAGCTGATCTTCGATCTCAAGAACGTCAATCCGGAAGCGGGCATCTCGGTCAAGCTGGTGTCCGAAGTGGGCGTTGGCACGGTTGCCGCCGGCGTCGCCAAGGCGCGCGCCGACCACATCACCATCTCGGGCTATGACGGCGGCACCGGCGCGTCGCCGCTGACCTCGCTCAAGCATGCCGGCAGCCCCTGGGAAATCGGCCTTGCCGAAACCCATCAGACCCTGGTGCTCAACGGGCTTCGGTCGCGCATCGCGCTGCAGGTCGACGGAGGTCTCAAGACCGGGCGCGACGTGATCATCGGTGCGCTGCTGGGCGCCGACGAGTTCGGCTTCTCCACCGCGCCGCTGATTGCCGCGGGCTGCATCATGATGCGCAAGTGCCATCTCAACACCTGCCCGGTGGGCGTGGCGACGCAGGATCCGGTCCTGCGCAAGCGCTTCAAGGGCACGCCCGAGCATGTCATCAACTACTTCTTCTTCGTTGCCGAGGAAGTGCGCGAATGGCTTGCTTCCATGGGCTACCGCCGTCTCGACGACATCATCGGCCAGTCGGAGCTCTTGTCCAAGGATGGCATGATCGAGCACTGGAAGGCGAAGGGCCTGGACTTCAGCCGGATCTTCCACAAGCCCGATGCGCCCAAGGAAAAGACCTACTGGACCGAACGCCAGAACCATCCGATCGCCGACGTCCTCGACCGGCAGCTGATCGAAAGGTCCATGCCTGCGCTCGAGCGCAAGGAAGTGGTCGAGTTCGAGGTCCCGATCCGGAACGTTGACCGTTCGGCGGGCGCGATGCTGTCCGGCGAAGTCGCCAAGCGGTTCGGCCACAAGGGGCTGCCGGAGGACACGATCACCGTCAAGCTCAGCGGCACAGCCGGGCAATCCTTCGGCGCCTTCCTGGCCCATGGCATCACCCTCAACCTGTGGGGCGACGCCAATGACTATGTCGGCAAGGGCCTGTCGGGCGGATGCATCATCATCCGGCCGCCCGAGAATTCGCCGATTGTCGCCGAGAAGTCGATCATCGTCGGCAACACGGTGCTCTATGGCGCGATCGAGGGCGAGTGCTATTTCCGCGGCGTTGCCGGCGAACGCTTCGCCGTGCGCAACTCGGGCGCCATCGCGGTGGTCGAGGGCGTGGGCGACCATGGCTGCGAATACATGACCGGCGGCCTCGTCGTCGTCATCGGCGAGACCGGGCGCAACTTCGCGGCCGGCATGTCGGGCGGCGTGGCCTATGTGCTCGACGAGGCCGGCGATTTCGCCAGCCGCTGCAACATGGCGATGGTGGAGCTCGAGCCGGTTCCCGAGGAAGACGACATTCTCGAGAAGCTGCACCACCATGGCGGCGACCTGGCCCACAAGGGCCGTGTCGACGTATCGGGCGACATGACCCGGCATGACGAGGAGCGGTTGTTCCAGCTGATCTCCAACCACATGCACTACACGGGCTCGACGCGGGCCAAGGAGATCCTCGACCACTGGGCGGATTTCCGTCCGAAGTTCCGCAAGGTGATGCCGGTCGAGTACCGCCGCGCGCTCGAGGACATGGAACGGATGCGCATGGGCGTGGCGGCGGAGTGAAGCGGAGGGCAGCCATTCACCGGCTGCTCTCGATGGCCATCGCAATCGCCGTCCCGGCGGTTGCCTATGCTGTCAATGACAGGTTCGACATGGAATTCATCGTGCTGGGGGCGGTCATTGGCCTGGCCTATTGGTACTGGGGGCCTTCGTGGCCGCCACTCTGATGTGAGGAAGAAAGTATGGGCAAGGTAACGGGTTTTCTCGAAATCGACCGGCAGACGGCGAAGTATCAGCCGGCATCCGACCGCATCCGGCATTTCCGCGAGTTCACCATCCGGATGAGCGACCAGGAGGTCCAGAAACAGGCGGCCCGCTGCATGGATTGCGGCATCCCCTATTGCCATGGCCCGACCGGCTGCCCGGTGCACAACCAGATCCCCGACTGGAACGATCTGGTCTACAACGACAATTGGGAAGAGGCGATCCGCAACCTGCATTCGACCAACAACTTCCCGGAATTCACCGGCCGGATCTGCCCGGCGCCCTGCGAGGAAGCCTGCACGCTCAATCTCGAGGACGCGCCTGTCGCCATCAAGACCGTCGAGCAGGCGATTGCCGACAAGGCCTATGAGCTGGGCTTCATCGTGCCGCAGGCGGTGACCACCAAGACCGGCAAGAAGGTCGCCATCATCGGCTCCGGCCCTGCCGGCATGGCCGCGGCGCAGCAGCTTGGCCGCGCCGGCCATGAGGTCCATGTCTACGAGCGGGAGAGCCGCCCGGGCGGGTTGCTGCGCTACGGCATTCCCGACTTCAAGATGGAGAAGCATTTCATCGACCGCCGCGTCGAGCAGATGGAAGGCGAGGGCGTCACCTTCTTCTGCAATGTCAATGTCGGCGTCGACAAAAGCGTCGAAGAGCTGCTCGGCACTTACGACGCGGTGCTCTACACCGGCGGCTCAGAGAAGCCGCGCGATGTCGGCATTCCCGGCGCCGATCTGATCGGCGTGCACGACGCGATGCCCTATCTGGTCCAGCAGAACAAGCGCGTCGCCCGCGAGAGCATCTACAATGTCGGCTGGCCTTCCGACCCGGTCATGGCCGGCGGCAAGCATGTGGTGGTGATCGGCGGCGGCGACACGGCGTCCGACTGCGTCGGCACCGCGTTCCGGCAGGGCGCGGTCAGGGTGACCCAGCTCGACATCCGGCCGCAGCCGCCCGAAAAGGAAGACAAGCTCGCGGTCTGGCCCTACTGGGCCACCAAGATGCGCACGTCTTCCTCGCAGGCCGAAGGCGCCGTGCGTGAATTCCAGGTGGGCACGCTCGAACTGATCGGCGAGAACGGCATTCTGAGCGGCGTCAAATGCTGCGAAGTGGATGAAAGGCGCAGACCGGTCGCCGGAACCGAGTTCGTGATCAAGGCGGATCTCGTCTTTGTCGCCATCGGCTTCCGCGGCGCGCTCGACACCGGCGTGATCAGCGAACTTGGCGACAAATTGTCGGTCGATGTCGACCGGCGCGGGTCGACCAATGTCGCCGCCAATGAAGAGGACTATCGCACGTCGGTCGACAAGCTGTGGGCTGCGGGCGATGTGCGGCGCGGGCAGAGCCTCGTTGTCTGGGCGATCCGGGAAGGCCGCCAGGCGGCTCGGGACATCGACCTGACCCTGATGGGCGTCACCGACCTTCCGCGCTGATGCCTGCAGCCGATCGGGGAGTGTCGTCCTGCCGCAAGCGGTTCAGGACATCCGCTGATCGGTGCCAGGCACAGGCAGTCGGGGTTCAGCGGTTGCCGCGCGGCCATGCGTAATTGTCGACACGGCCGGTTGGCGGCTCCGGCAGCATGCCGTCCGTCACCAGGATATCGCGCGGCGAGCGGATGAGGCTCGCCGAGGCAGGCATATCACCGAGCAGCGCCGTGCCTCCGTCTAGGTCCGGGTCCGTCATGGCGACCGGAATGGTGCGGGTGATGGCTGTGGCATTCTCGCCAGGAGCGGGCGGCATCAGGATTTCCGGAAAATCGTCAGAGGAAAAAGCCGTCGCGCCGATCGCGGCGGCGTCCCCGAGCAGCCGTCGCGCCGATTTCTCGACATAGAAAGCGATCTTCCGCTTGCCGGCCTTGGTCAGGTTGATGCCATCGGACCCGCGCAGCCTCACCTGCTGTCCGTTGATATCGGACCCGGTGAAGATGAACTTGCCTTCTTCATCGACAAAGCCGTCCCAGATATCGATGAATTCGCCCCCGGCCAGTTCAACAAGCTTCCTCTGGACGCCGTTCAGGACCACGATGTCGGTTGTCATGGCGGGGGATTTGAAGGCCGGCAGTCCGACCCACAGCAGAGGCGCGTTGCCGGTGCGCAGGATCGAGATCAGCCGCTGGGTGCGGCGCTCGTACTCGGCCAGCCAGTTGACGGAGCGAACGGCTTCGCGCTCGCCATTGACCATGAGCTGCTGGCGATCGTTCGAGCCGATCTGCACGACGATGATCGAGGGCCGCACTTCCTGGATGATCGCCGGCGCCTCTCCGATCCAGTCGTAGTAATCGGCGCGCACCAGGCCCGAGGATCCATTGGTCCGGTCGACCACCACCACGCCCGGCGACTTGGCAAAGGCCTCGCTCAATCCGTCCGCCGCTCCGTTGGCCAGAAAATCGCCGATCACCAGGATCTTCCGCGCGTCTTCAAGCTTCTCGACCGCGGGTTCCGGCGGGGGAGCCGCAACTTCGCTGCGCACGGGCTTTTTCACCCGGCTGGTGCGCGGCGCTTCCGCTGATGGCTTGGGCTCCTTGGGCGCGCTGCGGCCGCCGCCGAACAGGAGCTGGATGAAGGACTTGCGTTCGACCCGTTCCTGGGCCGCGGCGGGCTGGACCGCCTGCAGCACAGCCAGTCCTGCCATCGCCGCGATCAGCAGGACAGCAAAAAGGCGCAGGTGTGGCAAGCGATCTGGCACGCGGATGCGATCTCCGTTTCGGCCCCGGGCCGGTTGCGAGCCGCCAGCTTGAAAGGGATCAGTAGCGGCGGATCGCGTCCAGTACCTTTTGCGACGGAATCGCCTCGCCGGTCAAGCCAGCCCGCGACTGGAACGCCGCGATTGCTGCCTTCGACCCCGATCCGAAGTTGCCGTCGACCTCTCCGTCGTAATAGCCCAACTGCTTGAGCCGGGTTTGCAGTTCGAATTTTTCCTTGACGTCGAGCGTGCCTTCCGGCCGCGGCCAGCGCTGATCGACACCGCCGAAGCCTGCGATCTCGTCGGCCAGCACACCGACGCCCAGAGCATAGGAATCGGAATTGTTATAGCGCTTGATGACGAAGAAGTTCTTGGTCATCAAATGTGCCGGACCGTTCGCGCCGCCCAGCATCTTGAGCTCGGCGCGCCGGCCGCCGTCGGGAAAGGCCTTGCCGTTGGGCCGGGCGAAGCCGAGCGCCGCCCATTGCGACAGGGTCTTGGTCTGTCCGGCATATTTGGCGCCTCCGCGCGGCGCGACAGCCTCGTAACCCCCGGTCTGACCGGTTTGCCAGCCGTTCTTCTTGAGAAGATTTGCCGCAGTGGCGAGCGCGTCCGGAATCGAGTTCCAGATGTCGCGATTGCCGTTTCCATCGGCGTCGATGGCGTAGGCCAGGTAGCTCGTGGGAATGAACTGGGTGTGGCCCATCGCGCCTGCCCATGATCCGGTCATTTCCCGGGAGGAGATATCGCCTGACTGGAGAATCTGCAGAGCGGCGACAAGCTGCTGGCGTGCGAATTTCGCGCGCTTCTTGTCGGCATAGGCAAGGGTGGCCAAAGCTTGCGGCACATAATGGAGGCGATCGGTCTTGGAGAGAATTTCCCCATAATTGGATTCCATCGACCAGATGGCCAGCAAGACCGATGCTTCCACCCCGAAGTGGCGCTCGATCGCCGCCAGGGTTCGGGCATGCTGCTTCTTCATCTCGCGTCCCTTGCCAATCGTATAAGGGTTGACACGGGAATCGAGATAGTCCCAGACCTTGGTGGTGAATTCCGGTTGATAGCGCGCCTTCTCGAGCACTTTCGGGTCTGGCGAGGTCACGCCGCTGAACGCCTTGTCGTAGGTCGAGCGCGTGATTCCGGATTGAGCGGCGGTGCTGTAAAAACCGGCGATCCAAGCCTGAAAGCCCGCATCGGCCCGGGCGGTGTTCGGGGCCAGCAGTCCGGCAACAAGGCACAGGCCGGCGGCGCGAATGATATTCCTGGGTGTTCGGATCATGTTCCAAGCATCCTGTCGTTTGAGGCTCTTTCGGGTGAATGAACGGTGATCCTAGCTCCGAGCCGTCAACAAAACGTTTACCATATCTGATGCCCCGGCGTCGATTTTGCCATTTTCTAAGAGTTGCCGCATATAGCCGGTAACTGTCGCCGGGATGCACCGGATAAGATCATTTATGAGAAATGAGGAAAAGACATGACATTGACGCGCAAAATCAGAAAAGCCGTTCTGCCGGTCGCAGGACTTGGAACGCGGTTCCTGCCCGCCACCAAGGCCGTGCCGAAAGAGATGCTGACCGTGGTCGACAAGCCGGTTGTCCAATACGTGGTTGAAGAGGCCATGGCGGCCGGCATCGAGCATTTCGTTTTCGTCACCGGTCGCAACAAGGCAGTGATCGAGGATCACTTCGACATTCAGGTCGAACTCGAGGCGACGCTGCGCGAGCGCGGCAAGACGGTCGAATTGCGCTCGCTTGAGTACATGCTGCCCAAGGCCGGCGCGACCAGCTTTACCCGCCAGCAGGCGCCGCTCGGTCTCGGCCACGCCGTCTGGTGCGCGCGCGACATCGTCGGCGACGAGCCGTTCGCGCTGCTGCTTCCGGACATGGTGATGCGCGACAAGGTCGGATGCCTCTCTGGAATGGTCGAACTCTACAACAAGGTGGGCGGCAACATCGTCGCGGTGGGCGAATGCGATCCTTCACTCGCCCACAAATACGGCATTGTCGGCAAGGGCGAGGCTCTCGACGGCGGCTTCCGCATCACCGAAATGGTCGAGAAGCCGGCCCAGGGAACCGCGCCTTCGAATTTCTACATCAACGGCCGCTATATCCTGCAGCCGGAAATCTTTGACATCCTGTCGCACCAGGAGCGGGGAGCCGGCAACGAAATCCAGGTGACGGATGCGATGCTCAAGCTTGCGGCGCAGCAGCCGTTTTCGGCATATCCCTTTGGCGGGCAGACCTATGATTGCGGCTCGAAGGAAGGGTTCATTCTCGCCAATGTCGCCTTCGCGCTTGAGCGCGACGACATCAGGCCGCTGGTCGCGGACGGTCTGCGACGCCTGATCGCGGGCGCCTGACGGGACATCCTCGACCTGCACGAGGCAGCCAAGGCCGGACGGGTGGGACGGGCGGGAGCGCCCGACTCGTCATCTTCTCAGCCTGAGGCCCAGCCCGACGCGGGCGGTCTTCTCGTCGGTGACGCCGGGTTCCCGGGTGCGCGTGTAGCTCGCATCCGCGTCGAGGTCGAGGTAGCGGTTGATGGACCAGGTCAGCCCGGTGGAGACGCCATAGCTGCGCTGGTTGCCGCGGCCGCTGCGGGAATCGTAATCCCGCAGGCCTGCTTCGGCGCCGAGGCGCGCCACCACGGCGCTGTGAATCCGCTGGGTCAGCGTGGTGTCGAATTCATAGACGACGGAGCCGGATTCGCCTGCCGCCGTCGCGGATTCGAGCGTCGTGTTCATGCCAGCCATGAGATCGGTTCCGCGCCGGGGCGACCAGTTGATCTCGCCGTCCAGTGTCAGTCCCGCCAGGTCGCTCAGGTTGGCGTCGTCGATGGATCTGAGCACATACCCGGCTGCAAGCTCGCCCGAGAGCTTCTCGCCGAGATCGAATTCCGCTCCGCCGCGGCCGCCCATAGTGGTCGACGAGCGTTCGGCGCCGGTGCTGTCGAAGCGCACATCGTATCTCTCGCGGCCGATAGAGGCCTCCAGAAAGGGGATCAGCGCGGGCGACATCACATAGCCGATGCGCGCGGTGAGTTCACCGCCGAGCGTATCCCGGTCGTCGACCAAAATGCTGCCGCCGGTCGACGAGGTCGCATCGCCATAGACCCGGCGCGTCACATCGAGCGAGGTCGTACCCCTGAGCAGACCGAGGTCCTTCTGCAGGCCGATGCTCGCGCGCAGTTCGTGGATCCCCGATTGCGTGGTCGCGCCGGAGATGGCGTTCGGATCGGTTCTGCTTTCCCTGGAATAGCTGTAGCCAGCGCCTAGGATCCCGGTCATGTCGTTGAGCAGATCGAGGTTCAGCCGGGCATCCAGATTGGCGCTGGGTTGTTCGGTGCCGGTGCCCGAGAGGTTCTTCTGATAGGTCGCGGATCCGTCGACAGTGAGCTGATGCCGCGACCAGTCCGATTGCAGCGTTCCCGACAGGGTCGTTTCGCTGTAGACCCGGCTGCTCTTTGCCGCACCAAAGCTGTTGGATTCATGAATGATCCGCTCGGTAAGCGTGGGCCGCAGCAGCAGCGATCCCAGCATGAATCCCGGCACGGCGGTGTCATCCCGATCGGCATCGAGCGGCAGCTCATCGACGGTTCCGATGCGATCGTTCTGGCGCGCCAGGCTTGCGGCATAATCCCGGTCTGCCTCGCTCAGATCCGACTCGATGCCGATGGCTCCGGTCTGAATCTGCGTATCGGCCTCCGCCAGATCCGCGTCGGTCCCGGCTTGAAAACCGGGACCGGCCAGCGCCGCGCTGTTCGTCCCACCGCTTCCCGATGTTGCGGAGGAGCCGCTTCGCGCTGCCGGCAGCGCGCCATAGAGGGTCGCGGCGGCGGCTGATTGGGAGGAGGGGGACGCTGTCGTCGTGCCCCTCAACCTGTAGACTTCGGTGGTGGGTTCCGGATCAGAGGCGGACTGCGCCTGCGCCATGGACATCGACGCCAGGAGCCAGGCCGCGGCGGCGGCGCAGGCCCGCACGCCCGTACGGTGCGCCGCCGGTTCAGTCAGTGCCGTGGTGTCTCGGTTGCGCATGCGTTTTTCGGGTCCGGGGCCATCCAAATCTTTGCAAACCGTAAACACTTGTGGTTAACGCAAGGTTTCCGCCCGGCGCTTTGCCCGAAGAGCTTCGTGCTTGATGGACAGGCGGGCAGCAACGCGATATTCCGGCGCCATGAAGAAGATCCTGCCAGACTACCCAGCCCATGAGATCGTGCAGTCCGCGCGGCGGACGATCCTGACGGAAAAGAGCGGGCTCGATGCTCTTGCCACAGCCCTCGAGAACGGGCTTGCGGAGCCTTTCGTGCGCGCGGTCGAGGCGCTCGGCTCCATTTCGGGCCGGGTGATCGTGACTGGGGTCGGCAAGAGTGGGCACATCGGCGCGAAGATCGCCGCGACGCTGGCCTCAACCGGAACACCGTCGCATTTCGTCCATCCGGCCGAAGCCAACCATGGCGATCTCGGCATGATCGCCCATGACGATGCAATCATCGTCTTGTCCTGGTCGGGGGAGAGCGCGGAGCTCAAGGGCATCGTCGCCTATTCGCGCCGGTTCCTGATCCCGCTGATCGCGTTCACCGCCGGCGCCCAGTCGGCGCTGGCCCGCGAGGCCGACATCGTCATGCTGCTGCCGCGCGAGCAGGAAGCCTGCCCGCATGGCCTGGCACCCACCACCTCGACGCTGATGCAACTGGCGCTGGGAGATGCGCTCGCCGTGGCCCTGCTCGAGGCCAAGGGGTTCACCGCCGGCGATTTTCACACTTTCCATCCCGGCGGCCAGCTCGGCGCGAACCTGGCGCATGTGGCCGATGTCATGCACACGGGCGACTCGGTGCCGCTGGTGCCGTCCGGCACGCCCGCGCCCGAAGCGATCATGACGCTGTCCCAGCGCAAATTCGGCTGTGTCGGCATTACCGGCCCGGGCGGGCGGCTGATCGGCATTGTCACGGATGGCGACGTGGCGCGCAATCTGGGCCGCAACCTGATCGATCAGCCGATCGACGCCATCATGACCAGCCAGCCCAAGACCATTGCGCCCACGGCACTCGCCAGCACGGCGATGGCGATCCTAAACAAGAATGCCATCGGCGCGCTGATCGTCACCGATGCGGATCGCCTGCCGGTCGGCATCGTTCATTTCCATGATCTGCTCAGGATCGGCGTCGCCTGAAGCACCAGGCTCCGACTGCGGTCAGGCGCCGGGCTCCACGGTCAGGCATCCCGCCTGAGCCACGGTGATGCGCACGCGCGCGCCGGCGGGCATGTCCGGGCCCTGCACGATCCAGGTGGTGTCATCCAGCCGGATCCGGCCCTTGCCCTCGCGGATCGGTTCCTCCAGCGTCGCCGTCCGGCCCACGAGGCCTTCGAGGCGCCGGTTCAGCATCGGCTGATCGGTGTCCAAGTTGGCCCGCGAGATCCGCCGGCCGACAAGCGCGAGCGCCAGGGCCAGCACCGCGAATACCAGCATCTGCGTCTGCCAGCCCCAGAACGCATATCCCCACAGGGGGAAGGACAGGCCTCCGACGACCAGGGCTGCCAGACCGATCCACAGCAGGAATACGCCCGGGACAACGATTTCCAGTCCAAGGAATATCAGGCCGACGATCCACCAGGTCCAGGGCCCGAGTTCTGTTACGAGCCCGGCAATCATGCGTCGGGGTCCGTTTTCGGGCCTGTGGAATAGCCAGGCGTCGTGGCGCGCGTCGTGCGAGGCGGCTGGCCGGGCGCGCGAACCGGGTCGGTATCCTGCTGATGGCCATCTCTGCCAAAGACCTCGCGGGCAATCGCGCCGATTCCGCCCAGCGTGCCGATCAGGGCCGAAGCCTCAAGCGGCATCAGGATCACCTTCTGGTTCTTGGCGGAGGCGATCTGGCCGAGCGCCTCGGTGTATTTCTGCGCGACGAAGTAGTTGATCGCCGCAGGATCGCCCTCCGAGATGGCAATCGACATCATCTGCGTGGCCTTGGCTTCCGCTTCGGCCAGGCGTTCGCGCGCCTCGGCGTCACGGAAGGCGGCGTCCCTGCGGCCTTCGGCCTCGAGAATCGCCGATTGCTTGGCGCCCTCTGCGCGCAGGATCTGGGCATTGCGGAAGCCTTCGGCTTCGAGCACCTCGGCGCGCTTCTCGCGCTCGGCCTTCATCTGCCGGCCCATCGACTGGACCAGATCCACCGGCGGGGCGATGTCCTTGATCTCGACGCGCGTGATCTTGATGCCCCAGGGTGCTGCCGCCTGGTCGACGACGCGCAGCAGGCGGTCATTGATGGCATCGCGATTGGACAGGAGCTCGTCAAGATCCATCGACCCCATGACGGAGCGGATGTTGGTCATGGTCAGATTGAGCAGCGCCTGCTCGAGATCGGACACCTGATAGGCGGCCTCGGCGGCGTTGAGCACCTGGTAGAAGGACACCGCATCGGCGGACACCGACGCATTGTCGCGGGTGATCACCTCCTGGACGGGGATGTCGAGCACCTGTTCCATGATGTTGATCTTGCGGCCGACGCGGTCGACAAAGGGAACAATGATGTTCAGTCCCGGCGTAAGCGTCCGTGTGTAGCGTCCAAACCGCTCGACCGTGTAGGCATAGCCTTGCGGCACCGTCTTGATCCCGGAAAACAGGATCAGGATTGCGATGATGACGACGACAATGACCGTGATATCCAGTCCCACCATGCCCTAGACCTCCCTGGCTCGCCTCTCGCCTCCATCCTGGCGCGAGAGCGGCTTTCGCTAACAGTGCCCGCGCATCAGACGTGTCGAATGCCCCAAGGGAAATCCGGGTCGATGCCGCAGCCGATTCTTTGATTGCGGCTTGCCGCCGCTCCCATCCAACAGGTAGTGGGTCTGGCGAGAGCTTGCAATCACTGCCGGTGACTAAGTTTGGACATGCCCCGGTGCGGGGCAGCTGCGCCGCGTCCGCGCCAGAGCGCGCGGCTCAGATCCAGCCCTGCAGTTCGCGCCTGACGATGGACTCGAGCACGTTCATGCCGGCCTCGCTGTCGTTGAGGCAGGGGATGTGGGTGAAATGCTCGCCGCCGTTCTCGTGGAACAATTCGCCGGCTTCGCCCGCGATTTCCTCCAGCGTTTCCAGGCAATCGGAGACGAAGCCGGGATTGATCACCGCGATCCGCTTCACGCCTTCCTGGGCCAGCTTCTCGACGGTCTTGTCGGTGTAGGGCTGGAGCCATTCCTCCGGGCCGAAGCGGGACTGAAACGTCGGCATCAGCTTCTCCTTCGGCCAGCCCAGCCGTTCTCGCACGAGCCGCGCGGTTTTCAGGCACTGGCAATGATAGGGGTCGCCCTTGAGAAAATAGGATTGCGGTATGCCGTGAAACGAGGTCAGCACGATTTCCGGTTCCCAGTCGAGCGTGGCCAGATGGCTTTCGATCGACTGGGCGATGGCATCGATATAGGCCGGGTCGTCGTGATAGGGCGGCACGGTGCGCAATGCGGGCTGCCAGCGCATGGTCATCATGGCCTGGAAGGCCTTGTCATTGACCGTCGCCGTGGTCGCCGCGGCATACTGCGGATAGAGCGGGAACAGCACGATGCGGTCGCAGCCGGCATCCTTGAGCGCCTGCATCTTGTCGGGAATCGAGGGCTGGCCATAACGCATCGCCCAGTCGACCCTCACCGAGGGATGGGAAGACAGGGCCTGGCCAAGCCGGTCGGACTGGTTGCGGGTGTAGGTCCTGAGATAGCTTTCATCGAGATCGTGGTTCCAGATCTCCTCATAGGCCTTGCCGACGCGCTTTGGCCGTGTGTTGAGGACGATGCCGAACAGGATCGGGTACCACAGCACCCGCGGCCACTCGATCACCCGCTTGTCGGTGAGGAATTCCTTCAGATAGCGCCGCATGGAGCGGTAGTCGGTGCCGTCAGGCGTGCCGAGATTGACGAGCAGGACGCCAATTTTCTGGATCTTCACCGGAGCATGCCCGGGCGGGAGTTCGCCCACGGCTCGGCTGGCCTCGTCAGACAGGATCACACGGGTGTTCAAAGTCGCGTCCATTTCTTGTGCATTGCGGGACAGGTGCGTTGTTGCTTGGGAACATAGTGACATGGCGCGACAAATCAATCGCCCGCCCCACGTCCATTCGTTTATCCGCAAACGCAAAAAGGACCCGGAAATCCGGGTCCTTTCGCAATGGTGTCCCGAAGCGTCTACTTGGCCGGGATGGTCAGCGTCTCGCCGATCGTCAGGCCCCTGGCGGATGCCGAGGGGTTGGCCTCGGCGATCTTGTTCCACATCGTCGCGTCGCCGTAATAGGTCGCTGCAAGATCCCACAGCGTATCCCCGGAAACAATGACATGCTCCTTGGCTGCCATGGCGGCATCTTCGGCAGCCGGCGCTTCGGTTGCTGCAGGCGCATCGGCGGCGGGTTCTGCGGCAATCACCGGCGCCGACGTTGTCAACTCCTTCGAGCCGGCAAGCGGCTCGGGAACCACAACGAGCGGCTCCTCCGCCGGTGCGGCTTCCGCAGCAGGTGCCGCTTCGGCTGCCGGTGCGGCTTCTTCAGCGGGCGCCGTCGTGGCGGCAGCAGCGGCCACCCGGCCGTCGGTGTAGGGCGTGTAAGGCTTATTCTTTGCCAGATAATCCGCAACGACCTGCTCAAGGCCAGGACCGAAGTCATAGGCGTTCATGCCGGCCGTCTTGAACACCGCATAGCCGTCGCCGCCACCGCGCATGTAGTTGTTGGTGGCCACCGAATAGACGGCGTCAGGGTCGATCGGCTTGAACCCGTCCCCGTCCTTCACTTCCACGGACATGATGCGCGATCCCGCGGCAGCGTCCTTGTCGAAGGTGTAGCGCAGGCCCGAGACCTGGGCGAAGCGTCCCGCGCCTTCCTCGATCTGGCTGGCGCCGTTCTCAAGCGCGGCGACGATGTCGGATCCCTTGAGCTGGAAGGTCGCCAGCGTGTTCTGGAACGGCAGGACGCTGAGCACTTCGCCCATGGTGATCTCGCCCGCATCAATGGAGGAGCGCAGGCCGCCGCCGTTCTGGATGGCGATGGTCACGCCCTGGTCCTTGACGCGATCGACCATGGCGTCAGCGACGAGGTTGCCCATGGTGCATTCGGTGGCGCGGCAGGTTTCGCGGGAGCCATCGATGGTCTCGGTCGATTCGGAAACCACCTGGGTCATGAGTTCCTGGATCGGCGCGCCAAGCTCGGTCACGCGCGCCGCGAAGGCCTCGTCGGGGATCACGGAGGCATCCAGAAGGTGCGGTTCGCCCTCGGCGCTGACGACCTTGCCGTCATCGTCGAAGGTAACCTTCACTTCGCCCACATATTTGGAATAGGCATAGGCCTGCACGATCGGGACGGCGACGCCCGAGGGGTTGTTCACCATGGTCGGGTAAGGGCCCGCGGCACCTTCCGCGGTGTTGGACAGCAGTGTGTGGCTGTGGCCGCCGACGATCACGTCGATGCCATCCACTTCGGCCGCGATCTGCTGGTCCTTGGACAGGCCGACATGGGAGACCAGAATGATCTTGTTGATCCCCTCTGCCTCGATCTGGCTGACGGCGTCCTTGAGATAGTCGATCTCGTCGAGAATCAGAACCGAAGGTCCGGGCGAAGAGGTTTCCACGGTGTCCGCTGCCAGAACCGACAGGAGCGCGATCTTCTCGCCGCCGACTTCCTTGATGACATAGGGCTTGACGCGGTCGCCGAGGACGGAATTGGCGCCGCTTATGGTGTTGCCGGAGATCACCGGGAACTCGACCATGTCGATGAAGTCGCGAAGGGCTTCCGGTCCGTCATCGAATTCATGATTGCCGACGGCCATGGCGTCAAAGCCGATGCCGTTCATGAATTCGGCTGTGTCCTTGCCCTTGTAGGTCGTGTAGAACAGGGAGCCCTGGAACTGGTCGCCGGCATCGAGCACCAGGACATTCGCCCCTTCACCGGTCAGGGCCTGGCGGCGCTCATCGATCTTGGTCTTGACCCGGGCGATGCCGCCGAAGCACTCGCCCTTGCCTTCGTCTTCCGCCGAGCAGGTCGAGTCGAAACGGTTGATCGCTTCGATGCGCGAATGCAGGTCGTTGATGTGCAGGATGTTCAATGTGTAGTCGGCAAACGCCGCACCCGAGCTAAGGCCCAGGACGGATACCGACAATAGCGCACGTGTGAAGAAACTGGTCATGGAATGGCTCCCTGTTCTGGTGCTCGCTGCCCGCCGGCATTCCGTGTTCCGGAGCTCTGGGCAGGGATAAAACAATGGTTTCATCATCGGGGTCGAACATCAAGAGCCAAGCGAAGCGCCGGCGGAGATTTCGCAGGCGTCAGGCCGAATAATCGCGTTCGTCGGCAATGACCTTGCCGTCATTGGGAAGGCTGCCCGTGGCGACGATCTCGACGGTTCCGCGCAGCTTGGAGATGGCCGCCAGTGTCGCCTCTACTGCGCCCCTGTCGGGCGCCGTGCCGGGCGTCGGTTCGATCCTCAGCGTCATCACATCGGCATCGCCCGAACGGGCGACAACCAGGCGGGCGCGGGCAATCCCGGGATGCGCCTTGAGCACCTCGGCGACCTGCTTGGGGTCGACAAACATGCCCTTGACCTTGGTCCGCTGGTCGGCCCGGCCCATCCATCCCTGGATCCGCAGCCCGGTGCGGCCGCAAGGCGACGTGCCTGCCAGGATGGCCGACAGATCGCCGGTTCCGAAGCGGACCAGTGGATAGGCCGGATTGAGGGTGGTGACGACGAGTTCGCCGACCTCGCCGTCGGGCACGGGGTCACCGGTGCCGGGACGGACGATCTCGACGATCATGTCTTCATTGACGATCATGCCGGGATTGGGTGCGCCGTCTGCGTCCGCGCTTTCATAGGCGATGACGCCGAGATCGGCGGTCGCATAGCATTGGAGCACCGACACGCCCCGGTCTGCGTAATACTGCCGCAGGGACGGAAACAGCGCGCCGCCCGACACCAGGGCCCGCCTGATCGAGGTGAGATCGCGACCGAGCTCATCGGCCTTCTCCAGAATGATCTTCAGGTAATCCGGCGTGCCGGTGTAGCCGGAGGGTTTGAGCCGGGCCCCGGCGTCGACCTGCGCCTCGGTGTTGCCGGCGCCGGCTGGAAACACCAGACACCCGAGCGCGCGGGCGCCTTCATCCAGAATGAAGCCACCGGGCGTCATGTGATAGGCAAGGGAATTATGGACGATGTCGCCCGCCCGAAACCCCGCGGCAAACAGCGCGCGGGCTGCTGACCAGGGGTCGGCGCCAAGGCCCTGCGGCTCCCACACCGGTCCGGGCGACAGGAACACCCGGTTGCCCCGGAGCGCGTCCGGATCGGCCAGGCCGCCAAAGGGCGGGGTCGCCTCCTGCATGTCCATCAGCTGGGGTTTGCGCAGCACCGGAAGTGTGGCCAGTGCGGTGCGGTCAGTGAGCGACGCGGGATCAGGATGACCGAGCCAGGCACCGAGCGCCGGAAGCCGCTTGAGGCTGCGCTCCAGCATGGCCCTCAGGCTTTCGAATGTGTCACGCTCGCGGGCTTCGGGGGCACGGACCTCGCGGTCATCGAAATGGCTGCTCATGGCTCGTGCGCCCCGCGCTTGCTGGTTCTAGATGCGACGCACCAGGGTGAACTGCGCGCCGGTCGAGGAGGTGCAGTTGAGCTGGGACGGAGTGGCCAGGGCGCAATTGACCCGCGATGTTGTCTGACGCAGCAGCGACGTCAGTTGAATCTCGACCATCTGGGGTGAGACCTGCTGGTACGTGCCTTCCGCCAGAAGCGAATTGGTATCGGTGGTGCGTGTCTCGAAGCGGCCACCGGAGAAGCTTGAGATGATGCCGTTGGGGTCAGTCCATTGACCTTCGATGCCCTGAGGCGGTTGCGGCGGCAATGGACGCGGATTGTAGGAGGCTGACTGGCACGAGGCCAGCAGGCCGGCAAGCGCGCCGGTGGCGATCATTCGATACAGGTTCATGGCGCGGTGCTTCCCTCGATCCGTCACAAAAATGATTCCATATGTGAAAGAATGCAGCGCCTATGCGCCGAAAGCAAGGCGCACGCTCCCCCTCCGCCCATGCAGCGGAGGGGAAGCGGCGCATGCCATAGACTTAACGCACCAGGACGTTGCGGAACTGCCACGGATCACTGTCGTCAATGTCCTCGGGGAACAGGCCGGGGCGGCCCTCGAGCGGGGTCCAGTCGGTGTAGTGGCCTTCGACAGGCCCAAGATAGGGTGTCTGGACCTCGAGGCAGCGCTTGTAGTCGACCTCGTCGGCCTCCACGATTCCCGCCTTGGGGTTTTCCAGCGCCCAGACCATGCCGGCCAGCACCGCCGACGTCACCTGCAGGCCGGTCGCGTTCTGGTAGGGCGCGAGCTTGCGGGTTTCCTCAAGCGACAGCCGCGAGCCGTACCAGTAGGCGTTCTTGTCATGGCCATAGAGCAGAACGCCCAGTTCATCGACGCCGTCGACCAGTTCGTTCTCGTCGAGCACGTGCAGCACCGGCTGGGCCGTGCCGCCATTGCCGAACATTTCGTGCAGCGACAGCACCGCGTCATTGGCGGGGTGATAGGCGTAATGGCAGGTCGGGCGGTAGCTGACGTCGCCGTTCTTGTCCTTGACCGTGTAGTAATCGGCAATCGAGATCGACTCGTTGTGGGTGACGAGGAAGCCGTATTGCGCGCCCGGCGTCGGGCACCAGGTGCGCACGCGGGTGTTGGCGCCGGGCTGCTCGAGATAGATCGCCGCCTTGCAGCCCTTCTTGTGCTTCTTGGCGTTCTTGGGCATCCACTTCTCATGGGTGCCCCAGCCGAGCTCGGCCGGCTGCAGGCCTTCGGAAATGAAGCCTTCCACCGACCAGGTGTTCCAGAACACGTTGAGCGGCTTGGGCTTCTTGGTCAGCTGCGTGTCGCGCTCGGCGATGTGAACGCCCTTGACGCCGACTTTCTTCATCAGCTTGGCCCAGCCTTCACGGTCATGCTGATCGGGCTCGTCGAACTTGATGTCGAGGTCATGGGCGAGGTTGACCAGCGCCTGCTTGACGAACCAGGAGACCATGCCTGGATTGGCGCCGCAGGTGGACACTGCCGTGGTGCCGCCGGGGTTCTTTTTCTTCTCATGGCGGAGCGTTTCGCGCAGCGCGTAGTTGGTGCGCTCGGAATTCTTCATGGACTTGTCGAAATAGAAGCCGAGCCAGGGCTCAACGACCGTGTCGATGTAGAGCACGTCAAGCTTGCGGCACATCTTGATCAGATCGACCGAGCCGGTGTCGACCGAGAGGTTGACGCAGAAGCCCTGGCCTCCGCCATCGGTCAGCAGCGGCTTGAGCAATTCCTTGTAGTTTTCCTTGGTGACATGTTCCTTGATGTGACGGATGCCGTACTTGGCCAGGATTTCCATGTCGCCGGCGTCGTCGCGCGGATCGATGACGACCATGCGGCTCTTGTCGAAGGTGAAGTGCCGCTCGATCAGCGGCAGGGTGCCGCGCCCGATGGATCCAAATCCGATCATCACGATCGGACCGGTGATTTCGCCATAGACCGGAAAGTCCTGCTGGGCCATGTCATTCGCTCCGTAAACTCTTGTCGCAGCCATCTGCGCCGTTAGCGGCGGCGTAAACCACACTTCGCTGTTACAATAAAGCGAAAACCGGTCCGATCACGCGTCCATGGCTTCGAGCTCGTCGATCAATCCCTCGATCATCGACAGTCCCTGGTTCCAGAAACCAGGGTCGGAGGCATCAAGTCCGAACGGGGCAAGAAGTTCCGTGTGGTGCTTGGTTCCCCCGGCCCGGAGCATGTCGAAATAGCGCTCGCGGAACCCTGCCGGGCTGTTCTGGTAGACCGAGTAGAGCGAATTCACGAGGCAATCGCCAAAGGCATAGGCATAGACATAGAACGGCGAGTGGATGAAATGCGGGATGTAGGCCCAGAAGGTTTCATATCCTTCAGACAGCGCCACCGCCGGGCCTAGGCTTTCCGACTGCACGTCAAGCCAGAGCGCGCCGAGCTGGTCGGAGGTCAGCTCGCCCTCGCGGCGGGCGGTGTGAACCCGCCTTTCGAACTCGTAGAACGCGATCTGGCGCACCACGGTGTTGATCATGTCCTCGACCTTCTGCGCCAGCATCGCCTTGCGCTCGCGGCGGTTGGTGGTGCGCTCGAGCAGGGCCCGGAAGGTCAGCATTTCGCCGAACACCGAGGCGGTTTCGGCGAGCGTCAGGGGTGTCGAGGACATCAGCGCGCCCTGCGCGCCGGCGAGCACCTGGTGAACGCCGTGACCGAGCTCATGCGCCAGCGTCATCACGTCGCGCGGCTTGCCCAGGTAATTGATGAGGACATAGGGGTGGACGGAGGGCACTGTCGGGTGGGCGAAGGCGCCCGACATCTTGCCGGGACGGCTCGGCGCATCGATCCAGCGGCGGTCGAAGAAGCGGCCGGCGATGTCGGCCATCTCAGGCGCGAAGCCGCGATAGGCGGACAGGACCGTGTTCTTCGCCTCGTCCCAGGGGATGATTTCGCCGGGCGTCTCGGGCAAGGGCGCGTTGCGGTCCCAGAATTCCAGTTTGTCGAGGCCAAGCCAGCGCGCCTTCATCGCGTAATAGCGGTGCGACAGCCGCGGAGCGGCTTCGCGCACGGCCTGCGCCAGGGCATCCACCACCGGTCGCTCGACCCTGTTGGCCAGATGACGGCTGTCGGCGATGTCCTCGAAGCCGCGCCAGCGGTCGGAGATTTCCTTGTCCTTGGCGAGCGTGTTGGTGATCAGGGTGAAGGTGCGCAGATGCTGCTTGAACGTCGCGGCAAGCGCCTGGCCGGCCTTCTTGCGCTGCGCCCCGTCGGCATCCTGCAGCATGGACAATGTCTGCTCGAGCGGCATGACTTCATCGTCGATGGTGAATTCAAGCCCGCCCATGGTCTCGTCGAACAACCGGTTCCAGGCGGCGTGGCCGGTCATCGATTTTTCATGGAACAATTGCTCGATCCGGTCGTCGAGCTGGTAGGGCCGGTCGAGCCGGAGGTCGTGGATCCAGGGCCTGTAGCGGGCGGCGCGCGGATCCCGGCCCAGACTGTCCTCGATCACCGAATCGTCGATGCGGTTGAGCTCCAGCGCAAAGAACAGAAGATGCGCGCTGGTGTCGGTCATCGCGCTCTGCACGTCGCCATAGAACTTGGCGATCTTGGTGTCCGACGTGTCGGTGAAATAGGCGAGACCGGCATAGGAAATGATCCGGCCCATCAGCTCTTCAAGCTCTTCAAAGGCCTCGATGGCCGCGCCCAGGCCGTCGTCGCCCGTGGCCATCGCGGCTTCCTGGATTCGGCCCTTCCAGCGCGCCTCAAACTGCTCGGCCCGGTTCCTGGCCTCGGCGAGATCGGCCTTGAATTCGGGCGCGTCGGGGGCGGCATAGAGATCGCCCAGATTCCACGCGGGCAGGTCCCCCAACCCGGCAATTGCTCCCTGGGCCGCAGCGGCAGAACAGACCGGCGCATGGTCCAGAATTGACTTCGGCATGAGGGCACTCACTTTCAATTTGGTTTGGCAAAACCGGATCGGCGAAGCGGCCTTCCGGTTTTACCGGCAGCGACGATTAAAATGCAAACGTTTCTCGAAATCCGATTTTCAGGCTTTGCTGGCACTCTCGGGAAATGACGAAAGCCCTGACCGTCATCCGCTCTGGAGTGAGGAAACAAAGCCCGTGTCCAACCGAATCCTGATTGTCGATGACGACCCAGTGCAGCGCCGTCTGCTCAAGGCAGCGGCCGAGCGCGCCGGCTATGTGGCCGAACTGTTTGAAAACGGACGCCTGGCGCTGGCCCGGTTGAGCAATCCCGGCCTGCAGGCCGATGCGGTCGTGCTTGACCTGATGATGCCGGAAATGGACGGGCTGCAACTGCTGGAGCACATGCGGTCTGCGGGCATCTCGATTCCTGTGATCGTGCAGACAGGGCAGGGCGGCATCGAGACCGTGGTCAAGGCCATGCGCGCAGGCGCCTTCGACTTTGTCGTCAAGCCGGTCTCGCCCGAACGGTTGCTGTCGTCGCTTTCCACCGCGCTCAAGGCGTCGCGGACCGGAATCGGGGCCAAGATCTTGCGCAAGGGCCCGGGGTTCAAGGACATCGTGGCGGCAAGTCCGGAAATGGAACGGGTGATTTCGCTTGGCCATCGCGCCGCGGCCTCGACCATTCCCGTGGTGCTGGAAGGCGAATCCGGCGTCGGCAAGGAAATGATCGCGCATGCCATCCAGGCCGAAGGCCTTCGCCGCAACAAGCCGTTCGTCACGGTCAACTGCGGCGCTATTCCCGAACATCTGGTGGAGAGCATCCTCTTCGGCCATGAGAAGGGCGCCTTTACCGGCGCGTCCGAGCGCCATGCCGGGAAATTCGCCGAGGCCGATGGCGGCACGCTGTTTCTCGATGAGGTCGGTGAATTGCCGCACGAGATCCAGGTCAAGCTGCTGCGTGCGGTTCAATCCGGCGAGATCGAGACCATTGGCGCGCGGGTGGCCAAAAAGGTCGATGTCCGCCTGATCTCGGCAACCAACAAGGATCTGATCGCCGAGGTGAAGGCCGGCCGGTTCCGCGAGGACCTCTACTACAGGCTCAATGTGTTTCCGATCCATGTTCCGGCGCTGCGCAAGCGCAAGGAAGATATTCCGCAACTGGTGCGCCACTTCACGCAGCACTATTCGGAGACGATCGGCGGAAACCGCATTCGCGGGATCGCGTCCGAAGCCATGGCGCTGCTGACCGCCCATGACTGGCCCGGCAATATCCGCGAACTGGAAAACGCCATCTACAGAGCCATCGTGCTGTGCGACGGCGACATGTTGACGACTGCGCTCTTCCCCCAGATCGCGGCCCAGATGCCGGGCTACGATCTTGAGGCGCGGAAGGATTTCGAGGAGTCCCAGGGGCTTGCCCTGCCGCCGTCGGCGGTGCCGGGCCTGATGGTGGCCGACCCGAATGCCGGCCCTGAACAGGAGTCCCCGCCCGAGAACGCGGCATCGGCCTTGCCTGCGGATTTCGGCGTGCCCGCCGTCAATGCGGTAACGCGGGATGGCGAGGTGCGTCCGATCTCCGAAGTCGAGGAAGAACTCATCCGCTTTGCCCTGTCATTCTACCGCGGGCAGATGAGCGAAGTTGCCCGCCGTCTGGGCATCGGCCGTTCCACCTTGTACCGCAAGCTCAAGGATTACGAGATCGATCCGGACAACCCCGGACGGGAGGCCGCTTGACGCCAGAAGGGGCGGCCCACAGGAAAATTTCCCCGGATTGATCTGTTTCATTCCTTGTTAAGGGATCGTTCACTATAAGGTATCCCAAAGCGATACATGGCGGCGGTCGCCATTGTGTCACCGCAATTGATCACCAAATAGTGATTAACAACGGTTTTCCGGCGTTCGGGGACGATTTTGGCGATAATGACACCAGGTTCAGATTTGGAACACTCCCCAAGGCATGCGGCTGCGAGCGTGCGGCTCGGACGGGGAATGGCGGTCGTGTCATTGATGTTTCGGTTCTGCTTGCTTGCGCTGTTTGCAACCTGCGCGGGATTGGCCACGGCCTCCAGCGCATCGGCGGAGACCCGCTCGCTCAAGCTCTATTATATCCATACCAAGGAAAAGGCCGAGATCGTCTTCAAGCGCAACGGCAGGTATGATCAGGCCGGCCTGACCAAGCTCAACCGCTTCCTGCGGGACTGGCGGCGCAACGAGCCGACCAAGATGGACCCGAAACTGTTCGACCTGGTTTGGGAAGTCTACAAGCAGACCGGCGCGCGCGACTATATCCATGTCGTCTCGGCCTACCGTTCGCCAGCCACCAATGACATGTTGCGTCGCACCCGCGGCGGTCAGGCCAAGAAAAGCCAGCATACGATGGGCACGGCGATGGACTTCTTCATCCCGGGAGTGAAGCTCGCCACCTTGCGCGCCACGGCCATGAAGATCCAGGGCGGCGGCGTCGGCTATTACCCGAAATCGGGTTCGCCCTTCATCCATCTTGATACGGGAAGCGTGCGTGCCTGGCCGCGCATGAGCAGGCAGGAACTGAGCCAGATTTTCCCGGACGGCAAGACGATTCACCTCCCGCCGGACGGCAAGCCGCTGCCTGGCTACAATGTCGCGCTGGCTGAATACAAGAAGCGCGGCGGAGCGATCGTCTCGACCGGTGGCGGCGATTCCAAGAGCAGCGGCAAGCGCTCGGGCGGCCTGCTGGCAGCCCTGTTTGGCGGCGACGAGGACGAGTCGCCCGATGAAATCATAGCGGCGCCTGCCCCTGCCCCCGCACCGCCTCGTGTCGAAGTCGCGTCCATGCCGAGCGTAGCGGATGCGCCCCAGGCCGCTGCGCCGGCCGCCGTCAATGGCTTCGTACTGCCGACCAGGGGGCCCGTCCCGGACGCAAGGCCTGTGCTCGAGGCTCCGGTCGTTGTCGCCGCTCTGGCGCCACCGCAGCCGGTCCTGCCCGCCCAGGCCGAGGTCAACGCGTTTGCCGCCGCCGCCAGCGCGGAAGTGGCTGTCGCGCCGCCGGCGAGCGTCCCTGTCAACCTTGCCAGCATTCGTGCCCCCATTCCCGTGCTTCTTGCCGAACGAGCCGCCGGTGCGGGTCCGGCGCCTGCACAGGCTCCCGAGGCACAGGCAGTGGAAGTGGCAGCCCTGCCGGTGCCGACCCCGATCCGGTCGCGCATGCTGGCCGAGGCATCGGAAGCCGACGTGGAGATCAAGACCGCTTCGGCGTCGGCCAATCCTGTTCCGCTGCCATCACCCGCTCCCGCACCGGTCGAAACGGCGGCGGTTTCGGCTCCCGATGGGGATTTCGTTCCCCTGCCGATCCGCAGGCCGGCCGATCTGGCCGTGGACGGCCCTGCCGCGCCCGCGCCGGTGCAGGCCGGCGACCAGGCGCCCGGGCAGGTCGAAGTGGCGTCTCTGGGCCTGGCCCCGCGCGGCCAGCGTCTGGCCACGGTTTCAGCAAATGCCTCCGCGCCGCGCAAGGGCGCCCGCCCGACGGCGGCCCAGGTCGCGGATCTGGCGCCGCGTCCGGCGGTCCGCACGGAACCCAAACTCACCAACACCATGATCTCGAAATGGGCCTTGGCGCAGGAACGGGTGCAGACCATGTCACCCTCGCCCGACAAATCGCGCCAATTCGTCGTCACCCAGCTGCGCGCCGCTCCAAAGGTCGTCTATGCGAACGGCTTTGCGCCCGGCGGCGGCGACCTGCCGCACAACCAGTTCACCGGATCGGCGGTCAATTTCGTCACCGTCGCGCGGTTTGGCGAGTAGGGTTCCGTTCGGGCGCGCGCCGCCTGCGATCGCACAAGACAGCCTGATAGACCCAGCCTGACATGATCGAGGCCGCCCGAGTTTCCTCGTGGCGGCCTCGCTTGATTCTCGGCATTCGATCGGGCCAGCCAGCCCCGCGGCCTCAGCTGGCGTCTTCGGGTTCCGGCGCCATGCCGAGCGCATGCAGGTAGGTGTCGAGGATGGCCTCCTGCTCAAGGCGATCGTTCTGGTCCTGCTTGCGGATGGCCACGACCTTGCGCAGCACCTTGGTGTCATATCCGTTGGATTTCGCCTCGCCATAGACATCCTTGATGTCGTCGGCGATGGTCTTCTTTTCTTCTTCCAGCCGTTCAATGCGTTCGACAATGGAACGGAGCTGGTCGCGAGCTACGGCGCCGGCATCAGACATGGGGTCACTCCTGATTTGACAAGATGGAGGGGTTGATCGTGTGGGGCCTCAAGTGCCCAAAGGCAGGCTTCGGGTCAAGGGCGTTTGCGCTCTCTGTGCGGAATATTCGCCCGCCTGTGGACATGGGGATGCCGGCCGCCCTAAACCACCCGCGAGCCGTGGAGCTCGACCTGGTGCAAATCCGGATTGTCGGCCAGCGAGGCGAGAATCGGCGCGAGGCGGTCGACCCAGGACTTGATGCCCGGCGTTTCCGAGATCAGGTCCTGGCGGATCTCGAGCAGGGCGTGAGGCAGGCCGGTCATCGAGCAATGCCGGTGCATGGTGTCGCCCCTGAGCGCCCCGTCATAGGGTTCGTTGTCACCCACGACCAGCGCCGGATCGGCGCTCAGCAGTCCGATCAGGAGCTGTGCCGCACGGGGGTCGGTGTCCCACAGCACGCCCGCATGCCAGGGCCTGCCGACGCCCTTCCAGGCGTGGGTGAAGGAATGCAGGGATATGACCAGCGGCGGTTTGCGCGACAGGCGCCAGACCTCGGCGATCGTGGTGGCGACGGCGTTGTGATAGGGGCGGTGGTAGAGATTGAGACGACGGTCGCGCTCCTCCGCCGAGAGCGGATGATTGGCCGGTATGACCATTCCGTCAGAGAGCTTCATGATCAGCGTCGGATCGTCCTCGCCGCGGTTGGGATCGATCAGCAGCCGCGAGAAACACCCCAGCACCGCGGGAACCCCCAGTCTGGCGCAGAGCCCGCGGGTCACGTCCTCCACGCCGATGTCATAGGCGATGTGCCTCTTGAAGGCTTCTGCGGGCAGGCCCAGATCGCCATATTCGGCGGGCAGCCGGTTCATGGCGTGATCGGCGAGGATCACCAGGGAACGGCTCGGGTCGCCGGGAATGATCTCGAAGGGCTTGAAGCCGGACATGGCGGGTTCGGATACGGAGATTGGGACGGGTGACAGGGTCGGATCAATGGCACAGCCATGGCGTCCGGGCAACCTTCCGGATCAGGTTCTTTGCATTCTCGCCGTTTATGATAGCTTGCAGCGCCTGACTTTAGTCTGGCGTCGTTCGTTGACTTTCACGCCCCTCCGGCGCAAAAAGCAAACCATAAGCCCCAAGCGGAGACTGACCGAAATTGATGTTTCGCAAGTTGCCAAAAGCCTATGCCTCCATCACCAGATTTGCCGTCCTCATTCCCCTGACGCTCGGGGCATTGATGCTCGCCTCCGTCAGTCAGGCCAGGGCGGATTTCCGGGTCTGTAACGGCACGCAATCCCTGGTCGGCGGCGCGATCGGCTACCGCACGGCGGAGGGCTGGGTGACGGAAGGCTGGTGGCAGATCCCGGCCAACTCCTGCGCCACGCTGATCGAGGGTCAACTGGGTTCGCGGTACTATTATCTCTATGCCGAGGATGCCGGTGGCGGTGGACGGTGGGCCGGAGACATCAACATGTGCGTCGCCGACAATGAATTCCGCATTGTCGGGGTCGAGGACTGTTTCGCTCGTGGTTTTCAGCGCGTGGGGTTCAAGGAATACGACACCGGACGGCAAGGCAGTTGGATGGTCCAGCTCTCGGATGCCCCGGAAGCGCCGGAAAGCCAAAATTGATGAAGCGTCTTCGCAATGTGAAAATTCTCGCGACTCTGGGACCCGCGTCGTCGGACGAAGCGATGATCCAGAAGCTGCATGAGGCCGGCGCCGATCTGTTCCGCATCAACATGAGCCATTCCAGCCATGAGCTGATGCGCACGCTGGTCGGCCGGATCCGCGCGGTGGAG
This sequence comes from Hoeflea sp., assembly GCF_030682515.1. Lineage (GTDB taxonomy): Bacteria > Pseudomonadota > Alphaproteobacteria > Rhizobiales > Rhizobiaceae > Hoeflea. Next base: position 64,013 of record NZ_JAUXOD010000135.1, on the reverse strand, counting down.
AAGAAATGCGGTCGCCCGATCGGCATTCTTGCCGACCTTCAGGGGCCGAAACTGCGCGTGGGAAAATTCGCCGAAGGATCGGCGACGCTGGCCGCCGGCCAGACATTCACCTTGGACAACCGCGACGAGCCAGGCGATTCGACGCGCGTGTTCCTGCCACATCCGGAAATCCTCGAGGCGGTCCAGCCGGGCCACCGGCTCTTGATCGATGACGGGCGGTTGCAGCTGCTCGCCACCCACTCCGACAAGACCTCGATTACCTGCACAGTCGTCGCCGGCACCAAGATCTCCGACAAGAAGGGCGTCAGCCTGCCCGATACCACGCTCGGGGTCGGCGCGCTGACCGAGAAGGACAGGAGCGATCTGGACGCCGTCCTCGCCATCAACGATGTCGACTGGGTGGCCCTGTCGTTCATTCAGCGGCCCGAGGACCTGGCCGAAGTCCGCAAGATCGCCCGCGGCCGCGTCGGCCTGATGTCGAAGATCGAAAAGCCGCAGGCGCTGGAACGCATCGACGAAATCATCGAATTGTCGGATGCGCTGATGGTGGCGCGCGGCGATCTCGGCGTCGAGATGCCGATCGAATCCGTGCCGGGGATCCAGAAGCAGCTGACCCGCGCCTGCCGCAGGGCCGGCAAGCCGGTGGTGGTCGCGACACAGATGCTGGAATCGATGATCTCGGCGGCGGTCCCGACCCGCGCCGAAGTCTCCGACGTGGCAACCGCCGTGTTCGAGGGCGCCGATGCGGTGATGCTGTCGGCGGAATCGGCGGCCGGCGATTATCCGGTCGAAGCCGTCACCATGATGGCGTCGATCGCCCGCAAGGTGGAGCGCGACCCGAATTATCCGGGCATCATCTATTCGCAGCGGCCGCAGCCCGACGCCACCGGCGCCGATGCGATTTCTCTCGCCGCGCGCCAGATCGCCGAAACGCTCAATCTGTCGGCCATCGTCTGCTACACCTCGTCCGGCAATACCGGCCTGCGCGCCGCCCGCGAGCGGCCGAATGTGCCGATCATTGCGCTCTCGCCGGTGATCCAGACCGCGCGGCGGCTGTCGGTCGTCTGGGGCCTGCATTGCGTGGTGACCCAGGATGCGACCGATCTCGACGACATGGTCGATCGCGCCTGCCGGATTGCCTTCCGCGAAGGTTTCGGCAAGCCCGGCGATCGCATTATCATTTCGGCAGGCGTGCCGCTCGGCACGCCGGGATCCACCAACATGCTGCGCATCGCCTATATCGGCTCGGACGGCATGACCGGGATCTGACAGCCCGCACAAGGGATCGCTGACGCGGCCTTTTATCCGGCGGAGGGAGCTTCGCCGGGACAGGCTGCATCGTCTCCGGCGAGCGCTGCCTCGGCCGCTACGGCCGCGGCCTTGAGATCCACCGGGAATCCCGCCACCTTCTCGATCGCCTTCACGGCAAGGCCGGGGGTGACGTGATCGGGCTTGTGGCCGAGATTGCGGATCCAGAGCAGTTCTGCCCCTTGTATGTCGCGCGCCAGTCCCTCGGAGTGAATATGGGCCAGCACGATCGAATCACTGTCGCCGGTGATGATGACCGTCGGCGCGGTGATTTCGCTGTACCGCGGCGCCACGCGGGTGGCGTAGGGCTTGAGGTTATGGACATCGACGGCGTTGTTGCGAAACGCTGCCGGCCTGAGCACCAGCGCCGGACCCGTCTGGGTGACATAGTCACCAGGTGTCGGATTGGGCGCGAACACGCAGGCCGACCCGCTGTCGATCCGGGTGAGCCCGGCGGGCAGCGCCAGCGTGTGGGCGAACAGCGGGCCGATCAGCGGCGTGCTCGTCAGGCCGTAATACCAGGCGATCCCGCCCGGCCAGGGATGGGTGGCGGGCGCCAGGAATACCAGACCGGCCGTCATCTCGGGATGGCCGAGCGCAAGACTTGCCGCAATCGCGCCGCCGAAGGAATGGCCGATGATGATGGCCCTGGAAATTCCCTTGGCCCGCATCGCGCGGGCGATGGCCTCGGCCTGGCCGTCGGGAGTGTTGTTCTTGCTGCCGCCGCGCTCCGACCAGCCATGTCCGGGTCGATCGATGAACAGCATCTCGGCGCGGCCTTCCAGTTCCCTTCCGAAGGGGACAAGCTGATCGCGCAAATTGCCGCTGGCACCGTGAATGAACACGAGCGGCGGCAGGTCGGCCGTGCCGGGACGCGGGACATGAAGGGCGTGAAGACTGTAGCCGCCGACATCGATCATCTCGCCGATGGGCGGATACATCGCCTCGATTTCGCGGGCCTTCACCTGGGACCACGTGACGAGACCGGCGAGCAGCAGGGCCAGCGCCAGGACAAGATAGATCATGTAGGTTCGAATCGCTTTGGGGAGGGCCATGGGACATCAGTTTCGGGGCGCTGGAAGGAGGGGCGCGTCTGCCCCTCTTCCAGGACGATGAAGTGCGGATAAAGTTTCAGGGGCAATCAGGTCCTGCTGCCGGCAAGCTTGTCGGCCAGCTCACCCACCTTCTTCTGGGCCTGGCGGCTGGCCGGATAGATCTCCAGCATCTGCTCCCAGGCCCGCAGTTCGAGTTCGGCGTTTCCCGAGACCGCGAGGATGGCGGCCATGCCGGCTATGGCGCCGAAATGGCGCGGCTCGAGCGTCAGGACCCGGTTGATGTCCACCATCGACTTGCCGTGGTTGCCCATCATGAAATGCAAGGTCGCCCTGCGGTTCCATCCCTCGACATAATCCGGCTCCAGGACAACGACCTGGTCCAGGAGATCCAGCGCCAGGCCATTCTTGTTGTCGGTGACGGCCTTGTCGGCCCATTGCATCATCAGATTGACGGTGGCGCTGCCCGAATCACGCCATTTCGCCCAGATCCGTTCGCTGATTCGCTTGGCCTGCTGGTCGTCGCGCTCGCGCTTGAGTTCGGAAAACAGGTTGTCGAGCGTGTCGGCGGGCTTGACCGCCGCGCCGGACGCCGGAGGCTCGGGCGTGGCTTGGGCCGATGCGTGACTCACCGCCGAGCCTGCGAACAGGGCGGCGGCGACGGGCAGGGCGAGGGCATGGGCAAACAGAAAATGGCGCATGACGGAAAACTAGTCCGTCCGCGCCAAATTTCAAATGCAATTGTCAGTGTGGGCCAAGCGGCCGCTGCTTCAGCCCTGACGAGCCTTGAAACGCGGGTTCAGCTTGTTGATGATGTAGACCCGGCCCTTGCGGCGAACCAGACGGTTGTCGCGGTGACGGGCCTTGAGCGCCTTAAGCGAATTCTTGATCTTCATTGTTCTGATCCGCGTGTTATCTGGGCGGCCGGGCCGCCTATTCAATCAAAAGCGCGCCAGCCAGGGACGCGCTCATCGGTTGGGACGGCATGTAGCCGCTTGGGCATTTGCTGTCAACTCCGGGACGGCGTTTTCCCGTCCCGGATGCGCTCAGGAAGTCCGGTTCCGCGGCGTGATACGGGTCACATGGCCCATCTTGCGGCCGGGTCGCGCGTCCGATTTTCCATAGAGATGGATCACGGCGCCGGGTTCGGCCGCCAGCTCGGCGAGCCTGTGGACATCGTCGCCGATCAGGTTCTCCATGACGCAATCGGAATGGCGTCTGGGATCGCCGAGCGGCAGTCCGGCAATCGCGCGGATATGCTGCTCGAATTGCGAGATCGCGCAGGCGGCCTCGGTCCAGTGTCCGGAATTGTGAACCCTCGGGGCGATTTCGTTGACCAGCATCCGGTGCCCGTCCCCGTCGCGGACAGCGAAGAACTCGACGGCGAACACGCCGACATAGTCGAGATGATGGGCAATGGCCTCGGCAATTCTGAGGGCTTCGGCGCAGGCCTCGGGTCCAAGCTCGGAAGGAACGGTCGAGGTATGCAGGATGTGGTCGCGGTGGACGTTCTGGACGACATCGAAGGCCTGGACTTCGCCCGATACGCCCCGCGCGGCAATGACCGAGACTTCGCTCTGGAAGTGGACGAAGGATTCGAGAATGGCCATCTGGCCGTTCATGGCGGCGAAGGCGGCATCCGCGTCGTCCGGCCGGACCAGCTTCGCCTGGCCCTTGCCGTCATAGCCGAGCCGCGTGGTCTTGAGCACAGCCGGCAGCCCGGTGGCGAGGATGGCCTGCTCCAGGTCCTTGCGGCTCGACACGGCGGCGAACAGGGCGGTTTCGGCGCCGAGCTCCCGCGCCACAGCCTTTTCGCGCAAACGGTCCTGGGCCACCTCGAGCGCTTTCGAGCCCGGGCGGACCGGGACGCGCGCTTCCAGCGACCGGACGGCCCCGACGGGCACGTTCTCGAATTCGTAGGTCACGACATCGCAGAGCGTCGCCAGCTGGTCGAGCGCTTCGGGGTCGTCATAACGGGCGACGATCTGGCTGTTGGCGACCTGCGCCGCGGGGGCATGGAGATCGGGTTCCAGGATGATGGTCTTGTAGCCTAGCCTGGCCGCAGCCATCGCCAGCATGCGGCCCAGCTGACCGCCGCCGATGATGCCGATGACGGAGCCGGGCGGAAGCGGTTGGGCGTTCATGGCTGGTCGACCGGGTGATCGGCCACCGCGTCGGTGCGGGCCTGGCGCCAGGCGTCGAGCCGCTCCGCCAGCGCCGGGTCGGACAGGGCAAGCACGGCGGCAGCAAGCAGGGCGGCATTGATCGCGCCGGCCTTGCCGATCGCCAATGTGCCGACGGGAATGCCAGCGGGCATCTGCACAATGGAGAGAAGACTGTCCTGCCCCGACAGCGCCCTGGATTCCACCGGGACCCCGAAGACGGGCAGCGGCGTGAAGGCGGCGGTCATGCCGGGCAGATGGGCAGCCCCTCCTGCGCCGGCGATGATCACCTTGAACCCCTCGGCGCGTGCGCCCTTGGCGAAGGACACAAGACGCTCGGGGGTGCGGTGTGCCGAGACGATCCGGGAGGCGTTGGAAATCCCGAGTTCCGCAAGCGTCTCGCAGGCGTGTCTCATTGTGGGCCAGTCAGACTGACTGCCCATGATCACGGCGACCTTCGGGGGTTCAGCAAGGGTCATGCGCAACTCCCCGTCAGGCTATGATATCGGGGATGAGCTGGTCCTCGAGCTCGGTGATCTTGTCCTTGATCGCCAGCTTCTTCTTTTTCATGCGCTGAATGCGCAGCTGGTCGCAACCAGTCTGAATCATGGCGTTAATCGCAACGTCGAAGTCCTCGTGCTCGTGGCGCAGCCGCGCCACGAGCATACGACGCTCCGCCTGTTCCTGATCGGACATAGAGTTTCCCCGTCTCACGCATCCTGTCGGCGCTGGTCCGACGTGTTCGTCTTTCCGGCGCTCCTAGCACAGAATCGGGTGTAACAGGAAGTTATCCCCAATCAAGAAATCATCTTCGACAAAAGGAAAAAGCCGTGGCACACTCGCCGGTGTCAACAAACGATTTGCTCCGGTGTTCCGGCGCCGGTGCATCCCACCAAAGGAGTCGCCCATGTCGATTGATGCTCATCTTGCCACGCTTGAGAAAAAGCACGGTGAACTTGAAGCCGAACTTCGCTCAGTGCAAGCGCAGCCATCAGTCCATGACGAGGAGATTGTCGAGATCAAGCGGCGAAAACTACGCCTCAAGGATCAGATCAATCGGTTGCGCTCAGACACGCAACATTGATCACGACTGCATGACACCAAGATGACAGGCGCGGGGAAATTCCCCCGCGCTTTTTTATTTTCGGGTTGTCTCGAAGAGCAAGCTCTTGCTCAGGACCAGAACTGGTCGATCCAGAGGTTCAGATGCAGGAACCCGCCGGTGTTGACGGCATAGATCCGGCGCGTGCCCTTGTTGGTGACCGTCACCAGCTTGCAGTCGAGCAGCGCCTTGAGATGCTGGGACACTGCCGGGCGGCTGATCGGCAGGCCGTTCGCCAGTTCGTTGACGGTGCGCGGCTGGCGGCGCAGCTCTTCCAGGATATGCCGCCTGTTGGGATCAGCGATGGCTTGAAAAGCATCCGTTGTCATCCAGTCACGGTAATTTAAAGCAACCGGCCGGGCAAGTCTTTATGTGCACTGCAACCAAGGGATCTCGTGGTGTAGAACCCGTCCGTGCCATCACGACGCGCCGAGTGTCCGGGCCTCGTCGCGGAGCAGGTATTTCTGGATCTTGCCGGTCGATGTCTTGGGGACTTCGTGAAAGATCACGGTGCGCGGACATTTGAACCGGGCGAGCAGCCCGCGGCAATGGTCGATCACTTCGGCTTCCGTCAGGCTGTGGCCGGGGCGGAGTTCGACAAAGGCGCAGGGCGTCTCGCCCCATTTGTCGTCGGGCCGCGCCACCACGGCTGCGGCGAGGATGGCGGGATGCTTGTAGAGCGCGTCCTCCACCTCGATGGAGGAGATGTTCTCGCCGCCGGAAATGATGATGTCCTTGGACCGGTCCTTGAGCTGCAGGTAGCCGTCGGGATGCATGACGCCCAGATCGCCGGAGTGGAACCAGCCGCCGCGGAACGCCTCCGCGCTGGCCGCGGGGTTCTTGAGATAGCCTTTCATGACGATGTTGCCGCGGAACATCACCTCGCCGATGGTCTCGCCGTCGGCGGGGGTCTTCTCCATGGTCTCCGGGTCCATCACCGCCAGGTCCTCGAGCGCCGGGTAGCGCACGCCCTGCCGCGCCTTCTTCGTGGTCCTGGCGCCGCGCTCCAGCGCCGACCACTCGGCCTTCCACTCGTTGACGACAGCGGGCCCGTAGGTCTCGGTCAGGCCGTAGAGATGGACCACCTCGAAGCCCGCGTCGGCCATGCCGGCGAGAACGGCCTCGGGGGGAGGGGCAGCCGCGGTGTTGAAGCTTACGGTGTGGGAGAAGTCGCGCTTGTCGGTATCGGGGGCGTTGAGCAGGGTCGACATGACGATCGGCGCGCCGCAGAGATGGGTGACGCCGTGGTCGGCGATGGCGTCGTACATGGCCCTGGCCCGGACCCAGCGCAGGCAGACATGGGTGCCCGCGACGACGGAGAGCGTCCAGGGAAAGCACCAGCCGTTGCAGTGAAACATCGGCAGGGTCCACAGATAGACCGGGTGACGGCCCATGCCCGAGGCGATCACGTTGGAATAGCCCATCAGCGCCGCGCCGCGATGATGATAGACCACGCCCTTGGGATTGCCGGTGGTGCCGGAGGTGTAGTTGAGCGAAATTGACTCCCACTCATCGGCGGGCAGGGTGCGGGTGAAATCCGCCGACGCCGCGAGAACGAACTCGGTGTAATCATGCGCGCCGATACGGTCGCCCTTGGGGAAGGGGGCGTCGGCGGGGTATTCGGTGTCGTCATAATCGATCACCACGGGCCGGACTTCCGCGAGATCGAGCGCCTGGGCCATGACGGCGGAGAACTCGCGGTCGACGATCAGCACCCTGCACTCGGCGTGATCAAGCTGGAAGGCGATCGCCGGGGCGTCGAGCCGTGTGTTGATCGAATGCAGCACCGCGCCCAGCATCGGCACGCCGTGATGGGTCTCGAGCATCGCCGGGGTGTTGGACAGCATCACCGAGACCGTGTCGCCCTTGCCGATCCCCAGCGCCGCCAGCGCGTTGGCGAGCCGTTTCGACCGCTCCAGGAAGCTCCGGTAGCTCACCCGCATCGCGCCGTGGATGATGGCCGTGCGATCGGGATGGATCAGCGCGGCGCGTTCGAGATGGGCCAGCGGCGTCAGAGGCTGGTAATTGGCGGGATTGCGGTCGAGATCGGTTTCATAGGGATTTGCGGTCAAGCTCTGGATCCTGCGAATGATGGTCAAGACGGTCCGACATCAAACCACCTGGCGGGGGACTTGTCATCAGGCCAGAAGGTGAACGGCCCCGTCCCAGATCAGTTTCAGGGACGCGAGCAGCACCATCGCATACATGAACGGGTAGAAGATGTCGGGCTTCATGCGGCGGACGATGTAGGCGCCCGCAAGAGTCGCCACCGGGGCGAGCGGCGCCAGCACCAGCGCCGTCGACAGATTGGTCGCGTCGAATTGGCCAAGCGCGAAATAGGGCGCCACCTTGATCGCGTTGATGATGGCGAAGAAGCGGACGCTGGTTCCGGTGTAGGTCTTCGGATCCTGCCTCAGCGGCAAAGTGTAGATCTGGTAGGGCGGGCCGCCGGCATGAGAGACGAAGCTGGTGAATCCGGACAGGGCGCCCCAGATCACGCCCCTCAGGGGGCGGTGGCCGCGCGGCTCCTGCCTGTCGCCGCCGCGGGCCGCGGCCAGGGTCTGCACCGCGTAGCGCCAGACGAACCAGAGCGCCACGGCGCCGACGATCAGCCGGATCATGGACGGCGTGACCCAGGCGGCGGTGGCCCAGCCGATGCCGATGCCCACAAGCGCGCCGGGCACCATGATGGTGAGCGTCCTGGTGTCCTTGTGGCTGCGCCAGCTCCAGAGGCTGACAATATCCATGACGATGAGGATCGGCAGCAGGATCGCGGCGGCCTGCACCGGCGAGATCGTCAGCGACATCAGCGGCACGCCCAAGAGCGCCATGGCGCCGCCAAAGCCGCCCTTGGACAGGCCGACCATGATGACGGCCGGAATGGCGGCGGCATAGAAGTACGGGTCCGTCATCATCGGGGTGGTTGATCCTTGTGCCGCGCCGGTCTATCCCGTTTGCATTCAATTGGCCATATCGGCTTTCAGCACCGGCCCTGACAGGAACTTCCATGACCGATCCGATCAATCGCTGCCGCCTTGTTCTTGTGACGCCAGACATCGCCGATGCCGCCGTACTGGCGGCGGTGACCGCGGATGCGCTGCGCGGTGGCGATGTCGCCTCGGTGATCGTTCCGCAGCACGGGCTCGACGAGAAGAGCTTCCAGAAGCGCTGCGAGGTCGTGGTCCCGGTCATCCAGGCTGCTGGCGCGGCCGCGCTTGTGGCGGGCGATTCCCGGATTGCCGGGCGGGTGCGCTGCGACGGTCTGCATCTCGAGGTTGGACCCACGGCGATGGCGGAAGCCGTCGGGCGCCATGCGCCGGGCCTGATCGTGGGCGGCGGCAACGCGCGCGAGCGCCATTCCGCCCTCTCCATCGGCGAAGCGCAGCCGGACTACGTCATGTTCGGCTCGATTGCCGGCGACATCAAGCCCGAGCCGCATTCCAAGAACCTGGCGCTGGCGGAATGGTGGGCGGACATGATCGAGATCCCCTGCATGATCATGGGCGGGACCAGCACGGCCTTTGTCGAAGAGATGGCGCAGACCCGGGCCGAGTTCATCGCCTTCGGAAAGGCGGTTTTCACTGATCCCGCCGATGCCCCGCGCATTGTCGCGGAAATCAATGCGGTGCTTGACGAAAAAGCGCCACGGTTTGGCCGATAATGCGCCGATTGACTGATCCTGAAGTCCCGAAGTCCCGCAGGTCCGCCGCCATGTCCTACCAAACCTCACGATGGCTGCCCCTGGCGGCGGTGCTGGCGCTCCTGAGCGCGCCGGTCCACGCCCAGGACAGCGACGGCGCGGAGGCGGCACCGGCGGAAGCCGGTGAGGCCGGGAGCACTGCCCCCGCGGCAGGCGACGCCGCAGCGCCCGCCGACGCCACGGCGCCTGCGGACGGGACCGCGCAGGCCTTTGGCGCCTTCCAGCGCGGCTACTATCTCACGGCGATGGAGCTGGCGCTGCCGCGCGCGCAGGAAGGCGACCCCGCGGCGCAGACACTGGTTGCGGAGCTTTTCGCGGCGGGTCTCGGAGTGGGGCGCAGCATGGACGACGCCGCCTTCTGGTATGGCCAGGCCGCCGAGGCCGGCGATCCGTCGGCTCAGTTCAAATATGGCGTGATGCTGCTTGAGGGCAGGCATGTGAAGGCCGACCCGGCCAGGGCCGAAGAGCTGATGAAGAAGGCCGCGGACGCGGGCAATGCCTTCGGCCAGTTCAACCATGCTCAGGCGCTCGTGTCCAAGAAGCCCGGGGACGCGGGCATTCTGGAGGCCCTGCCCTATTTCGAGAGGGCGGCGGAACAGGGCATTCCGGACGCCCAATACGCGCTGGCGCAGATCTACAGCAACACTAGCGGCGTTCCCGACGAGAAGCGGGCGAGGGCGAGGGAATTCATGGAGAAGGCTGCGCGCGGCGGTTTCGACACCGCGCAGCTTGACTATGCCATGTGGCTGATCGACGGGATCGGCGGCCCCAAGGACTACGAGAACGGATACCGCTGGATGAAGGTTGCTGCGACCCGGGGCAATGTGCTGGCGCAGAACCGCATGGCGGTTCTCAACATCAACGCCATCGGCACCCTGGGTGATCCGGTGGAGGCGGCCAAGTGGTACATCCTGTCGCGCCGGGCCGGATACAATGACCGGTCGCTGGATGACTTCTACCAGGGCCTGACGGAAGAAGAACAAAAACAGGCCATCGAGGCCGCAAACCGGTTCGGCAGGCGCTGAGCCGGGACGCAGGGGCGCGCTGATTGTGCGCCAGACTTGAAAAGCTCGGTCATTTGTGGTCTTGAGGCCGCCAAGCGGCGCCGAAAACCGGGCCGGATCAAGCTGACGCGGAATGCTCCCATGAAAATCAACGGAAATGAAATTCGCCCCGGCAACGTGCTTGAGCACAATGGCGGCCTGTGGGCCGTGGTCAAAACCAACGCGGTCAAGCCCGGCAAGGGCGGCGCCTTCAACCAGGTCGAGCTGAAGAACCTCATCGACGGCACCAAGCTCAACGAACGGTTCCGCTCGTCCGAGACGGTCGAGCGCATCCGGCTCGAGCAGAAGGATTTCCAGTTCCTGTTCGAGCAGGGCGAAGCGCTGGTGTTCATGGATCTCGAAAGCTACGAGCAGCTCGAGCTGCAGAAGGATTTCGTCGGCGACCGCCGCGCCTTCCTCCAGGACGGCATGATGGTGACCGTCGAGCTCTATGACGAGCGGCCGATCGGCATCGCGCTGCCCGATCAGGTGACGCTGACGATCGCCGAAGCCGATCCGGTGGTCAAGGGCCAGACCGCGGCCTCGTCCTACAAGCCTGCGATCCTGGAAAACGGCGTGCGCATCCTGGTGCCGCCGTTCATCGCGTCCGGCGAACGGGTGGTCGTCGACACCAATGAACTGACCTATCTGCGCCGCGCCGACTGAAACTGATTCCGGCCGCGACCGGCATCGCGCCGCCCCACCCAAGGAAGAACACAGATGGCGCGTTCAGCCCTTCTCAACGTGATGGTCCAGTCGGCGCTCAAGGCCGGTCGCTCGCTTGCGCGCGATTTCGGCGAGGTCCAGAACCTGCAGGTCTCGCTCAAGGGACCGGGAGACTATGTCAGCCAGGCCGACCGCAAGGCCGAAGCCATCATCAAGACAGAGCTTCTGCGGGCGCGCCCCACCTATGGCTTCATGGGCGAGGAGAGCGATGAGCTGACGGGTACCGACGGCGCCCATCGCTGGATCGTCGATCCGCTCGACGGCACCACGAATTTCCTGCACGGCATGCCGCATTTCGCCGTGTCGATCGCGCTCGAGCGCAATGGCGAGATCGTTGCCGGCGTCATCTACAATCCTTCGACCGATGAGCTCTACACCGCCGAACGCGGCGGCGGCGCGTTTTTGAACGACCGGCGCCTCCGGGTTGCCGGCCGCAGGGCGATGTCGGATGCTGTTATCGGGACAGGCGTGCCGCATCTCGGGCGCGGCCATCACGGCAAGTTCCTGGTGGAGCTGCGCCATGTCATGGGCGAATGCGCAGGCATCCGCCGCATGGGCGCGGCGGCGCTGGATCTCGCCTACGTGGCGGCCGGTCGGCTTGACGGGTTCTGGGAAAAGCCTCTCGAGCCCTGGGACATGGCTGCTGGCCTCATCCTGATCCGGGAAGCGGGCGGGTTCGTCTCCGACATGACTGGCGGCACCGACATGTTCGGCACCAAGTCCGTGGCGGCCGGCAATGAATATGTGCTCAAGGGCCTTCTCGACCTCATCCAGCGGCCTGTTCCGACGGTCTGAGAAGCGCCGTCACAGCATTGTTTTGAAAGCATGCTTTCATTTCCGCCATAATATCGGCTAGTCTTCGCACAATCTTGTGATTTGAGACAAAGGCCAGGACGGACAACGCATGGCAAAACTGACATTGTCAGGATGGGGCATCTCGGAAGACGGCAGCGGGGCCGATCCCTACAAGCTCTCCAGTCCGCTGGTGTTTTTCTGGAGCATGATGATCTTTCTCATCCTCTCCGGTTTTGTCGCGGCCATTCTCTACCGGCAGATCCAGACGGCGTTTCTCGCCAATCCCGGGCTGAACGGCCTGATCCTCGGGGTGCTGGCGGTCGGCGTGCTCCTGGTGTTCACCCATGTCATCCGGCTGCGTCCGGAAGTGCGCTGGGTCAATTCGCTGCGCGCCACCGGCGACGCCGAGAAGGTCGGGCGCGACCCGGTGCTGCTGGCGCCGATGCGCGCGCTGATCGGCCGCCGCCAGTCGATGGCGCTGTCGACCACCTCGCTCCGGTCGATCCTCGATTCCATCGCCACCCGGCTTGACGAGTCGCGCGACACCTCGCGCTACCTGATCGGTCTTCTGGTGTTCCTGGGCCTGCTCGGCACGTTCTGGGGCCTGCTTGGCACCATCGGATCGATCAACCAGGTGATCCAGTCGCTGGATCCGGGAACCGGCGGCGCGGACGACGTGCTGTCGACGCTGAAGACCGGCCTGTCGGCGCCGCTTGACGGCATGGGCACGGCGTTTTCCTCCTCGCTGTTCGGCCTCGCCGGATCGCTGATCCTCGGATTTCTCGATCTGCAGGCGGGACGGGCGCAGAACCGGTTCTACACCGAGCTCGAAAACTGGCTGTCGACGATGACCGATCTTGATTCCGGCATGGCCATGCCGTCCGACAGCGCCGGCGCCACCGAGGAAATCCGGATGCTGTCCGAGCGGATGCAGAAGCTGTCGCAGGATTCGGGCATGACGCCCCGGACCACGGCGGCGATGGCGAGCCTGGCCGAGGGCATCCAGGGCCTGGTCAAGAACATGCGCAACGAGCAGCAGATGCTGCGTGACTGGATCGAAGCCCAGCAGGTGGAATCGCGGCGGATGCGCGAAACGCTCGACAAGCTCGCCGACAAGATCGGGGACAAGTAGGCATGGCGCTGGCGCGGAACCGGCGGCGGGAACATGCGGTCGACTACTGGCCGGGATTCGTCGACGCCCTGTCGACCCTGCTGCTCGCCATCATGTTCCTGCTCACGGTGTTCGTGCTGGCGCAGTTCTTCCTGTCGCGCGAGATCTCCGGCCGGGACCAGGTGCTCAACCGGCTCAACAGCCAGATCAACGAACTGACCCAGCTCCTGGCGCTCGAGCGCTCCGGAAAGCAGGATCTTGAGGATACGCTCGCCAATCTGCAGGCATCGCTGTCGCAGTCGGAGTCCGACCGGTCCCGGCTGCAGGAGCTCCTGGCCAGCGGCTCGGGCGCGAGCGAGGCCGCGGAAGCCCGTATCGGCACGCTGTCGGAGACGCTGGACGCGGAAAAACAGGTCTCGCAGCGGGCGCTCAACCAGGTCGACCTGCTCAACCAGCAGATTGCCGCGCTCAGGACCCAGCTTGGCGCTCTCGAGGATGCGCTCGAGGTGTCCGAGACCAAGGACCGGGAGACCCAGACCAAGATCGCCGATCTGGGGCGGCGCCTGAACGTGGCGCTGGCGCAGCGCGTGCAGGAGCTCAACCGCTACCGGTCCGACTTCTTCGGCCGCCTGCGCGAAATCCTTTCGAGCCGCGAGGATGTGCGCGTGGTGGGCGACCGTTTCGTGTTCCAGTCGGAAGTGCTGTTCCCCTCCGGCGGCAACGAACTCAATCCGGCCGGCCAGGAACAGATGGCTAAACTCGCAAGCGCGATCATAGAGCTCGCCCGCGAGATCCCGGACGAGATCAACTGGGTCCTGCGTGTCGACGGGCATACAGACAACGTGCCGCTGTCGGGCACCGGCCGCTATGCCGACAACTGGGAGCTTTCGAGCGCGCGCGCCACGTCGGTGGTCAAGTACCTGGTCGCCAACGGCGTGCCGGCCAACCGGCTGGTGGCGGCGGGCTTCGGCGAGTTCCAGCCGATCACTGAAGGCGACACGGACCAGGACCGCGCCACCAACCGCCGCATCGAGCTCAAGCTCACCGAACGCTGACGGCGCTTGTCAGCTGTCCAGGCCCGGCAGGACCTGGCGCACGGGCAATTCAGCCGCCAGCGGCGCGTAGTCCGCCGGCGTGAACCGCACCAGCCCGGTCAGAAGCACGGCCTCGCGAACCTCCGGCTCAAGCGCATGGATCGCTGCCTCGACAGCGGCCGCGATAGCGTCCGCGCCGTCCGCGTGGACCAGGCTGGTGATCAGCGGCAGTCCCGGTGTTTCGGGCGTTCGGGCGAAGACGACCAGATCCCTGGCCGAAGGGTCATGGCGCCTTGCCAGTTCCCAGGCCACGGCGTCGATCGCCGCCCAGTCCGCCGTGCCTTCGGCCACGGCGCGGATCGACGCCCGATGCGCGCCTGTTTCGAGCGGCGGGGGCAGGGACACGTGCCCGCCCGCGGCCAGCAGCCGGACGGGGGCGGCAAAGCCCGATTGCGAGTGCCTCGTGTTGAAGGCAAAGCGCTTGCCCGCGAGATCGCCCGAGCCGTCCGGCACTTCGCCTTTCCGTGCGACCAGCACGCTGAAATAGCGGCCGGGCCCGGCGCCGGTCGCTGCATGTGCCGGCGTCCCCACGAGCACCGCCCTGCCTGTCAGCCTGGTGGCAAAGGGATAGCCGCAGGTCTGCGACAGGATCAGTCCCGGATCGGTCCAGAGCGGCTCCGGATCCGCGCTCCGGTCGAGCGTTGCGGGTGCGTCGAGGCCCCGCCGCGACAGCTGGTCGCGAATCCCGGCCCACAGGGCGTCCGTGGCGGGCCTGATCTCAGGCCAGTCATACATGGGCAGGGAGGCGATGCCGTGCGGGGCTTCGCCTCCCGTGTCTGATGATGAGCTCACAGGGAGTCGCCGCGGCGTTTGCGAGGGCGCTCCATTGGCCATGCCACAGGTTCCTTGGGCCGGAAGGCAAAGCGGCGGAGCACCTCCCAGTAGCTTTCATAGCGGTAGCCGCCATTCATGCGCAGGAAGCGCTCCCGGTTCTCCCGGAAGAAGGCGGGAATCCGGTACCAGGCCAGCGACGGATAGGCGTGGTGCACCGAGTGGTAGTTGTTGTTGAGAAACAACAGGCTCAGGGGCCCGCGCGTTTCGATGATCACCGACCGCTGGTTGGTCTTTTCCACCGCCTGGTGCTCGAGGAACGAGCGCACCATCAACAGCCCCATGCCGAAATAGGCGGCGATGAAATAGGCGATCGGCGGCAGGCTGCCATAGGCGGAGATCAGCCAGAACAGCACGGCTACTGCCAGAACATGACGCAGCCATATCGTAAGTATCTCCCTGTCGCCGGCGCTCGCGCGGGTGAACTCGCTGCGCAGGAAGCCAACCGTGGCAAGCGCCGGTCCGAGCGTCATCCGGCCGACCAGGGTGTTGTTGGCCACAAGCAGGCTTTGGAACCACGAGGGCAGCGACGCCCAGACCGTCCGGTCGAGATAGTAGCTCTCCGGGTCGTCATAGGGGTCGGTGATGTTCTCGTTGATGTGGTGGGTGAGGTGGCAGGATTTGAAGCGCAGGTAGGGCACCAGCACTCCGATGGGCGGGGAGATCAGGAGATCGTTGAGTTTCTGGGTCCTGAATGGGTGGCCGTGCAAAAATTCATGCTGGAGCGAGGAATGCAGCGTAATCGTGGGGATCAGCACAAGGACACGCACAATGTCCGGCAGATCCGCCCACCCAAACGTCAGCAACAACCACACAGCATAGCAAACGCCTGCCAGAAGCAGGGTTCGCCACTCCGC
The DNA here is from genome assembly GCF_030682515.1 of Hoeflea sp. Classification (GTDB taxonomy): domain Bacteria; phylum Pseudomonadota; class Alphaproteobacteria; order Rhizobiales; family Rhizobiaceae; genus Hoeflea. The sequence continues at coordinate 48,232 of NZ_JAUXOD010000135.1, read as the reverse complement.
GTCATTCCGCATCGTGGATACACCTTCTGAATGTTCCTGTTATAGCCCGCGGACAGGCGTCCCGTCCCCCGCGTGGCTTCCAGACGAACACCGGATGATTATCCTGATTTGAGCGCTTTCACAAGATTGTTACACTTGCTTTTCAAGCTTGATCGCCGGCGACGCTTGCCATCCCTGACCTGGTTTCGAGCGTCAGGGCCTCGGCGCCATGTTCGAACTGCAGGCGGGCGAGACGGGCATACAGGCCGCCGGTCGCCACCAGCTCGGCATGACTGCCTTCCTCGACGATCTGCCCCTTGTCCATGACCAGAATGCGGTCGGCGCGCAAGACGGTCGCCAGCCTGTGGGCGATGACGATCGTGGTGCGGTTCTGCATCAGGCCCTCGAGCGCCTTCTGCACCAGTTTCTCGTTTTCCGCATCCAGCGCCGAGGTCGCCTCGTCGAGCAGCAGGATCGGCGCGTCCCTGAGGATCGCCCGGGCGATCGCCACGCGCTGGCGCTGGCCGCCCGAGAGCGTGATGCCGCGCTCGCCGACGGGGGTGTCGTAGCCCTTGTCCAGCGCCATGATGAAGTCATGCGCCTGCGCCGCCTTCGCGGCGGCCTCGATCTCCGCCTGGCTGGCGCCGGGTTGTCCGAAGGCAATATTGCTGCCGACGCTGCCGGCGAAGATGGTCACGTCCTGCGGCACGAGGGCGATGCGGGCGCGCACTTCGGCCGGGTCGGCGTCGCGCACGTCGACATGGTCGATCAGCACCGCCCCCCGGGTGACGTCATAGAATCTCAGGATCAGCGAGAACAAGGTCGACTTGCCGGCACCCGAGGCCCCGACCACGGCGACTGTCTCGCCGGGCCGGACATGGAAGCTGGTGCCGGTCAGCGCCGAGGTGTCGGGCCGGGCCGGGTATGCAAAATGCACGTTCTCGAAGCGGATGTCGCCCACGGCGGGCACGGGAAGCGGCTTGGGCGATTGCGGCGCGCGGATGCTCGGCACTTCGTCCAGCAGTTCGCTCAGCCGCTCGGAGGCGCCTGCGGCCTGGGACAGTTCACCCCACACTTCCGACAGGGCGCCCAGGCTGCCCGCGGCAAAGACCGAATAGAGCAGGAACTGACCGAGCGTTCCGGGTGTCATCTCTCCCGACAGCACCGATTGGGCGCCGTACCACAACACCGCGACGATCGAGCCGAAGGCCATGGCAATGGCGAAGCCGGTCAGCACCGAGCGCGCCAGGATCGATTTCCGGGCTGCGTCGAAGGCCAGTTCGACGGCCTGGCTGAAGCGGGCCTGGGAGCTTTTCTCGGTGTTGAAGGCCTGGACGGTGCGGGTTGCGCCGATGGCCTCGCCGGCGAAGGTCATGGCTTCGGCCAGGCTGTCCTGCGCCTCGCGCGAGCGCTTGCGCACCTTGCGGCCGAAGCCCACCAGCGGGAAAACGATCAATGGGATCACGGCCAGAACCAGGCCGGAGAGCTTGGGCGAGGTGATGAACATCATCGCGCCCGCGCCCACGCACAGGATGGTGTTGCGCAGCGCCAGCGACGCCGTGGCGCCGACGGTCGACTTGATCTGGGTGGTGTCGGCGGTGAGGCGCGAGACGATCTCTCCCGACCGGTTGGCGTCGTAGAAGGCGGCCGAGAGTTGCGTGACGTGGTCGAAGACATCGCGGCGGATGTCGGAGACCACGCGCTCGCCCAGCGTGATGACGAAGTAGTAGCGGCAGGCGGACGCCACGGCGAGAAGGACGGCAATGCCCGCGAGCATGGAGAAGTAGCTGTTGATGAAGCCTGCGTCCTGGGCGGAAAAGCCATGGTCGATCATCCGGCGGATCGCCATGGGCAGCGACAGGGTGGTGACGGCCGCCACCAGCAGGAAGGCGAGGGCGCCAATGACCAGATGCGGATAGCGCAGGACATAGGGGGCGAGACGGGTGAGCGGGCGAACGGACAGGCGCGCCGTCTTGGTGGGTTCGAATTGTTCAGCCACGTCGTCTCCTGGTATGCGTATGCGGTGATCCCGCGGGCCTGCAAAAACGGAGGCGGCCCTTGTTATCGATTGTGCCTTCATGTATAGGCTCGCCATCCAATTGGGAAGCCGTTGTCCTGACAGACACCGGCTTCGTTTATGTTTTGGCCAAATTGCCGCAAGCTATGCTGCGCAGGGGCCTCCCAACGGCAGGACAAAGAAGATGAAGGCGAACATCCATCCCGAGTACCACATGATCAAGGTGGTCATGACCGACGGCACCGAATACATGACCCGGTCGACCTGGGGCGCCGAAGGCGACACCATGAACCTCGAAATCGACCCGAAGTCGCACCCGGCCTGGACCGGCGGCAACCAGCAGATGCTGGACCGCGGCGGCCGCCTGTCGAAGTTCAAGAAGCGTTTCGAAGGCCTCAGCCTGTAATCGTTCCGGCCAAGGCCGGAGACTTGAAACCCGCCTGTTCGCTCAGGCGGGTTTTTTCGTGTCCTGCGCGGCCTGGCGGACGCAGACGCTTTCGCGCCATGCAAAAAGGCCCGCGTCTTCGCGGGCCCTGGCAGGGTTTTCGACCTGAAAAGGCGGTTCAGCGCTTGTTGAACACCGTCTGCAGCAGGAGCTGCTGGGCCTGCACCGAGTTCTCGTTGTCCGGCTTCAAGGCCGCGGCTTCGGCGGGACGGTAGATTTCGCGGTCGAGCAGCGCCACGCGGTTCTGGATGCGCAGCGAGCGCTCGACCAGGTCGCGGAAGCTTTCCGGCAGGTCGGCCCAGCCCTGGGCGGACTTGTCGCAATTGAAGCTGTCGAGGCGCACCTTGCTCTTTTCGGCCATCACCTGGTCGCGGTTCATCTCGCCATTGTTGACGGCGCGCTGCAGCAGCAGCCAGGAGGCCATCTGCATCAGCCGCGTGGTCAGGCGCATGGATTCCGCGGCGTAGAGAACGCCCGCCATGCGCGGCAGCGCCTTCGACGCGATGCGGCCGGGACCGTCCAGATAGTTCGCGGTTTCCTCAACCAGCCCCATGCCCTCGGCATAGAGCGCCTTGAACTGGGCTGAATTGGCCATGCGGTCTGCGAGATTGACGGTGTTGAGACTGGTTTCAGACATTGGCCGGAAATTCCTGATTACAAAATACTGGGCTACGCGGCTGCTTGGCGTCACATATCCTTGCCGAGCCCCTGTATCCTGAACCGAAGCATCGGTTCCGGCAAGCCTATTCTTAAGAAAGGGTTAACATGCCCGCCGGCGTGATACACCGCGCGCTTCGGCGGTTTGCGGGGCGGCAGGAGGGTGCGGTCGCGGGTCAGATTGTGCCGTTTTCGGGCAGGAGCCGCAGGGCTCGAGGCGAGGCCGGGCACAAAAAAAGAGCCGCAGGAGCGGCTCTCAAGAGTTTAACAGGGAGGCGTCAAACAGATTGACCGGAGGCCAAAATGTCAAATCCAGGATGCCTGGATGAGTATAGTAAAGACTTGTAAAGCTTAACCGAAGCTTAACAACGCGAGAGTTTTCGCTAAGGACTTGCAACTCAAGGGCTATTTCGACTTGAACAGGCTCTCGGCGACGCTGCGGCTCGATGTCTTGGCGCGCTTGTCTGCTTCGAGCCTGGCGATTTCCTCGTTCAACAGCGCAATGCGCTCCTCGAGTTCGCCTGCGGACAGGAAGGTCAGGTCGCATCCGATCTCGTGAAGCTTCCGGGGTTTGGGGCGGTCATCTTCAGTGAACATGGGTCTGGTCTCCTGTGAGGTCCTGGCCTGGCCTGGACGCGCGGCGATCCGGCATTGAAGTCATCCTAGCCTGAGCCTAGGCTGGGGAAAAGTGATGGCAGGAGAGTGAAGCGATGCGTGCAGTCGAGATCCGTGAACCCGGAGGCCCCGAGGTTCTCCAGATCACAACGCGGGAGAGGCCGGTTCCCAAGGAGAGAGAAGTGCTGGTCAGGGTTCTGGCGGCCGGCATCAACCGTCCCGATTGCCTGCAGCGACAGGGCGCCTATCCGCCGCCGCCAGGGGCGTCGGATATTCCCGGGCTTGAAATCGCCGGCGAAGTCGTCGCGGCGGGCGCGGCGGTCACGCGCTTCAAGCCGGGAGATCGCGTTTGCGCCCTGGTCCCCGGCGGCGGCTATGCGGAGTTCTGCTGCGTGGATGAAACCAACGCGCTGCCCGCCCCCGGCGGTCTGACCATGACCGAAGCGGCGGCCCTGCCCGAGACTTTCTTTACCGTCTGGCACAATGTGTTCCAGCGGGGAGGGCTCAAGGCGGGCGAGACCTTCCTGGTGCATGGCGGAACCTCGGGCATCGGCACCACCGCCATCCAGCTCGCCAAGGCGTTCGGCGCGCGCGTCCTGGCGACGGCGGGTTCGGAGGCGAAGTGTGCTGCGATGCGCGATCTGGGCGCGGATGTGGCCATCAATTATCGCGAGAGCGATTTCGTCGACGCGGTGCGGGAAGCCACCGGCGGCAAGGGCGTCGACTTGATCCTCGACATGGTGGGCGGAGACTACATCAACCGCAACTACAAGGCGGCGGCGGTCGAGGGCAGGATCGTGCAGATCGCCTTCCTCAAGGGCCGCCAGGCGGAGGTCGATTTCTCGCTGCTGATGATGAAGCGGCTGACGCACACCGGATCGACGCTCAGGGCGCGCGACATCGCCTTCAAGGCGAAAATCGCCGACGAGCTGCGCCAGCATGTCTGGCCGCTCCTGAGCGAACGCAAGGTGCTGCCGGTGATGGATTCGATCTTTCCGATGGAGCAGGCGTCCGCCGCCCACCAGCGCATGGAGGATGGCGATCACATCGGCAAGATCGTGCTCGACATGGGTTGAAGCGCCCGGCGGCCCCCGGCATCAGTTGTCCTGGGTGGTGGCCCGCGGGTCGAGATTGATCGATTCCGGCGTCGCGGACTTGGCAAGCGGTGTCGAGGAGAAGTTATCGCGATCTTCGGCGGGGATCGCCGCGCGCCTGCGGGTACGGAACAGGGCGTAGACGGCAATGGCGACATGGGAAACCGCGGTCACGGCAAACAGAAGATAGGTGTTGCTCGCCATGGCGAAGCCGCCAATCAGCGGGCCGATGATGGTGCCGATGCCGTAGAGCAGCAGCAGGCCGCCGGAGACGGTGACGAACTTGTCACTGGCGGCGAAGTCGTTGGCATGGGCCACCGTGATGGAATAGAGCGTGTAGGACATCGCGCCATAGAGCGAGATCAGCCCGAACAGGATGCCGATTCCCGACGGCTGGATCACCGCGATGGCGAGGCCCGATAGACCGGCGACGGCTGCAAGGCCGGCCAGGACATAGCGCCGGTCCATGCGGTCCGACATGCGGCCGGCGGGCAGCTGCATGACGGCGCCCGAGAAGATGGTGATCGACATCATCGTGGCAATCGTCAGCGTGGTCAGCCCGACATTGGCGCCGAACACCGGCGCCAGCGTGCCGAAGGCGCCATTGGCGATGCCGATCAATAGGATCGAGATGAAGGAGACCGGCGAATTCCGGTAGATCATGCCGAGGTCGAGCTTGACCTCCTTGAGTGGCGCCGGGCTCGATGCGGTGGACACCGCCGTCGGCAGCAGCGCCAGGCAGTAGAGGATGCCGGCGATGATGAAGAAGGTCGACTGGTTGATGTCGCCCAGCGCAATGCTCATCTGCCCGGCGACGATGGCGACATAGGTGACGGTCATGTAGAGCGAGAAGATCAGGCCCCTTGTCTCGTTGGTGGCCCGCTCGTTGAGCCAGCTTTCGATGATCATGAAGGCGGCGGCGATGGCGAAGCCGGTGACCACCCGCAGCAGGATCCAGGAGACGGGATCGACCAGCAGTCCGGTCAGCAACGCGATGATGGCAATGGTGGCGGAGAAGGCCGAAAACGCCCTGATATGCCCGATGCGCCGGACCAGACGCTGCGAATAGATGCATCCGAGCACGAATCCCGTGGCCCAGGCCGTGCCAAGAAGGCCGAGCGAGGTCGGGGAGAAGCCTTCGGCGGATCCGCGCATGGGCAGCAGCAGGCCGTGCAGGCCATTGCCCGCAAGCAGGAAGGCCGTGCCCAGCAGCAATGACAGAACGGGAAGAAGATTGCGTCGCATGATAATCCGGTGTGTAGAAGCGTTTCAAGATGGAGCGGACCGGAATCAATGCCCGGATAACAAGCCTAGCTGATCGACCCTGATCATGACAGGTTTATGGCTGGAATGAAAAAGGCGCGCCGCATGGTGATGAAAGTACTGCTTGCTCTGGTCCTGGTCGCGATGGGGCTGCACCTGATCAAGCCATTCGGGCTTCCGGGCCTCAAGAAGCGGGCCGATGTCTGGAAAATCGCCCTGATCCTCATCTTTGCGATGATGATGGCGCTCGTTCTGCGTCCAGGATGAACCGGGCCACATGATCGGCCCAGTGGCCGTAGCCCAGCGCATTGGCGTGGAACCCATCGACGGCAAATCCCTCCGGCCCATCCACGGCAAGCGGATCGACGGCCGCGCCATAGCGTTCCTGGCACAGTTGCGCGCCGGTGGCGTTGATGATGGCGACCCGCAGGCCGAGGATGAAGCCGAGCGCGCGCGGCAATGCCGGCACATCCTTCATGGCGATGACCGGCGACCAGTAGATCCTTGCGTCCGGCCAGCGGGCATGGGCTGCATAGAGCAGGCCGCCGAACCCCTGCTTGAAGCGCGACTTCGTGACGAAGTTCTTGGCGTCGTTGGTGCCCACCAGCAGGATCACGTGAGTGAAATCCCGCTCCTCGATGTTGGGGACCACATGGTCGCGAACCTGGGCTGCCGTTGCGGAATTGGCGCCGGCATTGCGCCAGGCGACCGGTCTGCCGGTGCTCTGGTTCAGGCGCAGGGCGATCTGTGGGCCGAGCGTGTCCTCGATGCGCTCGGCGCCGACGCCCGCGGCGGAGGAATCGCCCACGACCAGCAGGCGGATCTCTGCGGGTCCTTCGCCCACCTGGCCCTTCGGAACCCCGCGCGGCGGCGGCAGCCGCGGCGCGGTCCTGCGCACGCCTGCGCCCTGGATGACGGCCACGGGAACGAGCGCCCAACTCATCAGGCCGGCTACGAGTCTATGCATGGGCCATCCGTCTCGGTCCCTGTCGTTCATCAGGCTTCACAGTCGCCATCATCCTAAATGGAAACCCGCCGCGTTGCCACGGCGGGTTGAAACAAACCAGGTTTGCCGAGGGCCGGTCAGGCGGCGCGGGACGCCTGGTAGATGCTGTCGATGGTGGCGGCGAGGGTCGCATCGAACTCCGCATCGCTCTGGCCGTGGGACAGGCCTTCGGTGAGCGCGCGCGAGAAGGAGGCGATCACGCCGTCATTGGCGGACAGCAGGCGGTTGGCTTCGTCGCGGGAATAGCCGCCCGACAGGGCCACCACGCGCATGACGCGCGGATCGTCCACCAGCTTCCTGTAGAGATTGGTCTTGGTCGGCAGCGACAGCTTGAGCATGATCCTCTGCCCCGATGACAAGGTGTCGAGGTGACGGCCGAGTGCTGCCAGCAGCAGGTCTTCGGCCTCGGCCTTGTCGGAAATCTTGATGTTCACTTCCGGTTCGATGATCGGCATCAGGCCGTGGCCGAGTATCTGCTTGCCGACCTCGAACTGCTGGGCGACGATCGCCTCGATCCCGTCCTTGTCGGCGGCGTTGATGACGGACCGCATCTTGGTGCCGAAGATATTCTTGGCCACCGCGCGGTCCAGAAGCGCGTCGAGCCCGCCGATCGGCTTCATCAGCTGCACGCCGTTCTCTTCCCCGGCCAGGCCCTGGTCGACCTTCAGGAACGGCACGATGCCGCGCTTGTCCCAGAGATAATCGGCGGTCGGGATGCCGTCGATGTCGCTGTCCATGGTGCGCTCGAACAGGATCGCGCCGATCACCTTCTCGCCGGTGAAAGCGGGGGACTTGATGATGCGGGCGCGCATGGCGTGGATCGCCGCATACATCTCCTGGTCATTCGAATAGGCGCCTTCCTCCACGCCGTAGAGTTTGAGCGCCTTGGGCGTGGACCCGCCCGACTGGTCGAGCGCGGCGATGAAGCCGTCCTTGTCCGTCATCTGCTGCGCCATGGTTGCATTCATCATGCTTTGGACCCCTGTTCATCTCGGTGTTGGCGGCTGGTTTACCAGAAGCAGCGCCGGGAATAAAAGAGGCATGGCGCTGCTTGAATCGATTGAAAATCTTTCAATCGATTGAAAACAAAAGTGATTTCGACGCAAACCCCAACTCAGCCGGCGCGTGCCGAGCGCGGCCCGCGGTTCAGGCCTCGAGAACGTCTACCCCGGGCAGAGGCTTGCCTTCCATCCATTCCAGGAAGGCGCCGCCTGCGGTGGAGACATAGGTGAAACTCTCGGCCACGCCGGCATGGTTGAGCGCCGAGACGGTGTCGCCGCCGCCGGCCACCGAGACCAGAAGCCCTTCTGAGGTGCAGCGCGCGGCATGCCGGGCGGCCGACACGGTCGCCGCGTCGAAGGGCGGGATCTCGAAGGCGCCGAGCGGGCCGTTCCAGACCAGGGTATGGGCCTTGGAAATCCAGGCGTTGACGGAGGCGACCGATTTCGGCCCGATGTCGAGCATCATCGCGTCGGCGGGGATTGCCGTGACATCGACAGTCTCGCTGTCTGCATTGGCCTTGAATTCACGGGCCACCACGCCATCCACCGGCAGCACCAGAGCGCAGCCCGCCGCCGTGGCCTCGGCTTCGATCCCGTTGACGGTGACGGCGAGGTCGTGCTCGCACAATGACTTGCCGACGTCGATGCCGCGGGCAGCGAGGAAGGTGTTGGCCATGCCGCCACCGATCACCAGCGCGTCGACCTTCTTGACCAGGTTCTTGAGCAGGTCGATCTTGGAGGAGACCTTTGCCCCGCCGACAATGGCGACCACCGGCCGCGTCGGCTTTCCGAGACCTTTCTCGAGCGCGATCAGTTCCGCCTGCATGGTGCGTCCGGCATAGGCGGGCAGCAGGTGCGCAAGGCCTTCGGTCGAGGCATGGGCGCGGTGGGCCGCGGAAAAGGCGTCATTGACGTAGATGTCGCCGTTTTTCGCCAACGCTTCGGCGAATCCGCGATCGTTCTTTTCCTCGTCCGCATGGAAGCGTGTGTTTTCGAGCAGCAGCACGTCGCCGTTATCCATGGCGGCCACGGCCTCTCGCGCGGCCTCGCCGATGCAATCCGCGGCAAAATCGACGCGGTGATCAAGCACGCTTTCGACAACGCCCGCGATCGGTCCAAGCGACATCGAAGGGACGGCCTTGCCGTCGGGACGGCCGAAATGGGCGAGCAGGATCACCCTCGCGCCCTTGCCGGAAAGTTCAAGGATGGTGGGCGCGACGCGCTCGATCCGGGTCGTGTCGGTGACCTTGCCATCCTTGACGGGAACATTCAGATCGACCCGCAGCAGCACGCGCTTGCCGGAAAGGTCTGTCAGGTCATCGAGAGTCTTGAAGGCGGGCATGGCTTGGTCCGTTCGTCGTTTTGGCGGAATTTTGGGGCGAGATTACACCCCTCGAACCACGACGCAAGGCAAAGGGTCAAGATTCACGCCCCGGAACGGGGCTCTTGCCCGCGGCGTTTGCGCGCGTTGTCGCGTGCCCGCTGGATAATCTCCCGCAGGCTCAGGAACAGGGGCAGGCGGGTGACCGGCGCCACCGGTTCGAGCGAGATCCCGACCGATCTGATGACGCCGAGTTCGTCGGTCTCGCGCACGATCAGCACGATGCGTCCGATCTTGACGCGGTCGGCGTAGTCCGGGTTGTCGCCCAGCCGATGTTTCATCAGATCGGCGATGGTCAGGGATTTTTCGGCGGGCGTGACGAGGCCCGGACCATAGGCGAGATCGAGATCCTCGCCGGTCCTGGACGGATCGATGGTGAAGGTGCCGAAGAACTCGGCGTCGTCTTCGCGCACCTCGACCTTGGAGGCGAACAGACGGTCGAGGAGACGGGAATACCCCGGCGCGATGAACAGGTAGACATGGTCGTTCTCCTGCAGCCGGCCGGCATACTGGTAGCGCATCGACTTGCCGTCGCGAATGACCAGCGAGGGACGCGCCCAGCGGGGAATCCGCTCGCCGCGCAGCACCGGACTGTCGGCCACCACCCGGTAGGCGAGCAACTCGTGGTTGGCGGTGCCGGGAAGGTCGAGCTCGAGCTTGTCGATGGCGCCGATCTGCGGCGGGACGATCAGCCCGAGGCGGCGGGCCATGGGTTTGATGGTCCATCCCTGGATGATGAGCGACACCATCACCACGATGAAGGCGGTATTGAAATAGAGCTGCCCGTTTTCGAGATTGCCGAGGATGGGCAGGATGGCGAGCAGGATGGAGACCGCGCCGCGCAAGCCGACCCAGGCCACGAAACCGGTCTCGCGCTGGGTGTAGTCAAACGGCAGCAGGCACAGCCAGACCGCCAGCGGGCGGGCGATGAAGACGAGGAAGAACGCGAGCACGATCGCCGGCAGGGCTATCTGCGGAAACTGCGAGGGTGTGGCGAGCAGGCCCAGCACCAGGAACATGATGATCTGCGCGAGCCAGGTCATGCCCTCCTGGAACCGCACGATGGAGGCCTTGGGACGGATCTTCTGGTTGCCGGCATAGATGCCCGCCACATAGACCGCGAGGAAGCCGCTTCCGCCGATCGCCGAAGTGTAGGCAAAGACCAGCAGCGCGAGGGCGAGCACGAAGATGGGGGCCAGTCCGCGCTCGACCGGAACGCGGCGCATCAGCTGGACGATCAGGAACCCTCCGCCCAGACCCACCACCAGGCCCAGGCCCATCTGCTTGGCGAACAGGGCGAGCAATTCGACGCCCGAGCCTCCCAGGCCTTCGCCGGCGGCAATGATGCCGACCAGCGCGGCGGTGAGAAAGATCGCCATCGGGTCGTTGGTTCCCGATTCCACTTCCAGCGTCGAGCGGACCTTGTCGCGGATGCTGATGCCGCCGGTGCGCAGCAGGAAGAACACGGCGGCGGCGTCGGTGGAGGCGACGATCGAGCCCAGCAGCAGGCCTTCCAGCCAGGAAAAGCCCAACAGGAAGCGCGCCGCGACGCCGAACAGGACGGCGGTGAGAGCGACGCCGAGCGTGGCGAGCGTCAGCGCCGGAACGGCCGCCTGGCGGAAGGAATGCAGCGAGGTTCCGTAGCCCGAATCAAACAGGATGATCGCCAGCGCGATCGACCCCAGCATGAAGGCCGCGGAGTTGTTGGAAAAATCGATGCCCAGCCCGTCGACGCCGGCAAACAGCCCGATAATCAGAAACAGAAGCAGCAGCGGTGCGCCAAACCGTTCGGCGAGAAGACTGGAGAACGCGGCGATGAGAATGAGTGACATCGAGACCAATGTCACAACGTAGAATGTGTCCACTCCTCGTCCCTTGTCCTGACGCCCTGATTGACGCGTGATCGCTGTTATGGTGTCGAGTATGAAAGAAGGCGGCATCCGGGGCAATGTCCGGATGCAGCAGAACCGACACTAGGCTTCAAACAAGGTGATAGTTTGAGCGGCGCTGCACAAAACAGCACAGGCGCGCAGTTTCGCCGAGGCGGGCGGCAAAAACAACACCGCCACCGGTTGATGCGGTGGCGGTGCAGGTGTCCAGAGTCTGTTCGGGGCGGCGAGGGGTGGCTGCCCCCTAAAGCGCGTCGCAATTGCACGGATCCGGGCGACGCGCTTTATCTTCTTGATTGGGCATGTCGTTGTCGCAAAACCGCTGCGCGCCTTTGCGCGATATGGACTAGATGAGCTTCGCCATGGCCACGGCGGTGTCGTTCATCCGGTTGGAGAAGCCCCACTCGTTGTCATACCAGGTCAGGATCGAGCAGAAGGTTCCGTCCATCACCTTGGTCTGGTCCATGTGGAACACCGAGGAATGCGGGTTGTGGTTGAAGTCGATGGAGACATTGGGCTCATCGGTGAAGCCCAGGACGCCCTTGAGTTCGCCCTCCGCCGCGGCACGGATGGCCTTGTTGATTTCCTCGACAGAGGTGGAGCGCTTGGCGATGAACTTCAGGTCGACGACCGAGACATTCGGGGTCGGCACGCGGATGGACATGCCGTCAAGCTTGCCGTTGAGTTCCGGCAGCACCAGGCCCACGGCCTTGGCAGCACCCGTCGATGTCGGGATCATCGACATTGCGGCCGCACGGGCGCGATAGAGATCCTTGTGCATGGTGTCGAGCGTCGGCTGATCCCCGGTGTAGGAGTGGATGGTCGTCATCATGCCCTTTTCGATGCCGATGGCGTTGTTGAGCACATAGGCGACCGGCGCCAGGCAGTTGGTGGTGCAGGACGCGTTGGAGACGACGAGGTCGTCCTTGGTCAGCACGTCATGGTTGACGCCATAGACGACGGTCTTGTCGGCGCCGGCGGAGGGCGCGGACACCAGCACGCGCTTGGCGCCGGCTTCGAGGTGGAAGGCGGCCTTGTCGCGGGCGGTGAAGATGCCGGTGCATTCCATCACGATGTCGATGCCGAGGTCGCCCCAGGGCAGGTTCTTGGGATCGCGCTCGGCGAAGACCTTGAACGAGTCTGTGCCATCAATCCGGATCGTGTCGCCATCGACTTCGACCGACTTGGGGAACTTGCCGTGGACCGAATCCCAGCGCAGCAGATGGGCATTGGTTTCCACCGGGCCCAGGTCGTTGATGGCGACGATGTCGATGTCCTGGCGGCCGGATTCATAAACTGCGCGCATCACATTGCGGCCAATCCGGCCAAATCCGTTGATTGCAATCCTGGTCTTCATGCTCGTTCTCCGTCGCGGGTCTGAGGTCGCCTGATCCCCGAGAGATCAGGCCTTGTCATGCAGGCGGGCTTCCACCGCGGCGACAGTGGCCTTGGCGGTGATGCCGAAATGCTCGTAGAGTTCCTTGTAGGGTCCGGACGCGCCGAACCCGGTCATGCCGATGAACAGGCCGTCGGAGCCGATGAACCGGTCCCATCCCTGACGGATGCCGGCCTCGATGGCGATCTTGACCTTGGAATCCCCGATAACAGCGTGTTTATACTCCACGCTCTGCTCTTCGAACAACTCGAAGCAGGGCACGGACACGACCCTTGTGGTGTGACCATTCGCCTCAAGCATCTGGCGGGCCTCGAGCGCGATCTCGATTTCCGAGCCGGTGGCGAAGATCGTCACTTCGGCCTCGCTCGAGGAGACGAGGTCATAGGCGCCGTAGGCGCAGAGGTTTTCCTCGGTGAAGTCCTTGCGGACGGTGGGCAGGTTCTGCCGGGTGAGCGCGATGCCGCTCGGGCGCTTCTGCTCCTGAAGGGCGATGTGCCAGCATTCCGCCGCTTCCACCGCGTCCGCGGGACGGAACATCAGCAGGTTGGGGATGGCGCGCAGCGCCGCCATCTGCTCGACCGGCTGGTGCGTCGGGCCGTCCTCGCCAAGGCCGATGGAATCATGGGTCAGCACATGGATGACGCGAATGCCCATCAGCGCCGCCAGGCGGATCGACGGTCGGCAGTAATCGGAGAAGATCAGGAAGCCGCCCGAATAGGGGATCAGGCCGCCATGCAGCGCGATGCCGTTCATGATCGCGGCCATGCCGTGCTCGCGGATGCCATAGTGAATGTAGCGGCCGGAGAAATCATCGGGCGTGATCGGCTTGGTCTGGCTGGTGCGGGTGTTGTTGGACCCGGTCAGGTCGGCCGAGCCGCCGATGGTCTCGGGCACCACGCCGTTGATCACCTCGAGCGCCATTTCCGAGGATTTGCGGGTGGCGACCGCGGGCAGGTCCTCGCTCAGCTTCTTCTTGTAGGCGATCAGCGCGGGTTCGAGGCCGCCGGGCAGTTCGCCGCTCATGCGGCGTTCGAACGCCGTGCGGACATCGTTGTCGGCTTCCGTCAGGCGGGCTTCCCAGGCCTTGCGGTCCTTAACCGACCTCAAGCCTGCCAGGCGCCAGGCGTCGAGGATGTCGGACGGCACGACGAAGGGCTCGTCAGTCCAGCCAAGCGCCTTGCGCACGCCGGCGATTTCCTTGTCGCCGAGCGGCGAGCCGTGGGCGCCGCTTGTTCCGGCCTTGGTGGGGGCGCCGAAGCCGATGATTGTCTTGGCGGCGATCAGCGTCGGCCGGTCGGATTTTTGCGCGGCCTCGATGGCCTGGGCGATGGAGTCGGGATTGTGCCCGTCGATATCGAGCGTGTTCCAGCCCGACGCCGCAAACCGCGCCAGCTGGTCGGTCGAATCAGTCAAGGACACCGGTCCGTCGATGGAGATCGAGTTATTGTCCCAGATGACGATCAGCTTGTTGAGCTTGAGATGGCCGGCGAGCGAAAACGCTTCCTGGCTGATGCCCTCCATCAGGCAGCCGTCGCCGGCCAGCACATAGGTGTGATGCTCGACCAGGCCCGACCCGAATTCGTCGGCGAGCTTGCGCTCGGCGATGGCCATGCCGACCGCGTTGCCGATGCCCTGGCCCAGCGGACCCGTGGTGGTCTCGATGCCCGCGGCGTGGCCATATTCGGGATGGCCGGCGGTGGGGGACCCTAGCTGGCGGAAATTCTTGATGTCGTCGAGCGAGATGTCGTCATACCCCAGCAGGTAGAGCAGGGAATAGATCAGCATCGAGCCATGGCCGGCCGACAGCACGAAGCGGTCGCGGTCAGGCCAGTCGGGTTTCTTCGGATCGAAGCTGAGATAGCGCGAGAACAGCACTGTGGCCACGTCGGCTGCGCCCATTGGCAGTCCGGGATGCCCGGACTTGGCCTTTTCAACGGCGTCCATGGATAGGAACCGGATTGCATTGGCCATCCGGTCGTGTTTTTCGCGTGAAATCATGATGGGTCCGCTCAGTCGCGTTCAGGTCAGGACCGGACCACTGTGGGACCGGATCGAAGGCCGCGCACACATAGCAGTTGCCTGACGGGAGTCAATAAAGGCGTGGAAAGGCATGGGGCCGCAAACGGCTGGGGATGCAAGACGCGGTTTTGTTGACGCCATGTTCGGCTAATGGGTAAACTTGCGCTCACAAGTGTCCGGAATACAAGCGATTCGGCTTGTGATCCAGATCCAGGGAAGCCCGCGATGCCCGCTGAAATGACAGTGAAAGCAGCTCTTGAGGCTTTGACCAAGGCCTTGAATCAGCTCGACAATGAGGTTGACCGGCAAGTCGAGGCCAGCCGCTCTTCGACCGAAGCGGCGGCCGAGCTCGGCCGCATGGTCGAGGACCGTTCGCGCATTGCCCAGGAACTCGACCGGGCGCAGGACAGGGCCAATCGCCTGGAAGAGGCCAATCGCGAGGTGTCGCGTCGCCTGGTGACGGCCATGGAAACGATCAGGGCGGTCTTGGACCGCTGAAATGTGGGTGTCGCGCCGCCGGAGACCCCTCCGCGTGCGAACGCAGAACAGGACATGTTGAATGGCGCAAGTCACGGTCACCATTGACAGCAAGACCTACCGGATGGCCTGCGAAGAGGGTCAGGAAGAGCACCTGAGCGAACTGGCCAGCCGCTTCGACCGCTATGTCGGGCACCTCAAGGACCAGTTCGGCGAAATCGGCGATCTCAGAATCACCGTGATGGCCGGGATCATGGTGATGGACGAGTTGCATGAACTGCAACGGCGGATGCGCGGGCTGGAGGCGGAGGTCGAGACGCTGAAGAAGACCCGCGACACGGTGCTGAGCAAGGCCGACAAGACCGAGCACGACCTGGCCGAGGCGCTGGTTCAGGTGACCGGCAAGATCGAATTGATTGCAGGCAAGCTGGCGGGCCGGGGGTAGGCCTTCGGACGGACGTCATGGGCACGATCGAGTTTGGGTTCGTTGCCCTTGATCGCAGACAGGCGTGCCGTGGATGGGGGTGTCTCAATCACCTCAACGGGTGAAAACGCGGTTCGGCAAATTGCCGTTTGGCGGAAACCATTTCATGACCTATATGTAATGGGCGATCTGCGCCTCTCGACAGGATACACAATCCCTGGGGCCTTAATTGATCCAAGGGAGCTGTCCCTGACCGGACTCGTGGGTCTGGTCATATGGCGCCCACCTACGTTGTAGGTTCCCAGGATCAATAAATCCATCGGTTGCCGTGGATCGCACTTCATCTCACCGATGCTCCTGACGTGGCCGCTTGTCCTTCAGCTGCCGCTCCTCCTTGTGCGGAACGGCACGACGACGGCTGTCCAGGGCTCGGGCCGCGAACCTCGAACTCCCTCAACGAGGCCGGGACGATCGGACACCATCGCTCGGGCCACCTCGGACGCAGCGCTCGAAATCCGTGCCTTGCAAACATTGATCCCTTAGAAGTCGTTGATTTCGATAATCAAATATCAATGCAAATCCAGTCCAGTGCGGCTGTTGATTGATATCATTGAAGGCTTTTGAGCGCTTCACATTTGGGGATGAATACATGTCTGAAATCAATATTAAGAGGCCGATGTGGGTCAAGATGACCGGCTACGGATTTGCGGCCGTGCTTTTTGCCAGCGCCGCGATCGGCGGCCTGGCCTGGTACAGCCAGTCGGCGATGAATGAACGGGCCGTGCTTCAGGAATTCAATTCCGACCTCGATGTGCTTGAGGCCGACATGGACGCGCAGAAGCGCGCCGCCTCCGCGCTTGCGCTGACCCTGGCCGGCGAACCGGACATTGCCGGTCTCATCGCCACCGATGCGCGTGAGGAACTGGTGGCCAAATATGCGGGCAGTCTTGCCAACGTCAACGCAACCAGCGGCCTCGGGCTCATCACCTTCACCCAGAATGGCGTTGTCGTGGCGCGCGTCCACGCTCCGGACAAGTTCGGAGATGACATCACGGGTCGAAGGAAGATGATCGCTGCAACCCTGAAGGAGGCCAAGCTGCATGCGGGCATCGAGCCGGGACGCACCTCGGTCAACGTGTTCGCATCCGCTCCGGCCCTGGCCAATGGCAATACCGGAGGCATTGTCGACGTCGGCAGCGAACTCTCCGAGGCCTACTTCGCGCGGATCGCGGAGAAGACCGATTCCCAGATCGCCATTCACATTTTCGGTGACGGCAAGTTCGAGACCCAGGCGTCGACCTTCGATGGTGCCACGATGCTGACGCCGGACCAGATCCAGGCGGCGTTCGACGGCAATCTGCCGATCACGATGATCGCGTCCAACAATCGTGACTATGCCGTTGCCGGTACGGTGCTGGAGAACTTCTCCGGCGAGAAGATCGGCGTCATCGAAATGGCGTCGAATGTCACCCCGATCGTGGCCGCAGGCAGGAGCGCGACGACGGCGTCGATCATCGGCACCCTCCTCGTCTCGCTGCTGTCGCTGCTGGGCTTCTTCTTCTATGCCCGCGCCTTCTCCGGCACCATCAGCAAGACGACGGGAACCATGGCGCGTCTGGCCAGCGGCGATCTGGCCGCCATTGTCGGCGACCAGAACCGTCCCGACGAAATCGGCGCAATGGCGCGTGCGGTCCAGGTCTTCAAGGAGGCAGGCCTCGAAAAGATCCGCCTGGAGCAGGAGGCCGACGCCCAGCGCAACAGCTCGGAAGAGGCGCGCAATCGCACCAGCCAGGAGGAACAACTCAGGGCGCAGCAAATGCGGCAGGCGACCTCCGGTCTCGGCGAGGGATTGAAGCACCTTGCCGCCGGCGATCTGTCCTTCCAGCTGACCGAGCCCTTCGCGAGCGACTTCGAAGGACTGCGCACCGATTTCAACGACGCGGTTTCACAGCTCGGCAACACCTTGCGGTCGGTGGCCGAGGCGTCGATTCAGATCGCCACGGGGTCGACGGAAATCAGCCAGTCGGCGCAGGATCTGTCCAAGCGCACCGAACAGCAGGCCGCTTCGCTCGAGGAAACCGCCGCCGCGCTCGACCAGATCACCGCCAATGTCGCCAGTTCGACACAACGCGTCGAGGAGGCAAGGACGGCGGCCGAACAGGCCAACCACAGCGCGGTGCAATCGGGCACGATCGTCGCGAACGCCGTCGATGCCATGGGCAAGATCGAACAGTCCGCAAACCAGATCTCCAACATCATCGGCGTCATCGACGAAATCGCCTTCCAGACCAACCTGCTGGCGCTCAATGCCGGGGTGGAAGCCGCGCGGGCCGGCGAGGCGGGACGAGGCTTCGCGGTCGTGGCCCAGGAAGTCCGCGAGCTTGCGCAACGGTCGGCCAAGGCCGCCAAGGAGATCAAGGATCTCATCCGCAATTCCACGGTGGAAGTGGAAGGCGGCGTGCGGCTCGTGAACGAGACCGGTGAGGCGCTCAAGACGATCGAGACCTACATCGTCACGGTCAACGAGCACATGAAAGCCATTGCGCACGCCGCCAAGGAACAGTCGGTGGGTCTGGGCGAAGTCAATATCGCGGTCAACCAGATGGACCAGGTGACGCAGAAGAACGCGGCCATGGTGGAGGAAAACACGGCCGCCAGCGCGACGCTGTCAACGGAGGCCGGCCAGTTGGGGGAATTGATCGGACAGTTCCGTCTCGACGGTTTCGCACGCGGCGACGCGGCGGCCTTGCGCCGGACCGCAACGGCCATGGCCCACGGAACCGCGGGTGGAAAACGCACCGCCTCGCAGGGCAATCTGGCTGTCAAATCCGACGAATGGACGGAGTTTTGATCCAGCCGCCCCCGGTCCTGAGCCGCGGATCAATCTGAAAGTCCCTGTCGCCGCGCGGTCATCCCCGTGCGGCGATAGGGCGACTTGAACGCACCGCATGGGGAGCCGGAGCCCCAGATTTCCGTTGCCGGATCTGTGAAGATGGCCGGCACGGGCCGCGGCAGTGCCTACTCGATCAGGCCCAGCTTCAGGGCGCGCGCCGCAGCCTCGATCGTGGTGTTGGCCATCAGCTTCCTGCGCGCCGATGCGAGATGTGTGTCGACCGTGTCGGGGTCGCCGCCAAACTGCTCGGCGATGGCCTCCGGCGCCTGACCGCTCGCTGCCAGATGAAGACAGGTTCTTTCCGCGTGGGTCAGGCGTTCCAAAGGTCTTGTCATCGCAATCCGCAACTGTATTTATTGATATCGTTCGACTTTAAGCGCGGACATTTCAGGCATCCGAACAGGCGCGGCAACCGGATTCTGCAATCGTCATGAACAAACGGTAAGGCCCGATCCCGGGATGAAACCGCGCCCGGATCGCGTCCCGGGCCACGTAGCCGGGGCGTTGACGCGGGGATGCATTCGGGATTAGTCCGGTCCAGTCGCAACCCCGGAGACCCAGATGGACAGCAAGGCAGGCATTCGCGCGGCGATGCTGGCGCGCAGGGATGGCCTGGCGCCGGAGCGCCGCATCGAGATGAGTCTCGCCATGGCCGAGGCCGGCGAGTCGATCGCCTTCGACCCGGGCACCGTCATCGCCGGCTATCTGCCGATCAGGTCGGAGCCGGATCTGCGGCCGTTGATGGCGCGGCTGGGTGCGCGCGGCGCGCGGCTCTGCCTGCCGGTGGTGCTGGACCGCCAGACCATCGTCTTCCGCGATTTCGTCCGGGGCGCGGAGCTGGTGAACACCGGTTTCGGAACGTCCGGGCCGGGACCCGACGCCGAGGTGCTGGATCCGCAGATCCTGCTGATGCCCCTGTCGGCGTTTGATGCGGCGGGCAACCGGCTCGGCTATGGCGCGGGCCATTACGACCGGGCCATCGCGCAGCTCCATGGCAAGGGGCTGCGGCCGCGGCTGATCGGAACCGCGTTCTCGGTGCAGGAGGCCCACAGCCTTCCGCACGAAGCCCATGACGTGGCGCTTGAGATGATCCTGACCGAACGAGGCTTGCGCTCGTTTTCGCAACCCTTATAGAGAGCCGATGCGCCTGTTGTTTCTTGGAGACATGGTCGGACGATCCGGCCGCACCGCGGTCTGGAACCGTCTTCCCGGGCTGATCCGCGATTTCAGCCTGGATTTCGTCATCGTCAATGGCGAGAACGCCGCGGGCGGCTTCGGCATCACCGAAGAAATCTTTCTGGAAACGCTCGGTGCCGGCGCCGATGTGGTGACGACCGGCAATCATGTCTGGGACCAGCGCGAGGCGCTCGTCTACGCCGACCGCCAGGACCGGTTCCTGCGCCCGGCCAATTATCCTTCGGGCACGCCCGGGCGCGGCTCCAATCTGTTCATCGCCCGCAATGGCGCGCGCGTGCTCGTCGCCAATGTGATGGGCCGGGTGTTCATGCATCCCGATCTCGATGATCCGTTTTCCGCCGGCGAGACGATCCTGAACGCCTGTCCGCTGGGCGAGCAGGCCGATGCGGTGATCTTCGATTTCCATGCCGAAGCCACCAGCGAGAAGCTCTGCTTTGCCCATTTCGTCGATGGACGGGCGAGTTTCGTGGTGGGAACGCACACCCATGTGCCCACGGCGGACGCGCAGATCCTCAACGGCGGCACCGCTTATCTCTCGGATGCGGGCATGTGCGGCGATTATGATTCGTCCATCGGCATGGACAAGGAGGAGCCGATCAACAGGTTCCTGTCGCGCATCCCCAAGGGCCGCTTCGAGGCGGCGTCCGGGCCGGCGACGATCTGCGGCGTCGCCGTGGAGATTTCCGACCGCACGGGGCTCGCGGAAAAGATCGCTCCCCTGCGCATCGGGCCGCGTCTCAGCGAGACCATGCCGGATTTCTGGAGCTGATCCTCACGAAATCGTGCATGGCTGCCTGCAGCTTTGATCAGGGTGCGGTCAGCGTCGCGGCCGACGCGCCGATCCGGCCTTTGCCGCTTCAAACCCCGTTCAGGATCACGATCGTCGGCTGCCGCGGCAGGCTTCTGGCCGTCACGGTAAAGCTGTCGCTGTTGACATAGTCGACCAGGAACTTGTCGCCCATCATGTCGATGAAACTCGAGATCGGCGCGCCGCGCCGGTGCATCGGCAGCAGGATCGAGGACTGCAGGCGCCTGGCGATCCCGGTCATGGCGTCGTGGCTCAGCGTCAGGCCGCCGTCGACCGGCACCATGACGATGTCGAGCCTGCCGATCTGGGCGTAGTGGCGGTCTTCGAGCGCATGATGCAGATGCCCGAGATGACCGATGCACAGGTCGGCGACCTCGAAGATGAAGATCGAATTGCCGTCGGGCTCCATAGTGCCGAAATTGCGGATGTCGGTGGTGACGTTGCGGACATAGACGTCGTCGACCACCACGTCGTGATCGGCCGGCGATCCATCGAAATTCCAGCCGCGCAGCACATGTTCGATCCGCTCGTCGGGCGACAGGGTGAAATGGGAGGAATGCGCCTTGTTCATGGTGACGACAACCGGAACGGCCACGCGGCCCGACCAGCCGTTGAAGTCTGTGGCGATGGTCACGCCCGCGGGCGTGGTGATCACATAGGTCGAGTGCCCGGCGAACATGAACTCGACCTCGCCGGACCCGGCCTGGGCCGGTTTGATCAGCCCGTCGCGGAGCCCCTCGGGGGTCAGATTGGCGTAGCTGGCGCCCGGCAGGGACTGGGCGACGGCCAGGCACTGGCTGAAGGGGCGGGCCTCTTCCTGCGCATGGGCGGGCAGGGCGAACAGTGCAAGACACAACAGGAAGGCTTTCATCCGGGGCATGTGCGGCTCCGCGAGGTGGCTTTCACGATAGCGAGAACACTAGGGCGAAGTTTGCGAAGGTAAAGCCTGGCGCCCGCTTTATTCAGCCGAGCCCGGATGCTGCGCCGGGGCGGCGGTTACTCCGCGGTCATCTCGCGCCACCGCGCCATCAAGGCGGCGTAGCCGTCCTCGGGCTGTGTCTCGTAGACCAGGTCCTCCTCGGAGGGCGTCATGAAAGGTTGTCTCGACCTCGTCCAGATGTGGCCGGCGGGAACCAGCCAACCGGTGTCGTCGAGCGTGCCGGCCTTGATGTTGATCTGGGCCGAGCCTTGGGTGCCGTGCCAGATCCTGACGCCGCAATCGGGGCAGAACCAGCCCTCGCGCACGGAGCCGCGGTCGCTTGTGCGGCGGAACACGCTCAGCCCGTCGGTGATGTCGAGCGCCGTGCGGTCAAACCTCAGGCTTTCGCCAAAGGCGGAGGATGTGTGGCGCTGGCACTCGGTGCAGTGGCACAGGTAGAAAACCAGCGGCCTGGCGGTCAAGCGGTAGCGGATGCGTCCGCACTGGCATCCGCCCGTGAGCGGCAGTGGCGGGACCGTGGTCTTGGGCATGGGTCAATCCTTCGAGACTCGTATCGTCTGGACGAAAACCGGGAACGGATTTATAAGGCGGCCATTCCAAGTTGAGAGCACAGAACTCAGAGCAAAAATACAGGGGCATTATGGCCGGCCATTCACAATTTAAAAACATCATGCACCGCAAGGGACGGCAGGATGCCGTCCGCTCCAAGATGTTCTCCAAGCTCGCGCGCGAAATCACCGTGGCCGCCAAGATGGGCGCGCCGGATCCGTCGATGAACGCGCGTCTCAGGCTCGCGGTGCAGAACGCCAAGGCGCAGTCGATGCCCAAGGACAATATCCAGCGCGCCATCAACAAGGCCTCGGGTGCCGACAGCGAGAACTACGAGGAAGTGCGCTACGAGGGCTATGGTCCTGGCGGCGTCGCCGTCATCGTCGAGGCGCTCACCGACAACCGCAACCGTACCGCCTCCAATGTGCGCGCGGCCTTCACCAAGTCCGGCGGGGCGCTGGGCGAAACCGGTTCGGTCGGCTTCATGTTCTCCCGCGTCGGCGAAATCATCTATCCCGCCAGCGCGGGCGATGCCGACGCGATCATGGAAGCGGCGATCATGGCGGGCGCGGAAGACGTGACCAGCAGCGAGGAGGAGCACGCCATCCTCTGCGCCTTCGAGGACATCGGCGAGGTCTCGGGCGCGCTCGAAGAGGCGCTGGGCGAGGCGCAGTCGGTGCGGGCCGTGTGGAAGCCGCAGACCTCCGCGCCGGTCGACGAGGACAAGGCGCAGTCGGTGCTCAAGCTGATCGCCACGCTCGACGATGATGACGACGTGCAGAACGTCTACGCCAATTTCGAAGTCTCCGACGAGGTCATGGCGAAACTGTCCGCCTGACCCTCAATCGCGAGCGCATGTGTGGCCGCCGGTCCCCAGGACCGGCGGCCTTTCCTGTGTCAGAGCGCCGCGCGCATCTCGCCGAACAGCTCGACCGATCTGAGCCGCGCCTGGGAAGAATGGATCGGCATCGAGATCATGATCTCGTCGGCGCCGGTTTCGGTGATGAAATCCCGCATCCTGGTCCGTGCCGTCTCGGGTCCGCCCACCACCGCATAGCGCAGGGTGTGCTCGACGGCGATCTTCTCCACATCGGTCCAGAACCCTTCCATGCTGTCGACCGGCCTCGGCATCTTGCCGCGCGCATTGCGGCGCATGTTGACGAAGCTCTGTTGCAGCGTGGTGAACAGGAAGGCGGCCTCCGCATCGGTATCTGCCATCACGCCCATGACGGCCGCCATCACGTAGGGGCTTGAAAGCTGGGCCGACGGGGTGAACTGGGCCCGGTAGATGTCGAGCGCGTCGAGCAGCATGTCGGGGGCGAAATGGGAGGCGAAGGCATAGGGCAGCCCGAGAGCGGCCGCCAGATGGGCGCTGTAGATGCTCGAGCCCAGGATCCACAGCGGCACATGCGACCCCGCGCCCGGGATCGCGATCAGCTTGCCGTCATCGGGGTCTCCCAGCCAGTGCTGCAGTTCGATTATGTCGTCGGGGAAGCTGTTGGCGCCCGAGTCGAGGTTGCGCCGCAGCGCGCGCGCGGTGGCCATGTCGGTTCCGGGCGCCCGGCCGAGGCCGAGATCGACGCGTCCCGGAAACAGCGCCTCGAGCGTTCCGAACTGCTCGGCGATGACCAGCGGCGCGTGATTGGGCAGCATGACGCCGCCCGAGCCGATGCGGATGGTGCTGGTGGCATGCCCAGCCTCGGCGATGACAAGGGATGTGGCGGCGCTGGCGATGCCCTTCATGCCGTGGTGTTCGGCCAGCCAGAAGCGGGTGTAGCCCGTATCCTCGGCGCGTTTGGCCATCAGGCGTGTGTCGGCAAGGGCTTCGCTCACCGTGCCGCCTTCGACAATGGGGCAGAGATCGAGAATGGAAAAAGCGGTCATATGAAAAACTTTCCTGGGCTGAAAACGCAAGCGTCTTGGGTTGCCTCCATGTAGGTGTCTGTCGCAAGAATGCAAAACGCACGTTTGCGTGAGCGCATTTGTTTTTGGTTTGTTCACCTTTGTGATGGAAAGCTCGATCCGTCACGGATAGGATTTGGGCATGGCGGAAGCGATTCGGATTATCGGTATTGATCCCGGGCTCAGGAACAGCGGCTGGGGCGTTGTCGAAACGCTCGGCAATTCGCTGCGCTTCATCGCGTCGGGCACGGTCAAGTCTGACGGCAAGCTCGATCTCGCCTCAAGGCTCAAGCAGCTCTATGATGGCCTGGAAAGCGTGCTGCACTTCTACCAGCCGTTCGAGGCGGCGGTCGAGAACACCTTCGTCAACAAGGACGCCACCGCCACCCTGAAGCTCGGCCAGGCGCGCGGCATCGCCATGGTGGTGCCGGCGCGGGCGGGCCTGCGTGTCGCTGAATATGCGCCGAACGCGGTCAAGAAGGCGGTCATCGGCGTGGGCCACGGCGACAAGAAGCAGATCCACATGATGGTCAGGGTGCTGATGCCCAAGGCCACGTTCGACAGCGATCACGCCGCCGACGCGCTGGCAATCGCCATCTGCCACGCCCATCACCGCACATCGCCGGCCTGGCGCATGGCGGCTGAGTGACAGATTTGTTCTTGACGTGTTCTGCAGGTCGGAATAAGTTGGAATTATTCAGACTTGGAGTGATAAGGTGCGCGTTTCGGAAAAAGGTCAGGTGACGATCCCGAAGAACCTTCGCGATCTGGCAGGAATTAAGGCCAACAGCGAGGTTGTCTTCTCTGTGGAAGGCGGCCGGATTTTCCTCGAAGCCAAGGATGGCAGCGAACGGAAGGCCGACAAGCAGCGCCTGGCGCGGTTTCTTGCCGCGCTCGACCGGCTCGAGGGCACCGGCGATCCGACGCTCAGCGCGGACGACGTGATGCGCGAAACGCGGGATCGCTAGGACATGGCGACCCTGGTCGATACAAATGTCCTGATCGATGTCGCCTTTCGCGATCCGGAGTGGCGGGACTGGTCGCGCGGCCGGATGGCGGAGGCGCTCAAGAAGGGCGCTCTGGTCATCAATCCGGTGATCTTCAGTGAATTTTCCTACCGCTACGAGTCGGTGGAAGAGGTTGATGCGCTGCTCGATCCTTCCGAGTTCCAGCGTGAGCACCTTCCATGGGGTTCGGCTTTCGCGGCGGGGAGGGCCTTCCGGATCTACCGCAACAATGGCGGCAGCCGCGAGCGCACTTTGCCCGATTTCCTGATCGGCGCCCATGCGGTGGTTCGGGGTCACCGGCTGTTGACGCGCGATCCCGCCGGCTACCGCAGCTATTTCCCGACGCTCGACATCATAGCTCCGGATACGCACCCATGATCGGCAAACTCAAAGGCAGCATAGAAGAAATTGCGGACGACCACGTGCTGATCGACGTGCACGGCGTCTGCTACGTGGCCTATTGCTCGACCCGCACGCTGTCGCGGCTCGGATCGGTGGGCGAGGCGGCGGTGCTCCACATCGAGACCTATGTGCGCGAGGACCAACTGCGGCTGTTCGGCTTCGAGACGGTCCTGGAGCGGGAGTGGTTCCGGCTCTTGCAGAGCGTCCAGGGGGTGGGCGCCAAGGTGGCGCTCGCGGTCCTCTCGACGCTGACGACCTCCGATCTCGCCAATGCCATCGCGCTTCAGGACAAGGCGATGATCGCCCGCGCCCCGGGCATCGGGCCCAAGGTGGCGCAGCGCATCGTCACCGAGCTCAAGACCAAGGCGCCGGCCTATTCGGGCGAGGCCGGCGGCGCCATGGGCCTCAGGCAGGAACTCGGCGAAGGCGTCGCGCCCGCGCCGGTGGCGGACGCGGTTTCGGCGCTTTCCAATCTCGGCTATTCCCGCGATCAGGCCGCCACCGCGGTCGCCGCCGCGCTGAAGAATGCCGGCGAGAATCCCGATTCGGCCAGGTTGATCCGGCTGGGGTTGAAGGAGCTGGCGCGGTGAGTTGTTCTACGACGATATTCTTACTAAACTGAAGGTGTAAGAATTTTTTCGAGAGGTAAGAATAATGGGCGCCCTCACCACCATGACCTCGAAGGGTCAGTTGACCATCCCCAAGAACGTTCGGGATGAATTGAACCTGACGGCAGGGACACAGTTTTACGTGACCACCTACGATGGTCATGTCGTGGCTGTGCCGAAGAACAAGAAACTCGCCGACCTTGCAGGGGCGCTTGGCAAGCCGCCGAGTGGTGAAACCCTGACGATCGAACAGATGCGGGAGGCCGTCATGGACGCTGTGGCCGAAGATGAACGTCGGACCGTGTCCGAATGGCAGGAAGCAACAGAGTGATCGGCATCGATACCAATATCCTCGTTCGGTTTCTTGTGGAGGACGAGAGCGACCAGAGACTGACAGCCAGGCGCTGGCTTGGCAGCCGGAACGCCGATGATCCCGCTTATGTCAGCGCCATCGTTGTTGCCGAGACGGTCTGGGTCTTGAACCGCCGGCTGAAGTATCCGATGACGGATGTGACCCGCATTCTGCGTGATCTGCTGGCCAGCGACGGGCTCGTGATCGAGATGACGGAAGAACTCGACGCCTTGCTGAGGGCGGGCGAACCCGCGGCCGACATCGCGGACTATTTCGTTGCATGGACGTCCGCGAAAGCCGGATGCAGCCACACGGTCACGTTCGACAAACTGGCGTCGAAACAGGTGCCCGGCATGGAGTTCCTCTCATGAGCGACGCCGAACGCCTGATCACCCCCGACAAGCGCGGCGAGGATTTTGACACCACCCTTCGCCCGCAAACGCTCGACGAGTTCACCGGCCAGGCCGAGGCGCGGGCCAATCTGAAGGTGTTTATTGAAGCCGCCAAGGGCCGGGGCGAAGCGCTCGACCACGTGCTGTTCGTGGGCCCTCCGGGTCTCGGCAAGACCACGCTGGCGCAGATCATGGCCAAGGAGCTGGGCGTCAATTTCCGATCCACCTCCGGCCCGGTGATCGCCAAGGCCGGCGATCTCGCCGCACTGCTCACCAATCTCGAGGACCGCGACGTGCTGTTCATCGACGAGATCCATAGGCTGAGCCCGGCCGTCGAGGAAATTCTCTATCCGGCGATGGAGGACTTCCAGCTCGACCTGATCATCGGCGAGGGGCCGGCGGCGCGCTCGGTCAAGATCGACCTGTCGCGGTTCACGCTGGTGGCCGCCACCACGCGGCTCGGGCTGCTGACCACGCCCTTGCGGGACCGGTTCGGCATTCCTGTGCGGCTGCAGTTCTACACCGTGCCCGAACTCGAGCTGATCGTGCGCCGCGGCGCGCGGATCATGGGGCTCGGCATGACCGATGACGGCGCGCTCGAGATCGCCCGCCGTGCGCGCGGCACGCCGCGCATCGCCGGGCGACTCCTGCGGCGCGTGCGCGATTTCGCCGAAGTGGCCAAGGTCGAGGCGGTCACGAAGACCATCGCCGACGAGGCGCTGACCCGGCTGCTGGTCGACAGCATCGGGCTCGACCAGCTCGACCGGCGCTATCTCGACATGATCGTGCGCAATTTCGGCGGCGGGCCGGTGGGGATCGAAACCATCGCCGCCGGGCTGTCGGAGCCGCGCGACGCCATCGAGGACATCATCGAGCCCTATCTGATCCAGCAGGGATTCCTGCAGCGCACGCCGCGCGGCCGGGTGCTGACGGCGCGGGCCTGGGGGCATATGGGGCTCAATCCGCCCAGGGATCTCGCCGCCACCCAGGCGAGCCTGTTTGAAGAAGAATGAGCCACAAGAGTCGCAAGACCATCCGCTTCAACGACCAGGGACGCCGCTTCAATGCGCGGGTGGCCGGACTTGCGCTGCGCGACGGCCATCTTCTGGTCCACCGGGCGGTGCATGAGCCGTTCTGGACCATTCCCGGCGGGACCGCGGAACTGGGCGAGGACAGCCGCACGACCCTTGTGCGCGAAATGGAGGAGGAACTCGGCGTCACGGTGACGGTCGGACGGCTGGTGTTCCTGGTCGAGAATTTCTTCCACTTCGAAGACCGGGACTGGCACGAGGTCGGCTGGTATTACCTCATGGACATTCCGCAGAGCTTTCCCTACGCCCCAGACGGCCGCATCGTGCACGAGAATGCCGACGGCAAGAACCATCTGGAGTTCAAATGGGTTCCGGCCACCCGCGCCTGCCTCGAGGCGCTGCCGCTGCCGCCGGTGTTTCTGGCCGATCGCATCGAGAGTCTGCCCGGCACGACGGAACACATCATCTGGGACGACGGCAAACTCTGACCCCTCAGGCCTCGGACCTCGCCAGGCCCGCCAGAGTCGCGGCAAGCAGGTCCCTTCCGCCGGGCTTCCAGCCGAGCCGGCGGATCTTGCCGCACGCCATCTCCGCGACCGCCGCCGTGTCGGCGCGACCGGGCAGGGGATGCGCAGACCCGCTCGCCTGCTTGATCGCCGACAGGATGTCGTGCGTGTCGACGACCAGGTCGGAAACATTGAATGCTTCGCCGCCGACGCGCGCGGCGTCCGCCTCCAGCATCAGCCGCACCGCCCGCCCCACGTCGCGGCCGTGGACCTCGGACCCGGCGCGGACCGGAACCGGCCTGCCTGCCAGATACTCGGCAATCAACCCGTCCCATTTGTTCGGCCGCAGATCCCCGTAGACCCCGGTCAGCCGCAGGCTGGCGGTGCAGAAATCCGGCCCATCGAGGGCTGAAAGCGCCCGTTCGCACTGAAGCTTGACTTCGCCATAGAGGCTTGCCGGCGCGAGGTCCGTATCCTCGGTGAGAGCTACGCCCGCAGGTGCGCCGTCATAGACCGCGCGGCTCGACAGAAACACGGCGCGGCAGAGGCCCGCGCGTTTCGCCGCCTCGAACAGGCGCACCGATCCCCCGAGATTGCGCTTGCGGAACACCTCCGGCTCATCGCCTTCGCCACCCCGGTAGCGGCCGGGGATGTGATCGAAGGCGGCGTGGACAAGGCTGGTTGCGCCCTCGAACAGGGTGTCCGGATGGTCGCCAGCATCCAGCGTGAAGGCGCGAAAGCCGATGGGGGCGGAAAACAGGTCGCTTGGGGGAGGCGTTCGCCCGGCGACCGCGACCTCGTAACCCGCCGCCAGCAATGTCTCGACGATGTAACGCCCGACAAGCCCGCTGCCGCCGGTGACGAGCGCCTTCATGCCACTTCGGATCCTCGGGTCACGCGGCCGGAGGGGCCGGCGAGGGCGGCGATGTCGGGGATCGCCGTGCCCTCATGATAGGCATGCCAGAGCGCGATCAGCGGTTCGAGCCGGTCGGCCTTGGGATGGTTTGCTTCCCAGGGTTTCTCGTACTGGTAATGCAGCACCCCGATCTGTTTCCAGTCCCACAATTCCGGCAGGTTGAACCAGACATATTGCAGCATGTTCATGTAGACCGGCAGGCCATGCCAGTCGGGGAAGAACGTCTCGAGGAATGTCTGGTCGGTGCGCCGCCAGAAGATGTCGGGCTGGTCGAGTCTTTCGAGCATGGCGGCGAAGGTCTCGGCCGAGGGGCGGGCGACGAAGACACCGGAATTGAGGCGTTTGAAATCCTCGAGGCTCTCATAGACATTGGGGGCGGCGGAAAACTCGGGATAGGCAAACAGCCGGTCGATGTTGCGCAGCACCAGCGCGTCGGCGTCGATGAAGACACAGGTCTCGTATTCGGTCAGCTGCCAGAGACGGAGCTTGCAGAAATTGTCGAGCGGCGAGTGGAAGGCCGGCTTGCGACCCTTGGCGAAGGGGGCGGCCGCATGCAGGTTGCCGCGGGCATGGCGCGCGTTGAAGCCGTCCGACAGATCCAGGTGATCGACATCGACCAGCCGGCAGCCGAGCCCCGCGAGCGGCTTCAGGTCCGCTCCGTCCACGCCGCCGGTGTAAAGCACGACAATGTCGGCGGTGGTCTTCGTCAGCCCGATCGAGCGGGCCAGCGCCAGCGCCCCCATGGCGTAATCGGCATTGGTCACCAGCGTCACGAAGGCATGGGCGGATCGGGCGGCGGTTTCGGGCCGCACGCCCTCCCGAGCGGCGCTGCCGTCCGTCAAGACACCTCCCGCAGGGCCTTGCCTTCCGGGTCGCGGTTGATCTTGGTGGCAATGTCCTTGGTCCAGGCCGAGACGGCGG
This sequence comes from Hoeflea sp., assembly GCF_030682515.1. GTDB lineage: Bacteria > Pseudomonadota > Alphaproteobacteria > Rhizobiales > Rhizobiaceae > Hoeflea. The sequence goes on along the minus strand of NZ_JAUXOD010000135.1, from coordinate 18,145 downwards.
GCACGCGCGAGCGGTCGACGCGGTAGGCGAATCTCTTCGCCACGTCGACGACCTCGGAAAGCAGGCCTTCCTTGAGCGTGGTCGGTTCGAGGCCTAAGCCCAGGAACTTCTCGTTGCGCACGACGAGGTCGTTCTCGGCCGCTTCCTTGCGCGGGTTGGGCAGCCAGGCGATCTCGGCGCCGGTCAGGCCGGCGATCATCTGGGCGAGATCCCGCACCCGGTGGGTCTCGGTCATCTGGTTGAAGATCTCGACCTTGGAGCCGCGCACCGGCGGGTTGTTGAGCGCGATCTCGATGCAGCGCACCGAATCCTGGATGTGGATGAAGGCGCGGGTCTGGCCGCCGGTGCCGTGCACCGTCAGCGGATAGCCGATCGCCGCCTGGATCAGGAACCGGTTGAGCACGGTGCCATAGTCGCCGTCATAGTCGAAGCGGTTGACCAGCTGGTCGTGGCGTCTGGTCTGGTCGGTGTGGGTGCCCCAGACGATGCCCTGGTGCAGGTCGGTGATGCGCAGGCTGTCGTTCTTGGCGTAGAACTGGAAGATCAGCTGATCGAGGCACTTGGTCATGTGGTAGATCGAGCCCGGATTGGACGGGTAGAGAATGTCCTGGCTGACCGTCCTGCCATCCATGGTCTCGATCCCGACAGGCAGGTAGCCCTCGGGAATCGCGGCCCCCACGGTCGAATAGCCATAGACGCCCATGGTGCCCAGATGCACCAGATGCGCGTCGAGATCGAGCTCCACCATTGCGTTGAGCAGGTTGTGGGTCGCGCTCACATTGTTGTTGACGGTGTAGTTCTTGTGCCGGTCGCTCTTCATCGAGTAGGGGGCGGCGCGCTGCTCGGCGAAATGGATGATGGCGTCCGGGCGCTCCTCGGCCAGCCAGTTCTTCAGGAGCTGGTAGTCCTTGGCGAGGTCGATCAGGTGAAAATGGATCCGCCGTCCGGTCTCCGCATGCCAGATCCGGGTGCGTTCCTGGATCGAATCCATCGGCGTCAGCGATTGCACGCCGAGCTCGGTGTCGATCCAGCGGCGCGACAGATTGTCGACGATGTGAACCTCGTGCCCGGCATTGGACAGGTGCAGGGATGTCGGCCAGCCGACGAAGCCGTCGCCGCCCATGATTGCAATTTTCATCGTTGATTCTCCTGTGCCGGCGCTGTTTGCATTCTGATAGATCGGTTTTATGACAGAAAGACGATTGTCTCAATTGCTTCGCCGCACTGTGGATAAATGGGACCAATCACTGAACGAGGCCACGGGGCATGGATCAATCGCTGTCTGGACATCTGAGTGAAGGCGGCCATCTGCTCCGGCAGCGGGTCTATTACGAGGACACGGATTTTTCCGGCTTCGTCTATCACGCGCGGTATCTGCATTTCTTCGAGCGTGGGCGCACCGACTTCATCCGCCTGCTCGGCGTCTCGCAGGGCGCGCTGCATGCCGGGGCCGATCCGGCCGATGCGGTGGCCTTCGTGGTGCGGCGAATGGAGATCGACTTCCTGTCACCGGCGCGCATGGACGACATACTGACCATCGCGACCCGGCCCGCCGAGGTGCGCGGCGCCCGGATGCAGCTCGAGCAGAGCATCAGCCGCGACGGCGTCGTGCTGGCCAAGGCCTCGGTGACGGTTGCGGTCGTCAACGGGCTCGGCCGGGCGCGGCGGCTGCCCGAGGCGCTCGCGACGAAGTTCGCGTCTTCGACGGGCGAATGACCCGCTGACGCGCAGCGGCGGGCCGGTGGCAGCCATGACCTTGATCCTAACCAAGCCTTAACCATAATTATTTATGAATGGAACCGTGAGGATTGCGCGGAAGGCGTGCGCCATCCTTTGACCAAATTTGGCCGCGAGAAGACTGGCAAGTGAACAGGCGGCGATCGCTCACTTCTGGACTCCCGGCAAAAGTGACGTCTTGGGCCGCCCGGTAATGGAACCGGGCGTTTGGAACTGAGGGTACGTGAATGGAACAAGTTGGACTTGCGGCAACCAGCGAAGTGACGCTCTGGGCGCTTTTCATGGAGGCCGGGTTTGTTGTCAAGCTCGTGATGCTCGGCCTCGTCGGCGCCTCGATCTGGACCTGGGCCATCGTCGCCGACAAATGGATCGCGTTCGGAAAATTCCGGCGCCAGCTCGACCAGTTCGAACAGGTGTTCTGGTCGGGCCAGTCACTTGAAGAGCTCTACCGGACCCTGGCGGACCGCAAATCCTCGGGCATGAGCGCGATCTTCGTGTCTGCCATGCGCGAATGGAAGAAATCCTTCGAGCGTGGCGCCAAGTCTCCGATCGGCCTGCAGATGCGCATCGACAAGGCGATGGACGTGACGCTGGCGCGCGAAGCCGAGGCGCTCGAATCCAAGCTCACGTCGCTGGCGACCATCGGATCGGCCGCGCCCTTCATCGGGCTGTTCGGCACGGTCATCGGCATCATGACCTCGTTTCAGGCCATCGCCGGTTCGAAGTCGACCAACCTCGCCGTGGTGGCGCCCGGTATCGCCGAAGCGCTGCTGGCGACCGCCATCGGCCTTCTCGCCGCCATTCCGGCAGTGATCGCCTACAACAAATTCTCGTCCGACGCCGGCAAGCTGACCGCCCGCATGGAAGGTTTCACCGACGAGTTTTCCGGCATCCTGTCGCGGCAGATCGACGAGCGTCAGAACGCCCGTCAGGCCGCGGAATAGGAGGCGGCGATGGGCATGTCCGTACCAGGTGGGCGAGGCGGCGGGTCGCGTCGCGGACGCCGCGGTGGCCGCAAGCAGCTTGTGAGCGAAATCAACGTCACGCCGTTTGTCGACGTGATGCTGGTGCTTCTGATCATCTTCATGGTGGCGGCGCCGCTTCTGACCGTCGGCGTTCCGATCGATCTGCCTGAAACCCAGGCGAGAGCGATGAATGCGGAAACCCAGCCGATCACAGTTTCCGTCAATTCCAACGGGCAGGTCTTCCTGCAGGAGACCGAGATCGCGATCGACGAAGTTGTGGCCAAGCTCGAGGCGATCGCCACCACAGGCTACAGCGAGCGCATCTTTGTGCGCGGCGACACCAATGCGGATTATGGCACGGTCATGAAAGTGATGGCACGCATCTCGGCGGCCGGGTTCACCAATCTCGGCCTGGTCACGCTTCAGGAACAGGATAGCTGACGGCGCACTGATGAAGGCAAGTCTGGCGACATCAACTGTAATGCACGCTCTGGTGCTGGGCTTCGCTCTGGCATCTTTCGGCGCGCCGAAGACGCTTGAGGTGATGGATGTCGAATCATTTCCGGTCAGCATCGTGCCGATCGACGAGATCACGCAGATCCAGCAGGGCGACAGGACCGCGGCGATAGCCGAGATCTCAGCGCCCATTCCCACCGCACGGCCCGATCCGGTGCCCGACGCCCAGAATGTCGGCGACAACGAGGTCGACCTGAAGCCGGCCGAGGCTGCCAAGCCAAGCCCCCGGGAAGTGGTGTCGGAAGCGCCGCCGAAACCGGCGGAGAAGCCGGCGCCGCAGCCCGAACCCAAGCCTGCGGAACCAAAACCGGCGGAAGTGGCGGAACCGAAGCCCGTGGAGCCGGCGCCCGTGCCAGCGCCTGCCGAAGTCGCTGCATTGCCTGCCGAAACCGTGCCCGATCCGGTGGCGGAAGCGATCACCGAGGCGGCTCCCGCGAAGCCCGAATTCGCGGCCCTGCCTGCAAGCGGACCGGTACCCCAGGCGCGGCCCGAGCCGCCGAAGGCCGCGGAGAAACCTGCCGAGAAACCTGCGGAGAAACCCGCCACCAAGCCGGCGACAGCCGAAACCGCGTCGTCCAAGGAGAGCGATTTCAACGCCGACCAGGTGGCGGCGCTGCTCAACAAGCAGGATGCCCAGGGCGGCGGCGCCAAGCGGTCGACGGAAACGGCGTCCCTGGGCGGCCAGACCACCACGCGCGGCAACACGCTGACCCAGAGCGAGATGGATGCGTTGCGCGGCCAGATCCAGAGATACTGGAACATCATTCCTGGAATGGCCGATGGCGGCGATGTGCGGGTGATCGTCAAGATGAGGCTCGACCTCACAGGCAACATCGTCGGCCAGCCGGATGTGACAGCCACTGGCGGCTCGGCGGCCACCCGTGGCACATTGTCGGCCAGCGCCAAGCGCGCAGTCCTGAGGGCCCAGCCCTACCAGTTGCCTAAAGAGAAATATGATTCATGGGCTGATGTGATCGTGAATTTCGATCCCAGCCAGATGTTCTAAGCGCTGAAAGGCTGCACTATGAAACTCTTCAACCGCATTCTCGTCCTACCCATGGTCTTGGTTGCCTTCGCCATGCTGGCGGCAGGCCCGGCCCGCGCCGTGGTCGAGATCGACATCAACAAGGCCAATGTCGAGCCCCTGCCGATCGCCATCACCGATTTCCTCTCTGCCGATGGCGTTGGCGCGCAGATCGCCGAGGTGGTGGCGGCGGACCTCAAGCGGTCCGGGCTGTTCGCGCCGATCGGCAAGGCGGCCTTCATCGAGAAGATCGCCAATCCGGACGCCGCGCCGCGGTTTCAGGACTGGACAGTGATCAATGCCCAGGCATTGGTGACCGGGCGCGTGGTGCGCGAGGCCGACGGCCGGCTCAGGGCCGAATTCCGGCTTTGGGACACGTTCGCCAGCCAGCAGCTGTCGGGCGAGCAGTTCTTCACCCGTCCCGAGAACTGGCGGCGCGTGGCTCATATCATCGCCGACGCGATCTATGAACGGCTGACCGGCGAGAAGGGCTATTTCGACAGCCGCGTCGTGTTCGTGTCCGAAAGCGGGCCCAAGACCGACCGCAAGAAGCAGCTGGCGATCATGGACCAGGACGGCGCCAATCTGCGCATGCTGACCAATGCCAACGACATCGTGCTCACCCCGCGGTTCTCGCCCTCGCGCCAGGAAATCACCTACATGTCGTTCGAGGGCGGCCAGCCGCGGGTCTATCTGCTGCAGCTCGAGACCGGCCAGCGCGAACTGGTCGGCAATTTTCCGGGCATGACCTTCTCGCCGCGGTTCTCGCCGGACGGGCAGAGGGTGATCATGAGCCTTCAGCAGGATGGAAACGCCAATATCTACACCATGGATCTGCGTTCGCGGGCGACGACAAGGCTGACCAACACCACGGCCATCGACACCTCGCCTTCCTATTCCCCGGACGGCAGCCAGATCGTGTTCGAGAGCGACCGCGGCGGACGCCAGCAACTCTACATCATGGGCGCTGACGGCTCCAACCAGCGCCGCGTCTCTTTCGGCGACGGCTCCTACTCGACGCCTGTCTGGTCGCCGCGCGGCGATCTGATCGCCTTCACCAAGCAGTCGGGTGGCAAGTTCTCGATTGGCGTCATGCGCACCGACGGGTCGGGCGAACGAATCCTCACGTCCGGGTTTCACAACGAAGGTCCGACCTGGGCGCCCAACGGCCGGGTGCTGATGTTCTTCCGCCAGCCGGCAGGCTCCGGCGGCCCGCAGATCTACTCGATCGATCTGACCGGCTACAACGAACAACTGGTGTCGACGCCGACATTCGCGTCGGACCCCGCATGGTCACCCCTGCTGGAATAGCGCGCCGCCGCTGAAGAGGCTGATTTCCGCCGTTTTTGCGCCGCAATGTACGTTCAAACGCGGCTAACCGAATCTAAACTAGGGATCTGTTAACCGTCTTTCTTCAACGCCGATTAACCGCGGCGGGTTACAAACGGTCAACCAGAATTCACAAGGAGACCCGCCATGGGCCGCATGCAGACTATTGCCCGTAACCCGGCGATGCTGGCGCTTTTCACCGCGCTGGTGCTGACCGGCTGCGCTTCGAAGAAGAACAACCTGCCCAACAATGCCTCCGATCTCGGTCTCGCCGGCAGCGCGACGCCCGGATCGCCGCAGGATTTCACCGTCAATGTGGGCGACCGGATCTTCTTCGACACCGATTCCTCGGTGATCCGCGCCGATGCAGCCGCGACGCTTGACCGCCAGGCCCAGTGGCTCAACCAGTATCCGAACTATCAGATCACGGTCGAAGGCCATGCCGACGAACGCGGCACCCGCGAATACAACCTGGCGCTGGGCGCAAGGCGTGCATCGGCCACCATGCAGTACCTGTCGTCCCGCGGCGTCCCGTCCAACCGCATGCGCACCATCTCTTTCGGCAAGGAACGTCCGGTCGCGGTCTGCGACGACATTTCCTGCTGGTCGCAGAACCGCCGCGCGGTCACCGTGGTTGGCGGAGCCGGCAGCTAAGCTCAGGATCCCGGATCCCGAAGCAGGAGGGCGGCCGCAAGCCGCCCTCTTTTCGTTGAACTCTCGCGATCACCATAGTTTGGCCCGTTTGTGCGTTGATTTGATATCGCGCCATGCGTTATGCCAGATGTCCGGATCCCGGAGATCCGGGTCATTGCCCGCGTAGTGAGGTCAACTATGAAACCAGTCTACAGATTGATTGCAGTGGCGGCGCTTGCCGCATTCTCATTCCCGGCACATGCGGCGCCCTTGTTCTCGGGTTTTTCGCAGAACGCGCCGGTCCCGCCCGCCGCGGTCGGGTCGATGTCGTCCGATCGGGGGGCGGTTGTCCTGGCGCAATCCTCTGATCCGGTGTTCCGGATCGGACAGCTCGAGGAACAGCTCCGCGCGTTGAACGGCCGGCTCGAGGAACTGGGCTTCCAGTTGCTGCAGATGCAGGAACAGATGCGCCAGATGCAGGAAGACAACGAGTTCCGCTTCCAGGAACTCGAAAAGACCGGCGGCCAGCGCGGCGATGCCGGTCCTGCCGTCATCCAGCCGGGCGTTGAACCGTCGAGCACCGCCTCGGCCGACCAAGGGAGCCAGGGCACCGGCACGCCGCCGGTGGACCTTGGAACGATCCGGTTCAATGACAACGGGGACCTGATCGGCGGCATCATCCAGCCGACCGAACCTGGCGCCGCGACGGCTTCGCTGACCGCGCCCGACGACATCTACCAGGCCGGCTACAATCACATGCTTGCGGGCGATTATGCGCTCGCCGAGCAGGTGTTCCAGCAATATGTCGGCAGCTTCCCCGACGGAGAGCGGGCGCCCGATGCGATGTTCTGGCTCGGCGAAGCGCAGTATTCCCAAGCCAATTACCAGGCGTCGGCCCAGACCTTCCTCGACGCCCACAAAAAATATCCGAGCGCCGACAAGGGCCCCGACACGCTGCTCAAGCTCGGCATGTCGCTGGCCAAGCTCGACAATCGCGACACCGCCTGCGCCACGCTGCGCGAAGTGCTGATCCGATACCCCGGTGCATCGGCCGCGGTTCGCGCCAAGGTCGCCGAAGAGCAGGTCCTGGCGAGCTGCTGAGCCCGAGGGCGCCGCTGATGCCCGCGCCGGACCCGCTCACCCAGATGCCGTCCGGTCTTGAAAAATGCCTTTCTGAATTTCTGAGCCAGGTGACGGACCATCGTCCGCTCGGCGTCGCTGTGTCCGGCGGATCGGATTCGCTCGGCCTGCTTTACGGGCTTGCCCGCCTGGTGGCGCCCGGCAGGCTCTTTGCGCTCACCGTCGATCACGGCCTGAGGCCCGGCTCCGCCGAAGAGGCGCGGCAGGTCAAGGCCCATTGCCGAAGGCTCGGCGTGTGCCATCAAACGCTCCATTGGGAGGGTGGGCCTCCGCCGACCGGCCTGCAGGCCGCGGCGCGGTCGGCGCGCTACCGGCTGCTGGCCTCAGCTGCCGCGCGGCTGGGTCTCGCCGCGGTGCTGACGGGCCACACCCGCGACGACCAGCAGGAGACGCTGGCGATGCGCCGCGCCCGCAGCCCTTCCGGCGGGGCAGGCCTCGCCGGCATTCCGCGCGCGACGCTGTTCGAGGAGAGGATGTGGGTCCTGCGGCCGCTGCTGGGGCTCACCCGCGCCGAGATCCGCGGTTTCCTGAGGCAGGCGCGGGTGGACTGGATCGAGGATCCGTCCAACAGCGACGCTCGGTTCGAGCGGGTGCGCGTTCGCGGCCTGCTCACGCAGAGCCCTGCAGACGCCGCCGCGCCCGATGGCGTGTCCACCGCCGCCGGCCGCCTGAGTCTCTCCCGGAGTGTGGCGATCCATATCGACGAGAATTGTTCCTGGAATGCCGATGACATGGTCTTTCTGCGATGGCGTCCGGAGGAGGATCCGGTGCTGCTGGCAGCCGTGATCGCGGCGCTGATCGACCTGTGCGGCGGCGCCGGAAGGCCGCCGGACCGGCGCGGCAAAGCGACGCTGGCCGAGGCCCTGCGGCTCTGGGCAGCCTCTCCCGGCGACCGCGGCGACCGGTCGCTCACCCTAGGCCGCTCGCTGGTGCGGCTGAAGAACAAGGATCTGGAGATCCGGCGGGAGCGGCGGGGGATCGAAAAGGCAAGCCTCGCGCCGGGAGCCTGCTGTGTCTGGGACGGCCGGTACCGCATCCGCAATCTCGACCGGATTACGCCGCTGGAGATCGGCGGCGGCGGACAAAACGGCGTTTCGCCATTGTTTGGCCGGTATTTGGACGGCACAGTGCGCGACTGGGTCTCGGGAAACGGCGTCGAGGGTGGCTTTCTGTGCCGAAGGTTAATCGGCCGGAGTTCGCGCATTCTGCCGGTCTACGAGCTGCCCGTGGCCCAGGCGCTGGCGCGCATGACGGGGAGCAGCCCGTTTCCGGAGTGTCCGTGGAAAATTCCCCCGGTCAGTGCGACGACGACCGCGATCAAAGTTCAATGACAAAGACCGCCTACAGCCTTGGCAACGCCCCGCGGGGCTCCTATGTTACAAAGTCAATATCGAAATCCGGTTTTGCACCGGTGGCCCCAGGCCATGATCTCCGAGGACGAGCATGAACCCCAACTTCCGCAATTTCGCCCTTTGGGCAATCATCGCGCTCCTGTTGATCGCTTTGTTCAACATGTTTCAGACTCCGAGTGAACGGACCACCGGGCGCGACATCGCCTATTCCCAGTTTCTCGCCGACATCGAAGCCGGACGGGTGCGCGACGTGACCATCGTCGGCGAGCGCATTTCCGGCAACTACACCGATGCCGCCACCGGCTTTCAGACCTATTCGCCCGGCGATCCGGGGCTGATCCAGCGCCTCAACGCGCGCAACGTGACGATCACCGCCCGGCCGGAAGTCGACAGCTCCAACACGCTGGTGGGCTATCTGATCTCCTGGCTGCCGATCCTGCTCATTCTGGGCGTGTGGATCTTCTTCATGCGGCAGATGCAGGGCGGCTCGCGCGGCGCGATGGGATTCGGCAAGTCCAAGGCCAAGCTTCTGACCGAGGCCCATGGCCGCGTCACCTTCGCTGACGTGGCGGGCGTCGACGAGGCCAAGCAGGATCTTGAGGAAATCGTCGAGTTCCTGCGCGATCCGCAGAAGTTCCAGCGGCTGGGCGGCAAGATTCCGCGCGGCGTGCTGCTCGTGGGCCCTCCCGGCACCGGCAAGACGCTGACGGCGCGCGCGGTGGCCGGCGAAGCCAATGTGCCGTTCTTCACCATCTCGGGTTCCGACTTCGTCGAAATGTTCGTGGGCGTCGGCGCAAGCCGCGTGCGCGACATGTTCGAGCAGGCCAAGAAGAATGCGCCCTGCATCATCTTCATCGACGAAATCGATGCGGTCGGCCGTCATCGCGGCGCCGGACTTGGCGGCGGCAATGACGAGCGCGAACAGACGCTCAACCAGCTGCTGGTCGAGATGGACGGGTTCGAGGCCAATGAAGGCATCATCCTGATCGCCGCCACCAACCGCCCCGACGTGCTCGACCCCGCGCTGATGCGTCCGGGCCGCTTCGACCGCCAGGTCGTCGTGCCGCTGCCCGACGTCAATGGTCGCGAGAAGATCCTCAAGGTGCATGTCCGCAACGTGCCGATGGCGCCGAATGTCGATCTCAAGGTTCTGGCCCGCGGCACGCCCGGCTTCTCCGGCGCGGACCTCATGAACCTCGTCAACGAAGGCGCGCTGCTGGCCGCCCGTCGCAACAAGCGGCTGGTGACGATGGCCGAGTTCGAGGACGCCAAGGACAAGGTGATGATGGGCGCCGAGCGTCGCTCGACCGCCATGACCCAGGAAGAAAAGAAGCTCACCGCCTATCACGAGGCCGGCCACGCCGTGGTCGCGCTCAATGTCGCCGCCGCCGACCCGGTGCACAAGGCCACGATCATCCCGCGCGGCCGTGCGCTCGGCATGGTCATGCAGCTGCCCGAGGGCGACCGCTATTCGATGAGCTACAAGTGGATGATCTCGCGGCTCGCCATCATGATGGGCGGCCGTGTCGCCGAGGAACTCACCTTCGGCAAGGAGAACATCACCTCGGGTGCGTCCTCCGACATCGTCCAGGCGACCAAGCTCGCCCGCGCCATGGTCACCGAATGGGGCTTCTCCGACGAGCTCGGCCAGGTCGCCTACGGCGAGAACCAGCAGGAAGTGTTCCTGGGCCATTCCGTGGCTCAGCAGAAGAACGTGTCCGAGTCCACCGCCCAGAAGATCGACAGCGAGATCCGCCGCCTGATCGACCAGGCCTATGACGAGGCGCGGACCATCCTGACCAAGAAGAAGAAGGATTTCGTTGCCATCGCCGAAGGCCTGCTCGAATATGAGACGCTGACCGGCGAGGAAATCAATGCGCTGATCCGCGGCGAGAAGCCGGTGCGCGAAAACAGCGACGACACACCGCCGAGCCGCGGAACCGCGGTTCCGACCGCTGGCGCCAAGAAGGGCGGAGCGGGCAAGAAGGGCGATGAGCCGGATCCTGGCATGGAGCCGCAACCCCAATAGGTTGTGGAATTATCTCACACACCTGCAGTTACACAGCGCAGCCGCCACTCTGGCGGCTGTTTTGTGTGTATTGCAATGGATTGTAACAAAATCTGATTGTATTGTGCGGCCGATCTGGGGAATTACAGTCAGCCACACAGGTAGTAACGACCGAATTGGTTCGGAGGGGGCTCCATGAGCAGGCGATATTTTGGCACCGACGGAATTCGTGGTCAGGCAAACAAGGCGCCGATGACGCCGGACCTGGCGATGCGCGTGGGAATCGCGGTCGGCAATCTCTTCCGGCACGGCGATCACCGGCACAGGGTCGTCATCGGCAAGGACACGCGGCTGTCGGGCTACATGATCGAGAACGCGCTGGTGGCGGGCTTCACCGCGGCCGGCGTCGACGTGTTCCTGCTCGGGCCAATCCCGACGCCGGCGGTGGCCATGCTCACGCGGTCGCTCCGCGCCGACATCGGCGTGATGATCTCGGCCTCGCACAATCCCTACCAGGACAACGGCATCAAGCTGTTCGGACCCGATGGCTTCAAGCTGTCGGACGAACTCGAGCACCGCATCGAGGAGCTGATGGACGAGGACATCCATCTGCAGCTGGCGCGTCCCGAGTTGATCGGGCGGGCCAAGCGTATCGACGGCGTCCACGACCGCTACATCGAATTTGCCAAGCGCACATTGCCCAAGGACATCACCCTGTCGGGCATGCGGGTGGTCATCGATTGCGCCAATGGCGCCGGCTACAAGGTGGCTCCGGCTGCGCTGTGGGAGCTGGGCGCCGACGTGGTGGCGATCGGCGAGGAGCCGAACGGCACCAACATCAATCTCAATTGCGGCTCGACCCACCCGGTGGCGCTGGCGCGCAAGGTGCACGAAGTGCGCGCCGATATCGGCATTGCGCTCGATGGCGATGCCGATCGCGTGCTGATCGTCGACGAGACCGGCGCGGTGATCGATGGCGACCAGCTGATGGCGCTGATTGCTGAATCCTGGGCCGCCGAGAACCTGCTGCGCGGCAAGGGCATCGTTGCCACCGTGATGTCCAATCTCGGTCTCGAACGCTTCCTCAAGGGCATCGACCTGTCGCTGGAGCGTACCCAGGTCGGTGACCGCTATGTCGTCGAGCACATGCGCAAGCATGATTTCAACGTCGGCGGCGAACAATCGGGCCATATCGTGCTCACCGATTTCGCCACCACCGGCGATGGCCTGGTCGCGGCGCTGCAGGTGATGGCCTGCGTCCAGCGCATGGGGCGTCCGGTCTCCGAGGTCTGCCGCAGGTTCGAGCCGGTGCCGCAGGTGCTCAAGAACGTGCGCCATTCCGGCGGCAAGCCGCTCAACGACAGGCTGGTCAAGGCGGCCATCGCCGATGCCCAGGCGACGCTCGGCGATTCGGCCCGGCTGGTCATTCGTCCTTCGGGTACGGAGCCGCTGATCCGGGTGATGGCCGAGGGCGATGACCGTCATCAGATCGAAACGGTTGTCGACCAGCTGATCAACGTGATCTCGGGCGTGCGCAACGCCGCCTGACCAGCCCCCGAAGGATCTCCGGCTCGGTGCCGGCAGCGGGCCTGTCCCGCTGCTGCGCCGGTGCTTGCGGCGAGACAGGGACCGGCGGCCCCGCGGGTCCCGTGCTGCGCTCTTTCCGCCGCGGTTTCAAGGCGACCTGAACCGCTCCTTCAAGGTGTCGTTGCGGAAGGCTAGGCGTCAGAACCTGGCTTTACACTCGGTTTCTTGGTAAACAGACGTGGTTAAGCGGGTTTTAACCTTTATCCTTCATTCTCCATTGCGAACCAAAAAACGCGTTGCCTCCCCAACAAGGGACAGCGCCTGTCCCGACGATGGAGCCTATCATGAGAAAGATCTTCCTGGCTGCCACAGCCATGGTGTTTGCCGGAGTAGGATCGGCCACGGCCGCTGACGTTCTGCCTCAGATCGTCGAGGCGCCCATCTATCAAACCCCGATCAGCCACCCGGTCGCTTCCGTTGGCGGCTGGTACCTGCGCGGCGATGTCGGATACAACTGGCGCCAGCTCAAGGGCGCCCACTACCACACGGCAACCGGGCCCGCCAATTTCAGGACCGCTTCGCTCGACAACGGCTACAGCTTCGGCGGCGGCGTCGGCTATCAGATCCGCAGTTATCTTCGCACCGACCTGACGCTGGACTACCTGGCGAAGAGCGACTTCACCGGCTCGACCGGTCCGGGAGGTCCTTGCACGATCAACGGCGCATTCTTTGCGGCGCCGAACTGCGTCTCCAGGGATGTGTCCTCATGGTCGGCGCTCAGCCTGCTTGCCAATGTCTATGTCGATCTCGGCACCTATGGCCGCTTCACGCCCTATGCCGGTGCCGGTATCGGCGGAAGCCGGGTCTCCTGGGGCACGCTGAAAAACACGGAATGCGTCGCGGGCAATCCTGCAAACTGCAACACCACCTCCATCGATCACGGCGGCAAGACCGAATGGCGCTTCACCTCCGCGCTGATGCTCGGCACAGCCATTGAAATCAACTGCAAGCTCAAGGCCGATCTCGGATATCGCTACCGCCGCATCGAAGGCGGCAACATGTTTGCCTACAATGCCACCGTCAACAGCGGCCCCGGCTTTGACAAGACGCTCAACATCCATGAAGCCCGCGCCGGTCTTCGCTACAATCTGGGCAGCTGCGCCCAGGATGAAGTCTACATCGAGCCTGCACCGATCATGCCGGCTGTCTACAAGTAGGCCTCGGCCCCAAAGCCCCAGCCTTTTGCATCCTGAGCCGCCCGGTCCATCGCCGGGCGGCTTTGTCTTTGCCGCTGCCGCCGTCCGGAGGAACGTTTTTCCGGAAATCGCGCAAACATCATGGTTAATGGACATGCTTAACCGGGGCTTAACCAGTCCCGTCCATAGTTTCCCTCACACACATTCGGGCCGCCCCTGACCGGACCCGAGCCTCGTGAAGGGAAATCGGTTATGTTTATGCGAAATGCTGTGACGTCCTGCATCATGGTTCTGACCGGGTTTGCAGTGTCGGCCCAGGCGGCGGATATGGACCAGGTCATCTATGCCCCCGATCTGCCGATGACCCAGCCCGTCGAAATCGGCACCGGCTGGTACCTGCGCGGCGATCTTGGCTATTCGGTCAAGACCCGGGGTGCTGCGACCAACTACTCGATCTTTTCTGCCGGACCGCCGCTGAGCTACACCAGCGCGCCGTTCAATTCCTCCTCGCTCGACAGCGACTGGTCGGGAACGCTGGGCGTGGGATACAATTTCACCGACTATCTGCGCGGCGACATGACCTTCGATTTCACCGAGGGCACCTTCGCCGGCACGTCAAGTTCGGCGGCCCCCTGCGTCGCCGGCGCCCCGGTCGGCTCGACCTGCGCCAGCACCGATCAGCAGGGGTTCAAGCAGTATGGCGTCATGGCCAATGCCTATGTCGATCTCGGCACGTTTGCCGGTTTCACTCCCTATCTCGGCGCCGGCGCCGGCATGACGCGCGTGGCCTGGGACGGTCTCACCAGCGTCAACCGCTGTGTCGGCGTGGGCTGCGGCGCGCCCACCACCACCACAAGCGCGGGCGAGGACGACTGGCGCTTCACCTACGCGCTGATGGCCGGCATGTCCTATGACCTGACCAAGGATCTCAAGGTGGATCTCGGCTACAAATATTCCAAGGTCAAGGATGGCGGCCAGGCCGGCTATGGCGCAGCCGCCATCGCTGCCGGCGCGACGGGCGCGCGGGTGTCCGACAACGGCTTCGAGAAGCACGAGGTCCGGGTCGGCCTGCGCTACTCGCTGTTCTAGGCCGGTTGCCTGCAAGCTTAGATGAAAGGGGGCGGCAATTCACCGCCCCCTTTTTCATGCTGCGGCGCATCACGCCGCTTGACAGCGAAATCGCCGAGGTCTAATCCCGCCAGTGGGCCACCCCTCCCCAACGAGGGGCCACTATCTGGAAGGATAGCACCATGACGACCGTACCCACGCCGGAGATCCGTCCGGCAAATCCCCGTTTTTCTTCTGGTCCCTGCGCCAAGCGTCCCGGATGGACGCCTCAGGCGCTCGCTGACGCGGCCCTCGGCCGCTCGCACCGGGCCAAGATCGGCAAATCCAAACTCAAGCAGGCCATCGACCTGACGCGCGAGATCCTCGGCGTGCCGGACGACTACCGCATCGGCATTGTGCCCGCGTCCGACACCGGCGCCGTCGAGATGGCGATGTGGTCGATGCTCGGCGCCCGCGGCGTCGACATGGTGGCCTGGGAAAGCTTTGGCGAAGGCTGGATCACCGACGTGGTCAAGCAGCTGAAGCTTGATGACACCCGCAAGATCACCGCGCCCTACGGCGAACTCCCCGATCTCACTGAGATCGATTTCGACCGCGACGTGGTCTTCACCTGGAACGGCACCACCTCGGGCGTCCGCGTCCCCAATGCCGATTTCATCCCGGCCGACCGCGCTGGCCTCACCATCTGCGACGCAACGTCCGCGGCCTTTGCGCAGGATCTCGATTTCGCCAAGCTCGATGTCACGACTTTCTCCTGGCAGAAGGTGCTGGGCGGGGAGGGCGCGCATGGCATGCTGATCCTGAGCCCCCGCGCCGTCGAGCGGCTCGAGAGCTATGTTCCCGCCTGGCCGCTGCCCAAGATCTTCCGCCTGACCTCGAAGGGCAAGCTGATCGAGGGCATCTTCTTGGGCGAGACCATCAACACGCCGTCGATTCTCTGCGTCGAGGACTATCTCGACGCGCTCACCTGGGCGCAGTCGGTGGGCGGGCTCAAGGGCCTCATCGCCCGCGCCGACGCCAACGCCGATGTGCTGCACCGTTTCGTCGCCGACAATGCCTGGATCGCCAATCTGGCCAAGGTCGAGGCGACCCGGTCCAACACCTCGGTCTGCCTGGTCATCGCCGATCCGGACGTCACAGCCCTTTCGGCCGACGCGCAGGCCACCTTCGCCAAGGCGCTGGTCGGCCGACTTGAGAAGGAAGGCGTGGCGCTCGACATCGGCGCCTATCGCGATGCGCCGGCGGGTCTTCGGATCTGGTGCGGCGCCACCGTCGAGACCGCGGATCTCGAGGCGCTGACGCCGTGGCTCTCCTGGGCCTTCGCCCAGGAAAAAGCGGCGCTCCGGCAGGCCGCCTGACACCTGCTTTTGTGACCGCGCGCAAAAAATCCCGCGCGGTCCGGCTCTCCCTCTTCATCCTTCAAGAACTCTCAATGGAGGCCTCCCATGGCACCTCGCGTACTCGTCTCCGACGAACTGTCCGAAACCGCCGTCCAGATCTTTCGCGATCGCGGCGTCGAAGTCGATTTTCAGCCGCAGCTCGGCAAGGACAAGGAAAAGCTGCTCGCGATCATCGGCCAGTATGACGGCCTCGCCATCCGCTCGGCCACCAAGGCCACCGAGAAGCTGATCGCGGCGGCGACCAATCTCAAGGTCATCGGCCGCGCCGGCATCGGCGTCGACAATGTCGACATCCCGGCCGCCTCGCGCCGCGGCATCATCGTCATGAACACGCCGTTCGGCAATTCGATCACCACCGCCGAGCACGCCATTGCGCTGATGTTCGCGGTGGCCCGCCAGCTGCCCGCCGCCGACACTTCCACGCAGTGCGGCAAGTGGGAGAAATCCAAATTCATGGGCGTCGAGATCACTGGCAAGACCTTGGGCGTCATCGGTGCCGGCAATATCGGCTCCATCGTCTGCGCGCGCGCCATCGGGCTGCGCATGCATGTGCTCGCCTATGATCCGTTCCTGTCGCATGAGCGGGCCGAGGAAATGGGCGTGACCAAGGTCGAGCTCGACGAGCTGCTTGCCAAGGCCGATTTCATTACGCTGCATGTGCCGATGACCGACAAGACCCGCGGGATCCTGAGCAAGGATGCGCTCGCCAGGACCAAAAAAG
Source organism: Hoeflea sp. (assembly GCF_030682515.1). Classification (GTDB taxonomy): domain Bacteria; phylum Pseudomonadota; class Alphaproteobacteria; order Rhizobiales; family Rhizobiaceae; genus Hoeflea. The sequence continues at coordinate 1,529 of NZ_JAUXOD010000135.1, read as the reverse complement.
GCGTCAGGATCATCAACTGCGCCCGCGGCGGCCTGGTCGACGAGGCGGCGCTCGCCGAGGCGATCCAGGCGGGCCATGTCGCAGGCGCGGGCTTTGACGTGTTCGAGGTCGAGCCCGCCACCGAGAGCCCGCTCTTTGGCCTCCCCAACGTCGTCTGCACCCCGCATTTGGGCGCCTCCACCACGGAAGCGCAGGAGAACGTGGCGCTGCAGGTGGCCGAGCAGATGTCGGACTATCTGATGCGCGGCGCGGTGTCGAACGCCATCAACATGCCCTCGATCACGGCGGAAGAAGCGCCGATCCTCAAGCCCTTCATCCGGCTCGCCGACGTGCTCGGCTCCTTTGCCGGCCAGGTCACCGAAAGCCCGATCAAGGAGATCGAGATCCTCTATGACGGCGTGACCGCCGGCATGAACACCAAGGCGCTAACTAGCGCGCTGCTCGCGGGCCTGATCCGCAACCAGGTGGCCGACGTCAACATGGTCTCGGCCCCGATCATGATCAAGGAAAAGGGCATCATCCTCTCCGAGGTCAAGCGCGACAAAACAGGCGTCTATGACGGCTACATCAAGCTCACCGTGACCACCGAGCGTCAGACCCGCGCGATCGCGGGCACCGTGTTCTCGGACGGCAAGCCGCGCTTCATCCAGATCAAGGGCATCAACATGGACGCCGAAGTGGGCCAGCACATGATCTACATCGCCAACACCGACGTGCCGGGCATGATCGGCTTCATGGGCACGACATTGGGCGACGCCGGCGTCAACATCGCCAACTTCCAATTGGGCCGCGAAAAACAAAGCGGCGACGCCATCGCGCTGCTCTATGTCGACGAGGTGGTGGGGCCGGAGGTGCTCGGGAAGCTGACCGCGCATCCGGCGATCAAGCAGGCGAAGCCGTTGGTGTTTAATGTGGATTGAGGGTTTGGCGCACCGGTGCCTGAATTGGCCGCCTCCCGGGACGATGGTTTCGGGGGGCGAGGGTAGTTTTGTTTCTGGAGTGTGGGGGTGTAGTGAATGAGCAAATTGGGGCCACGACCTGCCCGTCTGTTGTCGAAGCGCTATTGCGGTTAAGCTGACCCGATGGATATCCTTGAACCTTAGTTGAGTCGAAGCTGTGATATTCGCGCGCCTGGGAGGAAAAATTTCGTAGATTGGTCCGACCCCAATGAAGATCAAAACTGCGTGGTCTTTAATGAAGGAACAACACACTGTGAATACTTACAGATAAATGGAGATTTCATATGTGCGAAGCAAATTCACCCGAATGCAATAAACGCGACGGCGATGCAGAGCATTATAAATTAAGTTGGATTAACAATTTTGAATTGTTGAAACTATACTCTCAAGAAGAGCAATATTGGCTAGATTCACATCACTCTAGAGCGTCTTATACCAATTCTCATAGTTTCTGACTCACGGGATTCCCAAAAGTGATCGAATCTGAATCGATGGTGCAAACGGGAGGTTTGCGATGGGTTCAGCGGTTTCTTTACGGACAGACTTTGATGGGGAGAGGCTTCGCCTTTT
>NZ_JAUXOD010000128.1 GCF_030682515.1 Hoeflea sp. | reverse complement strand
CTGCCGCCGTCTCGCAAAAGACTGGGAGACAACCATCGCATCCTCCGACGCATGGTTGCTCATCGCCTCCATCCGACGCACCGCAAGGCTCATCGCAAGGGCTTGAAATCAATGCGTATTAGTTTTGAGTCGGACTCTCAGCAATTTCCGGTAATCGATATCGAAATTCAGGCTTCTGGAGGCGGCATAAAGATTCGCGCCATCAATAAACAGCGCGATTTTTTCTCTCGGATCAAACACTTATCGCTTTCCTTTCAAAAAGTCGTTTTCAACGTTTTTTTGGCCAATGAAGCCTTGAAATGACAAAAATAGCTCGACTTCGAACTTCTTTGATTTCAGACAATTACCCGTTCACCGGCGTTTCTGCGACTCAAAAATTCGTGATTTTTACCAAATGCGGCGGTTGGTAATCTTTTTCAAGTGCCCGGGCCGGGTTGGCATGCAAATATGCTAATTAAATCATACTTGGTCTTCCGGGTTTGGCCCGGGCGCCAGGAAATCCCCTCTCTTGACTGTGGATTGAAGCCGGTTGATCCAAAAGACTTGAAATAGCCACACAATGTGTTTATCGCATGGTCAAACTCCCCCAAAGCAGTTTGCAAAGGACAGGCAATGGCCCGCGTCACAGTCGAAGATTGCATCGACAAAGTCGATAACCGTTTTGAACTGGTGCTTCTTGCCAGCCATCGCGCCCGCCAGATCTCGCAAGGTGGACAGATCACCATCCCGCGCGACAACGACAAGAACCCGGTCGTCGCTCTGCGGGAAATCGCCGAGGAGACTCTCTCGCCGGGCGATCTCAAGGAAGACCTGATCCACTCGCTGCAGAAGCATGTTGAAGTCGACGAGCCGGAACCCGATCCGGGCCGCTTCATCCAGGCCGGCGATGCGGTCGAGGAGACAGCCGCCGAGGACGATCAGCCGGAATCGGTGTCGTTCGGCTCCATGTCGGAAGAAGAGCTGCTTGCCGGCATTGAAGGGCTTGTCCCGCCGGAGAAAAGCGACGACTATTAGGAATCGGGATGACGGCCCGCTGATTTGCACTGAGTTGGCGTGGCCTGATCCGGAAGCCGAAAAACAGCTGATGCGATGCTATGCGCCGGTCGTTCGATTCGGCGCATTTTCTTGTCGTGGAGAGCACTTGCGATGATGCGTCAGTACGAGCTCGTGGAGCGCGTGCAAAAATACAAGCCGGACGTCAACGAGGCCCTGCTCAACAAGGCCTATGTTTACGCCATGCAGAAGCATGGCAAGCAGATGCGCGCCAGCGGCGATCCCTATATTTCTCACCCGCTGGAAGTGGCCGCGATCCTGACGGAAATGCGGCTGGATGAATCCACGATCGCGGTGGCGCTGCTGCATGACACCATCGAGGACACCACCGCCACGCGCGCCGAGATCGACGAGTTGTTCGGCGAGGATATCGGCCGGCTGGTCGAGGGGCTGACCAAGATCAAGAAGCTCGATCTGGTCACCAAGCGGGCCAAGCAGGCGGAGAATCTGCGCAAGCTGCTGCTGGCGATCTCCGACGACGTGCGCGTGCTGCTGGTCAAGCTGGCCGACCGGTTGCACAACATGCGCACGCTTGAGCATGTGCCGCCGGAAAAGCGCGCCCGCATCGCCGAGGAGACCATGGATATCTACGCGCCGCTGGCCGGGCGCATGGGTATGCAGGACATGCGCGAAGAGCTCGAGGAGCTCGCCTTCAAGAACATCAACCTGGAGGCCTATGAGACGGTGACCGGCAAGCTCGCCGAACTGTCGGAGCGCAACCGGGACCTGATCCACACCATCGAGGACGAGCTGTCGGCTCTGTTCAGCCACGAGGGCCTCAAGGCCACGGTGAAGGGGCGTCAGAAGAAGGCCTATTCGGTGTTTCGCAAGATGCAGTCCAAGTCGCTCTCCTTCGAGCAGCTCTCGGACGTGTTCGGCTTCCGCATCATCGTCGACACCGAGGCTGACTGCTACCGGGCGCTGGGGATCGTGCACATGCGCTGGTCGGTGGTGCCGGGACGGTTCAAGGACTATATCTCCACGCCCAAGCAGAACGACTACCGCTCGATCCACACCACCATTGTCGGGCCGTCGCGACAGCGCGTCGAGCTGCAGATCCGCACCAGCCGGATGCAGGACATCGCCGAACGCGGCGTGGCCGCGCACGCGCTCTACAAGGATGGCTCGACCGGGGGCGAGGGGCTGCTGTCGAAGGATTCGCGGGCCTATTCCTGGCTGCGCCAGACCATCGAGGCGCTCTCGGTGGGCGACAACCCGGAGGAGTTCCTCGAGCACACCAAGCTCGAGCTGTTCCAGGACCAGGTGTTCTGCTTCACGCCCAAGGGCCAGCTGATCGCGCTGCCGCGGGGCGCCACGCCGATCGATTTCGCCTATGCGGTGCACACCGATGTCGGCGACACCTGCGTCGGCGCCAAGATCAACGGCCGGATCATGCCGCTGGTGACGCGGCTCGCCAATGGCGACGAGGTCGAGATCCTGCGCTCGGGCGTCCAGGTGCCGCCGCCCGCCTGGGAAGAGATCGTGGTGACCGGCAAGGCCCGCGCCGCCATCCGCCGCGCAACCAAGGCCGCAGTCCGCAAACAGTATTCCGGCCTCGGCATGCGGATCCTGGAGCGCACCTTCAACCGCGCCGGCAAGCCCCTGTCGCGAGACGGCCTCAAGCCCGTGCTGCACCGGCTGGGCCAGAAGGATGTGGAGGACATGCTCGCCGCCGTCGGCCGCGGCGAGATCGTCTCGGAGGATGTGTTCAAGGCGGTCTATCCCAATCACCAGGAAACGCGGGTGTCGCCGCGCAAGCCCGCCGACGAAGGCTGGTTCAATCTGCGCAGCGCCGCGGGCCTGATCTTCAAGCTGCCGGGGCTCAGCAAGTCGCAGAAATCGACCACCACCACGCGCAAGATCGGACCGGATCCGGACATGGCGGCCATGCCCATCCGCGGCATGGACGACAATGCCGTGGTCCGCTTCGGTCCCGGCGGGGCGGTTCCGGGCGATCGCATCGTCGGCATCCTGGAGCCGGGCGCGGGGATCACCATCTATCCGATCCAGTCGCCGGGGCTGACCAAGTTCGACGACGAGCCCAACCGCTGGATCGACATCCGTTGGGACATCGACGAGAACAACAAGAACCGTTTTCCGGCGCGGATCCTCGTCACCGCGATCAATGCGCCGGGAACGCTGGCCGAGGTGGCGCAGACCATCGCCGCCAGCGAGACCAATATCCAGACCCTGTCGATGGTGCGCGTCGCCGCCGATTTCACAGAGATGCTGGTCGATCTCCAGGTCTGGGATCTCAAGCATCTCAACAATCTGATCACCCAGCTCAAGGGGTTGGGGTCGGTGTCGACTGTCGAACGGGTCTACGAATAGGGCCGGGATCGGGTCCGCACCAGCCTCGCCCCCGAGGCCTTGAGGTCACGCCAGGAGCTGCGCTTCTTGACGCAGCCGGACGCGACCATTTTTTTACCAGTTCTTCGCTGTTGTCGTGCATAATCATGGTCAAAGACGACGGGCCACGGGATTTTAGCGCGGATTTTTCTCACGCTGACTTAGGGCTGACACAAAGAGGGGCATATACGGACACCATGCTGTTTCGTCGCCGAAAACCAGAGGGATTCTTCAACCGGCTGCGCACCGCGCTGTGGCCGCGGAGATCGTTCGGTCGGTCGTTCCAGTATTTCATCAAGCGGGTGCTCCGGCTGACAGCGACCCCACATGCGATTGCCGCGGGCGTGGCGGCGGGCGTGTTTGCCTCCTGGACCCCGCTGCTCGGGTTCCACTTCATCCTGGCCTTCGCGATTGCCTATGTTCTTGCCGGCAACATGGTGGCCGCGGCGCTCGGAACCGCCTTCGGCAATCCGCTGTCCTTCCCCTTCATCTGGGCCTCGACGCTTAAACTGGGCAACATGCTGATCGGCGTCGAGGTGGCGCATCAGCGCCATGTCGATCTGGAGGCCTTGCTCGGGCGCCTTGAGGTCTCGCAATTGTGGGACCCGGTGATCAAGCCGATGCTGATCGGCGCCATTCCGCCGGGCCTTGTCTGCGCCGTCGGGTTCTACATCCTGACCTACTGGGGCGTGGGCCTGTTTCAGACCCGGCGGCAATCGCGGCTTGCCGCGCGGGCCAAGACGCGGATCAAGGACATGGCCGCGGCGCACAGCGAACGCGCCGCGAACAGGGCAAAGCAGGCGTGATCATCGGTATTGGCAGCGACCTGATTGATATAAGGCGGATCGAACAGACCCTGGAGCGGCATGGCGAGCGGTTCACGCACCGCTGTTTCACAGAGGTCGAGCGCGCCAGGTCGGACCGCCGTGCGGCCCGCGCGGCCTCCTACGCCAAGCGATTCGCGGCCAAGGAGGCCTGCGCCAAGGCGCTCGGCACCGGGCTTTCCCAGGGCGTGTTCTGGCGCGACATGGGCGTGGTCAACCTGCCGGGCGGCAAGCCGACGCTTCAGCTCAGCGGCGGCGCCGCCGAACGGCTGGAGCAAATGACGCCCGAGGGCATGACCTGCGCCATTCATTTGACAATAACCGATGATTATCCGTTGGCGCAGGCTTTCGTGATCATCGAAGCGCTTCCCCGGACGTGATCGGGAAACGGCTCCCCGGTTCTGGGCTTCCGGGGCTTTCAATCCGCGAACAGGCGCAAGTGTGCGAGACTGCGGCGCCCGGTGTTGCCGCGAACGATGCAAACGGTTAGAGAAAGCGCTTCCGCGCCCTACCTGAGGATTTCACCGCGTGTCAGATACTTCAAAAACCCATTCCGGTGGCCTTTGGGAAAACGTCAAGGTGCTGGTCCAGGCGCTGTTGCTCGCCGTGATCATCCGCACCCTGCTTTTCCAGCCGTTCAGCATTCCGTCGGGATCGATGATGGAGACGCTGCTGGTTGGCGATTATCTGTTCGTGTCGAAATATTCCTACGGCTACAGCAAATATTCGATCCCGTTCTCGCCAGATCTGTTCTCCGGACGGATATGGGGCGATGAGCCCGAGCGAGGCGACGTGGCGGTGTTCCGCCTGCCGAGCAACCCCAAGGTCGACTACATCAAGCGGGTGATCGGGCTGCCGGGCGACCGCGTCCAGGTCACCGACGGGGTGCTTTCGATCAACGGGCAGCCGGTGGAGCGGGAACTCGTGGGCGACTACATGCCGGAGGGGCGCTACAATCAGGGGACGCCGGTTCCGATGTACCGGGAAACGCTGCCCAACGGCGTGAGCTACACCACGCTCGACATCAACCCCAATTCGCCCGGCGACAACACCCGCGAGTTCGTGGTGCCGGAGGGCCATTACTTCACGATGGGCGACAACCGCGACAACTCGCTCGACAGCCGGTTCGACGTGGGCTACGTGCCGCTCGAAAATTTCGTCGGCCGGGCGACGATTATCTTCTTCTCGATCGCCGACGAGTCCTCGCCGCTCGAAATCTGGAAATGGCCGACCGACCTCAGGTTCGACCGGTTCTTCAAATCCGCGCAGCGATGAAGCGCGCGCTCAAGAAACAGACCGAGATTATCGCCCGCGTTCAGGAGCGGATCGGCCATGAGTTCTCCAGTCCTGAGCGGCTGGAGCGGGCGCTGACCCATGCCAGCATCCGCAATCCGGCGGGCGGAAACTACGAACGGCTTGAATTCCTGGGCGACCGGGTGCTGGGCCTGTGCGTTGCGGAACTGCTGTTTTCGCATTTCCGCGACGCCAGCGAGGGCGAATTGTCGGTGCGGCTCAACCAGCTGGTGAGCGCGCAGACCTGCGGCGAAGTCGCTGACGAGCTCGGCCTGCACGAATTCATCCGCACCGGCGCCGACGTGAAGCGGATGACCGACAGCCGCATGGCTAATGTCCGCGCCGATGTGGTCGAATCGCTGATCGCGGCGATCTATCTCGATGCCGGGCTTGAAGCGGCGCGCAGCTTCATCCAGACCCACTGGAAAAAGCGGGCGCTGGCCAATGACGGCGCGCGGCGCGACGCCAAGACCGAATTGCAGGAATGGGCGCATGCCCGGTTCGGGGTCACGCCGGTCTACCGGGTGACCGATCGCTCCGGGCCCGACCATGATCCTGTTTTCAAGGTGATTGTCGAAATCGCCGGGACGAAACCCGAAAGCGGCGAAAGCCGCTCCAAGCGCGCGGCCGAACAGGTGGCCGCCACCGCTCTCCTCGAACGCGAAGGCGTCTGGCAGTCCAGCGCAGGGAAAAATGATGACTGACACACCCGAATCCGAGGCATCCCCAACCGACCCGCAGGGTCCGACCCGGTCGGGCTTCGTTGCGCTCATCGGCGCGCCCAATGCCGGAAAATCGACGCTGATGAACCAGCTGGTCGGCGCCAAGGTGTCGATCGTGTCGCACAAGGTACAGACCACGCGGGCGATCGTGCGTGGCATCGCCATCCATGACCGGACGCAGATCGTGTTCATCGACACGCCGGGCATCTTCACGCCCAAGCGCCGGCTCGACCGGGCGATGGTGACCTCGGCCTGGGGCGGGGCCAAGGACGGTGATCTGGTGCTGGTGATGATCGACGCGGAGCGCGGCATCAAGGGCGACGCCGAGGCGCTTCTGGATTCGCTCGCCGATGTGCATCACCCAAAGGTGCTTGTGCTCAACAAGATCGACCAGGTCAAGCGCGACACGCTGTTGGCGCTGACGGCTGCCTGCCACGAGAAGGCCAAGTTCTCCGAGACCTTCATGATCTCGGCACTCAACGGATCGGGCTGCAAGGACCTGATGGATTACCTGGCGCGCACGCTGCCGGAAGGCCCCTGGTACTATCCCGAGGACCAGATCTCGGACCTGCCGATGCGCCAGCTCGCCGCCGAGATCACCCGCGAGAAGCTCTATCTGCGCCTCCATCAGGAGCTGCCCTATGCGTCGCATGTCGAGACCGAGCGCTGGGAAGAGAAAAAGGACGGCTCGGTCAGGATCGAGCAGGTGATCTATGTCGAGCGCGACAGCCAGAAGAAGATCGTGCTCGGCCACAAGGGCGAGACCATCAAGGCCATCGGCCAGGCCTCGCGCAAGGAGATCGCCGAGATCCTCGAGCAGAAAGTGCACCTTTTCCTGTTCGTCAAGGTCCGCAGCAACTGGGGCAATGATCCCGAGCGCTATCGCGAGATCGGGCTTGAATTTCCCCACTGACGGGCCGAAAGTCCGCCGATGGAATGGCGCGACGAGGGAATCATCCTGGGCCTGAGGAAGCATGGCGAGACCTCGGTCATTGCCGAGGTGATGACCCGTGCCCATGGACGGCACATGGGCATCGTGCGCGGCGGCCGCTCCAAGCGGCTGCAGCCGGTGCTGCAGCCGGGCAATTCGGTGGACCTGGTCTGGCGCGCGCGCCTCGACGAGCATCTGGGCCAGTACCAGGTCGAGCTGCTGAACGGACGCGCAGGGCACCTGATGCAGAGCGCCATCGGCCTGCACGGAGTCCAGGCCATGGCGGCGCTGCTGCGGCTGTTGCCCGAGCGCGATTCCCACCCCCGGCTGCATGACGCCTTCGCCATCATTCTCGACAGTCTCGACCAGCCGGCCCAGGCCGGTGCGCTCTATGTCCGGTTTGAGCTCGCCGTGCTCGAGGATCTGGGCTTCGGGCTCGATCTGAGCACTTGTGCTGCCACCGGCATCCGCTCCGACCTTGTCTATGTCTCGCCCAAGACCGGACGCGCGGTCTCGGCCGGCGCCGGCGCGCCCTGGGCCGACCGGCTGCTGGACTTGCCTGAATTTCTGACGGATCGCGACGTCGCCTGCGCCGATGCCCTCGCGCTTGGCCAGGCGTTCAGGCTGAGCGGCTTTTTCCTTGGCCGGCATGTGTTCGAGGCCCGCGGCATCGAGGCGCCGGTGAGCCGCGAGAGTTTCTGCACCGCGGCGCTCAGGGCCATGCCGCAGGTCACGCCGGTTGCCGTGCGCGACGAGGAGCCGATTGCATGAGCGAAGCGCCAGACAACCCGGCCGGCCAGCGGTTCACCGGCGTCATTCCGCTCGACCTGGTGGCGCGCGAGGGCGGGCTGTCGGTGATGCAGGGCATGCTCGAGGGCCGCCTGCCGGGTGCTGCGATGGCGAGGACGCTCAATTTCCGGCTGACCCGGGTCGAGGAGGGGCTGATCGTGTTTTCGGGCATTCCCACCACCGACCATCTCAATCCGCTCGGCACAATCCATGGCGGCTGGGCGGCGACGATCATGGATTCGGCGCTCGCCTGCGCGGTGATGACGACGCTCGCGCCCGGCGAGGGCTACACCACGGTCGAGTTCAAGCTCAACCTGACCCGGCCGATGCTGCCCGGCATGGAGGAGGTGGCGTGCGAGGGCCGGGTGGTGCATCGCGGCCGTACCATCGCCACGTCGGAGGCGTTCCTGCGCGACGCGTCCGGCAAGCTGCTCGCGCACGGCACCGAGACCTGTGCGATTTTCCCGATCGAGAAACTCACACGCTGAGGCGGAAGCCGGCGAGAGCTGTGTCTTGGCTATCAGGGCGGCCCCATCTTTGGCCGCGCACACCACAAAACCCCGCTTGGTTTCGTACTGCTGTAACAAGGTTATCCTAGTCTGGAATGGTTCCAAACTGGAGTTCTTCTCTCCAGTTTCTCAATCTGAACCATGGGAGTCTGAAGTGACTGATTTTGAGCGCGACTATCCAAATTACCGCGAGACCCCGTTCTTTGAACATGGCGACGAGCCGCCATGCAACACATCGTCAAACCGCAATTTCTACCAGGTGATGGAAGCCCGCGTCGAACGCCGCGGCTTCCTCATCGGCGGCCTCGCCGCCATCGCCACCGGTCTGTTCGGCTCGAGCCTGGCGAGCCTGAGCAGCTCGACCGCGCTCGCGCAGTCGGGCAGCGGCCTGATCGGCTTCAAATCCGTGCCGATCAGCTTCGACGACACCGTTGTCGTCCCGGAAGGCTATCGCTTTCAGGTTCTGGGTGCGGTGGGCGAGCCCATTTCCGGTGACATGCCGGCCTATCGTCCCGGCGCCAACAGCGGCGCCGAGCAGGAGCACCAGATCGGCCAGCACCATGACGGCATCCACTTCTTCCCGATCGACGGCTCGTCCGAAGACGGACTCATCGCCGTCAACCATGAATATATCGAGCCTCGTTTCCTGCATGCCGAGAAGGAAGGCTACAAGGGCGTCGCCGCTGACGACAGCTTCGTGGCCTACGATGCCGACGGCAAGCGCGACGACGACGAGGTGCGCATGGAGATCGCCGCCCATGGCGTGTCGATCTATCGCACCAGCAAGCAGGCCGACGGCAACTGGGCCGTTGTCGCAGACCCCCGCAATCGCAAGATTACCGGCGGCACGCCGATCGAGATCGGCGGCCCGGTCCGTGGCTCGGACCACGTCAAGACGAAGTTCTCGCCCGACGGCACCAGGACCCGCGGCACGCTCAACAACTGCGCCCATGGCGTGACGCCCTGGAACACCTACATGACGGCCGAGGAAAACTGGGCCGGCTATTTCGCCAACACCACCCAGCTCGACCAGAAGCCGGACCTGCCGCGCGAACACGCCCGCTACGGCGTGTCGACCAACGCGCAGGGCGGCCGTTACGGCTGGCACCTGGCCAAGTCCGGCGCCGACGACTATGCCCGCTTCGATGCGACGACGACGGCCGCCTCGGCGATCGAGGACTACCGCAACGAACCCAACACCTTCGGCTACATGGTCGAGATCGACCCGTTTGATCCGGACTCGACGCCGATCAAACGCACCTCGCTCGGCCGCTTCGCCCATGAGGGCGTGGTGTTCGCCAAGCCGGTCGAAGGCGCGCCGGTGGTCTGCTACTCGGGCGACGATGCGCGCTTCGAGTACATCTACAAGTTCGTCTCGGAAGGGGTCTGGGTTCCCGGCGAGACCGACGGATCGATCCTTGACACCGGCACGCTCTATGCGGCGAAGTTCAACGACGACGGCACCGGCGAGTGGCTGGCGCTGGCGCCCGGCCGCAACGGGCTCACACCCGCCAACGGCTTTGCAGATCTCGCCGATATCCTCGTCAACACCCGCCTGGCGGCAGACTTCGTCGGCGCCACCAAGATGGATCGTCCGGAATGGGGCACCATCGATCCCAAGACCGGCGAGGTCTATTTCGCGCTGACCAACAACTCCCGCCGGACCCAGGCGCAGGTGGACGCGGTCAATCCGCGTGCGGTCAACAACTTTGGCCAGATCGTGCGCTGGCGCTACGACAACACCGACCACACCAAGTCGAGCTTTGCCTGGGACCTGTTCGTGATTGCGGGCGGCAAGACCACCTCGGCACTCGCCACCGGCGGCGCACTCAGCGACGACAATACCTTCGCCTGCCCGGATGGCCTCTGGTGCGACGAGAACGGCCGGATGTGGATCCAGACCGACATGGGCGACATCGGCCCGGACTACGAGGGCCCGCTCAAGGAGTTCGGCATGAACGCGATGCTGGCGGCCGATCCGGCCACCGGCGAAATCCGCCGGTTCTTGACCGGCCCCTGGGGCCAGGAAACCACGGGCGTTGTCTCCACGCCGGACGGCAAGACCATGTTCGTGAACTTCCAGCACCCCGGCGCCCAGGCCTCGGCCGAGGACTTCGCGGCCGGCAAGTTCGGCTCGGGCTTCCCGGACTACGACGGCACCGTGCCGCGGTCGGCGACAATCGTCATCACCAGGGAAGATGGCGGCGTGATCGGCGCCTGATCGGGTCCTGCTTGAAACGGGATGGGGGCGCGCTGCCAGGCGCGCCCCTTTTGCCGTCTGGACGGATCACTCGGCCGGCGAAAGCACCGGGCGCTCCACCGCCCGTTCCTGGATCGGCCAGTGGACGATCGCGGCGAAGATGCCGAGCGCCACGCCCAGCCACCAGACCGGGTCATAGCTGCCGAAAATGTCGTAGAGGTAGCCTCCGAGCCAGACGCCCAGGAACGAGCCCACCTGGTGGGAGAAGAAGACGATGCCGCCGAGCATGCCGAGATAGCGGGTGCCGAACATGATGGCGACCAGCGCATTGGTGGGCGGCACGGTGGAGAGCCAGAGCAGGCCCATGACGATGGCGAAGATGACCACCGTGGTTCCGGTCTGCGGCACCAACAGAAACACCGTGACGGCCACCGAGCGGCCGAGATAGATCCAGACCAGCGACATGGTCTTGGAATAGAACTGGCCGATATAGCCCGAGGTGAGCGATCCGATGATGTTGAAGAAGCCGATCAGCGCCAGCGACAGCACGGCGTAGGAGCTGTCGATGCCGATGTCGCCCAGATAGGCGGGGAAATGCGCGGTGATGAAGGCCACCTGGAAGCCGCAGACGAAGAAGCCCGACACCAGCAGCACGTAGCTCCTGTGGCCGAGCGCCTCGCGCAGAGCGGCGCCGATCGACTGCTTGTACTGCAGCGAGGATTGCGTGCCGGAGCTCGAATTGCCGCGCAGCGGGATCGCCAGGAACGGGATGATGAACATCATCGCCGCCATCCAGACGAGCGCCTCCTGCCAGCCATAGGCGTCGATCAGGCCCTGGCTCAGCGGCGCGAAGACGAACATGCCGGCCGAGCCCGCCGCCGTGCCGATGCCGAAGGCCATCGAGCGGCGCTCGGGCGCGACATTGCGGGCAAACGCCGCCAGCACGATGCCGAAGGAGGCCGAGGCGATGCCCAGGCCCACCAGAACGCCGCCGCCGATGTAGAACCAGCCCGGGCTCGGCGCCACGGACATGATGAACAGGCCGCTTGCATAGAGAACCGAGGACAGGGCCAGCACTTTCCAGGTGCCGAACTTGTCGGCGACGGCGCCGAAGATGGGCTGGCCCAGGCCCCAGAACAGGTTCTGGATCGCCATGGCGAGACCGAAGGTGGTGCGGTCCCAGCCCGTGTCGGCGAGCATCGGCAGCTGGAAGAAGCCCATGGCCGAGCGCGGCCCGAAGGAAAGAAGTGCAATGGCGCAGCCGGCGGCGATGATCAGCCAGGGCAGGGGCGGAATGGCTGCGGCTTTACGTGTGTCGGACATTGGGGGCTCCTGAAATGTCGGGCGACTTTATCCATTGCGAGGGGCGGGACAAGTGCCTTTGCTTGAACGCAATGATCACCGAAATTGATCGGTCGGAGCGAGGCCATCTCCGCGCGTGGCGGGCGCGGCCCGGGAATTGGTCCGGACATGGGACCTCCGCGTTGCCGGGCGCGGCGGAGCGGCTCGCTTGCAATCGGTCCGGCAAAGGCCTATGTGGGAAGTGCCCCGGCAGTGCCGGGCTCTTTTTGACCCTAATTATGCTCAATTTGAGCATAACAAGCGTGACGGGAGGGTTGCCATGACCCGGTTGGAAACACAGACGAGCGCACGGGCTTTGAGGACAATGCTGAGCGCGGCCGAGCGATTCGGCGTGCTCGAGCGTCCGGAGCTCAAATACACGCCGGCCGTGGCGCGGGAAACCGCCCATCTCTACGACCGCGTGCGCAAGCACATCCCGGAAATCGAGTGGCCCGTCTACGCGCCCTATATCCATGCGATCAACCGGATCAAGAAGGAGCGCGGCGCCTCGATTCTCGCGCACAATTACCAGACGCCGGACATCTTCCACTGCGTGGCCGATATCGTCGGCGACTCGCTGCAGCTTGCGCGCGAGGCGTCGCTGGTCGACGGCGAGATCATCATCCAGTGCGGCGTGCATTTCATGGCCGAGACCTCCAAGCTGCTCAATCCGGACAAGACCGTGCTGATCCCCGACATCAAGGCCGGCTGCTCGCTGTCGGAATCGATCACCGGCGCGGATGTGCGGCTCCTGAAGCAGCGTTATCCCGGCGTGCCGGTGGTCACCTATGTCAACACCTCGGCCGACGTGAAGGCCGAGACCGACATCTGCTGCACCTCCTCCAATGCGGTGGCCGTGTGCGAAAGCTTCGAGTCCGACACGATCCTGTGCATCCCGGACGAGTACCTGGCGATGAATGTCGCCAAGCAGACCAAGAAGAAGATCCTCACCTGGAAAGGCCATTGCGAGGTGCACGAGCGCTTCACGGCCGAAGAGCTGCTCGCCTACAAGGAGGCCGATCCGACCATCGAGATCATCGGCCATCCCGAGTGTCACCCGGACGTGATCGCGGTCTGCGACTATTCCGGATCGACCGCGGGCATGATCAACTATGTCAAGGACACGCGGCCGCCACGCGTGCTGCTCGTCACTGAATGCTCGATGGCATCCAACATCGAGAGCGAAGTTCCGGACGTCGAGTTCATCAAGCCCTGCAACCTCTGCCCGCACATGAAGCGCATCACGCTGCCGAAGATCCTCGACAGCCTGCTGTTCATGACCGAGGAAGTGCTGGTCGACCCGGCCATCGCAGGCCGCGCCCGGCTCGCGGTCGAGCGGATGATCAATCTCAAGAACTGACGGTCTGGCCGGGGGCGGCGCACGCTGCCCTTCACCAGCAGGGAGCATGCCATGGTTTCGACCGCGATCGCCATCCATCAGCCGCAACCGGTCAAGCGGTCGGACGAGGTCGTCATCATCGGCGGCGGGCTGGCGGGCCTGTTCTGCGCGCTGAAGCTTGCGCCCAAGGCGGTGACCGTGCTGGCGGCAGCCCCCATAGGACGCGGCGCGTCCTCGGCCTGGGCGCAGGCGGGCATCGCCGCGGCCGTGGGGCCGGGGGACACGATCGAAAGCCATGTGAACGACACCATCATCGCCGGCGACGGCATCGTCGACGAGGCGATCATCCGGATGATGGCCTCGGAGGCGTCGGACCGGATCCATGATCTCCTGGGCTACGGCGTGCCGTTCGACCGGGATCTCGAAGGCCATCTGGCGGTGAGCCGCGAGGCCGCGCATTCGCAAAGCCGGATCGTGCGGGTCAAGGGCGACATGGCCGGACGCGCCATCATGGAGGCTCTCGTCATCTCGGTGCGCAAGACACCGTCGATCCGGGTGCTGGAAGGCTATGTGGTCGAGGACCTGATTGTCGAGGACGGCCGCGTCACCGGCGTCATCGCCCGGGACAAGGCCGGCGCCGGCGAGGAATTGCACCGCATCACCGGCTCGAACGTGGTGATGGCCACCGGTGGCGTCGGCCATCTCTACGAGGTGACCACAAATCCGACGGAAGCGCGCGGCGGCGGCATCGGCATGGCCGCGCGCGCCGGCGCCCGGATGGCCGACATGGAATTCGTGCAGTTCCACCCGACCGCGATCGATGTCGGCAAGGACCCGGCGCCGCTCGCCACCGAGGCGCTGCGCGGCCATGGCGCGACGCTGCACAATCGGGCGGGCGAACGTTTCATGCTTGCCCTGCACAAGGATGCCGAACTCGCGCCGCGCGACGTGGTGGCGCGCGGCATCTTCGCCGAAGTGAAAGCGGGCAGGGGCGCCTTTCTCGACTGCCGCGCGGCGGTGCCCGACTTCGCATCCGAATTCCCCACCGTCTTCGGCTATTGCCAGGAGGCGGGCATTGATCCGGCGCGCGAGATGATCCCGGTGGTCCCGGCGGCGCACTACTTCATGGGCGGCATCTGGACCGATGCCGACGGGCGCTCGTCGCTGCCGGGCTTCTGGGCCTGCGGCGAATGCACCTCGACTGGCGCGCATGGCGCCAACCGGCTGGCGTCGAACTCGCTCCTGGAGGCTGTGGTGTTCTCGGCCCGCATCGCCGAGGCGCTGAAGGCCGAGATCGAGCCGGACGCACCCCAAGGCTGGCAGGACGGCTCGGTCACGAGCACCGAATATCTCGTCGAAAAGGATCACCCCAACATGGCCCTGCTGAGGCAGGTCATGAGCGCCAATTTCGGCGTGCTGCGCGACGGCGACGGCATGCGCCCGGCACTCGGCACGATCCTGCGGCTGGCGCGCGACAGCCATTCCATGCGCTTCGACAATGTCGTCACCACCGCCAAGCTGATCGCCGTCTGCGCGCTTAACCGCACCGAAAGCCGGGGCGGGCATTTCCGCACCGATTTCCCGGCGGAGGATGCGGCGTGGAAGCGGCGCACGCTGCTGACGCTCGAGCAGGCGCACGCCATCATCCCCGATCTCATGGAATTCTGAGCCATGCACACCGCCTTTCTGCCCGAACTGCCGCAGCTGATGATCGAAGACCAGGTGCGCGCGGCGCTGATCGAGGATCTGGGCCGCGCCGGCGACATCACGACGAACGCCACCATCGGCGCGGACCGCACGGCCACGGCCGAAATGAACAGCCGCGAGGCGGGGATTATCGCCGGTCTGCCGCTGGCCCGGGCCGCGTTCCGGCTGATCGATCCGGCGATCAGCTTCGAGGCGCTGGTCGAAGACGGCGCGCGGATCGAACCGGGTGCGATGATCGCCCGCATCTCCGGCCCGGCGCGGGGCGTGCTCTCGGCCGAGCGGGTGGCGCTCAACTACCTCATGCACCTGTCGGGCATCGCCACCCATACCGCGCGCTTCGCCGAGGCCATTGCCCATACCAAGGCAAGGGTCACCTGCACGCGCAAGACCATTCCCGGCCTGAGGTCGGTCGAGAAATACGCCGTGCGTTGCGGCGGCGGCTCGTCGCACCGCTACGGGCTCGACGACGCGATCTTGATCAAGGACAATCACATCGCGGTGGCCGGCGGCATCGTGCCGGCGCTCCGGGCCGCCAAGGACTTTGCCGGGCACCTCGTCAAGATCGAGATCGAGGTCGACACGCTTGCGCAGTTTGCCGAGGTGCTGGAGGAGGGCGCCGATGTCTGCCTGCTCGACAACATGGGACCCGACCTGCTGAGGCAGGCCGTGGCGATGAACCGGTCGGCGCGCCAACCGGTCACGCTCGAGGCCTCGGGCAATGTCAATCTCGAGACCATCCGCGCCATCGCCGAAACCGGCGTCGACTTCATCTCGACCTCGAAGATCACCATGGCCGCGCCGACCCTCGACATCGGGCTCGATATCGCGATTGCGTGAGGGGCGGGAGGAGTGCGCCTGCTGCTGGGCCCGGGCCTCGCATCCGCGCTTGGACGCGGGCGGCCACATTGTCTGCAAAAAGCTGATTAAACATTGCCCCGCCGATGGATCCATTTGATCCGGCGTTCATTATGGCAGGCGACTGCGCTTCAAAGGCTGTTTTCATGACCTCCCCCCAATTGATGATATTCGCCGTGCTTGCCGCCACCATGGGGCTGTTCCTCTGGGGGCGGTTGCGCCACGACGTTGTCGCATTGGCCGCGCTGATGGCGTGCGTGATCGTCGGGCTGGTGCCGGCGAACGAGGCCTTTGCGGGTTTCGGTCATCCGGCTGTCATCACCGTGGCCTCGGTGCTGATCCTGAGCCAGGGCCTGCAGAACACCGGCGCGGTCGACTGGATGGCGCGCAGCATGCTGCCGCGGGAGGCAGGGCGGCTCACCAGCATGCTGGCGCTGTTGGGACTGGGCGCTGCGCTGTCTGGGTTCATGAACAATGTGGGTGCGATGGCGCTGTTGATGCCGATCGCCGTGCAGCTCTCCGGGCGCATCGACCTGACCCCGGGGCAGGTGCTGATGCCGCTGGCCTTCGGCACGATCCTGGGCGGCATGACCACGCTGATCGGCACGCCGCCCAACCTGATCGTCTCGGGATTCAGGGCCGAGGCCGGGCTGGGGCATTTCGGAATGTTCGATTTCGCGCCGGTGGGCGTGGCGGTCGCGGTGCTGGGCGTGATCTTTGTTGCGCTCCTGGCCTCACGGCTGGTGCCCGCGCGCAAGTCGGTCAACACCAAGGGGTTTGAAACCGGGGCCTACATGACCGAGTTGCGCGTGCCGGAAAAGAGCAAGGCCGTGGGACTGACGCTGAACCTGTTCGAACGCGAGATCGAGGAATCCGGCGCGCAGATCGTGGCGCTGGTGCGCGACGATGCCCGCATCAATGCGCCCCATCGCGGCCACCGCATCCGCTCGGGCGACATCCTCGTGCTTGAAGCCGATGTCGAGGCGCTGGCGGAGGCGGTGTCGGTGTTCGATATCAAGCTGGAGGAAAAGGGCTCGTCCATGGACAAGGATGCGGACGCGGCTCCCGCCAAGGAAGACGCCTCGACCAAGCCAAAGGCCGAGACGGCCGAGGCTGAGACCGACGTCGGCCACGAGAACGAGCTCGTTCTGCGCGAGCTGGTCGTGTTGCCGGGCTCCTCCATTGTCGGTCGGTCGGCCCGGGATATCAGGCTCAGGACCCGCTACGGCATCAATCTGCTCGCCGTGTCACGCGACGGCCATTCGCCGCGCGCCCGGCTGCGCACGCTCAAGCTCAAATCCGGCGATCTCCTGCTGATGCAGGGCCCGGCGGTGATCATCAACGAGTTCGTCAATGAAACCGGCTGCGTGCCGCTGGGCGAGCGCGAGCTGCGCATTCCCGACAAGCGCATGGCGCTGATCGCCGGCGCCATCATGCTGGGCGCGGTCCTGATCGTGACGCTTGGCCTGCTGCCGGCGGCGCCGGCCTTCGCCCTCGGCGTGCTCGCCACCATGCTGTTCCGCACCGTGCCGCTGCAGCAGCTCTATACCGCCATCGACTGGCCGGTGATCGTGCTGCTGGCGGCGCTGATCCCGGTGGCGGGTGCCATGCAGAGCTCGGGCGCCGCCGATCTGCTGGCGCGGTTCCTGGTCGACACCATCGCCCAGGGCAATGCGGTGGCGGCCCTTGCGGTGGTGCTGGTCACCACCATGTTCCTGTCCGACGTCATGAACAATGCGGCCACCGCCGCCGTTCTCTGCCCGATCGCGATCGGCATCGCCGCGACGCTCGGCGTCAATCCCGACAGCTTCCTGATGGCGGTCGCCATCGGCGCCTCCTGCGCGTTCCTGACCCCGATCGGCCACCAGAACAACACGCTGATCCTCGGCCCCGGCGGCTTCCGCTTCGGCGACTACTGGAAGCTCGGCCTGCCGCTGGAAGTGCTGGTGGTCGCCGTCAGCCTGCCGCTGCTGCTCTGGGTCTGGCCGTTGTAGGCGTGTTCGTCACTCTCACGACACCTCCGCCACCGCTGCCTCAAGCGTGGCGATGTCGATCTTGCGCATGGTCATCATCGCTTCGAAGGCACGTTTGGCCTCCGCGGGATCGGGGCTTGTCGTCAGGTCCAGCAGGATGCGGGGCGTGATCTGCCAGGAGAAACCCCAGCGGTCCTTGCACCAGCCGCAGGCGCTTTCCGCGCCGCCATTGCCGGTGATCGCATCCCAGTAGCGGTCGGTCTCTTGCTGGGTGTCGGTGATGACCATGAAGCTTACCGCTTCGTTCGGCTTGAAATTCGGACCTCCGTTGAGGCCCACGAATTTTCGCCCGAGCACGGTGAACTCGACCGTCAGTTCGCTGCCTTCCTGGCCGCCGGGAAAATCCCCGGGCGCGGTGTTGACGCGGAGCACGCGGCTGTCGGGAAAGGTGGCGGCATAGAAGTCTGCGGCCTTGCGGGCTTCGCCGTGGTCAAACCAGACGCAGGTTACGAGTTCGGCCATGGCGGTGTCTCCTTCTCTGGGGTTGTTTCTGGGGAAGGTTGATCGGCCTGCATCAGACCGGGGGCTGCTTCTGCGTGTTCGCCAACAGCTGTGCGGCGAAGGCACGCCTGTAGGCGGGACGGTCTTCGCCGCGGGCGACGTAGGACCCAAGGTTCGAAAACTCGTCGAGCAGGGCAAGGGATTTCAGCCGGAGCAGCACCGACACCATCATTAGATCGCCCGCGCTGAAGGCGCCATCGAGCCACTCGGACCGGCCCAGATGCGCGGACAACTGGCTCAGCCGGGCGCGCACCCGGTCGTCGAGGATGGACAGGAGTTCGGCGCACCAGGGCCTGTCGCCCACCGCGTAAGGCGTCTGCTCGCGCTCGAGGATCGGCGGCTCCACGGTGTTGAGGGCGGCGAACATCCAGGCGATTGCCCGCGCCCGGGCATCGGGGTCGTCGGGCAGCAGTCCCGGATGGCGATGGGCGAGGTGGAGCACGATCGCGCCGGATTCGAACAAGGCGAGGTCGCCCTCCTCAAAGGTCGGGATCTGGCCAAACGGATGCAGCGCCAGGTGCGCGGGCTGCTTCATCGCCCGGAAGGAGACGCAGCGCACCGCGTAGGCCTGGCCCGTCTCCTCGAGCGCCCAGCGCACACGGGTGTCACGCGCGAGCCCCCTGCCGCCGTCGGGGGAGCGTTCAAAGACGGTGATGGTCGGGATCACGGCAGGCCTCCTCCTTGCGGGTGGTTCATGGGGCGTGCCGCGCGTTCTCATCCTTGAGCTTGAAGGCGAGCTGGGTCACCCATTTGTTCATGTCCGGTTCCTCCTCGGGACCAGTCTCGAAGATTTCGAGCCGGCAGGCGAAATGGTCGCCATCGGGCCTCTCCTCCATGTCCAGCGGCTGCTCCGTGAGGCGAACCCAGCCAATCAGCAAGCCGGTGACGGGTTCGAGCTTGTCGGGATGCCCGTGCCAACGCATGGTCACGAACTCTCCGGCGGGCAGGATGCCGAATTTGATGCTGTCGCTGTCCTGGCCCATCCGCGTCACCGGCACGCCGGCTTCCACATCCAGCGTGTCGGCCATGTCAATGCGCCGGTAATTGTAGATCGGTAGGCCCGCCGGTTCGATGTTTTGCCTGGCTAGCAGGTCGAACACGGCAGGAAATCCCTCCTCGGCCGGTTTCATCATCTCGTCCATGCGCACCTGGAAGGTCATGTAGGCGTAAGGCTGTGCCGCGCGGGTCACGTTTTCGGGCAATGTCAGCATTTCTGTCTCCACCTCTTGGCTTCATTCCCTCCCCGGCGGTCGCCAGGTCTCCCGTGATTTAATTTATACCGACCAGTTGGTATGTTGTCAATTCGTGTGCTGTGACAGTCTGGCAACCGGATCAAGGCCGGCCGGTGCCGTCCCCGCGTCGGGACAGCTTGTTGACCGGGATAATCTGGTGAAGCGGAATGCCGAGGCGCCGCGCTCGGGCTCAGAGGCTCAGTGCTGCGGCATGCGGTTCCAGGCGTCGAGCGCCGCGATCTTGTATGCTTCGGCGAGAGTCGGATAGTTGAAGGTGTTCTCGACGAAGTAATCCAGCGTGCCCTTGAGATTGAGAACCGCCTGGCCGATGTGGATCAGTTCGGTGGCGCCCTCGCCGACGATGTGGCAGCCGAGCAGCCTGCGGGTCTTGAGGGAGAAGATCATCTTGAGCATCCCGGTGTCGAGGCCCATGATGTGGCCGCGCGAGGTCTCGCGGAACCGCGCCACGCCGCACTCATAGGAGATGCCGCGCTCGATGACCTCCTCCTCGGTCATGCCGACGGTGGAAATCTCCGGCACCGCATAGATCCCGTAGGGAAAGAACTTCGGCGGCTCGTGGGCCTGCTGGCCGAGCGCGTGGCAGGCGGCGATGCGGCCCTGCTCCATCGAGGTGGAGGCGAGGCTGGGAAAACCGATGACGTCGCCTGCGGCGTAGATGCCGGGTACATCGGTCTCGAAGGTCGTCGGATTGACCTTGATGCGGCCGCGCCTGTCGCTCTCAAGGCCGCAAGATTCTAGGTTGAGAGTGGAGGTGGCGCCCATCCTTCCGGCGGCGAACAGCACCATTTCGGAGCGGATGTTGCGTCCGCCCTCCATCTGGACCTCGCAGCCGCCGCCTGCGAGCTTGGTGATCCGTTCGGCCTTGCGGCCAAAGCGCAGCACCATGCCGCGGTCCTTGATCTGATGGGTGAAGTCATCGATCAGCTCCCGGTCGATGAAATCGAGCATGGTGCTGCGGGGTTCGACCAGCGTGACATGGACATCGAGCGCGCTGAAAATGGTGGCGTATTCGATTCCGATGACGCCTGCGCCGATCACCGTCATCGACCGGGGCAGGTGGGTGAGGTTCAGGATCTCGTCGCTGTCGAAAATGCTGGTCCCGTCGAAGGGCACATAGTCCGGGCGGAACGGGACGGTGCCGACGGCCAGCAGAAAGGCGTCCGAACTGAACTGGAAGCTTTCGCCCTCCTCGCCCGTCACCTCGATCGTCGTGCGGTCCCTGAAGCGGGCATCGCCTGTGAGCGTCGTCACCTGGTTGCGCGCGAACTGGTGTTCGAGCACCTCGATCTCGTGGTTCAAGGTGATGGTGAGCCGGGCGCGCAGATCGCTTGCGGTCAGGTTCTGCTTGACCCGGTAGGAGCGGCCGTAGAAGCCGCGCTCGCGCCATCCGGACAGGTTGAGCGCGGTTTCGCGCAGGGTCTTGGAAGGAATGGTGCCGGTGTGGACGGAGACGCCGCCGACCCGTCTGCCGCGTTCGACGACCAGCACCTTCCTGCCGAATTTCGCTGCCTGGATGGCGGCGCGGCGGCCGGCGGGCCCGCTGCCGATGACGATGAAATCGTAATGTTCCATGGGTGGGTAATCCAGCTTCAGGCACTGTTGGCGGCGTGTGCCGGCCGGACTGCAAGCTTGTTCAAAAAGCCCGTCCGCGCAAGTCAAAACGTCGTCCCGGCCGGTGGGTTCGACGATGATTTCGAAGCGCGGTTCGACTGCGGCGGCAAATGCCGGTTGGCGTGGCAGAGCGCTTGATTTTCGCGCAGCCGGGGCTCCCGCCGGGCGCCAATTCCGCGGCTTGATGGACATAGGCGGTCAGCCGTCCTGCGCCGAACCAACTCCGGCGGGGCAGACACCATTCTCGTGTTCGGGCGGCTTGATGGCGTCGATCCCTTGTGTTGCAAACGGCGCATGGTGGTCCGATTGCGCCAGAAAGCCGATGTGCCGGGAACAGGCTTGTAAGCCGAAACGAGCCGGTTCTCCCGGCCACACTGACATGGAAGCCGCATGCAAGGCGGTTTAAGGCTTTAAAACAGGCGGCGTCCATTGCCATTTTCTGTCGCAACGCTGCGCTAGACATCAAGCTCTCAACAATAAGGAGAATGCAATGACATTGAAATTCACCGCCGCGATGTCGGCGATGGTCCTCATTACTCTTGTCGATGTACACGCGCAAACGGAGCCTGGGCAAATGGAGACTGCTGCAATTCTGAGCACGATTGAAACAATGACCGATGCATTCGCAGCCGGAGACGTCGGCGGCGTGATGTCCGCCTATGAGGCAGGCGCCACCGTGGTGGCTGAGCCCGGCATGCCTGTCACGGGCGAGGGTGCGTTGCGGGAGATGTTCGCGGAGTTCATCGCCCAGGGCGTTGCGTTCACCTATGGCGCCCATGATGTCGTCACGTCCGGCGATGTGGCGCTGCACCTGATGAAGTGGACGGCGCCCGGACCGGAAGGAGACATGGTCGCCCTGTCGGTCGCGGTGCTGCGCAAGCAGCCCGACAGCAGCTGGAAAATGGTGATCGATCACCCCTTTGGCGATGCGGTCATGCATGCCGACGCCGTTCGTTAGCAACGGCCCGGATGGGACCCCGGACCGGTCTGCGACCGGGGTCCGCGACGCGTCCGCGGATCGCAGAACGAACGTCTTTACAAAACTAGAAATATGGTTATGTTAGACCCATGACCATTTCCTCACCCCACGCCCGCGCGTTGGCCGCCCTGGGCCATGATGCCCGCCTGTCGATCTTCCGCCTGCTCGTCAGGGCCGGGGAGGACGGGCTCAGGGTGGGTGATATTGGCGATCATCTGGAGCTTGCGCCGTCGACACTGGCGCATCACCTCTCGAGCCTGGTGGATGCGGGACTTGTCCTTCAGGACAAGCGGGGGCGCGAGGTGTTCAACCGCGTCGATTTCCCGGCCATCAATCGCGTGCTTGCCTTCCTGACGTCTGAATGCTGCTCGGGCGTGCGCGTCCCCGCATCGGAGGACGCCGTATGACGAAGTCGGGCATTTTTTTTGGCCTTTATATAACCATATATCCGGAGGTTTAGGTATGTCTGTCGCAACCCGTTCCACTCCCGGCCCCTGGGCCGGACTGCTCCATCTCTGGCGGGACCAGCGCGTCTGGCTTGCCTCGGTCCTGCTGCTCGTCGTGCTTGCGCTGTTCGACCCGTCCCAGGCCGGTCAGAGCGCGCTGTTTGCGGGCCGCGCGCTGGTCGAGACGGCGCCGTTCCTGATCCTGTCGATCGGCATTGCCGCCTGGGCGGGCGCCACCGGCGCGGACAATCTGATCGCCAGGGCTTTCACCGGCGCGCCGCTCACGATGATCCTGCTCGGGGCGCTGATGGGCGGGATCTCGCCGTTCTGCTCCTGCGGGGTGATCCCGCTGATCGCGGCCCTTCTGGCGATGGGGGTTCCCTTGTCCGCGGTCATGGCCTTCTGGCTGGCGTCGCCGATCATGGATCCGTCGATGTTCGTGCTCACCGCCGGGGTGCTCAACCTAGAATTCGCGGTCGCCAAGACGCTGGCCGCCATCGGTCTTGGCCTGTTCGGCGGGCTGGTGGTGCATCTCATGTCGCGCGGCGGCGCGCTGGCCGATCCGTTGCGCGAGGGCATCGGCAATGGCGGCTGCGGCGGATCGAAGATCCGCGCGCCCAAGCCCGTCGTCTGGCGGTTCTGGGAGGAGCCCGAGCGGCGGGAGAAGTTCGCCCGCAATGGCCTGAGCACGACGCTGTTCCTGGCGAAATGGCTGACGCTCGCCTTCCTGCTCGAGAGCCTGATGCTGGCCTGGATCCCTGCCGAGACGGTGACGGCGGCGCTGGGCGGCACCGGGCTCATGCCGATCGTCATGGCGACACTTGTCGGCGTGCCGGCCTATCTCAACGGCTATGCCGCGCTCCCGCTGGTGGGCGGGCTGATCGAGCAGGGCATGGCGCCCGGCGCGGGCCTCGCCTTCCTCGTGGCCGGAGGGGTCACCTCGATCCCGGCGGCGATGGCGGTCTGGGCTCTGGCCCGGCCCCAGGTCTTTGCGCTCTATATCGGCCTGTCGCTGACCGGCGCCTTCGCCTCCGGCCTGCTGTTCCAGCTCTGGGTCATGGCCTGACAGGAGCACGGGCCTCGGCCGATCCCTTGCTGGCGCGGCTTGGGGAATTCTCTCCCCGAGCCGCGCGGTGCTCCGGACCAATGGCCCCGACTTGCCACTGGAACCACGCAGGCGTCGGTCACGACTGCCGGGTGCGCTTGCCGAAACCGTCCGCCGCGCGCTGATGCGCGGTCGCGATCAGCGGCTTGCACGTCTCGAAGGTCTCTTCGCCCGGATTGAGAACGGCAATCCACCCCATCCAGCCATAGACGGGGTGCGGCGTGATCCGGTCGATCTCGGTGAAATCCCATGGCCCTTCGATGACGCCGCCCTTGGCAGGCCTCGCGGGCTGATGCTTGAACATCGCCAGGAAAGCCTTCTTGCCGAGGCCGATGTTCAATCGCCACACGCCGTCGCGGTCGAGGCCGGAGGCCCTGTCGTTGTCGCCGTCCTTTTGCTTGATGGTGGCAAAATAGGTTCCGCGTTTGAGGACCAGGCCGGGATTGTAGAAGTAGGCCGTCTCGCCCCAGGCCGATACCGGGTTGACGCCGTCAAGGGTGCCGGTGATGTAGCGGTCAACATCATCGATCCTGGTGGTCATGGTTTGCTCCTGATGCTGGTGGCTGATCTCGGTGTTCTAGACCACCTCAACTGACAGAACCTGTCAGCTGCTTTCGCTCGGGTCACCCGGGCAACCTGGCGGAGCCAGATCAGGACATCGCCCTGAAGCGGTCCTCTACCCCCGTCCGCCGAGCCTGAGGCCCGGCGCGGGCCGTTCTTCCAAGATCTTGGCGCGGAAGCGGTAGAGGGCGGCGGGGCGGCCGCCGGTGGCGGCGCTGGACGCGCCGGTCGGCTCGACCAGTTCGGCGCCCTCGACCAGGCGGCGGAAATTCTGCTTGTGCAGATGGCGGCCGGAGATCGCCTCCACGGTCGTCTGTAGCTCGGTCAGGGTGAAATCGGGCGGCATCAGCTCGAAGATCACCGGCCGGTACTTGATCTTGGCACGCAGCCGCTGCACCGCGGTGGCGGCGATGCGGCGGTGGTCAAACCGCATGGCGCGGCCGAGCGGGGCCGCGAGCCCTGTGCCGGCGACGCGGCCGTCGGCCACGCTCTCCTCGACCAGGCCCGCCTCGTAGAGCAGCTGGTAGCGGTCGAGCACGCGCTCGTCATCGAAGGGAAAGTCGTCGAGGCCAAAGGACAGGCGCACGCGTGACTGCCGCCTCAGCGCAGCGTCGTCGCTCCCGGCCTCGGACGTCCAGGTCTTGAGCCGCGGCAGGATGACCGTGTCGAGCACCGCAGGCCTGTCCTCGCGCCAGTCCTCCCAGGGAAACAAGGTGTACCAGTCGCGCCAGCGCGACCCGGTCCGGGCCAGCGCCTCGCCCGGTTCGGCATCGGTCCGGGTCAGGGCCAGGTAGCCCACGGAGACGGAATGGACGTTCTCGTCGCCCGGCCGGCGGTGCCGGTCGCGATCGCCGAAGGTGTAGAGCTGCTCGACATAGCCCAGATGCAGCGCGGTCTGGGTTTCGACGAAATGGCGCAGGGCGGTCTCGAAGGTGCGGTGGCGGGTGGGATCGAACAGATCGTAGGGCAGGCCGTCGGCGCCGCCGATGCCGGGCTCGGCGGGCACGCAGAGGATCTTGGGCGAGCGTCCGCTGACTGCCACGATGGCGGCATTGAGGCCGATGCGGAGCGGTGGGATGTCGCCTGGCTCCATGGCGCGATCAGGTCCCGCCCTTGTGCCGCTCCGGCGTGGCGGCGGGAACGGAGTCACCGGGCCGGAGCGCCAGGCAGAAACGGTTTCCCTCGAAGGCGTCGGCGCCGCGGCCGATGGCCTTGATGGCGCGCTTGAGGCGGCCATCGCGGCCGAGCATGGCGTCGCCGATGTCGATCAGCCGCGCGTTCGGCGTGACGAAGGGCGAGGCCTGGCGCAGGCGTTCGGCGAGCGCCATCTCGTCCTGATCGGGCTCGAGCGCCAGCGCGGCAATGGCGGCGGCGGCAGGCGAGCGCGAAATCCCCAGCCAGCAATGGACGACAAGCGGCGCGCGCCGGTCCCAGGCCCTGACAAAGCCGATCAGCCGCTCGACATGGGCCTCGCCCGGCGCCGTGAGCCCGGGACGCAGCTCGGAAATGTCGTTGAGGCCGAGCTTGAGGTGGCGGCTCTGGTCGATGACGGCGGGGCGGTGGAACTCCTGGTTCTCGGCCAGCAGGCTCACCATCTCGCGGGCGCCATGCAGCACGGCAGTTTCGGCGATCTGGTTGAGACGGCAGACGACGATATAGGACATTCATCCACCCCGCTTTGGCGGGCGCAGCGCTTCGAGCGCCTCAAACCGCGCAAGGAACAGCGCCTGCACCTCGTCGGCCGGGCGCGGCGACACATCGAGCATGTCGCGGCTGATGCCGCGCGGCGGGCCGAAGAAGGCGCGGGCCTCCCTGTCTTCGAAGCCCGCGAGTTCCGTCGCCTCGAAATAGGCCGAGATCCGGTCGGCGCGCTTGATCAGCGCCTGGAGCGGCGCGGGCAGGGCGGGCGGCAGCCCGAAGCGGATGTGGATGGCAGCCTCCAGCCGCGCTTCCACCGTCTTGTAGCCGCCACCGACGGCCGCCTTGAACGGCGAGATCATGTCGCCGATGACATATTCGGGCGCGTCATGGAGAAGTGCCAGCAGCCGGATCTCCGGGGACGCCTCCGTGAGCCTGCCGACGATCTCCTCGACCATCAGCGAATGCTGGGCCACGGAAAAGGCATGGCTGCCGCTTGTCTGTCCGTTCCAGCGCGCCACCCGCGCCAGCCCGTGGGCAATGTCGGAAATCTCGACGTCGAGCGGCGAGGGGTCGAGCAGGTCGAGCCGCCGGCCCGAGAGCATGCGCTGCCAGGCGCGGGGCGCCTTTTCAACCGAAGCCATGGCTCAGGCGTCCTCGGCGACGGCGCCGCCGGCGTCGAACGACAGTCCCGACCAGGCCGGCAGGGCGAGGGTGACGGGGATGCCTGCGGCGGTGAGCGTGAGGTTGCCTGCCAGCGCATCGCCGACCCGGTCGGTGCGCACGATGGCAAGCGCTGCATGTCCTTCGGTGGTCCCGAGGCTGCCGACCGGCTTGTCGCCCGCGAGCACCGCGATGACCGCGTCATCGGCGCCGCGAGCGGGCAGGGGAGATTGCGCGGTCACGGTCGCCACCCTGCGCCGCGCGGTGCCGCGATGCTGCATGCGCGAGACCACTTCCTGGCCGACATAGCAGCCCTTGCGGAAATCCACACCGCCGGTCTTGTCCATCATGACGTCGTGGGGAAAGACATCCGAGAGCGCGAAGTCCGCGCCCGATTCGGCCACGCCATGGGCGATCCGCAGCGCGTTCCAGCGGGCCGGGTCCGCATCGGCAACCGCGCCCGGACCATAAAGCCGCCAGACGCGGGCGTCCGCTGGAAACCGCGTGTCGACGAGCGCGCCTTCGGGGGCTGGAACGTCCCAGACGGCGGTCACCGGCACATCGTCGCGCGTGTCGAAGCTGACGGCGGCGCGCAGCTTGTAGAGCGTCAGCCGGCGGATGAAATCATCGACGCAGTCGGCGCGGATGTCGCAATCATAGCCGGTGTCGCCGGATCTTGAGATCAGGAAGTCGAACAGGATCTTGCCCTGGGGCGTCAGCAGCGCTGCGGGACGCGCCTCGCCGGGCCGGACTGCGTCGAGATTGGCGGTGATCAGGTTCTGCAGGAAATGCTCGGCGTCAGCGCCGTCAACATGCACGATCTTCCGGTCGGATAGGACTAGGGCTGGCACGCGGCGCACTCCGGATGGGTCGGGATGGATGTCCCCCGATAGGTAGGCTGTCGCGCGGCGCGGGGCAAGGGCGCGATCGCGCGCAGGCCTCTGGGGCACGGATGCGGGGTAGCGGGTGGATCAGTCGCCGGCCACGAAAAACGCCCATTCGCCTTCCGGCGAGATGCCGATCCGGTAGAAATTGTAGGCGCCATAGGCCTTCATGTCCTCGACGTCGCCGGCGGTGACCAGGCGCAACAGCTCCACTTTCTGCGGCGGCGTCAGGGCCTCAAGCGGCAGCGCGACAAAATAGGGCCAGACGAATGTCTCGGAGGGCTCGCCGACATCGACATGGAGGAAGCCGGTGTTGAGCAGGTCGATGAGGATCGCCAGGATTTCCTGGCCCTCGCCGTCGCCCGAAATCGAGCGCAGATAGGCGACCGGATCGGTGTCGACCTCGCCAAAGGCCAGTTGCGTGGCGGTCGGACCGGTGCCCAGCAGGGCGCGGAGCCGGTCGATCTCGCCCGTGGTCGCGGCCTCGATGATCAGCTGCCGCATGCGCCGCACAGGTTCGGGCAGCAGCGCGAGATCGGTGAGGATGTCGACGGGAGGAAACTTGACGGCTGTCTCGAGGTCCGGGTCCTCGGTTTGCGGGACTGTGCGGATGATCGGATCGGGATCCGGCAAACCGATTGCCGGGCCGATGGAGGGGCCAGTTTCCGGGCCCGTCTCTGGATCCTCTGCCGGGCTGCCAAGGGGTGCATCGGGCGCCGGTGGCGCTTCCTGCCCGGATTCAGCGGCTGGAGGCTCGGCCTCCTTGAGTTCGCTCAGGGACAGCGCCGGACCTGCGGTCACGACGGCCAGCAACGCGCCGATGATGGCTGTGGCGACGATGCTGTCGCTCAGGTGCCGTAGGCGCTTGCGCTTGTCGACCACGTGTCTCCTCGCCGGTGATGCTGCCTCAGTAATCCTATTGAAGCACACGTTGGGGTGAAAACTCACCCGCCAAGATGCGGTCCCGCAGCGACGCCACCAGAGCTTCCGCCTGGTCCTCGCCGAGCGCCCGGACTGTTTCCCGGATCGCGGTGATCATCGCCGCATCGGCAATGATCTCCGGCTCGATGCCGTCGGCCGTGCTCTCGGCCCAGGCATCGTGCTGCAGTTCGAGCGCAACCTGAAGCTTCTCCTGAATGATCAGATCATCAAGCTCTTCGGTCGTATGGGGCGTGGGATGTGTCATGCAAACCAACTTTTGCTTACCAGGTCATTAACAAGCCTAGCACGGCTTGAGCCGTTCCGGCACGGGGCTGCGTCGAAATCGGTTAACAAAACCTTAGTTTCCATAGCGGGAAACAATTTCGGCCACAAGTGTTGCACCTTCGTGACGGTATCGCTCCTCGGCCACGACCGCGGCCTCGGTGCATGTGGTGTAAACCGCGGCAAAGGCGCGGAAGCCGCGATTGTAGCCGGCGGTCAGCTGTGCGCGGCGATTGGCCTCTCCGGCGGTTTCGCTGTTGAGCAGCGCCTGCATGCTGTCGCGCCAGCCGGTCTCTTCCTCGGTGCTGCACAGGGTGCGCAGATACTGGACCGATCCGAGGATTTCGGCGAGCCTGAGCAACCGCGCCTCGTAGGGCGGCGGCGGCAGGTCCGGCACCACCACGGTGGCCTCTTCCTCGACCGCGGGCTCCTGGGCCACGGCGGTCTGCGTGCCGCAGAGAAGCACTGCGGGCACGAGAACAGTCAGGATCAGGGCAAGGCGGCGGATCATGGCTCGTCCTTACACCAAGATCAGGCGCGATGAAATGCCGGACGATTGGCCTTGGATCACTCCAGGATCGTCGTCCCGGGCAGGAAGGCACTGACGACGAAGGCGAAGGTCAGTTCATGCGCCACGTCCTTTCCGTCGCGGGTCACGGCCACGCTGCCGATCTCGCGGCCTTCGGCGATGCTGGAGGTGTCGAGCGCCGAACGGACACCGGGAACCCAGGTGAACAGGATGCCGTTGAGCGTGACGGCTCCGTCACGCCGCAGCCGGTCGAGCGACACCGCCAGCGGCTCGTCCGCCTCCCGCACCACCACGACATAGCTCAGTGGTGCAATGCCCTCGGGCATCGGGCCATCATAGAGAAACGGCACGCTTGAACTGTCATAGCCGGCATAGGGATTGCGGCCGTAGTCGCGCAGGTTCGGGTTTTTGGGCACCAGCACCTCGCCTTGGGGATGCCTCATGCGAAAGCTCTCCCAGGCCTCGAGCCGGGAGGGGATGACCTCCAGTTTCGCTCCGGTGCGGGATCCGGTGATCGCCTCGCCGGTGAATTGCTGCCACCAGCTCTCGGTCTCGCGGTCATACATGACCAGGTCCGAGTTGCGCAGGTTTCCGGTCGTGCCGAAGGTGGTCGTTGAGCCGTCGATCGTGCGGTCGAAGACGATGGCCGCGTTGCACAGCGGGCAATAGGTCACGGCAATGGGCCGGCCGGCCAGCGTGTCATTGACGATCTCGTGCCAGGTCATGATCCGCAGCGGATAGGCGCGCGCCTGGCCGTCGATGACGACCGACATCACCGGCTCCTTCGCATCCAGCTCCGATACGTCCTTTGCCGGCAGGAAGTCCGGATCGTCGATCGGCGGGATCCCGTCCCTGGGCGGGCCGCCGGAGAGTATCTCTGCAAAATCGATGCTGGACCTGGAAAAATCGGTTTTCCAGCCCTGGCGCTGCCAGCGATCCGGATTGGCCGCGGCGCTGAGCGCGGACAGCGCCAGGCACAAGGCCGCGACCGCCGCCATGACGACGAGACCGGAGAGACTGGATCGGCCGGCGGACGCCGGTGTGGGAAAATCAAAGCCTGCCATGGACAGATAATCCGGGATGATCGCGCCGGACGCCAATCAATCCCGCTCACATTCGCTTGAGCTGCGCCATCGGGGTCCAGGCCCGGCTACGGCCGGTTTCCGGCAGCCAGCAGGTCCATGCAGGTCACCATGCTGGGCGGCGTGTGGAGCGCGCGGATTTCGTCGGAGGTGAACCAGCCGACGGCCTTGGCGTCGTCCCGGGCAACCGGGTCGCCGCCCGGATCGTCGGCCAGGAATACCGTGAGGAAGAAATGCGAGGCGCCACCGGGATCGTCTGCGTTAAGATCGAAAGTGGCGAAGGGCCGCGGATTGGTGGCCCTGAGCCCGGTCTCCTCCTCGAGCTCGCGAAGGGCCGCGGCCTCCAGCGTCTCGTCGGGATCCACCCGCCCGCCCGGGAAGGCATACATGTGCTGGGCAGGCGGATTGGCGCGCAGCACCAGCAGGAATCGTCCATCGCGCTCGAGCGCCACCGAGACGGCGAGTGCGGCGCCGGCCGTGGCCGATGGTGGCTTGATGTTCATTGCTTGTCTCTCCGGGAATCCTCAGCCATGGATTGGCAATGTGTGGCCGTTTCTCGTTGACTGCAACGCCCCAGGAGGTGCCATGCTGCGCGGGGAAAGCCCGAACCTGGCCTTGCAGGTCACCGGCGCGATGCCGGAAGCCTGCATTGCGAAAACATTCGGGTCAAACTATGTATTGATCCTGATCCCGCCGGGACATGAGAATCGGAATTCGTGATGACCCCTGATAGCGACCTGCCCCTGCCTGTCATTCGGCAAGAGTCCGGCAGTCAACAGGCGCCCCGGCGTCGTTTTCGGTTTCACAAGCGGTACCTCCTGGTGTTTCTGATCCCGGTCTTCATGTTCTCGGGCGGGGTGATCGGCATGTATTATCAGCCCACCGCCTTGCAAAAATTCTACGCTCTGACCGGGCTGCAGCCCGGTGGCGGTTCGGCCAGGCCGATCGCCTTGCCGCCCGATATGGAAATGCCGAAAGAGATGGCGGCGACCATGCAGGCCAGCGATGTCATCGGATTGGCACGGCTGATTCCGCGCGGCGATGTCTCTATCGTGGCGCCACCCTACGGGGCTGGCGACGCCCGCATCGCCGAGGTGCTGGTCAGCATCGGCGACCGCGTTGAAAAGGGCGCGGTGGTGGCGCGGCTTGACAATCGGGGCCAGCTTGAAGGTGCGGTGCTTCTGGCCGAGGCCAATGTCGCCGTGCGCGAGGCGGCGCTGGTCCAGACCACGGTGTCGGTGAAAAACTCGCAAGCCGAAGCCCTTGCGGCGCTGGAACAGGCGCGCAGTTCAAGCATGGAAGCCGCCGCTGAACTCGAACGTTCCAAGGCCCTGTTCGACCGCGGGGTGATCACCCAGGCCTCCCTCGATTCATTCGTCGCTGCCGAACGCCAGGCGGGTCTTGCGGTGCAGAAAGCCGAGGCGACGCTGGCGCGTTTCGCCAGCCAGCAGGCCGAATTGCAGCCCGACGTCATTGTCGCTGCGCGCAATCTCGACGCCGCCAAGGCGGATCTCGCGCGCGCCGAGCAGGACCTGGTCCGGTCCGCCGTTTTGTCGCCGATCAGCGGCGTGGTGCTCGAGTCGACGGCCAATCCGGGCGAACGCCCGCCGAGCGACGGCATCATGCAGATCGGCGACACAGACCAGATGATGGCCGAGGTGGAGGTCTATCAGGACCGGATCGCAAACGTCGCCGTGGGGCAACCGGTGGAACTGGCCGCCGTGGCCATCGGCCAGACGCTGCAGGGCCGGGTCAAATCGATCGGCCTGACCGTCGGCCGCCAGGGACTGCTGTCGGACGATACCGCCGCCAATACCGATGCGCGGGTGATCAAGGTTATGGTCGAACTGGACGCAGCGTCCTCCAAGGTGGCGGCGCGCTACACCAATCTCGAGGTGATCGCCCGCATCGACACCCGCACCCCGGCCCCTGTTGCCAAGAGCACTCCATGAACCGCTTGCTGCAATGGCTGTTCGGTCGTCTGCCGATCGGCTGGCTGCAACTGACCCACAGCCGCACCCGCTTCGCCGCGGCGATCGCGGGCGTCGCCTTCGCCAATGTGCTGGTGTTCGTGCAATTGGGCATCATGAACTCGATGGCGACAGCGACATTAAAGCCCTATGATTTCTTCAGCGCCGACATCATGATCTCGGCGTCGGACGCCAATTCCATGACCGAGGGCGCCAATGTCGCGCGGCAATGGCTGTTTCAGGCTCAGGCCGATCCGGAAGTGGCGCTCGGAACCGGAATTTTTGTCGGCAACACCAACTGGCCGCGCCCGACCAAGACGCTGGGTCTCACAAGTTTCGGCGTCGATCCGACGCTGCCTGATTTCCTGAGCCCTGCGCTCAAACCCAAACTGGCGACGCTGCAACTCAACGATTCGGGCATTCTGGACATGGCCACCCGAGGCTTGCCGCCTGAAGAGGCCGCCGCGATCCGCCCGCAGACTCCAGCGAGCTTCGAAGTCACGGGCAAGACATTGACGCTCTACGACACGTTCCAGGGAGGCGGCGGATTTGGCGGCGATGGCTATCTGATCATGTCGGATCAGACCTTCCTGTCGCTGTTTCCGGCGCGCAGGTCAGCGGCGCCCGATCACATTCTGCTCAAGGTGATGCCAGGGGCGGACCCGGATGTGGTATCTGCGCGGTTGCGAGAGCTCGTTTCGGACAAGTCGCTGCGGATCCGATCCTACGCCCAGGCCAAGGCCGAGGATCTGAAATACCAACAAACCAAACGGCCGACCGGGATCATTTTCGGCTTTGGGGTGATCATCGGCGTACTGGTGGGCATCGTCATCGTCTATCAGGTCCTCTCGACCGACGTGGCCGATCATCTTTCCGAATATGCGACATTCAAGGCGATGGGCTATCCGCAGAAATTCTTCCTCGGCATTGTTTTTGAGGAAGCGCTGATCCTGGCTGTGTTCGGATTCGTTCCCGGTGTGATTGTCGGCACTGGGCTGCTGGCGGCCATGAAGAAAGCCACCAATCTGCCGCTGGCGATGACCTGGGAGATGGCCGTTATCGTGCTGATCGGAACGCTGGTTGCCTGCTCTCTGTCGGGCGCCATCGCCACCCGCAGGCTGGCGGCGGCAGATCCGGCGGATCTGTTTTGAGGGGCGGGAGATGAACCAGGACACGCCCATCATTGTCGCCGGGCTGAACCATTGGTTCGGCACGGGCGAAGCCCGCAAGCAGGCGATTTTTGACGTTGATCTCACTGTCGCGCGCGGCAGCCTGACCGTGCTGATGGGGCCGTCGGGATCGGGCAAGACAACGGTGCTCACGCTGATGGGCTGCCTGCGCGACCTGCAGGACGGCTCGATCAACCTGCTCGGGCATGAATTGATGGGAGCGGGAACTGCGCTCAACGAGGCGCTCAGGCGCAGGCTCGGCTTCATCTTCCAGGCGCACAATCTGCACGGCAGCCTGACCGCATTGCAGAACGTGCAGATGGGTCTTCAGGTCCATCGCCTCAACGATCCGAAGGCCGAACAGGAGGCAGCGCGCCATGCCCTGTCGCTGCTCGGGCTTGCAGACCGGATGGACTATCTGCCCGGCAATCTGTCAGGCGGCCAGAAACAGCGCGTGGCGGTTGCCCGGGCGCTGGTCGGCAACCCCGATATCGTCTTTGCCGACGAGCCGACCGCGGCCCTCGACAAGGAAAGCGGCCTCAACGTCGTGGCGATGCTCAAGAAGCTCGGCGAAAAGCGCGGTACGACAACGGTGATGGTCACCCACGACAATCGTATTCTCGAGCTCGCCGACCGCATCGTCACGCTGGAAGACGGACGGATCGTGTCCGACAGAAGGGTCAATTCGCCCGCCTAGATCCCCGCCATGCCGCTCTTCGCCTTCTGGGCCTGCTTCGGGCCTCTCGCTTCTTGACCCTCCGGGAATCCTGCGCCATGGATTGCCAATGTGTGGCCGTTTTTCGCTGACTGCAACGCCCCAGGAGGTGCAGGAACTGTTCGGGCTCGAGGAGATCGAGGATTTCCCGGCGCGCTACAACATTGCGCCGACGCAGCCGATCCTGATCGTGGCCGGTGACCGCCGCCGGGACGAGGGCGACAACCGCACCGACCGCCGGGCGCTTCTGGCGCGCTGGGGGTTCCTGCCGGGCTGGGTCAAGGACCCGGCGGAGTTTCCGCTCCTGATCAACGCGCGCTCGGAGACAGCCGCCGAAAAGGCCTCGTTCCGCGCCGCCATGCGGCACCGGCGGGTGCTGGTTGCGGCCTCCGGGTTCTACGAATGGCACCGGCCGCCCAAGGGCTCGAAGCAGAAATCGGTGCCCTACTGGATCCGGCCGCGCGCCGGCGGCATCGTCGCGTTCGGGGGCCTGATGGAAACCTACATGAGCGCCGACGGGGCGGAGATCGACACCGCGGCGATCCTGACGGTGGGGCCCAACCGCGAGGTGGCGCCCATCCATGACCGCATGCCGGTGGTGATCGCGCCAGAGGATTTTTCGCGCTGGCTCGACTGCCTCACCCAGGAGCCGCGCGACGTGGCCGACCTGATGGCGCCTGCGCCGGACGGCTATTTCGAGGCGATCCGCGTCTCCGACCTCGTCAACAAGGTGGCCAATGCCGGCCCCGAGGTGCAGGCGCCCGCGACGGATGCCGCCCCCGGCGACGATCCTGCCCCAAAGCCCGCCAAGCCTGCGCCAAAACCCAAATCGGCGGATGGTCCGCCCGACCAGATGAAACTGTTCTAGCCCCATGTCCCCCTTCCTCGCTCCCGCCCTCGCCGGGCTTCTGCTCGGCGGCTCGCTGATCATGGCCATCGGCGCGCAGAACGCCTTCATCCTGCGCCAGGGCCTGCTCCGGCAGCATGTCTTCATCCTCTGCCTGATCTGCGCGCTGTCGGATGCGGCGCTGATCGGGCTCGGCGTCGCGGGGCTCGGCGCGCTCATCGCCAGCTCGGAGGTGCTGATCGCGATGGTCACGCTCGGCGGCGCCGCGTTTCTCGCCGTCTATGCGGTGATGGCTTTGCGCCGGGCGCTCCGACCATCGGGGCTTGAGGCGGCGAAGACCGGGCCCGGATCGCTCAAGGCGGCGGTGCTGATGTGCCTGGCCTTCACCTTCCTCAACCCGCATGTCTATCTCGACACCGTGCTGCTGGTCGGCGGCTTGAGCGCGCGCTATGAGGGGACGGCGCGGCTGGCCTTTGCCGTGGGCGCGATGTCGGCCTCGTTCCTCTGGTTCTTTGGCCTCGGCTACGGCGCCCGCGTACTCGAGCCGCTGTTCAAGAAGCCCTCGGCCTGGCGAGTGCTCGACGGGCTGATCGCCCTTGTCATGGCGGCGCTGTCGGCCTCGCTGCTCACCCGGTTTTTTACCAGCTGAGGCGGGTGCCCGCCATCTTGACCGGACCCGCGCAATCGGGGATAAGACGAGCATGAAAACGGCACACGGCGCGCGCGCCACCTGCATCTGCGGCATCATTATTCGCTAGCTCACCGCTGGCTCGGCCGTTTTCGTCTTCTTTCACAAACAGGACAAACGACCCGGGCCAGGGCGGCCGGCATCGGGGAGTTGACATGAGCGAGCTCAGGTTCTGGAACACGCTGACGCGGGTCAAGGAAGAGTTTTTGCCGATCGATCCGGACAATGTGCGGATGTATGTCTGCGGCCCGACGGTCTATGACTTCGCCCACATCGGCAATGCGCGGCCGGTGATCGTGTTCGACGTGCTCTACAGGTTGCTCAAGCACGTCTACCCGGGCCAAGGAACAGCATCGGACGGCTCACGCGTCACCTATGTGCGCAACATCACCGACGTCGACGACAAGATCAACGCGCGCGCGCTCAGGGACTATCCCGACCTGCCGCTCAACGAAGCCATCGCCAAGGTCACCGAGAAGACCGCCGAGCGCTTCCACAAGGACGCCGCGGCGCTGGGCTGCCTTGAGCCGACATTCGAGCCCCGCGCGACTGCCCATATCGACGGCATGGTGGCGATGATCCAGACCTTGATCGACAAGGGCAACGCCTATGTGACCTCCGGCCGCGAGGGCCGGGAGGTGCTGTTTGCGGTCGGCTCCATGCCCGACTACGGCAAGCTTTCCAACCGAAGGCTCGAGGACCAGCAGGCCGGCGCCCGCATCGCAGTAGAGGAGCACAAGCGCAACCCGGCCGACTTCGTTTTGTGGAAGGAATCGGCCGCCGACGAGCCCGGCTGGGACGGCGCCTTCACCGAGGACGGCCAGACCCTGACCATCCACGGCCGCCCCGGCTGGCACATCGAATGCTCGGTGATGAGCGAGCATCACCTGGGGGCGACCTTCGACATCCACGGCGGCGGGCTCGACCTCATCTTCCCCCACCACGAAAACGAGATCGCCCAATCCTGCTGCGCCCACGGCACCGACCGGATGGCCAACCTGTGGATGCACAACGGCTTCCTGCAGGTCGAGGGCCGCAAGATGTCCAAGTCCGAGGGCAATTTCGTGACGATTGCGGAGTTGCTGGAGACCGACAAGTTCGGCGGGCGGAAATGGCCGGGCGAGGTGCTGCGGCTCGCCATGCTGATGACGCATTACCGGGAGCCGATCGATTTCAGTGTGAAGAGGTTGGAGGAGGCGTTGGCGATTCTCACTCGTTGGGAGCGCATCGCCACTGAGGCTGCGGTCCAACCCGGTACATTGGACTCCAGGTTCGTCGAGCTTCTATCCGATGATCTCAACACGTCTGAAGCAATCGGCCGGATCCATGAGCTCATGAATTTAAGTCAGTGGGCAGACCCATCACTTCCCGAAGAGTCAAATGCTGGAGTAGTAGGGTTCGGAAAGGGCAACACTGGATTTTCAGGGGGAAGTGAAAGGAAAGCGTCCGTCGCTGCAGGTCTGGCTTGTGCAAATTTGCTTGGTATCTCCGTTGTTAGAAAAGTTGAGGCCGATCTTGCAAATGACATTCAAGTGTTGGTCGATAACCGCCTCGAACTCATCGCAGCCAAGAACTGGGCCGGAGCTGACAAAATTCGCGACGAGTTGCTGGCGAAAGGCATCCAGCTCAAGGACGGCAAGGATCCCGAGACCGGCGCGCGGGTGACGACCTGGGAGGTTCGGCGGTGAGTGTTTGGTTGGGCAAAGACCCCTCCCCAACCCCTCCCCACAAGGGGGAGGGGCTCTGCTCCGCGTGCCTGGCTCCTGCCGAAACATCTATCAGCACTGCGAAGAGCGGATTGTTTGATCGGATGGTGCGGCCGAGTAGCCCCTCCCCAACCCCTCCCCACAAGGGGGAGGGGATTGGCTCCGCACACCTGGCGCCTGCCGGAACACCCATCAACTCTGCGAAGAGCGGATTGTTTGATCGGATGGTGCGGCCGGGTAGCCCCTCCCCCTTGTGGGG
Organism: Hoeflea sp.; assembly: GCF_030682515.1. Classification (GTDB taxonomy): domain Bacteria; phylum Pseudomonadota; class Alphaproteobacteria; order Rhizobiales; family Rhizobiaceae; genus Hoeflea. Next base: position 30,855 of record NZ_JAUXOD010000128.1, on the reverse strand, counting down.
AGGGGTTGGGGAGGGGGCTTTTGCCTCACCGGATTCAATGGTGGAGGCAGCGTGATGCCTCATTCCAACATCACGCCGGAGACCCGCGACCGTGCCAGGAAACTGCGCACCGAGCTGACCAGGGCCGAGGCCAAGATGTGGAACCTGCTGCGCGATTTCCGGCCACGCGGAGCTCGTTTCCGGCGCGAGACGCCGATCGGGCCCTACATCGCCGATTTCGCCTGGCTGTCGAAGAAGATCGTGGTGGAAGTCGATGGCGACAGCCATGAAACCGATCAGGGTCGCGCTCATGACCGGGTGCGCGATGCATGGATGAGACAACAGGGCTATACCGTGCTCCGGTTCGACAATTCGGATCTGGTGGATGCGGAAGACCATGTCTTTCTGGAAATCGAAAAGACCATCGCGAGGTATCTGCATGACTGAGCCGGATAACAACATACAGATCCACTCCGGCGGCTGCCAGTGCGGCGCCGTGCGGTTCCGGCTCACGGGCAAGCCGGGCACCTCGTCGGTGTGCTACTGCCGGATGTGCCAGAAGGCGTCCGCCAGCCCCGCGCTGGCGCTGGTCTCCGTCGGCGATGCTTCCTTCGAATGGACGCGCGGGCAGCCGGCCTGGTTTCAGAGTTCCAACGCGGCGCGGCGCGGGTTCTGCGCGGCCTGCGGCACGCCGCTCGCCTATGATGCGCCCGACGGGCTGGCGCTTGCGGTGCTGGCGTTTGACGATCCGGACGCCGTCGCGCCGGTGACCGCCTATGGGGTCGAGGCCAAGCGGGTGTGGTGCGACGCCATTCCCGCGCTGCCCGAGCGCGACACAATGCAGGACGCCGAGGCGGTGGCGTTCCTGAGGACGCTCGTCAGTTACCAGCATCCCGACCACGACACCGCGGCATGGCCGCCGGTGGAGCGGTCATGAGCGCGCGGAAGCCCGGAACCGAGATGCCGAAATGGCTGCTCTATGGCCTGATCGGCAAGGGCGTGCTGGTCGTTCTGGTGACGGCCGCGGTGGTCGTCTGGGTCAATTGGGGATGAGATGATGAGTGAACTGCGTACATTCTACCCGGAGATCGAGCCCTTCGAGACCGGTTTCCTCGACACCGGCGACGGCCATTCCGTCTATTGGGAGCGGGTCGGCACGAAGGGCGCCAAGCCCGCGGTGTTCCTGCATGGGGGCCCGGGCGGCGGCATCAACCCCAACCAGCGCCGCCTGTTCGATCCCAAGCTCTATGATGTGATCCTGTTCGACCAGCGGGGCTGCGGACGCTCGACGCCGTTCGCGTCGCTGGACAACAACACCACCTGGCACCTCGTGGCCGACATCGAGCGGCTGAGAGAGATGGCGGGGTTCGAGCAATGGCTGGTGTTCGGCGGCTCCTGGGGTTCGACCTTGGCATTGGCCTATGCCGAAACCCACCCGGAGCGGGTGAGTGAACTCGTGGTGCGCGGCATCTACACGCTGACAAAGGCCGAGCTCGACTGGTACTATCAGTTCGGCGTCTCGGAGATGTTTCCCGACAAGTGGGAGCGGTTCCTGGCCCCCATCCCGGAAGCCGAGCGGGGCGACCTGATGGCGGCCTACCGCAGGCGGCTGGTGGGCGACGACGAAGCCGTGCAACTGGCCGCCGCCAAGGCCTGGAGCGGCTGGGAGGGCGAGACCATCACGCTCATGCCGGAGCCCTCGACCAGCGACGTGTTCCACGAGGACCGCTTCGCGCTGGCGTTTGCGCGGATCGAGAACCACTTCTTCGTCCATGGCGGCTGGCTCGAGGAGGGGCAGCTGCTCGGCAACGCGGGACGGCTCGCGGACATCGACGGCGTCATCGTCCACGGCCGTTACGACATGCCGTGCCCGGCGCGGATCGCCTGGCAGCTCCACAAGGCCTGGCCGCGGGCCGATTTCCACCTGATCGAGGGCGCGGGGCATGCCTATTCGGAACCCGGAATTCTCGACCGGTTGATCCGGGCGACCGACAGGTTTGCGGGGAAGGCCGATGCTTGACGTGTTGCGACCTACCCCCCTCTGCGGGCTACGCCGATTTGGGGCGAGCCACGGGTCTCGCCCGCCCTTCGGGCCCCACCGCAAGGGGGGAGAATGGAACCCGCGACCTCTCGGCACACAATCTCCCCCCTTGCGGGGGAGATGTCACGAAGTGACAGAGGGGGGTGTTTGCCCCAGCAATTCCGGAATGACATCATGACCAAAGACCGCATCTACCTCTTCGACACCACGCTCAGGGACGGCCAGCAGACGCCGGGGATCGATTTCTCCGTCGAGGACAAGATCGCCATCGCGCGGATGCTCGACGAGTTCGGCATCGACTATGTCGAGGGCGGCTATCCGGGCGCGAACCCGACAGACACGGCGTTCTTTGCCAAGAAGCGCACGGCGAGGGCCTCCTTCGTGGCCTTCGGGATGACCAAGCGGGCCGGCGTTTCGGCGTCGAACGATCCGGGCCTTGCCGGGCTCCTGCAGGCGGCGGGCGATGCGGTCTGCCTGGTCGCCAAGAGCTGGGACTATCATGTAGCGGTGGCGCTCGGCTGCAGCAACGAGGAGAACCTCGAGTCGATTTCGGCCTCGGTGCGTGCGGTTGCCGAGGCCGGAAAAGAGGCGCTTGTCGATTGCGAGCATTTCTTCGACGGATACAAGGCCAATCCCGCCTATGCGGTGGCCTGCGCCCGGGCAGCCTTTGAGGCAGGCGCGCGCTGGATCGTGCTCTGCGACACCAATGGGGGCACGCAGCCCTCGGAAATCACCGAGATCGTCGCGGCGCTGATCGTCGAGGGCATTCCCGGCGACAGGCTCGGCATCCATGCCCACAACGACACCGGCCAGGCGGTGGCGAATTCCCTGGCCGCGGTGGAAGCCGGGGTGCGACAGATCCAGGGCACGCTCAACGGCATCGGCGAGCGCTGCGGCAACGCCAATCTGATCACGCTGATCGCCACGCTGGCGCTGAAGCCCGTATACGCCGATCGCTTCGAGACCGGCATCACCGCGGACAAGCTCGCGGGCCTGACGCAGCTCAGCCACGGCTTCGACGAGCTGCTCAACCGCTCGCCCGCTCTTCAGTCGCCCTATGTCGGCGCCTCGGCATTCGCCACCAAGGCCGGCATCCACGCCTCGGCGCTGATGAAGGACCCGCGCACCTACGAGCATGTGCCGCCCGAAAGCGTGGGCAATTTCCGCAAGGTGATGGTCTCGGACCAGGGCGGCAAGTCCAACTTCATCAACGCGCTCAAGCAGCGCGGCGTGGTGGTGAGAAAGGACGACCCGAAGCTCGATCACCTGATCAGCCTGGTCAAGGAGCGCGAGGCCACGGGCTATGCCTATGAGGGGGCGGATGCGAGCTTCGAGCTGCTCGCCCACCGCACGCTCGGCCTTGTGCCGGAGTTTTTCGCAGTCACCAGTTTCCGGGTGATGGTCGAGCGGCGCTTCGATGCGATGGGACGGATCCGGACGGTGTCGGAGGCGGTGGTCAAGCTCTCGGTCGATGGCGTCGAGATGATGTCGGTGGCGGAGGGCCATGGCCCGGTCAATGCGCTCGACATCGCGCTCAGGAAAGACCTCGGCGTCTACCAGGCCGAGATCGCCGACCTCGAGCTCACGGACTACAAGGTGCGCATCCTCAATGGCGGCACCGAGGCGATCACACGGGTGCTGATCGAATCCACCGACGGCAGCGGCGCGCGCTGGTGGACCGTGGGCGTCTCCGACAACATCATCGACGCCTCGTTCCAGGCGCTGATGGATTCCATCATCTACAAGCTGATGAAGAACCGGGATCTCGCGGGCCGGGTGGCGGCGGAGTAGGGGCTATGGTGTCGACGAGGAGCCGCCGATGATCGTACAGGCCTGTCTGAACGGCGCGAGACCAGCGGAGTTTCATCCCCAGCTTCCGTTGACGCCGGAGGCGATGGCGGCGGACGCGATAGGCTGCGTGACAGCAGGCGCCGCCGAACTGCATATCCATCCCCGCGGGGAAGACCAGCGGGAAAGCCTTGCCGCCGTCGACGCAACCGTCGCGGCCGTGCGTACCGCCTGCCCGGGAACGCTCATCGGCGTGTCAACCGGTGCCTGGATCGAGAACGATGTCCAGGAGACTCGCTATTGCATCGCCGCCTGGTCGGTCTTGCCTGACTATGCCTCGGTCAATCTGTCCGAGCCCGATGCGCCGGAGGTGATGGCGCTGCTACGATCAATAGGTGTGGGCATTGAGGCCGGCATTGCCACCGTGGCCGATGCCGAGCGCTTCGTGGGGCTTGCCGATCATGAGAAGGTTCTGCGCATTCTTATCGAGATCGAGGACCAGGAATGGACCGCGGCCTTTGCCATTGCCGATGGGATCGCTTCCGTGCTCGCCGGCGCCGGCGTCACGCGGTCGATCCTGCTGCACGGCTTTGACGCCACGGTCTGGGATTTCGTCAAGCTCGCGCGCACGCGCAACTGGTCGACCCGGATCGGGCTCGAGGATTGCCGGCATATGCCTGACGGGCGCATGGCGGCCGGCAATGCAGCGCTTGTCGGTGAAGCGGTGGCGATGTACCGGCGTGGCTGACCGACGAACCTGTCCCGCCGCCGCTCATTGTTCAGCGGAATGAATTTGCCCATTCATGCGGCTTGTCCTAAGCGTCTCCCCGCGACACGAACAAACGGCGGACTGCAACATGGCGATCGAAACGGCACCCGAGGTCTATGACGAAGACACCGGGCGCGGCTTTGCTTTCGCGCTGGTGGCCTATCTGCTGTGGGGATTCCTGCCGTTCTACATGAAGGCAGTGGCGCATATCCCGGCGGTCGAGGTGGTGGCGCACCGGGTGGTGTGGTCGGTGCCGATCGCCGCCGTGGTGCTGATCCTGCTCGGGCGGACCAACGATATCCGCATCGCGCTGAGGACCCCGCGCACGCTGATGATGGGCATGCTGACGGCCTCCATCATCACGGTCAACTGGGGCATCTATGTCTGGTCGATCGGCGCGGACCGGACGGTCGAGGCCGCGCTCGGCTATTACATCAATCCGCTGTTTTCGGTGTTCCTGGCGGCGGTCCTGCTCAAGGAACGGCTCGATGGGCAGCAGAAGATCGCCATCGCGCTTGCGGTTGCCGCCGTGGCCCTGCTCGCCTGGGAATCGGGCGGCGTGCCCTGGGTCTCGCTCAGCCTGGCCGGAACCTGGGGGTTCTATGCCTATTTCAAGAAGTCGCTGCCGGTCGGTCCCAACCAGGGCTTCTTCCTCGAGGTGCTGATCCTGACGATACCGGCGACCTTCTACATTGCCTATGTCGAGGCCAATGGCATGGGGCATTTCGGTGGCACGGGAATGGTTGACGTCTGGCTGCTGCTCGGCTGCGGCGTGGTCACCGCGGTGCCGCTGATGATCTACGCCAACGGCGCCAAGCTCTTGAGGCTGTCGACCATCGGCATCATGCAGTACATCGCGCCGACGATGATCTTCATCATCGCGGTGTTCGTCTTCAAGGAGCCGTTCGGGCCCACCAAGCTCGCGGCCTTCGTGCTGATCTGGATGGCGCTCGGCATCTACACATCCTCGCTGATGCGCAACCGCAAGGCCCGGCGCGCGGCGGCGGCCGCGCTCACATCCGGCTGATCAGCTCCGGCTCGCCCGGATCGGTGCCGCCTGCTGCCTGGGCGAGGATCGCCGGCACGATCCCGGCTGCATCATTGATGACCATCGGCTTGACCAGATGCGCGGTGTGGATGAAGCCTTCGCCGGTCATGTGCGCCAGCAGCGCATTGAGCGGATCCCAGAAGCCGTTGATATTGGCCAGCACCATCGGCTTGGTGTGCCGGCCGAGCTGGGCCCAGGTCATGATCTCGATGATCTCCTCGAGCGTGCCGATGCCGCCGGGCAGGGTGACGAAGGCGTCGGAGCGCTCGAACATCATGTGCTTGCGCTCATGCATGTCCCTGGTGACATGCAGCTCGCTCAACTGGCCGAGCGAATGACGCGAGGCTTCCTTGTCCATCAGGAATTCGGGGATGATGCCGATGGCCTTGCCGCCCGACGACATCACCGCGTCGGCCACCGCCCCCATGATGCCCTTGGTGCCGCCGCCATAGACCAGGTCGATGCCGGCCTCGGCCATGGCGCGGCCGAGCGTCTGGGCAGCCGCCTTGTAGGCCGGATTGCGGCCGGGCTGGGATCCGCAATAGACGCAGATGGATTTGATGCGAGGAGTCAGTGTGGTCATGGGGCGAGAGAACATGGGGGCCGTGACGCGGTCAAGTCCGATGCTGCGCTGCAGCTTGCTTTTTCTTGTGAAGGCGATTCAAACCGGATAGGTTTTAAAGCCACAACGGCGGTTTTGCCGGGAGTGCGGAGCAGACGATGATTAATCTTGGCGCCGGTCTGGCAAAGATCGCCGGTATTCTGAAAATGGGCGCGGGCCTGCCGGCCATCGCGGGCGTGGTTCTTGCCGCCGCCGTCGGCACTTACGTTGCCGCGCCGCAGCTTTTCAAGGCTGGCGGGGAAGTTGAGTCCCAGTCAGCGCCGGCCTTGCCGGCGGTAGACAGCAGCACGAGTGCGCCGCCGGCCGATCCGGTCGAAGCCCCGGCCACCGAGATCGCCAGCGCCGAGCCGGTGGAGCCCTCGGGCGCCGACAGCTGGGTCGTGCCGAGCTTCGACGTGCTCCGGGTCGAGCCCGACGGCTCGACGGTGATCGCCGGAAAGGCCGAACCCGGCACCACGCTCGCCATCATGAATGGCGACACCGTCATCGCCACAACGGAAGTCGGGCCGAGCGGCGATTTCGCCGCCGTCCTGGATGAGCCGCTGGCGCCTGGCGATTATCAGCTGACGCTGCAGATCACGGGCAAGGACGGGCAGATGCGGCGCTCCGAAGAAGTGGCCACCGTGTCGATCCCGAAAGAGCCGGGCGGGGACCTGCTGGCGATGGTGAGCAAGCCGGGCAAGGCGAGCCGCATCATCGTGAAGCCCGAGGCGCCCGCGACCGAAACGCCGGTGGAAGTGGCTTCCGCCGGATCCGGGGAGACCGGGAGCGAACCGGCTGCGACACCCACTGCGCCGGAGACGGCGGCGCCCGAGACCGCAGCGCCTGACAACGCAGCGCCCGGCACAGATGCCGCCGCACAGTCCGGAACCGCTCAAGAGGCGAGCGCAGGGGAGGCGGCCGATCCGGCCCAGGTGGAAATGCCGGCGCTTCCGGAAGCCTCCGCGCTGCTGACGACCAGCGCGCCCGAGATCGCTGCGGCGACCGCAGCCCCGGAAACCGGGACCGACGGCGCGCCCGGCACCGAAACCGCCGCGGCAGAGGAACCGGCCACGGCCGAGGAGCCGGCCACCGAGCTGGCCCTGGCAACGCCCGAGGCGGCGTCCGAACAAGCCGCGACTGCATTGCCTGCCGGCGCCACGGTCCGCGTCGACGCCGTCGAGATCGAGGGCGACAAGATTTTCGTCGCCGGATCGGCGACGCCGGGATATCCGGTGCGGGTGTCGGCCAATGGCGCGGTGATCGGCACGGAAAAGGCCGATGACACCGGCCGCTTCATCATCGAGGCGACCATTGAACTGGCGGTGGGAGACCACATCATCAGCGCCGATCTGATGGACAGCACGGGTCAGGAGATCGTGCTGCGCGCCACCGTGCCGTTCAACCGGCCGGCGGGCGAGTCGCTTGCCGCCGTGGCGCCTTCTGTTCCCGCGACGGAAGAACCTGCAGCGCCCGAGACGCTGATCCTGCCCGATATCGCCAGCCTCTCGCAGATGCGCGAGGCCTCGTTCGAGGCCCTGTCGACCCTGCAGAAGCTTGTCTCTGCGCCGGAGACGCCGGATGCCTCCGCCGTGTCGGCCGCCTATGAGGATGCGATCGCCAGGCTCAAGTCCGCGGCGATGGCGGATCTTCCCGAAGGCAGCAGTGCCGAGGCGATGGCCATGGCGCAATCCATGCGGGCGCAGGCGGAAGCGGCGCTGGCCATGATCGCTCCGGACGGCGCCGATCAGCCGGACGCCACCGGCGGTGCGGCCGTGACGGCCGACCTCGGCAAGCTGCGCGAGACCGTCAGGCAGGCGGAGACGGCGTTGTCCCAACCGGCGCCAAGTGCGGTCGCCGCCGCCAACGCATCCGATTCGGCGGGCGCCGCAGAGGGGCTAGCGACGGAACCGCGCACCATCGTGCAGGCGCCCCTGGCCTCGACCCCCGGGGCGGTGATCATCCGACGCGGCGACACGCTGTGGCAGATTTCGCGCCGGACCTACGGGCAGGGCGTGCGCTACACCACGATCTATGTGGCCAACCGCTCGCAGATCCAGAACCCGGACCGGATCAAGCCCGGCCAGGTGTTCTCCGTGCCCGAGAGCCCGCTGGAGAACGCCGAGGAATTGCACAAGCAGCTGCTGGGCGGTTCAAACAATCCCTGAGACGGTTGACCATCCAACATTCATCGTATATCGCCGATGAACGATGAACACGACTCAGTCTGACATATCTGCAAAGGATGATGCAGTGGCGCGCAAGCTCGCGGCGCTGGCGCATCCGGCGCGACTGGGGATCCTGAGGCAACTGGGAGCGGGTGACAGCTGCTGCGTCAAGGATCTGGTTCGACGAGCGGGGCTGGCGCAATCGACGGTCTCGCAGCATCTCAAGATCCTGCTCGAGGCGGAGCTCGTGACCTTCCGTCCGGAGCAGCAACGTTCGCGCTACACCCTCAACGCGGCCGCCCTTCGCGAGCTCGCAGGTGTCATCTCGCAGACACTCGACCATTGCTGCACCGGCTGCTGCCCGCAGACGGGCCATGCCCCGCATTCAGACACATCACGGCAGGCCGCCGTACACAAGGACAATTGATTTGGCATCGAAGACCGTCTCCGCCGACGAGGGCAATCCGCTCGGCACGCTGAGAAACCTGTGGCCCTACATGTGGCCGGCCGACCGCCCCGATCTGAAGATGCGGGTGCTGTGGGCGACCCTGTTCCTGCTCCTGTCAAAGCTCGTGCTGATTTCAGTGCCCTATTTCTTCAAGTGGGCGACCGATGCGCTCAACGGCGAGAGCTCGGTGGCGGCCTGGGTGCCGGCGCTGATCGCCACACCGGTGATGCTGGTCGTCGCCTACAATGTCGTGCGCATCGTGCAATGGGGCTTCAACCAGCTGCGCGACGCGCTGTTTGCCCGCGTCGGCCAGCACGCGGTGCGCCAGCTCGCGTTCAAGACGTTCGTCCACATGCATGAATTGTCATTGAGGTTCCATCTCGAACGCCGCACCGGCGGCCTGTCGCGGGTGATCGAGCGCGGCACCAAGGGCATCGAAACCATTGTCCGCTTCACGATTCTGAACACCGTGCCGACGCTGATCGAATTCGCGCTCACCGCCCTGATCTTTGGCCTGGCCTATGGCTGGACCTATGTCGCCGTCACCGCCGTCACCGTCTGGTTCTACATCTGGTTCACGGTGCGGGCGTCCGACTGGCGCATCGGGATCCGCCGGGCGATGAACTCGTCGGACACCGACGCCAACACCAAGTCGGTCGATTCGCTTCTCAACTACGAGACGGTGAAGTATTTCGGCAACGAGGAGATGGAGGCGCGCCGCTTCGACAAGTCCATGGAGTCCTACGAGAAGTCGGCCACTCAGGTGTGGACCTCGCTCGGCTGGCTCAACATGGGCCAGGGCGTGATCTTCGGCATCGGCATGACCGTGATGATGGTGATGTCGGCGATGGCAGTCCAGGCGGGCACGCAGACCATCGGCGATTTCGTCTTCATCAACGCCATGCTGATGCAGCTCTCGGTGCCACTCAACTTCATCGGCTTCGTCTACCGCGAAATCCGACAGGGGCTCACCGACATCGAGCAGATGTTCGAGCTGCTCGATGTCGCCCCCGAGGTGACCGACAAGCCCGACGCCAAACCGCTGGCGGTCGATCAGGGCGCGATCCGCTTCGACAATGTGCACTTCAGCTACGATCCGGCGCGGCCGATCCTCAAGGGCATTTCGTTCGAGGTGCCGGCCGGCAAGACCGTCGCCATTGTCGGCCCCTCGGGCGCCGGCAAGTCGACGATCTCGCGGCTCCTGTACCGGTTCTACGACATCCAGTCGGGCTCGATCACCGTCGATGGGCAGAATCTGCGCGACGTCACGCAGAAGAGCCTGAGGGCTGCCATCGGCATGGTGCCGCAGGACACGGTGCTGTTCAACGACACCATCGCCTACAACATTCGCTACGGCCGGATCGGCGCCAGTGACGAGGAAATCGACAAGGCGGCGGATCTCGCCCAGATCGGCGGCTTCATCCGCTCGCTGCCCGACGGTTTCAAGGCCATGGTCGGCGAGCGCGGGCTCAAGCTCTCCGGCGGCGAGAAGCAGCGCGTCGCCATCGCCCGGACCATCCTCAAGGCGCCGCCGATCCTGATTCTCGACGAGGCGACGTCGGCGCTCGACACCGCCACAGAGCAGGACATCCAGGCGGCACTCGATTTCGTCTCCAAGGGCCGCACCACGCTCGTCATCGCCCATCGGCTCTCGACCGTCGTCAGCGCCGACGAGATCATCGTGCTCAAGGACGGGGTGATCGCCGAACGCGGCACGCATACCGAGCTTCTGGCGATGAAGGGCCTGTTTGCGGCCATGTGGGACCGCCAGCGCGAGGCGACAGCCGCCGAGGAGCAGCTCAAGCGGATGCGCGAAGAGGACGAGATGGGCATCGTCACCCGCCGCCGCACGCCGGAGGTGGGCGAGGTCTGAGCCGGGCGCCGGAGGCGATCCGGCGCCATCGATGCGTGGCGAATGAGCGATGCGGCGTTGTGTCGCCCAGACCCCGCCAATGGAGCCATTTGACCGGAGCGGGAACCCGAAAACCCCCAAAGAGGTTTCCCCTTTGGGCCGAATTGCTGTAGTCACGCCCCATGAGCATTTTGGGAAAGACATCATGAGCATCATCGACAGCGTTCGCAACGTCCTGGTTCCGGTTCACCGCGAGGGCTACAAGTTCGTCGCCATCTTCTTCGGCGCATCGGTGCTATTGGGGTTCATCGCCGATCCGCTGTTCTGGATCGGCCTGCTGCTGACGGCCTGGTGCGCCTATTTCTTCCGCGATCCCGAGCGGGTGACGCCGATCGACGACAATCTGGTGATCAGTCCGGCCGACGGGCGGGTGTCCTCGGTGGTGCGGATGATGCCGCCCGCGGAGCTCGGCCTCGGCTCGGCCGAGATGCTGCGCATCTCGGTGTTCATGAATGTGTTCGACTGCCATGTGAACCGCGCACCGGTCAAAGGCCGGGTGGTCCGCAAGGTCTACTCCCAGGGCGCGTTCCTCAATGCCGAACTCGACAAGGCCAGCAGCGAGAACGAGCGCAGCGGGCTGGTGCTCGAGACGGCGCATGGCGAGATCGGCGTGGTCCAGATCGCGGGCCTGGTGGCGCGGCGCATCCTGTGCTGGACGGAAGAGAACGAGCGGCTCGACGCCGGCGAACGCTTTGGCCTGATCCGCTTCGGATCGCGCCTCGACGTGTTCCTGCCGGCCTCGGCGCGCGCGCTGGTCAGCGTCGGCCAGACCGCGATCGCGGGCGAGACCATGCTTGCCGAATTCGGCTCGGACAAGGGCCCGGTGGTCAGCCGCCGGGATTAGAGTTTGTCAGGGAAAAGTGGACTCCGGTTTTCCCGAAATGACAAACGAAAACAAAGAATCTTGGCTCTGTCTGGTTCAGGCTGAACCAGACAGAGCCTGGTCCCGGCCCCGGCCACACTTCGCCAAGGGAGAGATGCATGCAGACGCCGTTTCCGCCTTTTGAACCGCACGGTCCGGAAGAAGAGGGGCCTGACGGGGGGCGCGGCCCGCGGCTGCGCGAAATCCCGTTCCGCATGATCATTCCCAACCTGATCACGGTGCTGGCGATCTGCGCTGGCATGACCGGGATCCGGCTCGCCTTCGAGAACAACATCCAGATGGCTGTGGCGATGGTGCTGATCGCGGCCTTTCTCGATGGCATCGACGGCCGCGTGGCGCGGTTGCTCAAGGCGCAGTCGAAGTTCGGCGCGCAGATGGATTCGCTGGCCGACATCATCAATTTCGGCGTGGCGCCGGCTCTTGTGCTCTATGTCTTCATTTTGGACCAGGCCCGCTCCTTCGGCTGGATCGCCGCGATCGTCTTTGCCGTCGCCGCCGGGCTCAGGCTGGCGCGCTTCAACGTCATCTCGGAAAGCCCCAACCGCTCCGCCTGGCAGAGCTACTATTTCGTCGGCGTGCCGGCGCCAGCGGGGGCGCTCCTGGTGCTGCTTCCAGTCTATCTCGGGATCATGGGCCTGCCGATCGACCGGGTGACCGGGTTTGCCGCCGCCGCCTACACCATGTTCATCGGCTTCCTGATGATCAGCCGGGTGCCGGTCTATTCCGGCAAGGGCCTGAGCGGCGGCGTCCGCCGCGATCTGGTGATGCCGTTCATCCTGGGCGCGGTCGTCTATGTGTCACTCTTGATGAGCTTCACCTGGGAAACGCTGACCCTGACGGCGCTCGGCTATCTGGCGACACTACCCTTCGGCGCACGGGCCTGGTCGCGCAAATACGGGCCGAAATCACGGCAGGCAGGGACGAGCATTTCCAGGCCGGATGGCAAGACCGACACCGTGCAAGCCGGCATCGAGCGCAAGGACTGAGCCAGCCGTCAGTCGGGATGTCCCGCACTTTCCGCCGGGTCATCGTGCCGGGCGTGGCCGGATTTGCGGTGGGAACTGATCCACTCGTCGGCGATCTTCTGGGCGGTGACGTAATCGGTCTTGCCCGATCCCAGCACCGGGATCTGCGCCACGTTGACGATCTCGCCGGGCACCATCAGGTCGGTGGCGCCGAAGCGGCGGGAATACTCCCTGAGTTCCGCGCGCAGCGCCGGCATCCTTGTCGTCACCAGCACGATGCGCTCGCCCTTGCGCCTGTCCTGCACGGCGACGGCGGCATGGAAATCCTCGGGCCACAGCTTCTGCACCATCATCTCGATGGCGCCCAGCGAGATCATCTCGCCGGCGATCTTGGCAAAGCGCTTGGCGCGGCCGCGGATGGTGATGTAGCCGTCCTCGTCGACGGCGACGATGTCGCCCGAATCATGCCAGCCGCCCTCGAGCGGCTGCAGCACGCCGGGATTGCCCGCCAGCATGTAGCCCAGCATTACATTGGGACCCGAGACGAACAGCCTGCCGCCCTCGTTGATGCCCTCGACCGGCTCCAGCCTCAGCGCCATTCCGGGCAGCAGCCGTCCGACCGTGCCGTCCTTGAAATGGCTGCCGGAATTGACCGCGGCGACCGGCGCGGTCTCGGTCATGCCGAACCCCTCGATGATGGTGGCGCCGAAGCGCTCGAGGTAGGTCTTCCGGGTCTGCTCGCGGACCGCTTCCGCGCCCGCCACGATCAGCCTGAGGCTCTGGAAGTCGGTGTCACCCGCCGTCCGGGCATAGCCCGCCAGGAACGTGTCGGTGCCGAACATGATTGACGGCTTGACCTCGCGCGCCACCGCCGGGATGATCCGGTAATGCAGCGGCGAGGGGTAGAGGAACAGCCTCACGCCATAGAGCAGCGGCAGGATCGCGCCGCCGGTCAGCCCGAAGGAATGGAACACCGGCAGGACGTTGAACAGCTTGTCCCGGACCGAGATGTCGATGCGGGCCTCGGCCTGGGCCGCGTTGGCGTGCAGGTTGGCGTGCGACAGGACCACGCCTTTCGGCGTACCCTCGGAGCCTGAGGTGAACAGGATCACCGCCGGATCGGTGGCCTTGACCGGCCGGATCGGGCGGCGCCAGGCGAGGAACGCCTTGGCCTTCTCGAGGCCGGTGATGCTCTCGCGCAGATCCTCGAGCCAGACGATCCTTACGCCCGCCTGGGCGATGGCCTCGACCTGGGGCTCGAGACCCGCCTTCTCGACAAAGCCGCGGCTTGCCAGCACCGTGCGGATCCTTGCCGTTGTCAGCGCCGAGACAAGGGCTGCCGAGCCGGCGGTGTAGTTGAGCATGGCGGCGACCCGTCCCGCCGACTGGATCGCCAGGAAGGTGACGATCACTCCGTTGGCATTGGGCAGCAGCACGCCCAGCGCCTCGCCGGGCTCGCTCATCTTCGCAAACCGCATGCCCAGCGCCCGGGCGCCGATCAGGAGCTTGGTGTAGCTGAGCTTGCCGCCGAGCGCGTCCTCGAGCACGGGGCCGGCCTTGCCGTAGCGGTCGGCGGCGTCGCGGAACGCCAGGAACAGGCCGCGATCGAGGTCGTTTGAGGCAAACCGCGCCAGCGCCAGGAGATCATGCACCCGGTCTTCGTCGCGCGGTGCGCTGGCGCCGTTGGCGGCCGGGCCGATGTCGTCAAGATCGAGATCGCCGGAGCCGGCGAGCGTCAGGTAAGGCAACAGGTGGCGTGGCGCTTCGCTGCGGGGCAGGGCCGACCAGGGCGAGAGACTGGATCCCCTTACATGCAGCGCCGACAGCTTCGCCCTGTGCCTGCGCGCGAGGGCGGCGAGCGTCCTGTAGCGGGCGAGCGTGTCCGGCGCCGGTTCGGCGGAATGGGGAACGGCGATGGTGACCGACGCGCCCGCGGCGAGGGCGGCTTCGAGCGCTTTGGTATCGCCTGCGGGTGCGGTGCGCCCGAACAGGCGCAGGCCGATGAGGGTGAGCGAACGCCGGTCGTCCTCGTCAAGCACATGCAGGCAGTCGCGGCCGAGCACGGCCCAGAGCACCGCCGCATCGAGCCCGGATTGACGGGAATAGACATGGATCACCGGCCCGCTGGCCGAGGGCGGCCCTGCCTGAAGGGCTTCCGGCAGCCGCAGCCCGAAAAGGACCTTCAATTTGACGAGGGCGATCGCCTGGGCCAGCGTGACGCCGCGCCGCCGCGCGGTCGCCAGGCTTGCGGCCAGTCCCGCAGCCAGCAAAACCAAGATCAGCGTTGACGCCCAACCCGCCATGAGCGGTCTCCTCCACCTCTGACCGGTTCCGCCAGGCGGACCGGTCACCTGCTCCCGGAGCCAAGCCTAGAGCCGATCTTGCGGGAAGGGAAGCGGTCAGATGATGGGGGAGGGGGTGCCTGCCTATTCGGGCAGGCGGTAATCGTAGAAGCGGTTCTCGGCGACGCGGAAGAGCTTTCCGGTCACGGTGCTGTCCGGCCCGCAGAGCGGAACGAGCTTGGCCGCGACCTCGGAGGGATGCGGCAGGGTGTCGGGGTTCTCGCCCGGCATGGCCTGGGCCCGCATCGCGGTGCGGGTGGCGCCGGGGTCGATGGAATTGACCTTGAGCGTGGTCTTCTCCGTCTCCGCCGCCCAGACCCGGGCCAGCGTCTCGACCGCGGCCTTGGAGGCGGCGTAGGGGCCCCAGAAGGCGCGGGCGGTATGGGCCACGCCCGAGGACAGGATCAGCGCCCTTCCGGCGTCGGATTTGACGAGCAGCGGCTCGACCGAACGGATCACCCGCCAGGTTGCCGTTACGTTGACGGTCATCACCTTCTCGAACACCTTGGCCTCGACATGGCCGACCGGCGAAATCGTGCCCAGCACGGCCGCGTTGGCGACCAGGATGTCGAGCTTGCCCCAGCGGTCATTGATGGCGCCGCCGAGCCGGTCGATGGCCGGCATGTCGGTCAGGTCCATCGGCACCAGCGTGGCGCTGCCGCCTTCGGCCTGGATGGCGTCGTCGAGTTCTTCCAGCCCGCCCGAGGTGCGGGCCACGGCGATCACATGGGCGCCTTCTCTGGCGAGCGCCAGGGCCGTGAAATAGCCGATGCCGCGGGAAGCGCCGGTGACCAGCGCGATGCGTCCTTCAAGAGATGCCATGGGTCGAACTTATCCGTTGTTGGCCAGCAGCGACAGGCTGCGCACATTGCCCATGTCGCCCTGATCGGTGAGCGTTGTCGGGTAATCGCCGGTGAAGCAGGCGTCGCAGAATTGCGGGCACTCGGCGTTGCGGCCGGGTTCGCGCACGGCGCGGTAGAGCCCGTCGATGGAGACGAATCCGAGGCTGTCGACCCGGATGAAATCGGCCATGGCGGCGACCGACATGCGCGAGGCGAGAAGCTGGGACTTCTCCGGCGTGTCGACGCCGTAGAAGCACGACGACATGGTCGGCGGCGAGGCCACCCGCATGTGGACTTCGCGGGCGCCGGCCTCGCGGACCAGCTGCACGATCTTCTGGCTGGTGGTGCCGCGGACGATGGAATCATCGACCAGGACCACGCGCTTGCCCTCGATCATGTTCTTGTTCGGGTTGAGCTTGAGCTTGACGCCCATGTGGCGGATCGCCGAGGAGGGGGCGATGAAGGTGCGGCCGACATAATGGTTGCGGATGATGCCGAGCTCGAAGGGCAAGCCCGCCTGCTGGGCGAAGCCGATGGCCGCGGGCGTGCCGGAATCGGGCACCGGAATGATCACATCGGCATCGACCGGGCATTCCTTGGCCAGTTCCTCGCCGATCTTCTTGCGCGCCTCGTAGACATTGCGGTTCTCGATGTTGGAATCGGGGCGGGCGAAATAGACATATTCGAAGATGCACAGGCGCGGCGGCTGCTTCTCGAAGGGAAAATGGCTCTCGATGCCCTTGCCGGTGATGACCACCACCTCGCCGGGCTCGACGTCTCTTACGAAGCGGGCGCCGATGATGTCGAGCGCACAGGTCTCCGACGCCAGGATATAGGCGCCGTCGAGGTCGCCGATGCACAGCGGGCGGATGCCCAGGGGATCGCGGGCGCCGATCAGCTTCTTTTCCGACAGGCCGACCAGCGAATAGGCGCCTTCAAGCTTGGTCAGCGCGTCGATGAATTTCGGCACGATCCGGGTTTTCTCGCTGACGGCGATCAGATGCAGGATGGTCTCGGTGTCGGACGTCGACGAGAAGATGGCGCCGCGCTTCTGCAGCTCGCGCTGCACGGTGAGCGCATTGGTGATGTTGCCGTTGTGGGCGATGGCGAAGCCGCCGCCGGCGAATTCGGCGAAGAACGGCTGGACGTTGCGCAGGCCTTCGCCGCCGGTGGTGGAATAGCGGGTGTGGCCGATGGCGCGGTCGCCGGGCAGCCGGTCCATGACCGAGCGCTTGGTGAAGGTGTCGCCGATCAGGCCGACATGGCGCTCGACGGAGAACTGCTGGCCGTCGAAGGCGACGATGCCTGCGGCTTCCTGGCCGCGATGCTGGAGCGCGTGAAGGCCCAGCGTGACGACGGCGGCGGCCTCGGGCTTGCCGAAGATGCCGAACACACCGCATTCGTCATGGAAGCAGTCGGCTTCGTTGTCGACCGGTGTCATGCCAGTGTCTGTCATCGGTGTCGAACCTCTATGTCACCGTCCGGAGTGATCCCGGACGTAATCGGTCATCCGCTTGTGGCGGGAGCGTCTTCGGTCACAGGTTCGTCAGCCCCTTGGCCGCGCAGGCGCTCCAGGATTGTTGCATCCGCATCATCGGGCAACATGTTGATCAGTTGCGTGCCGAGCGAATCGAGCATCGGTTTGGATTTCGCCGTGATCACCCATTCCGGCTGCTTCGGCGCTGCCACCAGCCAGTTGAAGAACAGCATGGCGACGACGACCAGCAAGACGCCCCGCGCCGCGCCAAAGACAAAGCCCAGCGTCCGGTCGAGTGCGCCGACGCGGCTGTCGATGATGAAATCGGCGATCCGCATGGTGATGTAGGACACGAAAATCAGCGCCACCAGGAACACCAGCGCCGCCGAGCCGATCATCGCCACCTTGTCCGACGTGGTGTAGTTCATGGCGAAGGGGGTGAGGACCGGATAGAGGAAATAGGCAGCCGCGGCCGCCGCGATCCAGGAGGCCACCGCCAGAACCTCGCGCGAAAACCCGCGAACCATGGCAAGCACCGCCGAAAACAGCGTGATGCCGAGCAGAATGCCGTCAAGAAGGGTAATGGGCATTGGTTTGCGTTCCGTTCAGGCTCTGCCCCCCATCGCCGCATCGGACGCCCGGAAGGGCTGAATTCAGGTTTCGTCCTATGGCGCCGTGCGTCCATCTGGACGCAAAAAGGACGCTCTATCACTTTAAATCTAGATATTTCCGCATTCCGGCGGATCCGCCAGAACATAGAAAGATCTAGTCGCCTTCGGTCACCGGCGCGCCCTTGGATCCGGCAATGCGTGCCACCAGATCCGCCAGCGTTTCCATCGGCGACAGACCTGCCCCCGATTTGGCTGGCAGGTCGGCTGATCCCGATGGCAACACGGCGTGGGCGAAGCCCAGTTTTTCGGACTCCTTGAGCCGCAAAGCTGTTTGCGCCACCGGCCTGATGGCCCCCGACAGACTGACTTCGCCGAAATACACGCAAACCGCGCGAAGGGCAACCCCGGCGAGCGAGGAAACAAGGGCCGCCGCCACCGCCAGATCCGCCGCAGGCTCGGTGATCCGGTAGCCGCCGGCGATGTTGAGGTAGACATCGTGGCTGCCGAGCCGCACGCCGCAATGGGCTTCGAGCACCGCGAGTATCATCGCGAGCCGGGACGAGTCCCAGCCGATGACGGCGCGGCGTGGCGTGCCGAGGCTGGAGGGTGCCACCAGCGCCTGGACCTCGACCAGCACCGGCCTGGTGCCCTCTATGCCCGCAAACACCGCAGCGCCCGGCGATTTGGCGTTGCGCTCGCCCAGGAACAGCTCCGACGGATTGGCGACCTCGCGCAGCCCCTTGTCGGACATTTCGAACACGCCGATCTCGTCGGTGGCGCCGAAGCGGTTCTTGACGGTTCTCAAGATGCGGTAGTGGTGGCCGCGGTCGCCCTCGAAATAGAGCACCGCATCGACCATGTGCTCGACCACGCGGGGCCCGGCGATCTGCCCGTCCTTGGTGACGTGGCCGACCAGAACCATGGCAGCGCCGGTCTGCTTGGCGTAGCGCACCATGGCGTGGACGCCGGTGCGCACCTGGGTGACGGTGCCGGGCGCAGATCCCGCGAGATCGCTCCACAGCGTCTGGATCGAATCAATGATGACGAAGTCCGGCCGCTTGCCCTCGGCCAGCGTCGCCAGGATGTCCTCGACATTGGTTTCGGCGGCGAGCAGCACGCCCGAATCGGCAGCCCCCAGCCGCTGCGCCCTCAGCCGCACCTGGGCCACCGCCTCCTCGCCCGAGACATAGATCACCCGGTTGCCTTGCCGGGCGAGGGCGGCCGCCGCCTGCATCAGCAGCGTCGACTTGCCGATGCCGGGATCGCCGCCCACCAGCACCGCCGAGCCGCGCACGAAGCCGCCGCCGGTGACCCGGTCGAGTTCGCTCACCAGCGTGGAGATGCGCGGGGCTTCCTCGATCTCGCCCGAAAGACTCGCCAGCGCCACCGGCCGGCCCTTGCGCGCCGGCGCGCCCGGTCCGCCGCCGATGCCGCCCGTCGGGTCATCCTCGACAATGGTGTTCCATTCGCCGCAGCCATCACACTTGCCGGCCCAGCGCCCATGAATGGTGCCGCAGGACTGGCAGACGAATTGAACGCGGGCTTTGGCCAAGATCCGGATCCTTTGCTGTTTGCCGAGGGTGTGTCAGGAAGACGGGGATTTGTCCACTGTTTGTTCCCTTTTGTGGACGGGAATTTCCTAGGAAACGTAACTGCGCCCGTAGCGCCGCCCGAGCGAGGTCAGCAGTTCGTAGCTGATGGTGCCGGCGGCGCCGGCCGCGTCTTCGACATTGATGGTCGGGCCCAGAAGTTCGATCCAGTCGCCGGGCTTGACCGCGCCGTCGGGCAGGTCGGTCACGTCGAACATGGTCAGGTCCATGGTGATCTTGCCGATGACCGGGACGCGCACGCCTTCTATCGCGCCAAAGGCGCCCTCGGCCACGGCCCTGCGCAACGGCACGCCGGCGCCCGAGCCCGCGCGGTGGAACCCGTCGGCATAGCCCACGCCGCAGACCGCAATGCGGCTGTCGCGCGCCAGCACATGCGCCGCGCCGTAGCTTACCGACTGGCCGGCCTTGGCGTGGCGGACGACCAGGACGCGGGCCTCGGCGGTGACGACCGGTCGCATGCGGTTTTGAACGCCGTTCACCGGCTCGCCGCCATAAAGCGCGATGCCGGGCCGGGTCAGCTGATGATGCGCGGAAGCGCCCAGATGGATGCCGCCGGAATTGGCGAGGCTTGCCTCTATCCCCGGAAAACAGGCCGCAAGGCCCTCGAAAATCTTGATCTGATGGGCGTTGAGCGCATGGCCGGGATCGTCGGCGCAGGCCAGGTGGCTCATCACCAGGCAGGGCTGCGGGCCGCCATCCTGGGCATGCGCCACGGCCTGTTCGGGCGTCAGTCCCAGCCGGTTCATGCCGGTGTCGACCTGCAGCGTATAGGGGCGGCCGCTGGAACTGGCGCGCCAGAAGGCCGCCTGTTCGGGCGAATTGATCACCGGGATCAAGTCATGGGCCAGGATTGTTGCGAACGAGCCCTCGAAGACGCCGTTCAGAACATAAATCCGCGCGCCGGGCAGAAGCGGGCTCAGTCGCGCGCCTTCCGTGGCGTCTGCCACGAAGAAATCGCGGCAGCCTTCGCGCAGGAGTCGCGGCGCTGCATGGTCCGCACCGGTGCCGTAGGCGTCGGCCTTGACCGCAGCACCGCAGCGGGCCTGGCCCGAATGATCGCGCATCGTCACCCAGTTGGCTGCAAGTGCTGCGAGGTCAACCATCAGGCGCGTGGTGGCGGGGGAGTCCGGATGGGGCGTGGATGAGGAAATCACCGCGCCGGCCTACTCGTCGTGAATGAACTGGTTGTAGGAATTGTCGGCCAGATCGGCAAACCTTGTGTATTCCGCCTGGAAGCCCAGCTGCACGGTGCCGGTGGGGCCATGGCGCTGCTTGGCGATGATGACGTCGGCGGTGCCCTTGACCTTCATCATCTTTTCCTCCCAGGCCAGATATTCCGGCGTCTTGATGTCGGCCACGACCTCGTCGGCCGAACGGCGCGGCTCGCTGTTCTTGACGTAGTATTCCTCGCGGAACACGAACAGCACCACGTCGGCGTCCTGCTCGATCGAGCCCGATTCGCGCAAGTCCGAGAGCTGCGGGCGCTTGTCCTCGCGGCTTTCCACCTGGCGCGACAGCTGCGACAGCGCGATGATGGGAACATTGAGCTCCTTGCCGAGCGCCTTGAGACCGGTGGTGATCTGGGTGATTTCCTGCACGCGGTTGTCGCTCGACTTGCCCGAGCCGGTCATCAGCTGGATATAGTCGATCACCAGCACGTCGAGTCCGCGCTGGCGCTTGAGTCTGCGGGCGCGGGCCGAAAGCTGGGCAATCGATATGCCGCCGGTCTGGTCGATGTAGAGCGGGATCTTCTGCATCATCTGCGAGCAGCCGACGAGCTTTTCGAAATCGGCCTCGGTGATCTCGCCGCGGCGGATTTTCGACGACGAGATCTCGGTCTGCTCGGAAATGATGCGGGTGGCGAGCTGCTCGGCCGACATTTCGAGCGAGTAGAAGCCGACCACGCCGCCGTTCCTGGCCTTCATCGAGCCGTCGGCCTGGACCTCGCCCTCATAGGCCTGGGCGATGTTGAAGGCGATGTTGGTGGCGAGCGATGTCTTGCCCATGCCGGGACGGCCGGCCAACACGATCAGGTCGGACGGCTGCAGGCCGCCCATGCGGGCGTCGAGCGCGCTGATGCCGGTGGAAATGCCCGACAGGCCGCCGTCACGCTGGTAGGCCGCACCCGCCATGTCGATGGCAAGCGAGACAGCGTCGTTGAACGACTGGAAGCCGCCATCGTAGCGGCCGGTCTCGGCCAACTCGAACAGACGCCGCTCGGCGTCCTCGATCTGGCTGCCGGGCGGCATGTCGAGCGGCGCGTCATAGGCGATGTTGACCATGTCCTCGCCGATCGAGATCAGCGAGCGGCGCTGCGCCAGGTCATAGATCGCGCGGCCGTAGTCCTCGGCATTGATGATGGTCACGGCTTCGGAGGCGAGCCGGGCGAGATACTGCGCCACGGTCATGTCGCCGACCTTCGAATCGGCGGGAAGGAAGGTCTTGATCGTCACCGGATTGGCGGTCTTGCCCATGCGGATGATGTCGCCGCCGACCTCGTAGATCTTGCGGTGCAGCGGCTCCATGAAATGGGTGGGCTTGAGGAAGTCCGAAACCCGGTAGAACGCGTCATTGTTGACCAGGATCGCGCCCAGCAACGCCTGTTCCGCCTCGATGTTGGACGGCGCCTCGCGAAACAGCGGGCTCTTGTCCGTGCGGGCCGGAATCGGTTCGAACTTGCGGGCGGCGTCATTCATTGTCGGAACAGTCCTCGTCGTGATGCGGGCAATGAAACTGCATAACCGTGAAAGGCAGGCGTGTCAGCGCGAGGAGGGCGCGAATCGACCATCCATTCATGTTGTGCGCGTTGTCCACACTTGTCCACAGGCGCGCCCGGAATGATGCTGCGGGAACGGACGGGAAAAAGAAAAAAGGCGCGGGGGCGCGCTTGCCTCGGATGCCGAATCGGGCGTCCCGATCATCCGCTCGCCGAAGCGACCCCGCAGCCAGTCATGGCGGCGCCGGATGAGAGGCGGCTTGCGGGCTCAAGGGGTGTGCGGGGGGTCGTCATTGTCGGAGGAAGGGTCGCTCGCGACCAGGGCTTCCTTTGACAGCAGGTACTCGTCTTCGAAGGCGAGATGCCTGCGCATGGCCTCGAAGAAGCCGCGCAGCATGTAGCCGGTGGCCTCGACATTGATGTCGTTGGCCGCGCTGGCGAGCGCATGCAGCGCCTCGGTCAGTTCCTCGGCGAAGCACTCGTCCTCGCAATGCTCGAACCGCAGGCGGTTGAGCGTCGCCTGGATCTTGTCGTCGCCTTCGAGACGCGCGGCGACCATCGGGAAGACCACCTCTTCCTCGAAACGGTGGACGCCGCGGACCATCGGGCCGAGCGCCCGGGCGGCGTAGAGACACTTCTGCCGGTTGACGCTGTCGGGGAGGGAATCGGCGATTTCTTCCAGCCGGTCGCACAACAGGAGTTGCTCCCGATGCGCCTTGCGCAGAGCCGCAATCGGGTTCTCTCCCAGCGCCAACCTGATAGTGGCAACTTCCGTCATCAAGAGTTCATCCCAGAAAGAGAGCGTTTCTTGTTCAATTTTATTTCCCTCATCGAACTAGACTAAGGTCGAGGCCAATTGGCGTCCTTGACTTGGATCAAGGCAAAGTGCCGCGGTGTCTGCGAATTGTGCGGCAGCCTGGCAAATATTGGCGGCTTGTCCGAAAGGGGGACAGGCGCGCCGGATATCCGTCCGGGTCCGTTTTGATACCCCTGGGGGACCATTCATGAATTACGCTATCCAAACCATCGCCGTGGGCGTTTTCGCCTTCCTGGCGTTGCTCGGCGTGGCTTTCGCCAAGGACGATCTGTTCCAGGCCCATATGTGGGTCTTGTTCTTCGTGCTGCTGGTGAGCACCGTGCTGTTGCTGCGGCGCGTCAAGTTCGCGCCCGTCGCCGGCGAATCCGCCGACGACAAATCCGGATATTTTGACGAGGTGGTGCGCTACGGCATCATCGCCACCACCTTCTGGGGTATCGTCGGCTTTCTCGTGGGCGTCGTCGTCGCCCTGCAGATGGCCTATCCCGACCTCAACATCGAACCCTATTTCAGCTTCGGCCGGATGCGGCCGCTGCACACTTCGGCGGTGATCTTCGCCTTCGGCGGCAACGCGCTGATCGCGACGTCGCTCTATGTGGTGCAGCGCACCTCCCGCGCGCGGCTGTTCGGCGGCGACCTGGGCTGGTTCGTGTTCTGGGGCTACCAGCTGTTCATCGTCATGGCCGCGACCGGCTATCTTCTGGGCATCACCCAGGGCCGCGAATATGCCGAACCCGAATGGTATGTCGACCTCTGGCTCACCGTCGTCTGGGTGGCCTATCTGATCGTCTTCCTGGGCACGCTGTTCAAGCGCAAGGAGCCGCATATCTATGTGGCGAACTGGTTCTACCTGGCCTTCATCGTCACCATCGCGATGCTGCATATCGTCAACAACCTGGCGATGCCGGTGTCGTTCCTCGGCGTGAAGAGCTACTCGGCCTTCGCCGGCGTGCAGGATGCGCTGACGCAGTGGTGGTACGGCCACAACGCCGTGGGCTTCTTCCTCACCGCCGGCTTCCTGGGCATGATGTACTACTTCATCCCCAAGCAGGCCAATCGTCCGGTCTATTCGTACCGGCTGTCGATCATCCACTTCTGGGCGCTGATCTTCCTCTATATCTGGGCCGGTCCGCACCATCTGCACTACACGGCGCTGCCGGACTGGGCGCAGACGCTGGGCATGGTGTTCTCCATCATGCTGTGGATGCCCTCATGGGGCGGCATGATCAACGGCCTGATGACGCTGTCTGGCGCCTGGGACAAGATCCGCACCGATCCGATCATCCGGATGATGGTGATCGCGGTGGCCTTCTACGGCATGTCGACCTTCGAAGGGCCGATGATGTCGATCAAGGCGGTCAACTCGCTGTCGCACTACACCGAATGGACCATCGGTCACGTTCACTCCGGCGCTCTGGGCTGGGTCGGCATGATCTCGTTCGGCGCCATCTACTACCTGGTGCCGAAACTGTGGAACCGCGAACGGCTCTACTCGCTGCGCCTGGTCAACTGGCACTTCTGGCTGGCCACGCTCGGCATCGTCATCTACGCGGCGGTTCTGTGGGTTGCCGGCATCCAGCAGGGCCTGATGTGGCGCGAATACAATGATCAGGGCTTCCTGGTGTATTCCTTCGCCGAATCCGTGGCGGCGATGTTCCCCTACTACCTGCTTCGCGCCATCGGCGGGACGCTGTACCTGGCGGGCGGCATCATCATGGGATGGAACGTGCTGATGACCATCCTCGGCCATCAGCGGGACGAGGCCCCGATCCCGGGCAGCGAACCCGTCATGCAGCCGGCAGAGTAAGGAGACAAGACCATGTCACTGATTGAAAAACACGGCATCATCGAGCGCAATGCGACGCTCCTCCTGGTCGGCTCCCTTGTGGTCGTCAGCATCGGCGGCATCGTCGAGATCGCACCGCTCTTCTATCTCGAGAACACCATCGAGAAAGTCGAGGGGATGCGGCCCTACTCGCCGCTGGAACTGGCCGGTCGCAACATCTACATCCGCGAAGGCTGCTATGTCTGCCACAGCCAGATGATCCGTCCCTTCCGGGACGAGGTCGAACGCTATGGCCATTACAGCCTTGCGGCGGAGTCGATGTACGACCATCCGTTCCAGTGGGGATCGAAGCGGACGGGGCCAGACCTCGCCCGCGTCGGCGACCGCTACTCCAACGAATGGCATGTCGCGCATCTGATCGAGCCCCGCTCGGTCGTGCCCGAATCGATCATGCCGAGCTACTCGTTCCTGGCGACGACTCCGCTCAAGGTGGCCAATATCACGGCCGACCTGAAGGCGAGCGCGTTCGTCGGGGTGCCCTACACCGAGGACATGATCGCCAATGCGGCGGCCGACCTCGCGGCGCAAGCCGATCCGGAGGCGGATACCTCCGGCATCGAGGAGCGCTACCCCAAGGCCAAGCTCGGCGATTTTGACGGTAACCCGGCTCTGCTCACCGAGATGGATGCGCTTGTGGCCTATCTGCAAATGCTCGGCACGCTGGTCGATTTCTCGACCTACGACGAAGCCTCCGGCTACCGGTAAGGAGAACGTGTGATGGAAACCTACACTGCAATGCGCCAATTTGCCGACAGCTGGGGGCTTGTCTTCCTGTTTGTCGTGTTCGTCGGCGCGGTCCTCTTCACGTTCCGGCCCGGCGGCAAGGCTGCCGCCGAGCGGGCCGCGCAAATCCCGCTCAAGGAGGACTGAGACATGTCCGAGAAACACATTGACGACGTGTCCGGCGTCGAGACCACCGGTCATGAATGGGATGGCATCAGGGAGCTGAACAATCCGCTGCCGCGCTGGTGGCTGTGGACCTTCTACGCCACCATCATCTGGGCCGTCGGCTACATGTTCATGTACCCGGCGATCCCGCTGATCAACGGCGCCACCAAGGGCTATCTCGGCTATTCGAGCCGGGCCAACGTGGTGGCCGACCTGGCCGACGCCAAGGCGGCCCAGGGCGTGATGCTCGAGAAGATCGCCGCCACTCCGGTGGAGGAGATCGCGGCCGACCAGGAACTGCTGCAGTTTGCCATTGCCGGCGGGTCTTCCGCCTTCAAGGTCAACTGCGCCCAGTGCCACGGCTCGGGTGCGGCGGGCTCGGTGGGCTATCCCAACCTCAATGATGACGACTGGCTGTGGGGCGGAACGATCGACCAGATCTACCTCTCCATCGCCCACGGCATCCGCTATGACGGCGACGACGATTCGCGCCAGTCGGAAATGCCCGCCTTTGGCGACATTCTCGAGCCTGCGCAGATCAACGAGGTCGTCTCCTATGTGGTGAGCCTGAGCAGCACCCCGTCCAACCCGGCGCTGGTTGACGCGGGCCAGGCGGTGTTTGCGGAGAACTGCGCGGTCTGCCACGGCGAGAATGCCGAAGGCCTGCAGGAACTGGGGGCGCCGCGCCTGTCGGACGCCATCTGGCTCAGGGGGTCGACCGAAGCCGAGATCGCCTCGCAGATCCGCACCCCCAAGCATGGCGTCATGCCCTCCTGGGTGGACCGGCTGGGCGAGCCCGTGATCAAGCAGCTCGCCGTCTACGTCCACACGCTGGGCGGCGGCCAGTAAGGCCTGACCCGGGGTCTGAACCCTCAGGCCCGAGCGAATGCGAAACGACACCCCGCCGGATGCAAGTCCGGCGGGGTTTTTCGTGGTCACAAAAGCCGGTGTATTATGGAAAGGAGTGAAGATCCGTCACAACTAGTAATAATATCTGTCGCGTTAATTTCCGACTGAAACTATTTAAAATCTTCCGGATAAATGTTTTCGACAAGCATCACCAGTGCTTCGTAACGTTGATCATCCAATCCGGAGTTCTGCAATGTTCGTTCGAGCGATTCCAGATTTTCCTGGGTCTCAGCCCCTTTGAGGGCAAGGAGACTATTGAATACGCGACGTTCATTCGGATCAAATTTGCTTTGAACCATCTCTTTGTTGCGTTCAAATTTCTGAGCGGAAGTTTCGTCATCGCGCTTTGGTGCGTTCAATTGACTAAGCGCGCTGTCATTAAAGCGCAGCGGATTATTTTCTACAAATAGGTCAAGTTTGGAGGTTGTTACACCAACTTTCTCTGGGCAGAGCCCCGCAAACTCAACGGCTGCGTATTTGCTGTTCGCCTCCCACCAGGAGGCGCCGTCAGCGAGCATAGCCTCTTTGAACATCAAATGAACTTTGCTCTGAAGTTCAGTTCGTATATCGCAAAAATGATCATGGATCACAGAAGCCCTTCGGTATTTTCCGACAAAGGGTGAGCCGGCAAACGTCCACAACAGACGCGGAATAGAGGCTCCATCGATTTTTGATTTTGGCGGTACCGTCCAACGCTTACCCAATGCGTCGGTGAATACGACTTGTTTAAGAACCAGCATATCGCGATGTTGCCCATCAGGCGTGTCCAACCAAGCAAACTCAAAATCCCCGGAAAAAGATTGCGCTCGAACGGCGGTCGGATTCGATGTTGAGAAGCAAGCAACCATGAAGAAAGTTGTAACAATACGATTCATTTGAGCCGTCCATTAAATTCTAGATGGCATTTCCAATCGATGGCGTAATTTTAATATTATACGTTTTCTTATTATTGTTCTATAGGTTTTATGTGGCTATATGGGCTCCGATTGTGAGCGACAGCAATCTGATTGCTGTCTGTATATGGCCCCTCCAACAATGACTGCTTTACGGGCCTTTGTCGTTGGCGTGGCAGCTCAGCGAAGCACCGCTGGGTAAACATCATTTGTAGTCCAACTCCGAAAAGGCTCTTTAGCCCCTCCCTTGCCACTGCCGCCAACCCAAGGCAGATTGGCAGAGCCAACCGGAGAGCCCCATGCCCGTCATCAACCGCTTCGCCGAGATGCTGCCGGAGATTACCGCCTGGCGCCGTGACATCCATGCCCATCCCGAACTGCGCTTCGAGGAGCATCGCACCGCAGCGCTGGTGGCGCAGAAGCTCAGGGAGTTCGGCTGCGACGAGGTGGTCACCGGCTTCGGCGGCACCGGCGTGGTGGGCGTCATCACCGGCAGGTCGGTCGCGTCGGGCCGGACCATCGGCTTCCGCGCCGACATGGACGCGCTGCCGATCCAGGAGGCGACCGGCCTGCCGCATGCCTCGACGATCCCCGGCAGGATGCATGCCTGCGGCCATGACGGGCACACCTCGATGCTGCTGGGGGCGGCGAAATACCTGGCCGAGACGCGCAATTTCGACGGCAGGATCGTGCTCGCCTTCCAGCCGGCGGAAGAAGGCGGCGGCGGCGCGCGGGCGATGATCGACGCCGGGCTGATGACCCGCTGGAGCATCGAGGAGGTCTACGGCATGCACAACATGCCCGGCCTGCCGCTCGGAGAATTCTCCGTGCGCAGCGGCCCGCAGATGGCCGCGCCCGACAAGTTCGAGATCATCGTGCGCGGCCATGGCGGCCATGGCGCGATGCCGCACAAGGGGGTCGATTCGACCCTTGTCGCCGCCCACATCGTCGTGGCCCTGCAATCCATCGCCTCGCGCAATGTCGACCCCTTGAAGAATGTGGTCGTGTCGGTGTGCGGATTCCGAACCGAAACCGACACCTACAATGTGATCCCGGACTCCGTGCTCCTGCGCGGCACCGTGCGGACGTTTGAGCCCGAGGTGCAACAGCTGGTGCGCGCCCGCATCGACCTTCTGGCGACGATGACGGCGGAGGCCTATGGCGCGGTGGCGGAGGTCACCCATGTCTCGGGGCCACCGCCGCTGGTCAACCACGACCGGGAGGCGGGTCTTGCGGCCGAGGCGGCGCTTGCCGTCTCCGGCGTGGCGCACCGCGATCTCGATCCGATCATGGGCGGGGAGGACTTCTCCGAAATGCTGGTCGAACGCCCCGGCGCCTATCTGTTCATCGGCAATGGCGACAGCGCCGACCTGCACAACCCGTCCTATGAATTCAACGACGAGGCGATTCCGCTGGGCTGCAGCTGGTATGTCACCATGGCCGAAAGGCGGATGCCGCTCGCCTGACCCTGGCTGCTCCGCCCCGGCGCTCCACGTCCCTTGGCGTCAGCGGCAGCTGGTTTGGATGGCCAAGCCGATCTCCTCGCCCCGCGATGACAATGAAATCCCGCGGCCCGATCCGGAATTCATGTCCCGGGACTGGACTTGGCGCCATCCCCGGCCCAATTTGAGCGAAACCCATCATGCGGCTCCCTGGTCGTGACATTGCGTTCTCCCGTGAGGCTCCAAGGATGCATCTGTTCTTCCGGCTGACACATCGCATGCCTGGGCATTGGGTCATGGTCCTGGTGATGGCGCTTCTGTTGGCTGCATCCGGCGCGCGCTCCCATGAGATCCGGCCGGCGATCGTCGATCTGACATTTGCCGGCGACGGTACGGTCAGGCTCGACATGTCGCTGATCCTGGAAGCAGCGCTCGCCGAGATCGGCGTCGAGCATTCAGACAGCGACGACAGTCCCAATGCCCGGCGTTACAATGACTTGCGGGGTCTCGACGAGGCCGCGCTGGCAGCCGAATTCGAGCGCTTCACCGCCCGGTTTCTGGAGGGCGTGCGGCTGGTGGCGGCGGAGGAGACGATCGCGCTCGAGATCGTCGAGATCGGGATCGAGCCGGTCGGCGACACGAATTTCGCCCGGCTCAGCCGGATCACGCTCTCCGGCGCGCTGCCGCGGGGCGCCACCGCTGTCACCTATTCCTTCGATCCGGCCTTCGGGCCGAGCGTCATCCGGGTGCCCGATGGGCAAGGGGCCTACAGCTATTCCGTCTATCTCGACGACGGCAGCCCGAGCGCGGCGATACCGGTTGCGGGCGGGTCCGCGCTCAGCGCGGGCCAGGTGTTTGTCGACTATATCGGCGTCGGTTTCACCCACATCGTGCCCAAGGGGCTCGACCATATCCTGTTCGTGGTCGGCCTGTTCCTGCTGTCGCCGCGGCTCAAGCCGCTCGTGATCCAGATCACCGCCTTCACCGTCGCCCATTCGGTGACGCTGGCGCTCGCCATGCTCGGGGTGATCTCGCTGCCCGCCTCGATCGTCGAGCCGCTGATCGCGCTGTCGATCGTCTATATCGCCATCGAGAATCTGGCGACCAACAGGTTGAGCCCGTGGCGGCCCTTCGTGGTGTTCGGCTTCGGCCTGCTGCACGGGCTGGGCTTTGCCGGGGTTCTCACCGAATTCGGGCTCTCGCCCGCGCATTTCGTGAGCGGCCTGATCGGCTTCAATGTCGGCGTCGAGGCCGGACAGCTGGCCGTGGTCGCCGCCTGCTACGCGCTGCTCGGCGCCTGGTTTTCGGACCGGAGCTGGTATCGCGCGCGCGTCACCACGCCGATGTCGCTGGCCATCGGCGGCATGGCGCTGTGGTGGGTTGTCGAGCGCACCGGCCTGATGGCGTGATCGCAAATATTCCGGCGGACGGCGCGAACTGGCGCGCATGGTCGTCTTGGCGACACGTAACCTCGACCAAAGCACCCTGTCCCGGAGACCCAAGATGCCGCCATTCCTTTCGATTTCCCGCCGGACCCGGCGCACGCCGTTCACCGATCGCGTCACTGCCGAAGGCGTGACGGCCTACACCGTCTACAACCGCATGCTGCTGCCGACCGTGTTCCGCTCGGTGGAGGAGGACTACCGGCATCTCAAGTCCGCCGTGCAGGTCTGGGACGTGGCCTGCGAACGCCAGGTGGAAATCCGCGGGCCGCAGGCCGCCGAACTTGTGCAGATGCTGACGCCGCGGGACCTGTCCGGCATGGCGATCGGGCAGTGCCTCTACACGCCGATGGTGGACGAGACGGGCGGCATGCTCAACGATCCGGTGACCGTCAAGCTCGAGGAGGATCGCTACTGG
>NZ_JAUXOD010000125.1 GCF_030682515.1 Hoeflea sp. | reverse complement strand
CCGATTTCCGCGCCCATGCCGAATTCGCCGCCATCGGCGAACTGGGTGGAGGCATTGTGCAGGAGGATGGCCGAATCGATTTCGGTGAAGAAGCGCGCGACGACATCGGCGTCTTCCGCGATCACTGCCTCGGTGTGATCGGACGACCAGCGGGCAATGTGATCGATGGCCGCGCCGATGCCGTCGACAAAGCGGGCGGCGATGATGGCGTCGAGATACTCGGTGCGCCAGTCCTCCTCTGTCGCGGCGATGGCCGCGGGCAGAAGCTCCCGGACGGTGGCGTCACCGCGCACCTCGCAGCCGGATCTGGCGAGGTCGGACAGTATGTCCGCCGCCAGGGCACGATCCATGGAGGCGTCAAGCAGCAGCGTTTCGGCCGAGCCGCAGATGCCGGTGCGGCGCATCTTGGCATTGATGACGATGGCGCGGGCCATGGCGGCGTCGGCGGACTTGTCGACATAGACGTGGCAGAGGCCCTCGAGATGGGCGAAGACCGGCACGCGGGCGTCGGACTGGACGCGGGCGACCAGGCTCTTGCCGCCGCGCGGCACGATCACATCAACCGTGCCGCCAAGCCCGGTGAGCAGTTCGCCCACCGCGGCGCGGTCGCTCGTGGGCACCATCTGGATCGCGTCGGCAGGCAGGAGGGCCGCCTCGAGGCCTTCGACCAGGCAGGCATGGATGGCGCGGGAAGAATGCAGCGAATCCGAGCCGCCGCGCAGGATCACCGCATTGCCGGCCTTGAGGCAGAGCGCGCCGGCGTCGGCGGTGACATTGGGGCGGCTTTCATAGATCACGCCGATGACGCCCAAGGGCGTGCGGACGCGCTCGATCCTGAGCCCGTTCGGCCGGTCCCAGGCGGCAATCACGCCCCCAACCGGATCAGCCAGGCCGGCCACGGCGCGAATGCCCTCGACCATGCCGTCGATGCGGCTGTCATCGAGCTTGAGCCGGTCGATGAAGGACGCGGCCATGGCGCCTGCCTCCGCGGCCTCCAGATCGATCGCGTTGGCGGCGAGAATTGCGGCCCTGTGCTTCAGGATCGCGTCGGCCATGGCCTCCAGTGCCCGATTCTTCTGGTCGGCACCGGCCGTCGCAAGCGGCCTCGCGGCAGCCTTGGCCCGGCGGCCGATCTCGGCCATCAGGGCGGCAATGTCGGCTTGGCTCGTGGTTTTCTCCAGCATGGCGGCTCTCCGGGCGCACGATCAGGCGGTTTTCTTACGCAATCGGGGCGACGGCGTAAAGCCGGGTTGCGGCAGGCCCGCCCGGGGGACCTGTTTCAGTTGGCGGCGCCGCGTCCGGCGGTGATGACCAGGTCGTCGCGGTGGATCATGGCGGCGCGCCCGGAATAGCCGAGGATGGCCTCGATTTCGGTCGACTTGCGGCCGGCGATGCGGCGCGCCTCGTCGGAATCATAGGCGGACAGGCCCCGGGCGATCTCGCGCCCGCCCGCCTCGCAGACCGCAACAGGGTCGCCGCGGTGAAAATCGCCGGTCACCGAGCGGACGCCGGCCGGCAGCAGGCTTTTCCCCGAGCGCAGTGCCGCCTCGGCGCCGGCATCGATGACGAGCCGGCCGGCCGGTTCGAGCTGGCCCGCGATCCAGGTCTTGCGCGCGGTCTGCGGCGTGCCCGAGGGCCGGAACCAGCTCGACCTTGCGCCCTTGTCGATGGCTGCGAGCGGATGGTCGGACTTGCCCGAGGCAATGATCATGGCGCAGCCGGCGGCGGTGGCGATCTTGCCGGCGTCGATCTTGGTCTTCATGCCGCCGCGCGAGAGCTCCGAGCCCGCGTCGCCCGCCATCGCCTCGATCTCCGGGGTGATGGCGTCGATGGTCTCGAGAAAGCGGGCGTCGGGATCCAGATGCGGCGGCGCGGTGTAGAGCCCGTCGATATCGGACATCAGCACCAGAAGATCGGCGCTGACCATGGTGGCGACGCGGGCGGCGAGCCGGTCATTATCGCCATAGCGGATCTCGCTGGTGGCGACCGTGTCGTTCTCGTTGATGATCGGCACGGCGCCATGGCGCATCAGTTCGGCGATCGTCGCGCGCGCGTTCAAATAGCGCCTCCGCTCCTCGGTGTCGCCGAGCGTGAGCAGGATCTGGCCCGCGACGATCGCGTGGGTCGACAGGCTCGCAGACCACGCCCGGGCCAGCGCGATCTGGCCGACGGCGGCGGCTGCCTGGCTTTCCTCGAGCCGCAAGCTGCCCCTGGCGAGGCCGAGCACGGTGCGGCCCATGGCGATGGCGCCCGACGAGACCACCAGCACCTCGGCGCCGGAGCGCTTGAGCTCTGCGATATCGGCGCAGAGCGATTCCAGCCAGGCGGTCTTCAGGCCATGATCGCGGTCGACCAGCAGCGCCGAGCCGATCTTGATGACGATCCGCCTGTGCGCGGCGACCTTTTTGCGGGAGGCTGTCATGGTCAGTCTTTCGGAGCAGTCGTACCGCCGGTCTTCCCGGCCTCGGCTTCGGCCTCCTCGGCCTTGGCGCCGACGATGATGTCGCGCAGTGCCCGGAGCGTCCCGGTCATGCCCTCGCTGGTGATGGCGGAGATCTCGTAGGGCGCGCGGCCCGCCGCCTTCTTCAGCGCCCGGACCTTTTCAGTGCGGGCCTTGGCGTCAACCACGTCGACCTGGCTCAGCGCCACGATCTCGGCTTTTTCGGCAATGCCGTGGCCATAGGCCTCGAGCTCGTGGCGGACGGTCTTGTAGGCCTTGGCGACATCTTCCTCGAGCGCGGAGACCAGATGCAGCAGAACGCGGGTGCGCTCGACATGGCCCAGGAACCGGTCGCCAATGCCGACACCCTCATGGGCGCCCTCGATCAGGCCCGGGATGTCGGCCAGCACGAATTCGCGGCCGTCGATGGTGGCGACGCCGAGATTGGGGTGAAGGGTGGTGAAGGGATAGTTGGCGATCTTCGGCCGCGCCCGGGTGACGGAGGCGAGGAAAGTCGACTTGCCGGCATTGGGCAGGCCGATCAGCCCCGCGTCGGCGATCAGCTTGAGCCGGAGCCAGATGGTCTTCTCCTGGCCCTCGAGACCCGGATTGGCATGGCGCGGCGCCTGGTTGGTGGCGGATTTGAAGTGCGCATTGCCGAAGCCGCCATTGCCGCCTGCGGCCAGCCGGTAGCGCTCGCCGACGGTGGTCAGGTCGCAGATCAGCGTCTCGCCGTCCTCCTCGAAGATCTGGGTGCCGGCCGGAACCTTGAGGGTGACGCTGTCGCCGCCCGCGCCGGTGCGATTGCGGCCCATGCCGTGGCCACCGGTCTGGGCCTTGAAATGCTGCTGGAAGCGGTAGTCGATCAGCGTGTTGAGACCGTCGACGGCTTCCACCCAGACATCGCCGCCGCGGCCGCCATCGCCGCCATCGGGGCCGCCGAATTCGATGAATTTCTCGCGCCGGAACGAGACGCTGCCGCCGCCGCCGTCGCCGGAGCGGATATAGACCTTGGTTTCATCGAGGAACTTCATCTGGCTGACCGATCGGGGCTGTAAACGCGATTTGGCCGGTCTGGCGCGCGCCACCGGCTTTGCGCGCATCGATAAACCGCTCTGGCGGTGAGGTCAAAGCCTATTGCGCCGGGAAAGGGCCGGTGTCAGGGCCGGATCGCCTGCGCCCCGGACAGAGTCCGGGCGAAATTGACCTTCACCCGCGCAATCGGGAGCGCGAACTTGGTCACCAGCGCGGTGTTGCGCAGGGTTCCGTCGGGCCTGAGTTCGAGCTTGTCGAAGAACCGCACGACATTGGGCTTGCCGGACGGGTTGAGATCAACACGGTAGCTGAAGCGGGCGATGGCGCCCGACACCCGGACGGTGGTGGCGCCCAGCACATCCTCGCGGGTGCCGGAATAGGTGTTGGGACCGGTGCGGGTGAAGATCCAGGTCTTGGTGTCGCGCTCGCCATCATCGTAGCGGAAATCCTCGCGCAGCGTCAGCACATCGCCGCGAACCGTGCCGGTGAGGTCGACACGGAAAGAGCGCTTGAGCCCGGTGATCGCGCCAAAGGAGCCATAGGCATAGGTCTTGCCCTTGAAGAAATCCTCGAGCCGCAGGTCCCCGGCCTCGACCGGAACCGCGGCAAGGAGCGCAAACAAGGGCAGGGTGGCGACGAGATGGAAGAGGCGGCGCAGACGGATCATGGTCATTCCTTTCGGGTCATGATGCTTCTACGCGGCCAGGCCTGCGCCGGATTAAGCCAGCGGGCCGGTTTGCCGGCCCGCCGCCCTTGCCGCACCCTGCCCGAACATCCTTCATTCAGGCGGCGCTGCCTGAATGCCGAGGCTTGCCCTAGGAGGCGCGCGCCCTGTTGTCGTTGGACCAGCCGATCAGCGAGATCCAGGTCTTGCGGTCGAGACGGAACCATTCGACCGCGACGCTGGCGTTGATCGACAGGATGTCGATCATGCCCGAGCCCTGGAACTGGAAGCCGCTTTTCTGCAACACCCGGCGCGAGGCGGGGTTGATCACCCGGCAGCGGGCGTCGATATGGTCTATCTCGCGGGTGCGAAACGCCATGTCGACCAGCGCGTGGACGGCCTGGGTGGCGATGCCGCGGCGCCAGAACGGCTCGCCGATCCAGTAGCCGAGCTCCAGCGACTTGCCGTCCCTGCCGGTCTCGAGCGAACAGCAGCCGTAGAGCTGGCCGGTCTCTGCATCGGTGATGGCATAGACGCAATTGCCATTCCCGCGGGTGGCGGAGGCGCGCACGAAGGTCTCGGCATCGCCGCGGCCATAAGGGTGCGGAATGCGCGA
Organism: Hoeflea sp.; assembly: GCF_030682515.1. Lineage (GTDB taxonomy): Bacteria > Pseudomonadota > Alphaproteobacteria > Rhizobiales > Rhizobiaceae > Hoeflea. Next base: position 5,794 of record NZ_JAUXOD010000125.1, on the reverse strand, counting down.
CACCATGGTGGCGATGGCCGGATTGTCGGCGAGAATGGCAATGGCGTCGATGTCTTCGGTGTGCGGCGCCCGCAGGACCAGGGATTCGGTCAAGAGGACGGGACAGTCGAAGACGGGCGGCCGCTCGAGGCTGTCCGTGCTGCTACAAGGCTCGCTGCTGGGCTCGCTGCCAGGCTCTCTATCAGGGTCGTGTCTCATGGTCATTCTCCGGTTTTGGACAAAAAGAAAGGGGAGATGGCGTTCCATCTCCCCTGCCTTTATCCGGTGTTCCGGAGGATGCCTGTCGCGGCCGGGTCGATGAGACGCCGGCCTGCATAAATGCGATCCGGCTTATTCCGCTGCTTCCGCTTTCGCGACAACGGACACATAGGTTCGGCCGTTGGCTTTCTTGCGGAAGTCAACATTGCCCGGCTGCACGGCAAAAATGGTGTGATCCTTGCCGAGGCCTACGCCTGTGCCGGGATGCCACTTGGTGCCGCGCTGACGCAGAATGATATTGCCGGCAATGACGTTCTCGCCGCCGAACTTCTTCACGCCGAGGCGCTTGGATTCCGAATCGCGGCCGTTGCGCGATGAACCGCCAGCTTTTTTGTGTGCCATGGTCTGCTCCTGTTCCGCCCTTCAGGGCGATTGTCTGTTCGCGGCTTTTCGCCGCCAGGGCCCGAACGGGCGGTTGATTACTCGGCGAGGGCCTTGGCCTGATCGCGCCAATCGGAAATCTGATCGGCGCTGAACGGCATGGCTTCGTCGATGCGGGCGATGTCGGCGTCCGAAAGAGCCGCCACCTGGGCGAATGTGGTGATGCCCTGCTCATTGAGCTGGCCTGCCGCGACCGGGCCGATGCCCTTGATCTTGGTCAGGTTGTCAGGCTCGCCCGCCGGAGCGGTGAACAGCGGCGCTGCGGCCGGGGCGGCTGCCTCGGACTTCGCCGGGGCTTCCTTCTTCGCGGCAGCCTTCTTGGCGGGCTTGGCGGCGCCGGTCAGGATGTCGGTGATCTTGACGACCGTCTGATGCTGGCGGTGGCCGCGGATGCGCTTGGAGTTCTGGCGGCGGCGCTTCTTGAAGGCGATGACCTTGCGGGCGCGGCCCTGCTCGACAACTTCGGCGATGACCATGGCGCCTTCGACGAAGGGAACGCCAAAGGTCGCGCCGGCGCCTTCGCCGACCATCAGGATTTCGTTGAACTCGACGGTATCGCCAGCGGCGCCCTCGAGCTTCTCGATCGTCAGAACGTCATTGGCGGCGACGCGGTACTGCTTACCGCCGGTTTTAATGACTGCGAACATCTTTTGTCCTTTCGTGTTCGTCCGGCTCTCGCCTTGCGGCGGGCCGTCTTTTTGCCAGTCGGAACGGATCGGCCGGTCCATTGTGGAGCAACCGGGTGACACCCCGGCCGGATCCCGCTACGGGGAGTGCCCAGCCAAAGGCGAACGGCGCAGGAAGCCCCACGCCGCATTCGGGTCGCGAGATACGTGAGGCGCGGGCAAGAGTCAAGGCAAATTGGCTGCGCTTGGACGGTTCGGGGCGGGTCCGGCCAGGTTTGCGGCACCGCGGGCAAACTTATCTCTTGTGCAACAAGCCGGCGCCGGTTATGGAAGCGCCCGCGCACTGAAATGCGCCGACCAAAGACGCGGAGAGGTGGCTGAGTGGTCGAAAGTACCGCACTCGAAATGCGGCGTGGGGGCAACTCCACCGTGGGTTCGAATCCCACCCTCTCCGCCATTGCCCCCAGAAGACATTGAAAACGCTCAACCTGTTGAGTTTAAAGGATTTGTAACCGCTGCTTTGGTACACAAAGGCAGTACACACATGGTCCTGAGAATGTCACGTCCAACACAACAAAAAAACTCTGGAATCTATCAGCTTCGAATGCGCGTTCCGCAGCACTTGATTCCGCTTGTCGGCAAGGAATTCGTGAAAATCAGCCTGAAAACCCGCGATCCGCAAGAAGCGATAATCCTGCATGCTCGACTGCTTGCAGACATCGAAACACGCTGGAGGCAATTGTCCGTGGGGGTGATTTCCCTTTCCCAGAAGCAGGCCGTTGCCATGTCGGGGGAAATCTATCGTTCAATGATCGTAAAGCATCAAGACGATCCAGGCGATCCTGCTTATCTGCAGGGGTCTCTCATGAAAGACCATTTGCATCTACGGCCAGAAAAGGGGGTTAAAATCGTCCAGATCACGAAGAACACTGCGCTATTCGAACGCACCCTTGAAACGCTGAAATTCCGCCGAAATGACAAAGCCATCAACGAATATCTTGAACTCCACGGCTATCGCATTGATGAGCCGAGCCTTGCGCTCTTGCGAAAATCGGTGGCGGATGCCGTTCTCCAGGCAAAGGAATATCTGTTGAAGTTGGCGCAAGGTGACTATCGTCCAGACCCTGATGCCGATCGTTTTCCAAAACTCGATTTGACTGTGAAAAAAGCAGCGGCGGAGAACCTGGGCAAGTATGCAGTGCTCCAAGTTTTTGAGGACTACATTACGGAACGGAAGCCAGCAGATTCCACATACAAGAGTTGGAAGGGTAAAATCAAAAAAGTCGCGGCCGAAGTTCCTGATATTCGAGACCTTACGGGCGACTGGGTCGTCGATTGGAAAGACCGACTTTTAGCGAAGGGGCTTTCGGCAGTGACCGTCAAAGACGGTTATTTGGCCGCACTAAAAACAGTATGTGAATGGGCAAAGGGAAACAGGAGAATATCGGTAAATCCTGTAGTTGGGATTACCGTGGCGGTTCCCAAAAAGTCAAAAACTCGCACTAAAGGCTTCACTCCAAGTGAAGCGACGACGATTCTGAAGGCCACGTTTGCCGATCCCCCATCACGCTGCACAACGGAGATGAAATCGGCGTACCGGTGGGTGCCCTGGTTGTGTGCCTATACCGGGGCGCGTGTTGGAGAGATTACACAGCTTCGCAAAGAAGATGTGCAGCTTCATGACGGGCATTGGTTGATTTGGATCACACCCGAAGCGGGATCGACCAAGGACGATAGTGCTCGCTTCGTTGCGATTCACGCGTCTTTGATTGAGCAAGGGTTCATTCAGTTTATAAATTCAAGGAAAGAAGGACCACTGTTTTACAACCCTGCTCGCCATCGTGGCGGTACAGGCGGCAATCCCCAGCATAAGAAAGCTGGAGAGAGACTCGCCGGTTGGGTTAGGAAACTTGGCGTCTCGGATACTCGAATTGACCCCAACCACGCGTGGAGGCACCTGTTTAAGACCGAGGCACGCGGCGTAGACATGGATGTGGGCGCTCGCGATTACATGCAGGGGCATGTGCCGGCTACCGATGGCGAGGCATATGGCGGACACAAACCCCACGTTCTAGCGCGTGAAATGGCAAAATTCCCGAGATTCGAGATTTGATTGCCCGCTATTGGCATGACCCGCGCGCCGGCGCTTCGGGCATGTAACAAGTCGCGCCTGTCACGTCGTGAGCTCTTGACCTGGTAGAATGCGGTACTCTCTCACGACGGCGGCATCTCGAAAACCATCACGTATATGTACGTGATCCCTCTATTTCGTTTCGGATGCGGAATTCATTTTCGGCGCTTGACCCCGATGTCGGATGACCACAGCATTAAAAAACACCGCTGTCATCGGGCTGGAACCCTCGGCGGTGTTTTTAAGGACAGACTCATGATTTGCTTCGGCGAGAGATTTGTAAATACCCACCACCGTAGACGGTGAGCCCGAGGCTGGATATCGATCCAGCCGGTTCCACACTCTCCCCTGATCTTTCATTCAAAAATGTTGACAACGCCAGCTCCTGTTTGGGTTCTGGTCGCAGCGAGGGCGACGGCAATAGGCATCTTGCCGATGCCGACCTCATGACCCGAGATCAAGAGAAGGCCTGGATCGCTTGGCGAGACGAGGCCTCTCACGTCAAACGGCGTAAAGCTGATCGCCGTCGCAAAGCCGAAGCTCGCAAGCTCGATGAAATCCAATCTCGCCCCGAGCGGCTGGCGGCTCAGAACGAATTGACTGCAGCCAATGGCGGCCGCCTTCCGCCGAGATGGCGCTACGAGGATGCGACGAAGAAGGTTCAGGGCCAAACGGTCGAATACAAAAAACGCGTTGCCAATCGGCCAGCCTTCCTATCATCGTATCCCTATGACCCCGAAATTGATGGGCGCGGTTTTGCAAACTTTCAAGCGCTGGCAATAGAACGGCGCGACAGGATCAACCACGGCTTTAGACTTCGGGAAAACACTATCCTTTCAGGTTGTCTCGTTGGCAAAGGGCTTGAATTCGAAGGGTTCAAATCGGAGACCCTTGGTACAAAATCGGCACTTCGTTGGCCGGCATTGGTGCACAAGTCGCGCCAGATGCGCGTTTGTTGGCACCGCACGGATCACAGTGACCTGGAATTGGATGTCGCAGCGGCACGCTCCGCCGGCGTGCCCGCATGGATGCTCCAAGAGTTTGGGATCGACGACGTCGAGGAGGAAATTGATGAAGATTCTGCAGAGGACACGAATGTCCGTGCACTGGAAAACGCGCATTTCAAGGTGCTGGGTCTGGATGCACCGACGGTTGAAGGTAACAAGACGCTTCTGGGATTTCTGCGCCTCGACACAGACCTTGTATGGAAGAGCACCGATCATCTGTTGCGAGCGCTTAAAAAGAAGGTGCGAAGAAAGAAAATCAAATCCCTGCCAAATTTTATTGTCGGCATCAGGACAGAGGACGGCAAACTGATCCGCCCCCACCTCATTTGGCTTCTGCCAATCGACAACGGCATACTGAATATCGACAACAAATTTTTGCGCAAGTTCAAGGCGGTCTACTATGGTCTGTGTCATGCGCTTGCCGACCTGGGAGCTGATGCGCAAGCGCCGGCAACATCGCAGATGGTCAAAAATCCGCTATCACCGCTGTATTACACTGAATGCCCTTCGGACGCATGGCCTTCGCTAAATGACCATGCTTCGTGCCTGGATATGAGTCTCAATCGGATAAAGCTAGTTCGGGAAAATATCGCCACGGTAACAGGCGAGACCTTTCGACATTCGAATGAGTTTTTCAATGGCTGCTTGGACGCTGCCCGAACTCTTATGGTTCGCTGGCACCAGGATCAGGACCTGCTTTACACACAAGCCTTCGCCAATGAAGATTATGACCTCCTCAAAAATCGTCTTAAACAAGCTCTTTCGACGCTCGTCGTCGCCAACGGCATGAAGCCACGATCTATTGAGTATGCCAGGCACAAGGTGGTGTCCTGGGTCGTTGATACATGGGACCCCACAAAAATTGGTGGCACTGCACTAGCATCGCCCGGACGTCTCAGTCACATCGTTTCAGAAATCCAAGGAGTGAGAGAGCGCCAGGCCGTGGCCGGTCGTTACACAGCTGCCAAGAGAGCGGCAGAATCACTCACGAAATTGGTCACCGCATGGAATCAACTTATCGAGAACGCAAACGGTGAGCCTTCAAAATCAGCGCTGGCAACGGCTTCTGGCTTGTCGCGTCAGACGGTTCACAATCGCTTCGAAGACCTTCAGGCCGCACTCACTGATGAGGGTGTAAAAGACGCTGTTTGTTATATAGGAGGGCATTACCCGCACACACATAAAAAAACAATCATAGACCAACCCACATCAACTGAGGTTGTGGGGAAAAGAGAAATCATATCGACATCCGCTTATTGTGGACTGAAAGCCTCAGGTGTCGACCACTCTGATCTGGAATCTCTTGCGGAGCAGGAAGCATGGATTGGTTTCCAGGAAGACAGACCGGTTCGGTCTGCAATATGGGATACGTTTTCGGCATCAGTTGGTCC
>NZ_JAUXOD010000116.1 GCF_030682515.1 Hoeflea sp. | reverse complement strand
TGAAAGATCGGATTAGACACCCATATTCTTACAGCAAAACAATGACTTAGGCTACTCCCGCCAACCCACAAAGCTGCCTGCGGTGAATAAATCGGGCTAAATCAGACTAGGTTGATTTAACCACGAATTAAAGTTTGACGTCCAATTGTCAGAGGGAACGGAAACAAAGCTGTCGTTGTTTCCAAAGGAGACAATCATGGACATTCTGAAGACCATTCTCGTCATCGCCGCCGCGTCGGCGGCAATCTCGCCGGCACTCGCCGAAACGCCGAAGCCGAATGTTCACAGCCTGGTGACACCCGCGGTGGTGGCTGACATGCGCCAGTGGATCGAGACCGAAATTGTCCGCGTTTCGATCAAGGCGCAGAATGACCGGTATCAGCAGCTGAGTCAGGAGACGATCGACGCCCTGGACGCCCAGTGGGTTGCCGAGCGCAAAAGCGACGACAAGCCGCTGATCGCCGCGACGCTGTCCAATCCGCTCTCGGTCTATCTCGCCCGCCTGCAGGGCAAGTCGCTGGGCCTCTATGCCGAAATCTTCGTGATGGACCAGAACGGTCTCAATGTCGGCCAGAGCTCGATCACCAGCGATTTCTGGCAGGGCGACGAGGCAAAGTTCCAGAAGACCTACGATGTGTCCCACGACGCGCTGTTTATCGACGAACCGGAATGGGACGATGAGACCAAGATCTGGCTCGCTCAAGTGAACTTCACCGTGACCGACGCTGACGGCACGACATCGATCGGCGCCGTGACGATGGAAGTCAATCTCACGGAACTGCAGCGCCGGTCGTCACCCGGGGCATGACCCATTGAATTCCAATCGCGCGGTTGCAGTCGAACTGTTTGAACTGCGATTTCCGAGACCCAACAGGACGTAAATCATGCTCAAGAACTTATCGGTCAGTACAAAGGGTTTTGCCGCCTTCGCAGTTCTGGCGTTTATTGCAATCGCAGCCTCCGGCTTCATCTACACACGGGCTGTGACGGTCAACAATCTGGTCGATCACAGCCGAACCATGGGACGGCTGTTGAACGAAACGGCAAACCTCTCCGATCACATCAACAAGGCCAATCTTTCGCTCAAGAACTTCCTGCTGACCGGCAACCGGGATTTCGTCACTTCCTTCGAGAGCGCGCTCGCCGAATTCGATGCACAAAACGCTTCGCTGAACGTCCTCTATGCCGATCACGCTGCCGAGGATTTGCAGCACCTTAAAGAAGCTACGGCGGCCATCGGCGAATGGCGCACATCAGTTGTTGACAGGCAGGTCCTGCTGATGCGCGACCCGATGACAGTTGAACTGGCGCGGGCGCTAGAACTCTCAGGGGCCGGCGCCCGGCTTCTCGGGGTGTTCGATACGAAGATCCTGGAGGTCATCGCCGATGTCCGGGAACAGGCCGCGACGGCGTCGACCGAAGTGAAATCGGCGCTTGCCGCGGTCGAATATATCGCCATGGGCGCCTCCATCCTTGTGGCGCTGGCCGCCGCATTCATGGGCCTTCTGAACTTCCAGTTGGTGTCGCGTCCGCTGAGCCGGCTTGCCGACATCACCGCACGGCTGGCCAAGGGCGAGCTCGATGTCACCATCGAAAAGGGCGGCAAGGACGAGATCGGCAGAATGGCCGACTCCATGCAGATTTTCCGCGAGGCCGCAATCGCCAACAAGCGTCTGCAGTCCGAAGCCGAGGACAACCGCAAGCAGGCGGAACTCGACCGCATTTCCGCCCAGGAACGCGCCGAAGCCGATGCCGCAGCACGCCTGAAGATCGCCACCTCCGGCCTGGCCGCGGGCCTGAAGCGGCTGGCCGAGGGCGATCTGTCGTTCCAACTCGAAGAGGCCTTCGCGCCGGACTTCGAAGGCCTGCGCCACGACTTCAACCAGTCGGTCATGCAGCTGGGCGCCACCATGGCCTCGATCACCGACAGCGTCTCGGTCATGGAAACCGGTACCCGCGAAATCGCCAACGGCACGGATGATCTGTCCAAGCGCACAGAGCGCCAGGCCGCGGCGCTCGAGGAAACCGCCGCCGCCGTCGAGGAAATCACCGCCAATGTGGCCAACTCGACCAAGCGCACCGACGAAGCGCGCGGCGTGGCCTCGCAGGCCAACTCCTCGGCCAACCAGTCCTCGCAGGTTGTCGGCCAGGCCGAAGACGCGATGCGCCGCATCGAGGAGAGCTCGAAGCAGATCTCCAACATCATCGGCGTGATCGACGAGATCGCCTTCCAGACCAACCTGCTGGCCCTGAATGCCGGCGTCGAGGCGGCGCGCGCCGGTGAAGCCGGCAGGGGCTTTGCGGTCGTGGCCCAGGAAGTGCGCGAACTGGCGCAACGCTCGGCCAATGCCGCCAAGGAAATCAAGGAACTGATCCACAACTCCTCGACGGAAGTGTCGAGCGGCGTGGATCTGGTCCGCAAGGCCAGCGAGGCCCTGCGCACGATCGGCGGGTTCATCACCGAGATCAACACGCACATGGATGCGATCGCGATCTCGGCCAAGGAGCAGTCCACCGGTCTTGCCGAAGTCAACCAGGCCGTCAATTCGCTGGATCAGACGACCCAGCAGAATGCCGCGATGGTGGAAGAGTCCAATGCCGCATCCGCGGAACTGGCTGCCGAAGCTGGCAAGCTGCGCACCCTGATCTCGCAGTTCACGATCAACGGATCGGCCTCGTCGCAATCGGCCGCACTGCATTCGACGGCCCGGGCCATGGCGCAGCCGACGCAACCGGCGAACCAGGCGTATCCGGCAACCCGCGCGCGGACCCAGATGCGGACCCAGAGCGCCGCAGCGGTCGCGCAGGACACCTGGGAAGAGTTCTGAGCCCAGTCAGTCTAATCGAAACTGCAAACCGCCCGCGTCGCAAGACGCGGGCGGTTTGCGTTTGCGTCTCAGTCCTGCGGAAGTTTCGGCTTCCAGCGCGCCATCAGCGCGGAGTTTGTGACAACACTCACCGACGAGAACGCCATCGCCGCGCCGGCAAAGACCGGCGGCAGCAGGCCGAAGGCTGCGAGTGGAATGCCGATCAGATTGTAGACAAAGGCCCAGCCGAGGTTCTGCCTGATCGTGCGCCTTGTCTTTGCCGCGACATCGAGGGCGGCGGCAACCAGGCGGAGATCCGGCCGCATCAGCGTGATGGCGGCGGCTTCCCGGGCAGCGTCCGCGCCGCCGGCCATGGCGATGCCGAGATTGGCGGCGGCCAGCGCCGGCGCATCGTTCAGTCCGTCGCCGACAAAGGCCACATGGCCGCCGGTGCTCCTGGCAAGGGCGCGGATGGCGTCGAGCTTCTCGCCCGGCAGCAATCCGGCGCGGACATCGGTGACATGGGCTGCCTTGGCGATGGCGCGGGCGGCAGCTTCATTGTCGCCCGTGAGCATGATCGTGGCGAGGCCGCGGGCAGAGAGATCCGCAAGCGCCTGGCTCGCGTGAGGCCGGATCTGGTCGGCGAGACCGATCACGCCCATCACGCGGTCCCCCGCGGCAACCCAGGCCAGCGTGCCCGAGTCCTCGGGTGCAATCGCATGGCCCGCGCGGCTGGTGTCTATGCCCGCTTCGATCAGGAACCGCTCGGACCCGACGCGCAGCATCGCCCCTTTGTGCAGGCCCTCAAGCCCTCGACCGGGCACCGCGCGGATCGCGGAGGCCGGTGAAACGGGCACGCCGTCGCGGCTGGCGCGGGAGACGATGGCGCGGCCAAGCGGATGCTCGCTTGCCGTCTCCACCGCGGCGGCAAGCCGCAGCAGATCGGCCTCGCTCACGCCCTCCGCCGGATACAGGCCCGAGACTTCCGGCGCGCCGAGCGTCAGCGTGCCGGTCTTGTCGAAGGCGATCGCCCGGATATCCGTGGCGCGTTCCAGTGTCTCGATGTCCCTGATCAGAATGCCGGCCCTGGCCGCGGCGCCGGTTCCGGCGACAAGGGCGGTCGGGGTGGCAAGGCCAAGCGCGCAGGGGCAGGCGATCACCAGCACGGCGACGGAGGCGACCATGGCCGTTTCGAAATCCGAGCCTGCCAGCATCCAGCCCACGAGGGTGGCGAGTGCGATGACCAGGATCACGGGAACGAAGACTGCCGAAATCCGGTCGACCAGCTTCTGCACCGGCGCATGGCCGGACTGGGCTTCCTCGACCAGGCGGGTCATGCGGGCAAGCCTGGTGTCGGCGCCCACGGCGCGGACCTCGACTTCGAGAACGCCGTCGGTGTTGGTGGTGCCGGTGATCACCGGATCTCCCGGCCCGCGCGCCACCGGCATGCTTTCGCCGGTGACCATCGCCTCGTCGATCGAGGACTGGCCGGTCAGGATCACGCCGTCGGCCGCCACCCGGGCGCCGGGCCGGATCAGGATCGTGTCGCCCGCCACCAGCTGTTCGACCGGGACGGTCCGCACCGCGCCGTCGGCGCCCTTGCGCTCAGCCGTGTCTGGCTGCAGGCGGCCGAGCGCACGGAGCGCGCCGGCCGCACCGGACTTGGCGCGCGTTTCGAGATATTTGCCGAGCATGATCAGCGTCAGCACCACGGCAGCGGCCTCGAAATGCAGATGCGATGCCATGCCCGCGCCATGGCCCGCATGCGGATCGGCCCAGCCCCTGAGCATGACCCAGATCGACCAGAAATAGGCGGCGCCGGTGCCCAGGCTGACCAGCACCGCCATGTTGGCCGATCCGCCGCGCAGGGCGCCGGTGGCCTCGCGCCAGAAGCGGCTGCCCGAGACGGCCATCACGCCGGTGGCGAGCACCGCCTGCCAGAGCGGCGAAATCCAGGCATCGCCGAGCCCCGTCATCATCGGCAGCATGCCGATCACGATCGGCAGCGTCAGAACCGCGGAAATGACCAGCCGGACGAGCGTCTGGCGCTCGTCGGCGCGGCGCTGGGCGGCTTGCGCCTCGTCGGCGGCGCGATGGGCGGCGAAATCGTCGCGCCTGAGCACCGCGCCGAAGCCCGCGCGCCCTATCACGTCGGCCAGTGTCGCGGGATCGAGGCTGTCGCCCTCGATGTCGGCGCGTTCCAGCGCCAGGTTGACCCGCGCCTCGGAGACGCCGGGCTGGCGGGACAGCACCTTCTCGATGCGCGCCGAACAACTCGCGCATGTCATTCCGGAGATGTCGAACGTCACATGGGCGGGCTTGGCGGTCACCTGCCGGACCTCACGCCGGGGTTCCGGTCACATCGAATCCGCACGCCTCGATGGCGCTCCTGAGTGCCGCGATCCGGTCGGGTCCGGCCACATCGGCGGTCAGCTCGGCGTTTTCGAGGCTGACCTGAACGTTCGAGACGCCGTCCAGCGCCTGGGCAGCCTTCTCGACAGAGCGCACGCAGCCGCCGCAATGCATGCCGTCAATCTTGAGTGTAATGGTCATGGACATGATCCTTTCCTTTCCCATATGGGGAGGAGCGGGGGGCATCGTCAAGCACGCAGGGCGCACCCGCAGCGCCATGCGGCCTGTCGGATGGCTGACCAGGTCGCGACCGCGCCTTGAAACACCGCTGTTTGCGGTATCGCTCAGCGGCAGTAGATGTCCGAGAGCGTCCGCAGCATCTTCAGCACGGGCTCGGAGTTGATCGAATAGTAGATCGCCTGGGCGTCCCGGCGGGTCTTGACCAGGTTGCGGGTCCTGAGCTTGGCCAAGTGCTGGGACAGGGCCGACTGGCTCAGGTCCACTCTTTCGGCGAGAACGCCGACCTGCATCTCCCCTCTGGCGAGATTGCACAGGATCATCATCCGTTTCTCATTTCCCATTGCGGCAAGAAGGTCGGCTGCTTCCTCGGAATGCGCTTCCAGACTGTGCGAATCGATCATCGGGGTTCTCTCATGGGGCAGCCGGACGGACTCGACACGGCCTAATTGATTTTGTTGTAATTAATCAAAAATTCATGGGTCGTTTTTCGACCAAAAAAAGGCTTCTGTACAGTCCTATTTTTCACGTGCCGAGCGCGAAAGATCCGCCAATTTCGACCGCAATTCAGAGGCTTGACCAAGCGGCACGGCGAATTCGATGCGCAGCAACTCGTCCCCGTTGCAAAGATCAAGGCCGGCACAATCAATGCCACATATCCGCCATCCGGTTTTCCGGGATCTTCCGTAGGCACCGGCATAAAGGTCCACCGCGTCGGCGTGGTCCGCATTCATGTGGGCGATGGCGCCGGGCTCGAGGCCGGCCACATCGGCCATGGCGGGCGAAGCGATGAGGAGGTCTGCGGCTTCCAGCACATAGGCCTTGCCGAAGCCGCCATTGAGGCTCGCCGACTGCGGCGTCATGCGGAAGAAGGCGAAATCGGGAAAATCCGCATAGAGCGTTGCCTTGGGATGGCGGGCGATGAAGCGCGCGCGCAGGCGGTCGTGGGCGGGATCATCGCGGGCGATGCGCTCGGCGCGGGTGCGAACGGTGATTCGCGGATGGGCCAGCGGGTCGCCCTTGCCCGGTTCGCCGAACAGCAGCGAGGCGCGCTGGTCGGCCAGCAGCGCATCGGTGTGAACCGAGAGGCCGGAGACCAGGATGATGGGCGCACCGTCGACATCGGTGCCGGTCAGGACGCGGCTCGCGAAGGGGAAGCCGGTGCCCGGCTCGATCACGCTGATCGCCCCGAAACGGGCGCCGCGGATCAGTTTGCGGGCGAGCCTGCGGGCGTCCTCATCCGTGTCGCGAATGGTCTTGACCGGCTCCTTCATGGCATTATTTCGGCGCCATCCGGATTGCGCCGTCCAGGCGGATGGTCTCGCCGTTGAGCATGACATTGCCGATGATGTGCATCGCCAGGCTCGCATATTCTTCGGGCTGTCCGAGGCGCGAGGGGAAGGGCACGGAGGCGCCGAGGCTGTCCTGGACCTCCTGCGGCATGCCGAGCAGCATCGGGGTCGCGAAGATGCCGGGCGCGATGGTCATGATGCGGATGCCGAAACGGGCGAGCTCGCGGGCGATCGGCAGCGCCATGGCGTGCACGCCGCCCTTGGAGGCGGAATAGGCCGCCTGGCCGATCTGGCCGTCGAAGGCGGCAACCGAGGCGGTCGAGATCACCACGCCGCGTTCGCCGTCGGCCAGCGGCTCGAGCCTGGAAGCCCGGTCGGAGAACAGCCGCAGCATGTTGAAGCTGCCGATCAGATTGACCTCGATGACCTTGCGGAACCTGTCCAGATCATGCGGACCGTCGCGGCCCACGACCCGCACGGCCGGGGCAATGCCCGCGCAGTTGATCAGGATCCTGGCTTCTCCAAAGGCTTCCGCAGCCTGCGCCAGGGCCGCTTCCGCGGCGCTCGCGTCGGCGACGTCGCAGGCAATGGCCAAGCCGCCGATCTCGGCTGCCACCTTTTCGGCCTGGGCCAGATTGACGTCGAGCAGCGAGACCTTCGCGCCGGCGTCTGCGAGCGCGCGCGCGGTGGCCGCGCCCAGCCCGGAGCCTCCGCCGGTGACGATAGCGGCTTTGCCCTTAACTTCCATAGATCCTACTCCCAGAACTGTCTTTTTGTGATTCTTGAACGATCGCCGGGTCTAGCGGCGGTGCCGAGTCAGTCCCCGCACGATATCCTCGGCAGTGATGGAACCTGCGACCACGCCGTTGTCAATAACGCCGATTGTCCCATCTCGCCGGGAGAGCGCGTCCATGACCTCGGCAAGCGGCGTATCCGGGGTGACGGAGGCCGACAGCGGCAATTGGCCGCGCACCGCATCGGGCTTGCCCGGTGTCATCACGTCGCGCGCCGACAGCATGGCGATCGGGTTCATGTTGGCGACGAAATCGGCGACATATTTGTTGACCGGCGAATTGACGATGTCGCGCGGCGTGCCGCACTGGATGATGCGCCCGCCCTCCATGATGGCGATGCGGTTGCCAAGCTTCATGGCCTCGTCGAGATCGTGGCTGACGAAGATGATGGTCTTGCCCAGCCGCGACTGCAGTTCGAGCAACTCGTCCTGCAGCCGGGTGCGGATCAGCGGATCGAGCGCCGAGAAGGGTTCGTCCATCAGCAGGATCGGCGCGCCGGTGGCAAACGCGCGCGCGAGGCCCACTCGCTGCTGCATGCCGCCCGACAGTTCCGCCACCATGCGCTCAGCCCAGTCTGACAGGCCGACCAGCGCCAGCTGCTGCTTGACGCGGGCGTCGCGCTCGGGTTTCGGGACGCCGGAAATCTCCAGGCCGAAACCGACATTGTCGGAGACCGTGCGCCACGGCAGCAGGCCGAACTGCTGGAACACCATCGAGACGGTGTCCATGCGCAATTGCTTGAGCTGCCTGGCGTCACAGGAGGCGACATCGACGGTGTCGCTGCCGCAATTGACGATGAGGCTGCCGCGGCTGATCGGGTTCAGGCGGTTGACCGCGCGCAGTAGGGTGGATTTGCCGGACCCCGACAGGCCCATCAGCACAAGGATCTCGCCCTCGTTGACGTCGACGGTGCAGTTGTGCACGCCGAGCACGTCGCCGGTGGCTTCCTGGATCTCGGTGCGGGATTTGCCGGCGTCGGCCAGTGCCAGGCTCTCGGCGCTGCTGTCGCCGAAGATGATCGAGACGTTCTGAATGCGGACCGAGCCGCGATCGGCATCATGGCTCATGACGTGGCTCCGATGCGAACGCGGCAGATGCGGTCGAGGATGATGGCGAGAATGACGATGGCGATGCCCGCTTCAAGCCCGAGGGGAATGTTGACGGTGTTGAGTGCCCGGACGACCGGCTTGCCGAGTCCGTTGGCGCCGATCAGGGCGGCGATGACCACCATCGACAGCGACAGCATGATGCATTGGGTGAGACCCGCCATGATGGTGGGGAGTGCTGCGGGCAGTTCCACCTTTCGCAGCAATTGCTGCTTTGACGCGCCGAAGGCCATGCCCGCCTCGACCATCGGCCGCGGCACAGAGGTGATGCCGAGATAGGTCAGCCGGATCGGTGCGGGGGCGGCGAAGATGATGGTGACGAGCAGGCCCGGCGCGAGCCCCAGGCCGAACAGGATCAGCACCGGGATCAGATAGACGAAGGTCGGCATGGTTTGCATCAGATCCAGGATCGGCTGCACATAGGTGTAGTACCGGGGCCTGTGCGCCAGCCAGATGCCGATCGGCACGCCGATGGCCATGGACATGAAGGCGGCCGAGATCACCAGCACAAGGGTTTCGATGGTTTCCTTCCAGAGGCCCTGGTTGATGATGAAGGACAGGCCGATGATGATGCCGATGGCCAGTTTCCAGGATTTCTGGATGCGCCAGCCGATCAGCGCAATCGCCAGCACGAGGACCACCGGGGGAAGCCACAGCAGGCCGCCAATCATGCTGTCGAGCAGGAACTTGAGGGAATCGGCGATGGCGTCAAAGATGAATTCGAAATTGTCGGTCAGGAAATTGAAGAAGTTCTTTCCCCATTGCCCGACCGGAATCTTCCAGGCTGTCAAGAAACTCGAAAATCCATCCATGTGCTGTTGTCCCCCGACAGAAGTGCCGGCCCGGAGCCGCGTCCTGCGGCTCCGGGCCGGTGTGCTTGGTCTTAACTGCCGAGCTTGGCGGCCACGGCGGCGGCGGCATCGCCGCCATCGAAGGTGGTCACGCCTGCAAGCCAGGGCGTGGCGGCATCGGGATTGGCCTTGAGCCAGGCCAGTCCGGCCGCGTTGGCGTCTTCGCCCTTCAGGATCGCGTCCATGATCTGGTTTTCCATCGACAGCGAGAAGGACAGGTTCTTGACCAGCGTTCCGACGTTCGGGCATTCGGTGGTGAAGCCGGCGCGCACGTTTGTGTGCACGGTGGCGGCACCAAAACCGGAATCGCCCATGCCATCAAGATAGGCGATCGGCATCTCGCCCATCACCGGATGCGGGGTCCAGCCGAGGAAGGCGATCCATTCCTTGTTCTTGATCGCCTTTTCGGCCTGCGACAGCATGCCGGCTTCCGAGCTTTCGACCAGTTCGAAGCCGTCGAGGCCGTTGGCCGGATCGGCAATCATCTCGAGCACGATGCGGTTGCCGTCATTGCCGGGCTCGATGCCGTAGATCTTGCCGTCGAACTTGTCCTTGAACTTGCCGATGTCGCTCAAGCTCTTGACGCCGCCTTCGGCTGCATAGGCCGGCACCACGAGGCCATAGCCGGCGCCGTCGAGGTTCTGGGCAATGGTCTCGACCGAACCATCATCGAGGAAAGGTTGAACGTCGGCTGCCATCGACGGCATCCAGTTGCCGAGGAAGACATCCATGTCCTTGTTCTTGAGCGACTGGTAGGTGACCGGCACGCTGAGCACCTGGACGTCCTGGGTATAGCCGAGCGCGTCCAGGAGGACGCCGGCCACGGCGGTGGTGGCCTGAATGTCCGTCCAGCCGACATCGGCGAAGCGAACGGTCTTGCAGGATTCCGGATCCTGGGCCTGGGCGGTTGCGGTTCCGGCGAACAGAATTGCCGCGAATGCGAGTGTCAGTCTTCTTGTCATTGTCGGTATCTCCCGTGTTCCGATAGCAGAAACAACCACCTCTGGACGGTGAACTCAAGCCGCAAAGCCGTCAAAAAATGCGGCGCATGCGAAAACGGCTGTTGAAAGCGGCACAGCGGGGCTGGAGTTTGTCGGTCCCGCTTGGCAATAGATACACGTTAATGAGCGGCCGGAAAGCCGTCCCGGACTGTCCGCGCCCGCCAGGCGGCGGAGCAGGAGCCCGGGTGAAGAGCGGAGATCGGTCTTGGCAAAGCTGTATTTCAGCTATTCGACGATGAATGCGGGCAAGTCCACGCTCCTGCTGCAGGCCTCCTACAACTATCGGGAACGCGGCATGCGGACGGTGTTGTTCATCGCCGCCTTCGACGACCGGGGCGGCGTGGGACGCATCGCCTCGCGGATCGGGCTCGATTGCGAGGCGATCCCGTTCCGCCCGGAAGATGACCTGTTTGAATCGCTGCGCGCCCAACAGGCCGAGAGCGAGATCGCCTGCGCCTTTGTCGACGAGGCGCAATTCCTCACCGAGGCGCAGGTCTGGCAACTGGCGCGGGTCGCCGACCGTCTGTCGATCCCTGTGATGGCCTACGGATTGCGCACCGATTTCCGCGGCCAGCTGTTTCCCGGCTCCCAGGCGCTGCTCGCCATTGCCGACGAACTCAGGGAGGTGCGGACGATCTGCCATTGCGGACGCAAGGCGACGATGGTGGTGCGCATGGACGACCATGGCCAGGTGATCCGCGAGGGCGCCCAGATCGAAGTCGGCGGCAATGAAAGATATGTGTCTTATTGTCGCCGTCACTGGGACGACGTTGTAAACCCTGACGCAACAAACTAACGCCATATTGACCACTTATCGGTTTTTTGGGACTAAATGGTGGTCAGTTGCCTACGAACTGCGCATTGCCCTTGACCACGTGCGCGCTATAACTCTGACCATCTGCAAAAGCGAACGGAGACTGTTTATGCGCATATCCATTTCAATGTTGTTTGGCGCCGTCATTGCGGCTGGCCTTTCTGCTCCTACCGCGGCTTTCGCTGAAGGCGACGCTGTTGCCGGCGCTGCAGTCTTCAAGAAGTGCGCCGCCTGCCACGTGGCCGATGAAGCCAAGAACAAGGTCGGGCCGCACCTGATGGACATCGTCGATCGTCCGGTGGCTTCGATCGAAGGATTCAAATACTCCAAGCCGATGACCGAGTATGCGGCGACAGTTCCAACCTGGACCGAGGAAGCCCTGGCGGCCTATCTCAAGGACCCCAAGGGCGTGGTCAAGGGCACCAAGATGGTCTTCGCCGGCCTCAAGAAGGACGAGGATCTGGCCAACGTGATCGCCTATCTCAAGGATCCGGCCGCCGCCAAGTAAGTTTTGGCCGAGCCAGCAGATACGGGGCCGTTCCTTCGGGGACGGCCTTTTTTTTGGGCTGCATCGTCCCTACGTTTGCTCGGCAGGATGTTTGCGGACGGGTCAACCGGTGCTACAAACATTCCAAGGGGTCCGGGTTGACCGGAAGATCAAGTGGCGCCGGTTTCAGGGCGCGTCAAAACGGGGAATTCCGGACATGGCTGATATCAAGAGTTTAGACGCTGAAATCGCAAAGACCCGCTCGGTTGTCGAGGAGATGCGCTCCAAGATCGAGGCCTCCGGCGTCGTGCTGGAAAAACTGTCCGAGGCCGACGCCGAGCTTGGCGATCCGCAATTCGACATCGAGAATGCCCGCATCCAGGACGTGCTGCGCCAGCAGCGGATGATGGAGACCAACATCGCCGACCTGATCATCGGGCTTGAGGACGCGACCAATGTATTCGGCTCGGAATTCGAGAGCATGAAGGGCTTCTCCGGCATGGAGAGCTTCGTGGGGATGTTCTCCAAGGCGCGGGCGCAGCGGATGCGCTCGGACCGCGTGCGCAACATGTCACTGTCGGGCAACCTGCAGGAGCTTCTGAAGAAGTCGGACACCATCACCGGCATCCTCAAGGACCAGAAGGACATTCTCGACGCCCGCTACAAGACCTCGGAGGCGAGCCTCATCAAGGTGATCGAACGGCGCAAGGTGACCATGGGCAATCTCGAGGCCACGCAGAAGCGGATCGAGGAGCTCAACCCGCTGCTGATGGACATCGAGAACCAGATCGCCGCGTCGACCGACCAGATGACCCGCACCCACCTCGAAAGCGAGCGCTCGAAGCTTGCCACCGAGTACAATGAACGCCAGGCCAAGGAGCAGGAACTCCTCGCCGAAAGCCAGACGCTCGAGCGCTACACCTCGATGTTCCAGACCTTCGTGGATTCGCTCAACAACCAGATCGCGGCTCAGAACACGCTGATCAACAAGCTGACCATCGACACCGAACAGCGCATTGTCCTGTACAAGGCGCTCGAGGATTCGCTCAAGACCGCCGCCCAGCAGGACGTGGCGCACAAGATCAACACGCTGGGCAGCCGGGTGGACACCGCCGCGGAAGAGACCATGGCCGGCATCGGCGCCGCCGCGCAGAAGCACATCGGCGATCTCCTGGAGATGCATGAGAAGAACATGCTGTCGACCCAGGACATCCAGCGCCGCAAGAAGCTTGCCGACGACGCCTTCGCCCGGCGGTTCGCAGAGGTCCTGGAGAAGCACAACTCCGCCAATTACGTCAAACCATAGTGCATCGGACCAAAAGTGGGGACCGGTTCTTGGATGATCCGATGCGCATGTATCCAGCCGCGATGAGATCGAGGTGCGGCCATGCGTGCTGACACCGGAGCCGCCGGCGCCTATTTCCGCTCGATGCAGGCGGCGTTGAAAGGCTTGCGCGTCTATCTCGCCGACGACAAGTCGCCGCTCTATGCCCATGGCCTCGTCGGGCAGGTGATCGTTCCCTATGTCGACCGGCTGGAGGCGACGTTCCTGGCCTGGGAGCACCGGGTGGGCTTCATCGAGCGGTTCCGGATCAGTCGGGCCGACAGCGGCTTTCCGGTCTACCAGAACGTGCTGACGCTCGAGAACGACAGGGCGACGGCTTCGGAACGGCTGGCAGCGATCCCGGATGTCGACACGCTGAAGGCGGAGATGGCCGATTTCATCTTGCGCCACAAGGCGTTTCCCGAGGCCCTGCAGGAGCAGATCGCCGAACGGCTCTATCTCGAGGAAATCGGCAAGGACGCGCTGTTTGCGCCCTTCATCCTGCCCGAGACCATTCGCGTGTCGATCAACCCGAAGAACGGCCGGCCCTTCTATGTGGTGCACTGGGGCGTGTTCGACGGCGTCCAGACGCTGCCGATGGTCTACATGGCGACGATCGAGGATTCGAGCGAAGGCATCGCCCGGATGCTGGTCAAGGACGGCAAGCTCAATCCCGATGTCGAGGTTCCGCTGCCGGTGGGCGGGCTGCTCAATCCCGAATTCGCCCGCGCCTTCGACGCCTCGGTGGAAAAGAACGGGGCCTATTCGCTGTCGCCGGCGACGATCGCCCAGAACATCGACGCGGATTTCGAGTTCCTGCACCCCAAGCAGTTGCGGCGCTTCGTGCTGGGGCCGTTCTATTCGGCCGGGGTGACCGACAACAGCGACCGCATCTCGACGATCCTGTCGAAGGTGCGCAAGGACGAGAACGCCTGGCTCCTGACCTGGACGCTGCAGGAAGTGTTCTCCAAGTCCGAGCGTCCCGCCAGGCGCGGGCTGTGGAGTTCGGAACCGGCGCGCGACATCTTCCACATCGAGACCGACGACCTGGAAGCCGCCCGCCAGGGCGTGAGCGCCTACCAGAAGCACGCGCTGGTGCCGCATGACGCCTACCAGGCGCTCTATGCCTCCGGTGAGGCGGAGAGCATCTTCTCGGGCTTCACGGTGCATGTCATCTCGGGCAACCAGGTCATCAGCGAGGTATGAACCCATGAGCCAGACAACCGGCCTGACCACGATTTCCGAGGAAGACATCGCCCGCCACCAGGGACTGGCGCAGGGCATGGTGACCAGGGTCATCGTGCTGACCAAGCAGGACGGCACCTCGTCGACACCGCTTGCGGGCACCAACCGGCGGTTCGTCTCCACGGTGGCGACCGGCGGGCTGCGACGGACCCGCGAGGTCGAACTCGCCAAGACCATCCAGTCCGTCCGCACGAACGATCCGATGCTGTCGATCCCGCAGCACACGCTGCTCTACCGGACCAGACGCGGCATTGCCGTGGCGCTTGCGGTGGGCGAGATGTTTGGCCGGCAGACCGATCTGGAAAGCCTGCAGGCGCGCAATGCGGGCGCCCCCCTGCAGGGCGAGGAGGCGGAGCGGTTCAAGCGGCTGCTTCAGGCCTCGGCCTATGTGGCGGCCTTCACGCTCGCGGCCTATCTGCTGCAGACACTCGACGGCGAGAGCGAGCCTGCCAACGACACCGAGGAGCCGGACTTCCAGTTCGACACGCCGCAGGATGCGCTGAAATCCCTGGTCGCCGCCCTTGACGAGGCGATCGCCGGCGCGCCGGACGAGGTTGCCATGACGTCGCGGGCCCGGGCGCTGGCGCGGGTCGCCATCGAGGCCCTGATCACAAGGCGCGCCCGGTTCGAGGCGCTGAGCGCGTTCGCGCATTCGCATCTGAGGCTGGAAAACGACAATTTCACGCTCGACGGGTTCGACGTGGCGCCCGGGCAGCGCCGCAAGCCGCTGGCGATGAGCTTCAAGAAGCCGGGCGAGATCATCGGCAATCATCTGGCCAAGCATCAGGCGATGCGGCTCGCGCGGATGATCGTGGCCTATGATTTCGACCGGCAGCTCAACCCGTTCGTCGAACTGGGCGGCTTCCTCTTCACCTTCATCGGCGATGGCGCGCCGGGCACCGGCAAGACCATCCTGATCCAGATGCTCGCCGGCATGATCAACGACTACTGCGAGGTTGCGGGCTACCCGTTCCACTACGAGAATTTCGGCGTCGACCAGATCTCCTCCTACCAGGGCAAGTCGGGGCAGAACTGCAAGGCCTTTGTCGACAATGTGCTCAACCCCCGCGCCATCGGCTTCGGCACCATCGACGACATCGACCAGGTCGCCGCCAAGCGCTCCGACGACCGCGCCTCGGCCGGCCAGCAGGAAGTCACAGCCGTGCTGATGGAGGCTTTCGCCGGCGCCTCGACCGTGGTGCGCGGCAATTGCAGCTTCGGCATGTTCTCCAATTATCCCGAGAATGTCGACGATGCGCTCAGGCAACGCGCCGGCGCGCGCTGGCTCGTCGACGGGCCGCAGTCGCTCGACGATTACATCGACATCTTTGCGCTGCTGGCGGGCAAGAACCATGCGATCCCGCTCGGCTCGCATGACCTGTTCGCCAGCCAGGAAATCAAGAAGGCCGTGGCGCGGTCCTATGACGGCCATGACCTGCCGCAAGAGGAGGGGCTGCTTGCGGTCTGGGAGCGGTTCGAGGCCGAGCACGGCAAGGTCACGACCATCGCCGACATCGGCGCCTATCTGCACCGGATCAAGCTCGCCGAGCCACGGTTCACCGGCCGGGCGATCAAGAACGTCACCGACGCGATCAAGATGCGGGCGATGGACATCGACCTGCCGGCCGAGTGGTTCGAGACCGCGGGCACGTTCCTGCACAGGCCCTATGACGAGAAGGTCGCCATGATCTCGGAACTGCGCAAGCCGTTCACCATCGAGATGGTGCTGCAGGAGATCAACCGCTACGCCGATTCCGAGTTCCGCTACACCGACCGCTCGGACGCGACGGCGGTCGACGATATCATCCGCCGCGAACGCCAGCGCGAGCGCGCGATCCGTGAGATAGAAAGCCTGAAGCGGGACGGGCGCTGGCAGCCATGAAACGGCTCATCGAAAACGAACTGATCTACGGCCGGCTCTTGACCATCGCCGAGCCGCATCTGGTCGCGCGCTACAACAAGGCGCTCAAGGCCTTCGGTCTGCCTGAAACCAAGCTCGCCTCGTTTCGCATCGACATGACCGGGTTTTCGCCCGAGATCGCCCAGGAGCTGGGCGATGTCCAGTATCTCGATCCCAACGGCGTCAACCGCCGCTTCGTCATCCTGACGCCGGAGCAGGAGAGCCTGCCGGTGGTGCACACCCAGTTTTCCAACACCGCCGGGCTGATGCACGAGTTCTTCGACGGCAACCGCCGTGCCGTCTCCGCAGTGACGATCAAGGATGCGCTCTATGGCGAGATCGAGGAGCCGGTCGACGTTGTCACCGGGGTCGAGGACCTGCTGTCGATCGACGAGGTGCGCTTCCGGGTGATGTCGGCGGAAAACATGCTGGGAAAGGCCACCGAACTGCGTGAGCTGGTGGACCGTCTGCAGACCTCGAAGAACGGCTGGCGCGACGACACCATGCTCACGCGGATGGTCGAGCTCGCGCGCGAGACCGGCGACATCAGGCAGAACGCGCTGGTGCCGGACCAGCTTGTGTTCGCCCACCGGTCCTACTGGGCCAATCATTTCGGCGGGGTGTTCATCTTCCGCGACGACCGCACCACGACCGTGATCTGCGACCATGCCGCGCCGGGGTTCAGGCGGTCGCGCCCCTGGGAAGTGAGCTATATCGACATTTCCGATCACGCCCGCATCTTCGAGTATCTGTCGAAATCCGACAGGCTGCAGTTGCCGCGCGCCTCCTGGGTGGAGCCCTCCGGCTTTTTCGTCCATCGCGCCGAAATGGCGATCGCCGACCTGATCGGCCGCACCGACCCTTCGGTCGATCTCGCCGGCGCCGACAGGGTGTTCCTGCAGACCTGGATGCATCGCAACGCGGCGCTGATCGCCGAGGAAGGGATCTACACCTTCCTTCAGGAGGCGCTGCGCGAGGTCACCGCCACCGGGCAGGTGAAAATGCGTGAAGTCAGGGCCGACCGCCGGCTGATGCTCTGTCGCGCGGCACCGGATCATCCGGACCAATGGCTGATCAACCGCCTTCTGGCGCGCCTGTCGCCGTTCGATTTCGTCACCCGCTTCGTCTTTGACAAGCAGGGGTTTTACAATTCCTATAATGACTATTCCGAAAGCTACCGTGCCCATGTTGTGAATGTGCTCGGAACCACCTATCTGAACAACAAGTCGGCGCTAAGGTCGCGGCTTTACGGACTAGAAGGATACCAAGAAGATGCTTGACCCGGTGATTGCCTTTTTCGAGCGCATCTTCAACGCCATCGGACGCGGGTTCGGCATGGTCGTCGCCGCCATCCTCTGGCCTTTCGTCACTGCTGCCGGCTGGTACCGGCGCCGGGGGTTCATCCTCAAGGCCGTTGTCGGCGGGATGCTGCTGATCTTCGTCGGGCTGTACGGCTATTTCTTCTGGCAGACCCAGGTCTGGACAAATTTCGACGTCGATTATCCCGCCAAACGCGAAGCCTATGCCGCCACGCCAGGGGCCCAGCAGGCCGACGGAACCTGCGCGCCCTCGGCGATGGTGTCAGTGACCGCGGACCTGATCGATTTCAACGTCAACCAGAATGCCTGGATCTCGTCGATGATCCTGCACAAGGCCGGTTTCTTCGGCATCGAGTGGAATCATACGCCGTTCTTCGACAACAAGGCCGCGTTCCAACGGGGCGTGAACCAGGCCATCCGCCGCACCACGGTCGAGTTCGTCGATACGCTCGGGCGCGTGCGCGGCACAAGCCAGGTCGACGGCAATCTGCAGGATGCGCGCGGCTCGCTGCAGTTTGACGAATACACCTGGTATTTCGGCATCAATCCGTTCGGACCCAAGACGCCGACGCCGTCATTCTACCGCTCCGCGATCAAGGACTTGGCTACATTCAATGACCGGCTTTCCAAATGCGAGGCGACCTATGACGCCCGCGCCGACAATCTTGTGCAGTTCCTCGACAGGATCGCTTCTGATGTCGGATCGACATCGGCGATCCTGCGCGACCGTTCGGAGAACTTCAATGCCGGCTGGTTCGACACCCGCGCGGACGACAGGTTCTGGTTCGCCTATGGCCAGCTCTACGGCTACTACGGCATCCTGAAGGCGACGCGTGAGGATTTCCGTGATGTCGTGGTCCAGCGCAATCTCGGCCAGTTGTGGGATTCGATTGACACGCAATTGGCTGCCGCTCTGAGAATCCAGCCCGCGATCATCTCCAACGGCAATGAAAGCGGATGGATCATGCCGACGCATCTGGCGACCATGGGGTTCTATGTGCTGCGGTTCCGCTCGAATCTGGTCGAGGTTCGCGCCATTCTGGACCGCTGACCCGAGCTGGCGTCGCCGGCGTGAGGACGCAGGTCCCGCTCAGGCCGTTGCGGACGGCGTGTTGAAGACGCTGATCAGGCGGACGCGCTCGAGGATTTCCTCCAGATTGCCGAAGAGTTCCTCGCGGCCGTCGTCGGTGGTGCGGTAGAGCCCGACCGACCGGACGAATTTGAAACCGTCGTCACGGCCGTTTTTCAGCCGCAGCACATAGTGAAAGCCGATCTTCTCCGAGGCAGCGCGTTCGATGAGTTCGAGCATGAGGTTCAGGTCCTCGCGATGGACGTTCGCGTAGGCGGCCGTCAGGTTGACCGGGCCTTGGGTGTAGTCCATGCCGTAGATGTCGAAGACCGCCCGGGACCAGTAGACATGGCCTGATGCGAGGTCGGACCGCCAGTAGCCGACAGTGCGCCGGCGCGACGTCAGGTCCACAATTTCCTTTGCGGAAATGCCGATATGACCCAGATCCTGTTCAGGATACTCACTTTCCGAAAATTCAAATCTGACCACAGGTACCTTTCCCGAGCATTTGTGCGCTGTGCTCCAATTCAGCTGATGAGATGCAAACGCAACGCCTTTGCAACGAGGTGCGTTCGGTTGACGCAATCCAGTTTTCGCATGGCATTGTTCATGTAGGAATTGACGGTGTGATCAGACAGCGAAACGATCTCGGCGATCTCGCCCGAAGTCTTGCCGCAGGCGGCCCAATGCAACACTTCCAGTTCACGCGCCGTCAATGCCGGCTCGCCCCCCATATCACTCTTCAATTTGGAATACACATCATAGGAGTGCATGACGAATATTCCCAGTTCCCCCATTTC
Organism: Hoeflea sp.; assembly: GCF_030682515.1. Taxonomy (GTDB): domain Bacteria; phylum Pseudomonadota; class Alphaproteobacteria; order Rhizobiales; family Rhizobiaceae; genus Hoeflea. The sequence continues at coordinate 86,877 of NZ_JAUXOD010000116.1, read as the reverse complement.
CGTATGGCCAGGCGCCTGCCTGTTGCCCAGAAAACCGATCACCGCGCGCCTGCCATTTGGGCCATGGACGGGATAATAGACGCTGGTGGAGATCGAGTGCCGGGTGAAAAATTCGCGGGCGAGACTGACCTCGGATGGCGGCCGGTTGACGCCGATCTTGTCGATGCTCCACGACATCGGCGCGGTCGAGCGGCGCAGCCCGGCGAAGATCGGAGAGTTCTTCAGCAGGCCAAGCGTGTCGTATTCTTTCAGGAAACCCGCAGGCAGGTCTGACAGCACGATCCGGGGCGAGAGTTTCTCCTCCAATGCGGTAGGGATGTCGATCACCATGAAGCCCTTGAAACTGAACTCGGCAGCCAGTTCGCGCAGAAAACCGGACAGTTCTGTTTCGGTCCTGATCGCATTCAAGCTGGTGATCAGAGTTGAATGTCCTTTCATCGATGCCAAACCGTCATTTCCACAACGACCCAATTGCTTCATCGAGTCAGGCCGCAACTTTTTTCACAAGAGAATACTGCAGTTGAGCCTTTCGCGGGTCAAAATGCAACGTTTTTCAGCGAATGATTCGTTCGCACCTGCAATCATTCACACAGGAAGCTTGCCGGTGTTTTTCACCTCCTCCATGACCGGATAGGTGTGGGTTTCGCGCACGCCCGGCAGGGACAGGATGATGTCGGACAGGAAGGCCCTGTAGGCTTCCATGCCCTTGACGCGCGCCTTGACCAGATAGTCGAAGCCGCCGGCTACCATGTGGCACTCCATCACGTCGTCCGATTTCTGCACGGCCTCGGAAAAGGCGTCGAAGACATCCGGCGTGGTGCGGTCCAGCTTGACTTCGACAAAGACCAGCATCCCCCGGTCAAGCCTTTCCGGCGAGAGCCGCGCCGTGTAGCCTGTGATATAACCGTCGCGCGTGAGGCGCTTGAGACGTTCGGCGGTGGCGGTCGGAGACAGGCTGATTTTTTCGGCCAGTTCGAGATTGCTCAGCCTTCCGTCGTCCTGCATGGCGCGGAGGATCTTTCGATCGATTCGGTCGATTTCCTTCATGAATTCTCCATCAAATGGCGATTTGTCCGCGATAGTACCTGACAAAGTTCTAAAATATGGAGAGAAACACGTTATATCAAGCTCTATTTTGCATGTTTCACGGGAGAGCATCATGACCGCCACGAACCAGCCGCCTTTGACCGCCTTTCACGCGCCGCATGCATCTGATGATGACCGGCTGATCGGCGCCTTCCACGAGAAACTGGTGTTCAGTGCGGCGCAGGACAGGGCGATTGATGCGCGCGCGACCAGACTGATCCAGGCGATCCGCTCGGAATCGGGCCAGATGGGCGGCGTCGAGGACTTCCTCAGGGAATACGGGTTGTCGACGCGCGAAGGCTTGGCGCTGATGGTGCTGGCCGAAGCCCTGCTCAGGGTTCCCGACGCGATGACCCAGGACCGGCTGATCGAGGACAAGCTCAAGGAGGGCGGCTGGAGCGACCATGAAACCCATGGCGACACCTGGTTCGTGTCGGCCTCGGCCTGGGCGCTGGCGATGTCGGCCAGGGTCATCAATCCCGGCGAGACGCCCGAGGGCGTGATGCAGAGCCTGATCAAGCGGATGGGCATGCCCACGGTCAGGACCGCCACCAAACAGGCGATGCGCTTCCTCGGCCACCATTTCGTGCTGGGCGAAACCATCGAGGATGCGCTCTCCCGCGCCGCCAAGAACGAGACGCGCGGCTTTCGCCATTCCTACGACATGCTGGGCGAGGGCGCCCGGACGCGCGCCGACGCGAAGCGCTATTTCAAGTCCTATGCCGATGCGATCACCGCCATCGGCAAGGCGGCGGGCAAGACGTCCGCCGGCCGCAAGCTGCCCGACCGTCCGGGCATCTCGGTCAAGCTTTCGGCGCTGCATCCGCGCTATCTCGCCACCCACCGCGAACAGGTGCTGGAGGAACTGGTTCCCGATCTCGTCAAGCTGGCACAGATGGCCAGGGAGCATGATCTCAATTTCACCGTCGACGCCGAGGAAGTCGACCGGCTGGAACTGTCGCTCGACGTGATCGACCGCGCCTTCGCCGATCCGTCGCTTGCCGGCTGGGACGGCTTCGGGCTCGCCATCCAGGCCTACCAGAAGCGCGCGCCGCAGGTGATCGATCACATCGCCGGGCTCTGCCGCAAGCATGGCCGGCGGATGATGGTGCGGCTGGTCAAGGGCGCCTATTGGGACACCGAGATCAAGCGCGCCCAGGAACGCGGGCTCGAGGGCTACGGTGTCTACACCCGCAAGGCCGCCACGGACCTGTCCTATCTCGCCTGCGCCCGGCAGATGCTCGACATGCGCGACGTGATGTATCCGCAGTTCGCCACCCACAATGCGCTCACCGTCGCCACCATTGTCGAGATGGCCGAGGACCGCAGCGGCTTCGAATTCCAGCGCCTGCACGGCATGGGCGAGGTGGTCTATGACAGCCTGAGCAAGAGCAATGACCGCGTGCCCTGCCGGATCTATGCGCCGGTCGGCGGCTACCGCGACCTGCTCGCCTATCTGGTGCGCCGACTCCTGGAAAACGGCGCCAACTCCTCCTTCGTGGCGGTGGCCGGCGACAAGTCCATTCCCGTCGACTCGCTGCTCGAACGTCCCGACGCCAAGCTCGGGCTTGCCCGCGGCCAGTCGGCGCGCAACAGCCAGATCCCGCTTCCGCTGGCGATCTATCCGGACCGACCCAATTCGCGGGGCCTCGAATTCGGCGACCGCTTCCAGCTCGCCTCTCTCGCTGAAGGCATGGCGCGCTCCTCCGGGACCGTCGAGGCCGGACCGCTGGCGCCGGGCCTCAAGGGCGGCGCCGTGCAGGATGTCCGCTCGCCCTCCGATCCGTCGCGAATCGTCGGCACGGTGCGGTTCACCGATCCGAAGGATGTCGACAAGGCGGTGACGACCGCGGCGCAAGGCTTCCGCAGCTGGTCGCGCACCGATCCGGGCCTGCGCGCGGCGGCACTCGACCGGGCTGCCGACCTCATCGAGGATCGGCGCGACCGGTTCATGGCGCTGTTGGCGCTCGAAGCGGGCAAGACACTTGACGACGGCATCGCCGAGATCCGCGAGGCGGTGGATTTCCTGCGCTACTACGCCGCCCGCTCGCGCGACATGTTTACGAAGATGTTGCCGATGCCTGGTCCCACCGGCGAGGACAATCGGCTCGGCTGGCGCGGACGCGGCGTGTTCGTCTGCATCTCGCCCTGGAACTTTCCGCTGGCGATCTTCCTGGGCCAGGTTTCGGCCGGGCTTGCCGCCGGCAATGCGGTGATCGCCAAGCCCGCCGAACAGACGCCGCTGATCGCCCACGAGGCCATCAAGCTGCTGCATGAAGCGGGCGTGCCGAAGGACGTGCTTCTCTGCCTGCCGGGCGCGGGCGATGTGGGGGCGGCCCTGACATCGCATCCGAGGATCGGCGGCGTGGCCTTCACCGGCTCCACCGACACCGCGCGCGCCATCAACCGGACGCTTGCGGCCAGGGACGGGCCGATCGTGCCGTTCATCGCCGAGACCGGCGGCCTCAACGCCATGATCGTCGATGCCACCGCGCTCGCCGAACAGGTGGCCGACGACGTGGTGATGTCGGCGTTCCGCTCCGCCGGCCAGCGCTGCTCGGCGCTCCGGCTGCTGTTCGTGCAGGAGGATGTCGCCGGCCCCATGCTCGAGATGATCGAGGGAGCCGCGCGCGAATTGAAGCTCGGCGATCCGTCCAAGCCCTCGACCGACATCGGCCCGGTGATCGACGCGGCGCAACGCGACATGCTCGCGGCGCATATCGCCACGATCTCGAAAACCCAGAAGCTGGTCTATGCCGGCGAGGCGCCAAAGGAGGGCCTGTTCTTCGCCCCGCACATTGTCGAACTCAAGGATGCGTCAGCACTCGACCGCGAGATCTTCGGCCCGGTGCTGCATGTGGTGCGCTACAAGGCCAGGAAGCTCGACGCAGTGCTTGATGCGATCGACGCCACCGGCTTCGGCCTGACGCTCGGCGTGCATTCGCGCATCGAGGCCACGGTGCGCAAGGTCATCGACCGGCTCGACACAGGCAATGTCTACATCAACCGCAACATGATCGGCGCCGTGGTCGGCACCCAGCCCTTCGGCGGTTCGGGCCTGTCGGGCACCGGCTTCAAGGCCGGAGGCCCGCATTACCTGATGCGCTTCGCGGTCGAGCAGGCGGTCTCGGTCAACACGGCCGCCGCCGGCGGCAATGCCGGGCTGATCGCCATGGGGGACGGGTGAGGGCTGGTCCGGCATGACAGGCTGTTCAGGTCTCGTCCCGCGCGCGGCGCCTTGTAGCGAGCGGGCTTGATTGATAGCCTCGCCGCATGATCCGACTCCCTTGCGAAGCAGTCATGTTTCGTGAGCGGACCCAGCGAGGATGGCGGCAGGTGTGATCCGAGCTATGTGCGTGTTTGCTGAGCCTCTCCTGAAGTCCGTCTCAGCGATTGCCGTGGTCGCCCTCGGATTGCCCCTGGCTGCGTCCTCTTCAACCTTGGCGGCGGAAAAAGCGCCGCGCCGGGACATGGTGTTTTCCATTGTCCGCACCGGCAATCCTTCCTGCGAACCGGACTGTCCGGAGTGGATCGCGGCCGATGGCGATATCGTGGCCGACTCCGCCGACGCCTTCAGGGCCATCCTCACGAAGGCCGGCGACCGGAAACTTCCCCTCCTCATAAATTCCCTGGGCGGTCGGGTCGATGTCGCGGTGACGATGGGCCGGTTGATCCGCGAACGCGCGATGACGGTCGAAGTCGCGCGGACGGATTACCTGACCTGCGAGCCCTGGGACGAAAAATGCGAACCCGACCTCCGGGACGGCACCTACAAGGGCCGCGCCAACACGTCCTTCGGCATCTGCAACTCGGCCTGTCCGCTGGTGCTGGCGGGAGGCAGCCGTCGCATCGCCAGTCCCTTATCCCGCATTGGCGTCCACCAGACGGTGACCACCCAGGAGAAGTATCGGGACATCTACAGATCGACCAGCAGGAAGCTGAGCGATGGAACGGTCGTCACCGAGAAGGAACATGTGGAGCGTCAGAAGATCGGGACCGTGACAACGACGGAAATGACCGAGGCCCTGCGACGGGAATTGGAGAGCTATCTTGTCAGCATGGATATCAAGCCCGCTTTGATCGATCTGATGCAGTCAACGCCTCCGGACGATATCCGGTATCTCAACGATCAGGAACTCAAGGCCTTCGGCGTCGCCACCGAGATCCACGAGATAGAACCGCTCGTCGGACACCGGATCTGCGGCAGCCGATCGCGGCCGAAGAATTGTGTTGTGCGGAGGTAGGAGTTATGGCGAAGTGCCGCCTTATATCGGCCGGTCCGGCATCGGTTCTGGGCTCTTTCGGGACGCCGGCGCTAAAGACCGGAGAGTGACCTCTACGGGAATGTAAGCCGGGGCGAACCGGTTTGGCTGCTGCGACGGAAAAGACCGCCCCTGCCGGCGACGGTCACGGGAGGAGATCATCCATGAACTTTGTGCGGCTCTATGCCGATGAGAACGGCGAGAGCCATTTCGAGCGGCTGCAGGCCGAGTTCGACATGGCGGTGTACGCGCCTCCGGCGCCGGCCTTCGGCGTTTCGGCTGCGGTCGAGGCGAAGCGATACATCATGGTGCGTTTTCCGGCAGGCTGGGACAGCGAGCTGCATCCCGCGCCGCGGAGGCAGCTGTTCGTGATGCTATCGGGGCGCTTCCAGGGACAGACGAGCGGCGGCGCGGTGATGGATCTCGGTCCAGGCGACGCCGTGCTGATGGAGGACACCACCGGCCGGGGGCATGCGGCCAGAACGCTGGACGGAACGGAAGTCCACGCGCTGATGGTGCATCTGGACTGAACCAGGCCGGCGGTTTTGACCCGGACCGGACACCAGATCCGGCGCCATGGTTGCGTCAACCTGATCGCTTTCGTCCCCGTGTCGCAATTGGCGTATTCAGCGTCCCGTTTCATGCAAGCATCGGCGGCGCTTTCGGTTTCTATTCGCAGCCACGGGTCGCGCGGGGGATGCGGGACCGATCGGGAAGAGGAAACACCATGGCTGAGTACAAATCCGACATCGAGATCGCGCGCGCGGCGACCAAGAAGCCGATCATGGAGATCGGCGCCAGGCTCGGCATTCCGGCGGAAGACCTCGTGCCTTACGGGCATGACAAGGCCAAGGTGTCGGCTGCGTTCATCGCGCGGCAGAAGGACAAGAAGGACGGCAAGCTGATCCTGGTCACCGCGATCAACCCGACGCCTGCGGGCGAGGGCAAGACCACCACCACGGTGGGGCTGGGCGACGGGCTCAACCGCATCGGCAAGAAGGCGATGATCTGCATCCGCGAAGCCTCGCTCGGGCCGAACTTCGGCATGAAGGGCGGGGCTGCCGGCGGCGGCATGGCGCAGGTCGTGCCGATGGAGGAAATGAACCTTCATTTCACCGGCGATTTCCACGCCATCACCAGCGCCCACAATTTGCTCTCGGCGATGATCGACAACCACATCTACTGGGGCAACGAGCTGCAGATCGACGCCAGGCGTATCGTCTGGCGCCGGGTGATGGACATGAACGACCGGGCGCTCAGGGACATCGTCGTCAATCTCGGCGGCGTCTCCAACGGCTTTCCGCGCCAGACCGGCTTCGACATCACGGTGGCGTCGGAAGTCATGGCGATCCTCTGCCTGGCGAGAGATCTTGAAGACCTGCAGCAGCGGCTGGGTTCGATTGTCGTGGCCTACCGCCGCGACAAGACGCCGATCCATTGCCGCGACATCAAGGCCGACGGCGCGATGACGGTGCTCTTGAAGGACGCGATGCAGCCCAATCTGGTGCAGACGCTCGAAAACAATCCGGCCTTCGTGCATGGCGGCCCCTTCGCCAACATTGCGCACGGCTGCAACTCGGTGGTGGCCACCACCACGGCGCTGAAAATCTCCGATTACGTGGTCACCGAAGCGGGCTTCGGCGCGGATCTGGGCGCCGAGAAATTCTTCGACATCAAGTGCCGCAAGGCCGGACTCAAGCCCGACGCGGCGGTGATCGTTGCCACCGTGCGCGCCATGAAGATGAATGGCGGCGTCAAGAAGGAAGATCTTGGCGCTGAGAACATCGCGGCCGTCGAGAAGGGCTGCGCCAATCTCGGCCGCCACGTGCAGAACGTGAAGAAATTCGGCGTGCCGGTGGTGGTCGCCATCAACCATTTCGTCTCCGACACCGAAGCCGAAATCCAGGCGGTGAAGGATTATGTGGCGACGCTCGGCGCGGAAGCCATCCTGTGCAAGCACTGGGCGCAGGGCTCTGCCGGGATCGAGGATCTCGCCCGCAAGGTGGTGCAACTCGCCGAATCCGGCCAGGCGCAGTTCGCGCCGCTCTATCCCGACGAGATGCCGCTGTTCGAGAAGATCGAGACAATCGCCAAGTCGATCTACCACGCGGGCGAGGTGATCGCGGAGAAATCCGTGCGCGAGCAGCTCAAGCAGTGGGAGGCGCAAGGCTACGGCAAATTGCCGATCTGCATGGCCAAGACCCAGTATTCGTTCTCGACCGACCCGAACCTGCGCGGCGCGCCCACGGACCATACCGTCCCGGTGCGTGAAGTGCGGCTGTCGGCGGGAGCCGGCTTCATCGTCGTCATCACCGGCGAGATCATGACCATGCCCGGCCTGCCCAGAACGCCCTCGTCCGAGAAGATCTTCCTCAACGACCAGGGCCAGATCGAAGGCCTGTTCTAGGATCCGTCCCGGGCGGGCCCGCCCGCCCGGGACGTCTCTTGTCACTGGCAGAGGCGGTAACCGCCCCTGCGTTCGGCGATGTCGAGATGAAGATGGCCGGCATGGCTGGCGTCCGAGCCCGGCCCAAGGACGGTCGTGAAATGCAGGCAGGCGCCGCCGCGGACAGCGCGCTGGAAAGCCTCTTCCATGTCTCCATCGCCTTGACGCGGTGAAATGCCGATCGGCTCGCGTCCCTTGAACTCGAAATTGGCAATGTCGATGGCGTTGCCGATGCCATGCTCCGACATCTTGCCGGTGTCGAGATTGTTGCGGCGGCGGCAGACATAGGTGGAGCCGTGATTGATCCCGGTCAGGGTGACGGCGTCCGGCAGGGCCCCGGTGGCCGGGATCACCACGGACCCGGTCCAGCGGGCGAGCGCCAGGGCGGTTTCGCACCGCAGTTCAGTGCCGGGCGAAAGGGCGACGCCGCGAACGATCTCGTCGATGCGGTAGGGCGCCTCGATGCTGCAGCCATTGTCCCCGCGCACAGGATCCAGCCGGTCAAACACGGCGCCGAGCTTGCGCAGTTCGGCTTCGCAATGGGCCAGGGCTGCTTCATCATCCTTTGGCGCCTTGATGTCCGGAAGGGCCGGCTTTTCAGTCTTTTCCGGAGACTTCTCTTGCGGAGCAAGAGCGCCGTTTGATGGTTCAGGAGTGTCGGCGCGCGGGGAGACAGGCGCGCTCTCCGCATCGCTCCGGGGCCCGGGCGCTTCCGAAGAGGGCTTGGGCACGGGAAGCGGCGGATCCTTGGCGACAGATTGCGGCTGGCGGGGGTTTTCAGCCGGAACGGGTCCGTTTTCCGGCAGATCCAGGCCCATGCCGAGCAGCACGACCAAGGGCAATGCGAGCACCCGGCCCATTAAACCCGCTCCCGAAGTAAAGGCCTTGACGACCCCTGCGCGAACCGGCGATGCCGGAGCGGTGCCCGGCATCTTAGTTGGACAAAATCGGGCAGGCAGGGCGGGCCGGCGTTCCGGGTCCGGAGGTCAGGCGGAACGCAGGCGCGGGCTGACTCTCCTGCACTTGCTGGCAGGCGAAGATATCGGCGGCAACGGCGGACGTGCCGAGCGGTGCCGTATTGGCTTTTACATAGGTCACCGCCGCAGCAAACGACGCGACCACGATTGCGAGAGTCACATGATTGTTGTCCATCGATTTTTATCCCGTTGGCGCGGTGGAGGCAGCTTGTGAAAGCGCCTGATGCGGGAACAACGCGGAAATCGCCGGAAAGATGCATCGGTTCAGGCAGATTGTTAAGATTTCCTTAACGTTCCGCCGGGCGGTCAGAGCGGCTGCGGACCGCGCCATGATGTCAGGGCCGAGAGGCGGGCGGTTTTCTTGAACTGGTGGCGATCCATGCGACGCAGGATGCCTGCCAGAAAACGGATCGCCTCGCCAATATAGGGCCCTTTGTTGAGCATGATGCATTCGGCGCGCTGACCCATGGCCGCGTCGGTGACTTCGGCGCGCGAGGGCGCCCCGGTCTTGAGCAGCGTTTCGAGCACCTGGGTGGCCCAGACCACCGGAATGTGGGCGGCCTCGCAGAGCCAGAGGATCTCCTCCTGCGCTTCCGATAGGCGCTCGGCGCCGACTTCCATGGCGAGATCGCCGCGGGCGATCATCACGGCCACAGGCTGGTGCGAGCCGGCCTGGACGATGAGGCGCGGCAGGTTGCGCACGGCCAGCGCGGTCTCGATCTTCAGCAGCAGCGGCTGCGACGGCTGGTCGCCGCGATGCTGCCTCAGCGCGGCGGTGAGGCCGCGGATATCCTGGGGCCGCTGCACGAAGGAACAGCCGACGATGTCGGCATGGGTGGCGACAAAGGGAAGGACCGCGAGATCGGCTGGGGTCAGATGTTCGATCTCAAGATCGATGGCGGGGAAGTTGATGCCCTTCTCCGGCCGGAGCTTCTTGCCCTTGTCGGCGGCGACCGTCACCTCAAGCACGGCCCCGCCATCGATGATCTCGACCACACGGGCGCCGATCTTGCCGTCATCGATCCAGACCTGAAGGCCGCTGTGGAGCCGGGTGATGATGTCCGGAAAGGTGATGGTGATCGACGGCATTTTCTTGTGCGAGCGGCCGGGCTCGGTCATGAGCCGGAACCGGTCGCCGCGAAACAGCCTTGTGCCCGGCCGATCGACGCTTTCGATTCGGCACTTGGGCCCCGCGATATCCATCAGCACCGGACAGTGCCTGTGTGCCTTGCTGGCGGAAGCGCGAATGTTGCCGATCATCGCCGACCAGGCCTCGGGCCCGTCATGGGCGCAGTTGATGCGGAAGCAGCTGGCGCCGGCGTCGACCAGATCATCGACAAAGCGGGGATCGGTGGCGCCCTGCGGCGGCATGGTCACCATGATGCGGGTGTTGTAGCCGCCAGGAAAGTCGCCGAAGAACAGGGTCTGGTCGAGGGTGGTCTGCACCAGGCCGGCCTCGAGCTCGCACGGGTCCGGCCAGGTCGCGGGCAGGCCCGAGAGGCCGTCAAGCGTCGCACCGACCGCCGCCAGGGACAGGCGCAGATGGGATTCGGCGCGCCCGAGCGAGGACAGTCCGAGCACGGAGAGGCTGGATTGAAGCCGAGTGAGATCATACTGCCGGGCCGCCAGATAGAAGGCCAGGTTCTCCGCCCCGGCGCGGAATTCCGGACGGGCGATCTCGCCCTCCCAGGCGGAGAAGATGGCGGCGCTGTCGGTCTCGATGCGGGCGATGCTGTCCTTCAGCAGGCTGCGGCAGGCGGCGATGGCCGCGGCGTTCGGTGCGCTGCGCGCCTGCCGCGGCAGGGGGGTGGTGGTGTTGGTCATGGCTGTCCTTCCGGACGGCTGGCCACCTGTGCACGCAGCCCCGGCCGTCGGCCAAAACCGTCATCTACAAGCGGCGGATTTCAATTTGATGACGGCTTGCGGCTTTCGATGCCGGCCGCGTCAGGCGTCGGCCTTGCTGGCTGATTTCGCTGTCGCTCTGGCCTTGCCGCCCGCCTTGGGCCTTGGCGCGGCTTTGGGCTTTGCCGCAGCTTTCGGCCTGGACGCGGCAGTCGCTGCGGACACGGTTTCCGGCTCCGCCTGAAGCTCCGCGGCCGGGGTCTCGGCCTGGCCGGCGTCATCGATCTCGCGGACGATCTCGATCCGGGCGTGGGTCACAAAGGCTGCAATGGCGCCAAGGATGGCGAGCCAGGGGGCGGCAAGCGCCACCGCGCCGCCTGCAACCACGCCGAAGGTCAGCGGCGTTTCAAACAGGATGTCGCCATCGGACGCCTTGAGGCGCAATTGCCGGACATTGCCTTCCTGCAACAGATCCTTGACCTGCTGCACGAGCTGGCTGCCCATGACCTCGATTTCTTCGGTGAATGTTCTCTTTGTCTTGCCGTTCTGGTCATCCATTGGATTGCTCCCTTGGTCGATGATTGAAGACGGCCCTTCCTAGGACAGATCGGGCTTCGCTTCCTTGATGACGATCAAGGCTGCTTCACTTCACCCGGGCTCGCCCGTCCGCAACAGGCCTGCGCCCGAAGGGCTCCGACGCAGGCTGGCGCGGTGGTCCGCCTGACCTTGCGCGAAGCGGCTCGCGGAGTCAGCAATGGTTCGAGCAAGCGCAATGAAGCGGCCTGATCGAGCAAATCCGGAACAAGCTGGCAATATGCGGGTTATGGTGGCGAGACAAAGAGAGCGGGGAACGCATGAGGAGATATTTCCAGTCAAACCTGACCACCGCCCGGATCATGGGATGGCTTGCTAAGGGAATCCGTTCGGGCAACGCCAACCGGCTGCCCGTGGCGCTGGTCGCGATCCTGACATTGGGCGTGTATCTCTTCATCGAGATCGCCGAGGAGATGGCGGAAGGGGAGATCCGGCGCATCGACGAGAGGCTGTTCCTGAGCCTCAGGGTGACGGGCGACCCGTCGACGCCGCTGGGGCCGCCCTGGCTGCAGGAAATCGCCCTCGAGGTCACCGCGATCGGCGGCTACCCTCTCATCGTCCTGACCCTTGCCGCCGTTGCCGGGTTCTTCATCGTCACGCGGCGCTACGGGGCGGCGGTCTATGCGGTTCTGGCCGTCGGCTCGGGCGCGCTGCTGAGCCAGTCGCTCAAGGAGCATTACGGCCGCCCGAGACCCGATCTGGTCGATCATCTCGACACGGTCCACACATTAAGCTTTCCCAGTGGCCATGCCATGATGACCACTGTCGCCTATCTCACGCTCGCCTCGCTGGTCATCGGATTCCTGCCCGATCGCCGCGCGCGGATCTACGTGCTGTCAGTGGCGGTGTTCGTGGCCTTCATCGTCGGCGTCAGCCGGGTGTATCTGGGCGTGCACTGGCCGAGCGACGTTGCGGCCGGCTGGGCGCTGGGCGCGGCCTGGGCAAGCCTGTCCTGGCTGATCCTGCATCTGGTCAATCAACGCAACGTCGCAAGGACCAGACCGGAGGACACGCCATGACGCTCGACCAGGTCCGGCAGGCAAGCTGGCATGACTGGTTCAGGCCCTTCGCGCGGCTGGGCTACGGCGCGCGCGGTGTGGTGTACCTGCTACTCGCCTTCTTCACGCTCAGCGCCGGTGTGACCACAAGGAGCGGCGGGGATCCCGAGGCGGCGGTCCGCTTCATCACCCAATCCACCGCAAGCGCGATCCTGACGCCGCTGCTGATCATCAGCCTCGCGGGCTATTGCGCCTGGCGCCTGGTGCAGGCGGTGTTCGACACCGATGATCACGGGGTGAGCCCCAAGGGCCTGGCGGTGCGCGCCGGGCTGATCGGTTCGGCGGCCACCTACGGCTTTCTGCTGGTCTATACTTTCTCGATCTGGTGGGGCGCCCACCTGACTTCGGCCGGCGGCGGCTCGGGGAACGGGTTCGCCCGGACCGCCGCGAATTTCATCGGCGCCGGCCCGATGTCGCTCGGCCTCAGTGCGGTCTTCGCGATTGTCGGCGGCGCGCATATCTGGAAGGCATTCAGCCGCAAGTACCGAGACTATTTCGAAGCGTCCGAGGCCATCATGAAATGGATCGATATCGCCGCGATCGGCGGCTTGTCCGCGCGCGGCGTGATCTTCCTGGTTATCTCCTTCCTGTTTCTCCGGCTCGGACTTGCGGGCGAGCAGGGGGAGGCAAGCTCCAGCGACGCGCTCCGCTTCATCGCCGGACTGCCTTACGGCGCCTGGTTGATGAGCGCCACCGGCGCCGGGTTCCTGCTGTTTGCGATCTACTCCCTGTCACAGGCGGTCTGGCGGCGGGTCAATGTCGAGATGGGCTGAGTGCACGAGCCTGAGCGATGGGCGCGACAGTTCCTGCTTCAGCCGGTCGCGCCGTGCGGCCTCGGGCTGGAACAAAATGGCTTCGACCACGAGGCGCTCGGGTGGGGAACCGTCCACCCCGGGAAGCGCCATGGCTGCGGCCTCGGCCAGGCCGAGGCAGGCCAGCCCGCGCGCCGTCTGCAGCGACAGGCATTGGCCCACCATCCCGTCCATCGGGCTCTGGGTGATGATCGCGGTCTGGGGCCGGCTGGCGCCGATGCGGTAGCGCAGCCGCGTGTTCAAGGTCACGATGTTGGCGTCGATGTCCTCGCAGAACACCACGGTTGCGGTGTCGAGCTTGTGGGTGAGGATCTGGCGGGCTGGATCAGCCAGCATGTGGCTTCGATCATGGATGGTCTCGAGGATTGCATAATCCTTGCTGGTCAGTGTGCAGGTCTGGTTTGTCCACATGGCGAAACTCCGGCCGCGCCGGCTTTGAGGGCGCGTGTGATGGGTCAGGGAACACCGTCACCCCTGCACCGGACATCCTCCGGTGCAGGGGAGTGGACCCTGTCATGAGCATCACTCCCAGCGGATGGGAAAAACCGGATTGCGTCCGGGTCATCGGGCCACTACCGCCTCTCCGGCCTGCATGACTTCAACCACGGTCAGATCGTGGACCTTGCCGGTGCGCGCCGCAAAGCCGCTGGACTGGCCCACCTTCAGGCCAATCAGCGCCGTGCCGACGGGGGTGGTGACCGAGATGCGTCCCTGTTCGATGTCCGCATCGCCGGGATAGACCAGCGTGACGGTCTTCGCCTGAGCGCCATCGACCGTGTAGGTGACGCGCGATCCCATGCGGACAACGGCGTCATCCAGGGCCTTGTCGCAGACGATGCGGGCCCGGTCGATTTCCTCGCTGAGACTTTCGGCGATATCGGGACTGCGCTGCAAGAAGGCAGCGGCAATGTTGCTCAGGCGTTCGTAGTCGCCTTCGCACAGTGTAATTCTGGGCTTGCGCCGTGTGTGGTGTTGCATTGGACTTTCCGTGCAGTTGTGCTGCTCCGGCCGGTGACGGCGCGGTGCATTTTGGGAGTGATGGGGTGGTTTCAACGCCGTCTGGTGCGGAGCGTTCTAGATGCCAGGAGGCAGATCTTTTTCGCTCGCATGACTTTCCCCGCGGTCCGGGGCGTTAACAGCCGAACCGAGGGTCAGATTTCCGCGATGGGAAAGGCCCTGAAAAAACGAGCAACAGGAGTGCGGTTCGGTTTCATTGCTCAAATGTGGGTGAGGCCCGCAGCGATGTCAAGGCGAGCCTCGCTTCCGGTCCGGCATCGAACTCATCGGGACTGTTGATCTTCACTTGAAGCAACACCACGGCTGCGCTATGGATCTGTCATGACGATGCACGCAGCACAGATGAACTGGTGGTGGGCCCGCTCCTAGGCGGCCTTGACCACGCGTGTGCGTATGAGATCAACAAGCCGCCCGGGACCCAGAAGGTCCGGCGGCTTTTTCTTTGCCCCGCCGGACCTGGATCGCCGGGACGGGTCAAACGGAGCTTTGAAATGGGCACGACTGTACTTTCAGATGGAGCGGCGCAGTACGAAACGCGCGGCGGGGTTTTGGTGACGCGGCGGCGACGCGAAACGCCCTATGCGGATGCGGTCTCGGACTATGTCGACGCGCTCGACAGCCGCCGGGGCGCGGTGTTTTCGTCCAATTACGAATATCCGGGCCGCTACACCCGCTGGGACACGGCCGTGGTCGATCCGCCGCTGGGGATCTCCTCGCAAGGGCGGCGGCTGACGATCGAGGCCTATAACGGCCGGGGCGAGGCGCTTCTGTCCATTCTGGCGGGCCGGCTTGCGGGGCACGCGGAATTTACGGTTTCGTCGCGCGAGACACGCCGCATCGAGATCGACGTCGCCGAGCCTGACCGGATCTTCTCCGAGGAGGAGCGGTCGCGCGCGCCGACGGTGTTTTCGGTGCTCAGGGTCATTGTCGATCAGTTTCACTCGGAGGAAGACGGCAATATCGGGTTCTATGGCGCCTTCGGCTACGATCTGGCGTTCCAGTTCGATTCCGTGCCTTCAAAGCTTACCCGACCGGACGACCAGCGCGACCTGCTGGTGTTCATGCCGGACGAGATCCTGGTGGTCGACCACCATGCCGCCAAGGCCTGGATCGACCGCTATGACTTTGCGTTTGAAGGCGTCACCACCGAAGGCCGCGACGCGAAAATTGAGCCAGAGCCGTTCCAGCCCTCGAGCCGTATTCCCGCCCGCGGCGACCATGCGCCGGGCGAATACGCAGCCCTGGTCAAGCGCGCCAAGGAGAGTTTCCAGCGCGGCGACCTGTTCGAGGTGGTGCCGGGACAGACCTTCTTCGAGCGCTGTGACGCAAGGCCGTCGGAAATCAGCCGGCGGCTCAAGGCCATCAACCCGTCGCCCTATTCGTTCTTCATCAATCTGGGCCACCAGGAATACCTGGTCGGCGCCTCGCCGGAGATGTTCGTGCGGGTCAACGGGCGGCGGATCGAGACCTGCCCGATTTCGGGCACCATCAAGCGCGGCGACGACGCGATCTCGGATTCCGAACAGATCCTCAAGCTCTTGAATTCCAAGAAGGACGAGTCTGAACTCACCATGTGTTCGGATGTCGACCGCAACGACAAGAGCCGGGTGTGCGAGCCGGGCTCGGTCAAGGTGATCGGCCGAAGGCAGATCGAGATGTATTCGCGGCTCATCCACACGGTCGACCATATCGAGGGGCGCCTGCGCGACGGTATGGACGCCTTCGACGGGTTCCTGAGTCACGCCTGGGCGGTGACGGTGACCGGTGCGCCGAAACTCTGGGCGATGCGGTTCCTCGAAAACAACGAGAAGAGCCCGCGCGCCTGGTATGGCGGGGCGGTCGGCATGGTCGGCTTCAACGGCGACATGAACACCGGGCTCACGCTCCGGACGATCCGGATCAAGGACGGCATTGCCGAGGTCCGCGCCGGCGCGACGCTGCTGTTTGATTCCAATCCCGAGGAGGAAGAGGCCGAGACCGAGCTCAAGGCCTCGGCGATGCTGTCGGCGATCCGCGACGCGCGGCTCGGCAATGCCGGATCGGCCGGCCGCGAAACCTCCAAGGTGGGCGAGGGGGTGTCGATCCTGCTTGTCGATCACGAGGATTCCTTCGTGCATACGCTCGCCAACTACTTCCGCCAGACCGGTGCGAAGGTGACCACCGTGCGCTCGCCGGTCGCCGACGACGTGTTCGACCGCATCGCCCCGGATCTGGTCGTGCTGTCGCCGGGACCGGGAAGCCCCAGGGATTTCGATTGCGCCGCCACCATCAAGAAGACCCTTACCCGCGAGCTTCCGGTGTTCGGCGTCTGCCTCGGGCTGCAGGCGCTGGCCGAGAGTTTTGGCGGCACCTTGCGGCAGTTGGCGGTGCCGGTGCACGGCAAGCCGTCGCGGATCAGGGTCTCGCCCAACGGCATCATCTTCTCGGGGCTCGGGAAAGAGGTGACAGTCGGTCGTTACCATTCGATATTCGCCGACTACGCCACAATGCCCAGGGAATTTCGTGTTACCGCTGAAACTGATGACGGGGTTATCATGGCGATCGAGCATGAGAGCCTGCCGGTTGCGGCCGTGCAGTTCCATCCCGAGTCGATCATGACGCTGGGTCAGGACGCCGGCATGCGGATGATCGAGAACGTGGTGGCGCACATGGCGCGCCGGAAGAAGGTGGAGGCGGCATGAGCAAGATATTCAACAAACCTGCGGGTTCGCCTGCGGCCCTGGTCGCGGGCCTCGCTCTGTATCTGTCCGTAGGCTTCACGCCGGCATGGGCGCAGACGGACGCCGGCATCAAGGAGGGCAGGGAACTGGTCGAGGTCAATTGCGGCAAATGCCACGGGGTGGGCGTGGCCGATGCCAGCCCGCATGAGGGCGCGCCGCCGTTCCGCGACCTGTCCGAACGTTTCCCGATGGATGCGCTCGAGGAGGCTTTCTCCGATGGCCGGATCTACTCGGACCATCCCGACATGCCGGAATTCATCGCCACGCCGCAACAGGTTGACGCGATCATCGCCTATATTGCTTCGCTGCAGGAATAGACCCGGTGCCGCAGGCCTCCAGGATCGTCCGGCAACTGGCCTTCTGGTCGATCCCGCTGGCCTTCGGCGTGATGGGGCTGAAATTCGTGGCCTGGCATGTCACCGGGTCGATCGCGCTCTATTCCGATGCGCTTGAGTCCATCGTCAATGTGATCGCCGCGCTCGCCGCTTTCTTCGCCATCGGCTATGCCCAGAAACCGGCCGATCCCGGTCACCCCTACGGCCATCACAAGGCGGAGTATTTTTCCGCAGTGCTGGAAGGCGTGCTGATCGTGGTGGCGGCGCTGCTGATCGTCAACGAGGCGGTGGGCGGGTTGATGGAGCCGAAGCGGATCGAGGCGCCGGCGCTGGGTCTTGCCGTCAACGGCTCCGCGGCGGTCATCAATTTGATCTGGGCCATGGTGCTGCTGCGCTTTGGCCGCCGCCACCGGTCGCCGGCGCTGATGGCCGATGGCCATCATATCCTGTCGGATGTCGTCACCTCCGTGGGCGTGATCGCGGGCCTCGGCCTGGCGCTCGCCTTCGACCAGCCGCGGCTCGATCCGCTCCTGGCGCTGATCGTGGCCGTCAACGTGCTGTGGCAGGGTTGGAAGGTGATCGCGTCCTCCGTCGACGGGCTGATGGACCGGGCGATCGATCCGGCCGACGAGCAACGGATCCAGGACATCATCAGGGCTGAGGCAAACGGGGCCATCGAAGCCCATGACATCCGCACCCGGATGGCGGGACGGGTGTCCTTCGTCGAGTTCCACCTGGTGGTCGATGGCGCCATGAGCGTGGAGGCGTCGCACCGGATCTGCGACCGGCTCGAATCCGCGCTCAAGCAGGCGGTGGAAGGCATTCAGGTCACCATCCATGTCGAACCCGGCCATAAGGCCAAGGACGAGGGCGTCCTGCTGGGGTGAGCGGGGCGCGAGTTGGAGCCCATTCGGGTCAGGAACCGAACCGCTCCAACGCCTGGCGAAACACACCCGCGTCGACATTGCCGCCGGAAATGGTGACGATCACATCCTCGCCTTCAATCTCGCGTGGATGAAACAGCGCTGCCGCAAGCGCCACGGCGCCGCCGGGTTCGGCCACGAGCTTGAGCCGGGAGAAGGCCAGCGCCACGGCGTGCATCGCCTCGTCCTCGCTCACCACCAGGCCAGGGCCGGCAAGACGGGAGAGAATCGGGAAGGTGATCTCGCCCGGTTGCAGCGTGAGGATGGCGTCGCAGAGCGAGCCGGACATGCGGTCGTTGCGCTCGATGGCGCCCGAGGCGAGGCTGCGGGCCATGTCGTCAAAGCCTTCGGGCTCAGCCGGGCGCACCCGCAGGCCAGGCGCGTCGGCTTCGAGCGCCAGCGCGATGCCCGAGGCAAAGCCGCCGCCGCCGCAGCAGACGAGCACATCGGCCTCAGCGATGCCTTCGGCTGCGGCCTGCTGGGCGATCTCGAGCCCGCAGGTGCCCTGGCCGGCAATGACGAAGGCATCGTCAAAGGGTTTTATCAGCGTCAATGGACGCTCGGCCAGCAGCCGTGCGCTGATCGCGTCGCGATCCTCGCTGGCCCGATCATAGAGCACCACTTCGGCGCCGAGCGCGCGCGTGTTGTCGATCTTCATCTCGGGCGCGTCGGACGGCATGATGATGACTGCCGGCACCCCATGCTTTGCCGCGGCCAGCGCCACGCCCTGGGCGTGATTGCCGCTCGAAAAGGCCAGCACGCCTTGCGCCCTGACATCCGGGGCCATCGCCGAGACCGCCGACCAGCCGCCGCGGAACTTGAAGCTGCCGGTGTGCTGCAGGCATTCGGGCTTGATCCAGACGCGCCGCCCGGCGATCTCGTCGAGGAACGGGGAGGCGAGCAGGGGCGTGCGCCGGACATGGCCCTCGAGCCTGCCATCGGCGGCGCGGATCATCTCGATGTTCATGCGGTCGTCTCCTGTGAAGCGCTGCGCGCGATGCTAGCCATGTCGCGTGCGCAGCGCCAAGCATATTTGCCGGCCGGTGAACTCCGCTGCACACGAAAACGCCGCGTGACGGTGATCACGCGGCGTGTGTCATGTCTGGGACTTTCGCGTCCCCTTATGCGGCGTGGCTGTAGAGACGGTTGTTCAGCAGCAGGCCGCCATCGGTCCGGCTGATCGTCTTGGCGATGGCCAGGACGCCCAAGTCCACCAGCGGCTCAAGCACGATGACCAGCATGTAGGCCGCGCCGAAAGCGGCGATCTGCGACAGGTTCTCGGCGCCGAAGCCGTGGCCGTAGAGCGCCCAGAAGCCGACCCACATGACGATGCCGCCCTGGTAGCTGGTCGACAGCGTCAGCGCCTGCTTGTAGCTCACGTCCTTGTAGGCGGTACCGGCGGGGATGATGCGCTTGGCAATCAGCGACATGGCGTAGAGCGGCACCAGAAGCGTGGTGACGTTCATGCCGTATTGCGGCAGGTCGAAGGGGGCGAAGAACACGCCCTGGGCGAGCAGGCCCAAGGCCAGGCCGATCGCGGCGGGACCTGCGCCGAACAGCAGATAGAGCGTCGAGCCGAGAATGAGATGGACTTCCGAGACGCCCACGGCATGGTGCGGAAACACTTCGAAAAACATGAAGACGAGAAGCGTGGTGAACACCGAACGGGTCGCCAGCGCCGCGACGCCGCCGTCCTTGGTGATCGTGTCCATCGACATCTTGAGGGTCAGTCCGGCAGCTGCTGCGGCTGTCGCATAGCTCAGGACAATTTTTGCGCCGTCGACGACGCCGGGTTCAATATGCATGTCAAAGCCCTTTCTGCACCCATCGTGCAAGAGGTTGGAGTTGGTCGCCGCAAATGCGGTTTCCACAGTCCGGGCAGGTCTCCTGGCTCGCGCTTTTGCCCTGTCATCCGCCTTCCCGGTCTGACCCAGTGGCGTCATGGATGCGGCTCACGCTCACAGTTGCGAGGGCAGCCACGGATCGGGCCCTGTTTCAGGTCATCCCTACCGTGTTCCCCTTTAATCCCGAAGGCTTGGCCTTCATGGAACCCGAACCCGCAAATTTTATTTTGCGCCGGGCCGGATAGCAATCTGAATTTACGACGCTTTGCGGCGCAACTCGGGGCCTGCGCCAAGCCCTGGGACTGCTCGCAGCAGGGCTTGAGCGTCGCCGGTCACGGCCGGGTTCTTGCTGCGCTGCAGCGGGATCTGAGCCTTTCGCCTTGACATGGTCGCAATTGTCGGGCTTAAGGATCGCAACTGGATAGGGGCCAATCGGCCGCTGCACGCGTCTTCGTTGATTAGCGTGTTCTGACTTCCCCTAACGTCCACCCTTAAATTTCGCGTCGGCCAGCGGCGATGCGCCCAACCAAACTCCCCCGATTGCGGATCTCCGCAGCCAGGGGATTCTTTGTGATCGGGCATGGTCCGCGACTTGCGGCGCTTGAAGCGCACGCTCCTGACGCATGCCCAAAACTTCGAAAGATATTCCATGACTTTTTCCGAACTCGGCCTGTCCAAGGCCCTTCTCGACACGCTTGACGGTCTGCACCTGACCGTACCGACGCCGATCCAGGTTCAGGCGATCCCGCTGGTGCTGGAAGGCCGCGACGTGATCGGCCTCGCCCAGACCGGCACCGGCAAGACCGCGGCGTTTGCGCTGCCGATCCTGCACCGCATGGCTCCAGGCAAGAAAGCCGCGCCGAAGAAAGCCCGCGTGCTGATCCTGGCGCCGACCCGCGAACTCTCCTCCCAGATTGCCAAAAGCGTCAAGGATTATGGCCGCAAGCTGCATCTGACCTCGACCGTGGTCGTTGGCGGCGTGTCGATCAAGCCGCAGATCAAGGCGCTGGCCGCCGGCGTCGACATCCTGATCGCCACTCCGGGCCGCCTGATGGATTTGATCGAGCAGCGCGCCGTGTCGCTCAACGAAATCGAAGTCGTCGTGCTCGACGAGGCCGACCAGATGCTCGACATCGGCTTCATGCCGGCGATCAAGCGTATCCTGGCGATGACGCCTGCCACGAGGCAGACGCTTCTGTTCTCGGCCACCATGCCCAAGGAAATCCGCGAGCTGTCGTCGCGGCACCTGAAGAACCCGACCGAAGTGTCGGTGGTTCCCGCCAAGAAGACCGCCGACCGCGTCGAGCACACCGTCATGCACATGCAGACGCCCGCCAAGATGGGTGCGCTCGCTAGCCTGATCCGCGACCGCAAGGGCGAGCGCGTGATCGTGTTCACCCGCACCAAGCGCGGCGCCGACAAGGCCACCAAGCGGCTCGAGGCCGACGGCATTTCCGCCGCTGCCATTCACGGCAACAAGTCGCAGGGCCAGCGCGAGCGCGCGCTCGCCGGCTTTCGCGCCGGCACCGTGCCGGTTCTGATCGCCACCGACATCGCCGCCCGCGGCATCGACGTGCCGGGCGTGAGCCTGGTGGTCAATTACGAACTGCCGAACGTCCCGGAAGTCTACGTCCACCGCATCGGCCGCACCGCGCGCGCCGGGGCTGCGGGCACCGCCGTCACCTTCTGCGCGCCGGATGAACGCTCGCTGCTGCGTGACATCGAAAAGATGCTCAAGGTCGAGATCCAGGTCGAGAAGGCGCCGGAAGGCACCTATGTCGACGCGCTGGCCGATCCGGACGGCGATTTCGCGCCGCTCAACCGCACCCAGCGTCCGCGCCAGGGCGCCCGGCCGCAGGGCGCCAAGCCGCAGGGGGCCAAGCCGCAGGGCCAGGGCCGCAAGCCCGTTCAGGGCCAGGGCGGACGCCCGGGGCAGGGTCGTGCGCCTGCCGAAGGCCAGCAGGCCGGCAAGCCCGGCGCCAACCGGCATCATCCGGCTGCCGCCGGCGCCAAGCAGGGCGACCAGCCCGCCAAGCCGCGCCGCAGCCGTCGCGGCGGCGACCGTCGTCCGCGGCCCGAACAGGGCGGCGACAAGGCTGTCGCTTAAGGCGGACGGGCTTTCGCCTGATCCCGCCCGGCCCGGTTGCGGGCCGGCCTCACGGAGCTGATTTCCAGACGGCGCAGCGTACCCACGCTGCGCCGTCTGCCTGTTTGAAGACCGGTTTCGGTTTGCGCCATTGTTTCGCGGGCCGGATCGTACTATCTGCGATGGACACGAACCACACGGAGACGGCTTATGAGCGACGACGACGAAAAGACGACAGAACTGCCGCTGGGCAAGGAAGCGGAAGCCAACCTGTTCAAATCGCGCTCGATCTTCATCTATGGCGGCATCACCCAGGAACTGGCGCACAAGGTCTGCGCGCAGCTGGCAGCACTTGCCGCAGCCAGCGACGACGACATCAGGATTTTTGTCAATTCGCCCGGCGGCCATGTCGAATCGGGCGATTCGATCCATGACATGATCGGCTTCATCAAGCCCAAGGTGTGGATCATCGGCACAGGCTGGGTCGCTTCCGCCGGCGCGCTGATCTATGTCTCGGTGCCCAAGGAGCAGCGCCTGTGCCTGCCCAACACCCGTTTCCTCCTGCATCAACCCTCGGGCGGCACCCGCGGCATGGTCTCCGACATCGAGATCCAGGCGCGCGAGATCATCAAGATGAACGCCCGCCTCAACGCCATCTTCGCCAAGGCCACCGGCCAGCCGATCGAGAAGATCGCCGCCGACACCGACCGCGACTACTGGCTGACGGCCGAGGACGCCAAGACCTATGGCCTGGTCGGCCGGATCATCACCAGCCAGAGCGAAATCTGAGCCTCGGCCCAGGCTGATCCACAAGCCTCCGCTGGTGAAAACCGGCGGAGGCTTTTTTGTCGACTGCAAGGACTTGTGGGGATGCACGGGCGGCGCCGTTCCCGTCGGTCTCTCCGAGAAAGCTCTGCCTCAGGGAGTCTTCAGCTTCTTGGCCTGCCTGACCATCTTGCCGAAGGCCTTGTCCTTGGAGCGGCGCTGGGCCAGGCTTGCGGTGTTGAACTGGTCCTCGGCCAGCAGCTTGCGCCAGCGCGCGAGCCGCGCCTCGTCGATGGTGCCGGCCTTCAGCGCCGCCTGCACGGCGCATCCGGGCTCGCTCACGTGCCGGCAGTCATTGAAGCGGCACAAGGCCGCCAGTTCATCGAGATCGGAGAACACCTCGGCCACGCCTGCTTCGGCGTCGGTCAGCTGCAGCTCGCGCACGCCGGGTGTGTCGAGCACGGCGCAGCCGTCGGGCAGGATGTGCAGCTGGCGGTGCGAGGTGGTGTGGCGGCCCTTGGCGTCATCCTCGCGGATGGCCTGGGTCGCGGCGGATTCGGTGCCCGAGAGCGCGTTGGTGAGCGTCGACTTGCCGACGCCCGACGAGCCCAGGAACGCCACCGTCTGGCCCGGCTTGCACCAGGGGGCGAGCCTTTCCCTGGGCTCATCGCTCTTGGCGTTGAGCGTGATGACCGCGACATCTTTCGAGATGGTCTGCGCCTGGTCCACATAGATTGCGGGATCTGCGCAGAGGTCGGATTTGGTGAGCAGCACCACCGGCGTGACGCCGGCGTCGAAGGCGAGCGCGATGTAGCGTTCGAGCCGGGCCATGTTGAAATCGAGATTGCAGGAGGTGACGACGAAGGCGGTGTCGAGATTGGCGGCAATCAGCTGGATCGAGCGGTCGTGGCCCGCCGCGCGGCGCTTGATCAGGCTCTTGCGCTCGAGCAGCTGGCTGGAACTCGGCAGCACGCGATTGAACAGCAGCCAGTCGCCCACGGTGGCGTCGGCGCGCGGCGGCACCATCTCGTCGATGCCGTCGCCCAGCACACGGAGCCCGCTCCGGTGCACCTCGGTCACCCTGACCGGCGGGGTCGCTTCCATCTCGTCGACGCTGATCTGCTGGGCGAAGAAGGCCTGCCAGCCGAGCCTCTGCAGCACCGGGATCTCCCGCTTCGGGGGCATGGCGGCGGCCGGCGTGAGGGCCGAATAATCACGCGTCATCCAATGTGGCTTTCATGCTTGAGTGTCCCGAGGCCTCGCGCGAAGGTCCGGGACGGCGCACCCCGCTGTCTTCCCGGCGAGGACAGGCCTATAGGATAGCATTTCATGTCCCGGATGCGGAAACCGATTCTGCCCCCGGTGGCGATGCGGCGCGAAAAATTCACGAGGCTCAGATGGACATCCCGACGCTTGACACCGACCGGCTGCGGCTGAGGCCCCAGACCATGGAGGACTGGCCTGCCTATGCGGCGCTGATGATGTCGGAGCGCGCCGAGTTCATGGACGGCCCGCACACGCTTTCGGGCGCCTGGGGCATGTTCTGCCACGACATGGCGCAATGGCCGCTCATGGGCTGCGGCGCGCTGATGTTTGATGACCGCCAGACCGGGGAATGCCTGGGCCAGGTCGGCATCAATTCCGGGCCGCTGTTTCCCGAGCACGAGCTCGGCTGGCTGGTCTATCCCGGCCACGAGGGCAGGGGCTACGCTTTCGAGGCGGCGCGCGCCCTGCGCGACTGGGGGTTCGGCCCGCGCGGGCTCAAGACGATCGTGAGCCACATCGACCCGGGCAATGACCGCTCGCGGAGGCTGGCCGAACGGCTCGGCGCGGTGCTTGAACTCGATGCCGCGCGACCGGGTCCGGAGGTTCTGGTCTACCGGCATCCGCGCTGAGGGGTGGGTGGAGGGCCGGGCTTTTCCCCTCCCCCTTGAGGGGTGGGGTATGCCTCCGCACCAACGCAAATTTTAAAGGATGATCCGGCTACTGCAAGGGCCCCCCACCCGGATCGCCTGCGCTGCGCTTGGCTCTCCTTAGGGTCGAGCCACGGGTCTCGCTCCGTCCTTCGGACTTCCTCAAGAGGGAGGTGGGGGCCTGGGCGCGGCTCGATCTCCCCCTTGTCTTGCCATTCCTTCGTCTTGACCTTTGTCAATGCCGGGACCGGTGCGATCTTTCTAATATGCATGAATTGCAATGGGAGGATCGACAATCATGCACACTCCAGTCAGGGATATCCTTGCGCGCCTCATGATGGCGGCAGGTCTGTTGATCGCCGCCACGGCCGGGACTTTCGCCCAGGAGCTGACCTTCAGAACCTACAAGGATGTCGCGGGCTTTTCCTGCGAGTTCCCCTCGGACTGGAGGTTCGACCAGGCGCGCAATTTCGACCGGATCTTCACCGGCCCGGAGGAGACCGCCCGCGATGCCACCATCATCATCCAGGTGATCGAGCAGGACAAGGCCGCGGAAAAGACCGCGGCCGGCCAGCTCGACGCGCTCAAGGCCCAGCTTCTCAGGGCGCCCGACGGCCGCATCCTCAACGAGGGTGCAGCCCCGGTGGCCGACCAGCAGGCGCCGTTCCTGATCGCCGGCTACACCGCCTTCGACACGGCGGATACGCAGAGCGCCTTCCGGCACATCCAGATGGTGGTGACCACGCCGCGCGCGTTCCTGCTGATGTCCTATTCGGCGCCGGAGGAGAGCTTCGAGCAGGTGCTGCCGGTGTTCCAGCACTGTTCGGCGACGCTTGCGATCGCGCCCGGGGACGTGGCCGCGCCGCCGGCCGACACTCCCGCCCCGCCCGCCGTCGAGGACAAGACCCAGGCGCCCCAGGTTGACCCGGGTCCGGGCACCGAGGAGACGGTGGTCTGGCGGCGCAACACGGACCGCGGCTTCTGGATCGCCGTGCCGTCGATCTGGTCGATGAAGACCGACGCGAACGAGCCCTATTCGGTCGACATGCAGCATCCCGACCGGGTCGAGGGGGTGGTGGTGTTCGTGGTCGAGATGGACGGCAAGACCTCGGCCAAGGACTATGCCGATTACTGGGAGGAGTTCGTGGCCGACAAGATCTTCTTCATGAAGGATCGGCTGGCGGTGCCCGAAACCGCCCATCCGGGCCTGGGCCTGCCCAAGACGGAGGCGATCCTGCGCCAGTACCAGGGCGAGATCAACGGCGCCACCGTGCGCAGCCTGGCCGCCTACGGCGTCAACAAGAAACGCGGCTACACGGTGGTGGGCTACCATTTCCTGGGCGACGCCCAGGGCGAACGCCGCATCCGCGCCGCGGTGGAGAGTTTCCGGCTGAGCGCGCCGTAGGGGGCTCCAATTTCACAGAGAAGACCCCTCCCCAACCCCTCCCCACAAGGGGGAGGGGCTTACCCGGCCACAACTCGTTTACGCACTATCGAAATCTCCCGTCCTGGGCGATCCGTTCATTTGGGCAGGATGGGGATGCCCGGAGCCCCTCCCCCTTGTGGGGAGGGGCTGGGGAGGGGTCTTTCCAAATTGTCCGCAAGCATCTGGACCGGATGTTTGGTGACCTACCGCGAGCAAGGCAGCCCCCCTTGCCAACCCACCCCACCCGCTGTATTTATCCTCCCATGAACCCGACCCCGCGCCCAGAAACCTCCTTTGCCCGCTTCACCGCGGCGGTGGTGTCGCATGCGCGGCTTGGCGGTCTGCTTCTTCTCGCGCTTAGCGGCGATCGCCGGGCTCGTTGAGGAGCGTCCGGCGGTCGAAACCGCCGCGTGACGCGCACCCGCTCCTCTCTCGACTTTACATTTTTTCCTGAATGCAACATGACGGCCTGAGGCCGGTTGACGTCGCGGAGACGCGGCTCCCGGAACAGGGCCAGGAGAGAGACACCGATGACCGCACACATTTCATCCGGACCGAAGGGCATGCCGAAGGCGGCCCAGAAATACCATGCCTATCCCTTGATCGACATTCCCGACCGGACCTGGCCGTCCAAACGCATCGAGAAGGCGCCGATCTGGTGCTCGGTCGACCTGCGCGACGGCAACCAGTCGCTGATCAACCCGATGGGGCACGACCGCAAGGCGCGGATGTTCCAGCTGCTCTTGGACATGGGCTTCAAGGAAATCGAGATCGGTTTCCCGTCGGCCTCGCAGACCGATTTTGATTTCGCCCGCTGGTGCGTGGAGGAGGGCGGGGTGCCCGACGACGTGTCGCTGCAGGTCTTGGTGCAGTGCCGGCCGGAGCTGATCACGCGCACCTTCGAGGCGCTCCAAGGCGCGCACCGGCCGATCGTGCATTTCTACAATTCGACGTCGGAATTACAGCGCCGGGTGGTGTTCGACAAGGACGTGGCGGGCATCAAGCAAATCGCGGTCGATGCGGCCAAGATGATCAAGGAGATGGCGGAGAAGGCAGGCGGCGATTTCCGCTTCGAGTATTCGCCCGAGAGCTTCACCGGCACCGAGCTCGAGGTGGCGCTGGAGATCTCCAACGCGGTGATCGGGATCATCAAGCCGACGCCCGACAACAAGCTGATCCTCAACCTGCCGTCGACGGTGGAGATGGCCACGCCCAACATCTATGCCGACCAGATCGAGTGGATGTGCCGGCACATCGACAACCGCGAGAACGTGCTCGTCTCGCTGCATCCGCACAATGATCGCGGCACCGGCATCGCCGCCACCGAACTGGGGCTGATGGCGGGCGCCGACCGGGTCGAGGGCACGCTGTTCGGTAATGGCGAGCGCACCGGCAATGTCGACGTGGTGGCGCTCGCGCTCAACATGTTCACGCAAGGCGTGGACCCGCAATTGGACTGCTCGGACATCGAGCGGATCAAGGCGGTGTTCGAATATTCCAACGAGATGAAGATCCCCGAGCGGCATCCGTATGTGGGCGAACTGGTCTACACCGCGTTTTCCGGCTCGCACCAGGATGCGATCAACAAGGGCATGAAGGCGATCCGCCAGGCCAACAAGCCGGAATGGGAAGTGCCCTATCTGCCGATCGACCCGCGCGATGTCGGCCGCTCCTACGAGGCGATCATCCGCATCAACTCGCAATCGGGCAAGGGCGGCATCGCCTATATCCTGAAGGAGGATTACGGGCTCGACCTGCCGCGCAACCTGCAGGTGGAGTTCCGCGAGGAAATCCAGCGGATCACCGACGAAGAGGGCGTGGAGCTGCCGCCCAGGCGGATCTACGAGAGCTTCATGGCGCTCTATGTCAACCAGCCCGGGGCCCGGCTGGGCTTCGTCGACCACCACACCCACACCGATCCCGCCAACAAGGGCATCCGCATCGTCTCGGCCGAGATCACCGACCGGGGCGAGGTCAAGCGCATCGAGGGCCGCGGCACCGGGCCGATCGACGGGTTCGTCAACGCGCTGTCGACCTATCTCGGCATCGAGCTGACGGTGGCCAACTATTCCGAGCACTCGCTGCAGCACGGCTCCAATGCGGCGGCGATCTGCTACATGCAGATGGAGACGCCCTCGGGCAAGCTCTATGGCGCGGGCGTCAACACCAACATCGTCGCCGCATCGCTCGAGGCGGTGGTGTCGGCGGCCAACCGGGCGCTGGCCGCGTCCGAAGGCTGATACGTCCGCGGCGCTGCAAGGCGCGGCGCAGAAAGCTGACAAACTCCGCAACGCCGATTTCCTTTCGTTTGTGGGGGCAATGCATCAGCAGCCGTCATGCCAGCGAAAGCTGGCATCCAGCGCGATCAAGTCCTTGATCGCAAGAGACTCTTTCACGGCGCGGACGCGCCGTGGCTGGATTCCGGCGCGGGGGCCGGAATGACGGAAAATGGGGGATCGCCCATCCCGGGCAGGACCTTGTCAACAAGAAGCCGCGCGGCAGTTGGTATCGCGCATCGGGAGGGGAGCGTCATGACCGGACTGCACATGGAGACTTCAGGCCCTGATACCGGCGCGCCGCTGGTGCTGCTGCACGGCTTTGGCGGCGACGGCTCGGCCTGGGACGCGGTGAAGGACCTGCTTCCCGAGAGCCTGCGCGTCATCACCGTCGACCTGCCCGGCCATGGCGGGTCGCTCGACGCCGAGGGCCGCGGCGGGGCGGGGCGGATGGCGAAAGCCATTCTCTCGGGCCTCGACGGGGCAGGGGTCGCGGACTTCCATCTCGCCGGCCATTCGATGGGCGGGGCGGTGGCGGCGCTGATCGCGATGCGCGCCGGCGCCCGCGTGAAGTCGCTGACGCTGGTGGCGCCGGGCGGCATGGCGCCCGAGATCAATGCAGGCCTGCTCGAGCGCTACGCCAAGTCCGCCACCGAGGCGGAGATCCGTGCGTGCCTGACTGAAATGGCCTCGCCGGGTTTTGCCGTGGCCCAGGCGGTGATCGACGGGTTTGTGGCGGCCCGCGCCCGCCCGGGGGCGCTCGTGGCCCTTGACGAGACCTACACGGCGATGTTCCCGGACGGTCCGGCAAAGGGTCAGGGCGTGCTGCCGGCCGAGGCGCTCCAGGCGCTGGCCATGCCGGTCGCGGTGATCTGGGGGACGGAGGATGCGGTGCTGCCGTGTCCCAAACCACCGGCGCTGCCCGTCTCCTTTGCCTTCAGCGTGCTGCCGGGGCTCGGGCACATGCTGCCGGAAGAGGCGCCCGACGCCGTGGCGCGCGTGCTTGCGCAGGCTGTGTCCATCGGCGCCTGAGGCGAACCAGTTCGGGGGCGCGCCGGTCTTTACCACGTGCGCAAACAGGCCTCGCCCCATTGTCGCCATCAAAGCCGGTCTGTGCTAAGAAGTTGTTAACCATTTCTCCCCGGAATCGCGCCATGACCGACCAACCCAAGACATTCTCGACCGACCGCCGCCTGGCGGACATCGTGCGTGACGTCAAGATCGCTTCCGCCGACCGCACCGACGTGGTGGTCGACATCCGCGAGGCCGACCGCGCCCGGCTCGAACTCCTGGCCCAGGAAGTGCGGCCGCTGCTCGAGGACATCGATCCGGCCGACGACCGGTTCGATTTCGGCATCTCGTCCGGACTTCAGCCCAGATTGTGGATCGATTCGGTGGCGCATGTGCACATGGGCCGCGACCGGCGGATCTACCGCTTCGTCCGCGACACGCGGCTCGGCCGGGTGGTGATCTCCGACAGCAGCGACATGGCCCGCACCGCCGATGCGGTGGGCCGCTACATCGCCGAACGGGTGATCGAGCGCGAACGGATCCTGGCCGGCGATTTCGAGGCAATGAAGGCGTCGGCCGGGATCGCCGACGCCACGGATGCCGAGCCTGGCGCGGACGAAACCGGCATGCCAGAGACCAGCATGCCGGAGACCGGCATGACAGAGACCGGCATGGCAGGGACCGGCGATGACGCGGCCGAGAACCTTGCTCCCGCACCGGCGGACACATGGGCCGGAACGAAGGTGGCGGACACGGGCGACCAGGCGGCACGGCCAGCGCTGATCGCCTCCCAGCCCGCGCCGGCTGCTGAGGCTCCGGCGCGACCCACCCGCGGGGCCGGGTTCGTGCTCGGCGCGTCCTGGTTCATTCTCGGCTGCGTCGCGGGTGCTGCCGCCCTGGTGATGGCGTTCTGGGACCGTCTGTCGGCGATGATCAACTGATTTTCGCGCCGGAACCGATGAGGCCTTCCTGAGCTTCGGCGAAGTCGGGTCCCTGGCCGGTCATCCGCATGCGGCGGTGGAGGATCCGCCATTTGCCCGGCTCGCCGTCAATGTCGAACAGGTTGTAGCCGGCCGGCGGCGTGTTGCCTCCGGGGCCATGGCTGGCCGAGGCGATCCCCACAACCGGCACATCCCCGTCGCGGCCATGCAGATGATGGAGCGTGTCGAGATGGGTGTGCCCGTGCAGCACCAGTTCGGCGCCATGCAGCTTGAGCATCTTGGTGAAGTGGCCGATGCCGCGCAGCCGCTTGTGCCACTTGGCGGCACCGCGCACCGGCGGGTGATGGATCATCACCACCCGGAACAGCCCGTCCTCGCGCGCCTGGTCGAGCAGCTTGCTTGCTGCGCGCGCCTGTTTCTTGCCGAAGTCGCCGGTGGCGACAAAGGGCAGCGTGGCGTTGGCCGACGAGATGCCGATGATCGCCACCGGGCCGCGCCGCCGGTAGCTCGGAAACAGCGGCGTCTCGGACGCATGGGTGTCGGAGACGAGCCAGGGCTGCCATGCAGCCTTTGCCCGGCCGAGCGCGCCCGGTACATAGGCGTCGTGATTGCCGGGCACCAGCGTGGCGTTTTGGGGCTCGAAACCGGTCTCGAGCCAGACCCGCGCCGCCTCGATTTCGGTGCGGGTGGCGAGGTTGACCAGGTCGCCGGTGATGGCCACATGATCGGGGGCGGCGTCGCGCAGGCTCGCCAGCAGGTTTTCCAGCGTGTCGCCAAAAAGCTGCTTGCGGCGGTTGCGCTGCCAGTTCACATAGCCGGTGATGCGCTTGGACGCGAGTTCGCGCAGCGATATTTTCGGCAAGGGACCAAGATGGGGATCGGAGATATGGGCCAATCGAAACATGGCACAAGCCATAACGACCCTGAGCCCGGGCTGCAACCGGCGACAGCGATGGAGGACGGTTACGGCGGCCGCCCGCCGGAAATGCGCTCAGTGCGCGCCCGCCTCGTCACCCGGGTCGTCCATGTCTGGTTCGCGATGACGCGGTCGATGACGCTCGGCGTGCGCGCCGCCTGCTTTGACGCGGAGGGCCGGGTGTTCCTGGTGCGCCATTCCTACGTGCCTGGCTGGCACATGCCGGGCGGCGGCGTCGAACGCGGGGAGACGCTCGCTGCGGCGCTCGTCAAGGAGCTGCGCGAGGAGGGCAATCTCGAGATCGCCGGGTCGACGGATCTTGTCGCGGTCTATTTCAACCACCGCACCAGCCGCCGCGACCATGTCGCCTTCTACCGCTGCGAAGTGCGCCAGCTCGCACCCAAGCAAGCCGACCGCGAGATTGTCGAAGCCGGCTTCTTCGCGCTCGATGCGCTGCCAGAGGGCGTGACGGCGGCGACACGCCGGCGGCTGGCGGAACTTGCGGGCGAGATGCCGGTGAGCGAGGAGTGGTGATCGCCGCCACGTATTGCTGCTGACATTTTCTGACGTCATCGACTGCTAATTCGCCAGACTGCCGGGTCTTGCCCTTGAACGCGGGTGGTTCCTGCTTAAATGCGTCCAACTGCAGGTCTCATCCTGGATCTCACTTCGCCGCGCCGGCGCGTCTTCGGCAGCGGCTCCCCATTCTTTTTTTGAAAAGCAGATCATGTCTCCCATCGTTTCGATCGAGAACCTGTCCAAACGCTATGACAGCGGCTTTGAGGCGCTGAAAAGCGTCAATCTGGCGATCCAGGAGGGCGAGATCCTGGCGCTGCTCGGGCCCAATGGCGCGGGCAAGACGACGCTGATCTCGATCATCTGCGGCCTGGTCAACCCGAGTTCGGGATCGGTCAAGGTCGGCGGCTTCGATGTCGTCAAGGATTTCCGGCAGGCCCGGTCGCTGATCGGGCTGGTGCCGC
Organism: Hoeflea sp.; assembly: GCF_030682515.1. Classification (GTDB taxonomy): domain Bacteria; phylum Pseudomonadota; class Alphaproteobacteria; order Rhizobiales; family Rhizobiaceae; genus Hoeflea. Next base: position 54,647 of record NZ_JAUXOD010000116.1, on the reverse strand, counting down.
AGGAGATTGCGCTCGAGCCGTTCCAGACCGTTTATGACGCGCTGCGCTTCACCCGCGGCCTGTTCGGCAAGCGGCATGATGCGGGCCTGCTCAAGAGCATTCTCGAAAAACTCTCGCTGTGGGACAAGAAGGACGCCAAGACCATGGAGCTGTCGGGCGGCATGAAGCGCCGGGTGCTGATCGCCAAGGCGCTCTGCCACGAGCCCAGGGTGCTGTTCCTGGACGAGCCCACTGCCGGCGTCGACGTCGAATTGCGCAAGGAGATGTGGGAGGTGGTGCGCCAGCTGAAAGAGGATGGCGTCACCATCATCCTGACCACGCACTATATCGACGAGGCCGAGGCGATCGCCGACCGGGTCGGCGTCATCCGCGGCGGCGAATTGCTGCTGGTCGAGAAGAAGGAAGCGCTGATGCAGCGCATGGGGCAGCGGCAGATGCGCATCGAGCTGATGGCGCCGCTCGAGGCGGTTCCGCCCGCGCTTGCCCGCTACAATCTCGACTACAGCGCGGACGACCAGACGCTCACCTATTCCTATGAGGCCAATGGCGAACGCACCGGCATCGCCTCGCTGTTCGCGGATCTGAGCGCGGCGGGCATCATCCTGCGCGATGTGGAGACACGGCAGAGTTCGCTCGAGGATATCTTCGTCGGTCTGGTGGAGGACAAGTCATGAATTTCCAGTCCGTCAAATCCATCTATTCCTTCGAGATGGCGCGGTTCTTCCGCACGCTGTCGCAGAGCCTGATCTCGCCGGTCCTGTCGACGTCGCTCTATTTCATCGTCTTCGGCGCGGCCATCGGCTCGCGCATCGAGGAGATCGACGGGATCAGCTACGGCGCCTTCATCGTGCCGGGGCTGATCATGCTGTCGGTGCTGACCCAGAGCATCTCGAACGCGTCGTTCGGGATCTATTTCCCGAAATTCCTGGGCTCGATCTACGAGCTGCACACGGCGCCGGTGTCGTATCTCGAGATCGTGCTCGGCTATGTGGGCGCGGCGGCCACCAAGTCGGCGTTGATCGGCCTCGTCATCCTGGCGACGGCTTTTTTCTTCATTGATTTCGAGATCCTGCATCCGGTCGCCATGCTGGCGTTCCTGGCGCTGACCTGCGTGTCGTTCAGCCTGTTCGGCTTCATCATCGGCATCTGGTCGAAGAATTTCGAGCAGCTGCAGATGATCCCGCTTCTGGTGATCACGCCGCTGGTGTTCCTCGGCGGCAGCTTCTATTCGATCTCGATGCTGCCGCCCGTCTGGCAGACGATCACCCTGTTCAATCCGGTGGTCTATCTGATCTCGGGCTTCCGCTGGGCCTTTTACGGCGCCTCCGACATCAATATCGGGCTCAGCCTGGCAATGATCGCGGTGTTCATGGTCATCTGCCTGGGCATCATCTGGTGGACCTTCAAGACCGGCTACAAGATCAAGACCTGACGGGGCAAGTCTCCACACGCCAACGCAAAAGGCGCCCCCGGATCCGGGAGCGCCTTCAGACCGCTGACAACCCGGCCGCTTCGCCGATTTCCCGTTTCTGGTGGCAGTCCATCAACATCCGTCATGCCAGCGAAAGCTGGCATCCAGCGCGATCAAGTCCTTGATCGCAAAAGACTCTTTCACGGCGCGGACGCGCCATGGCTGGATTCCGGCGCGGGGGCCGGAATGACGGAGGATAGGGCACCGCCCGTCCCAGGCATGACTTTGTCAACACCCAAAAAGGCGCTCCCGAATGCATCCGGGAGCGCCTTTTTTTGTGGAAGGGCGGTCTGGAGGCCCGCTCTTCTGAATGCTTGCTGCGCCTGAAGGCGCCTTGGTCTTGCGACCCAGTCAGACAAGTAACGCCCGCCGCGCGAATTGGTTCCAGAGGCCGGCGCGCGTTGACGATCAGGCGGCCTTGGCGAGCCTGTCGCGCCCATGCGGCGCCATCAGGTCCAGCTCCGGGCCGACAGGCACGATCCCGGTCGGGTTGATGGTGCCATGGCTGCGGTAGTAGTGGCCCTTGATGTGCTCCATGTTCACCGTCCCCGCGACGCCGGGCACCTGGTAAAGCTCGCGCAGATAGCCCGACAGCGCCGGATAGTCGGCGATGCGGCGGATGTTGCACTTGAAGTGGCCGACATAGACGGGATCGAACCGCACCAGGGTGGTGAACAGCCGCCAGTCGGCCTCCGTGAGCCGGTCGCCGGTGAGGTAGCGATTGCTGGTCAGCCGCCGCTCGATCCTATCGAGCGCATCGAACAGTTCGCTGACATGCTCCTCATAGGCGGTCTGCCTGGTGGCAAAGCCCGCCTTGTAGACGCCGTTGTTGATCTTGTCGTAAACGACCGCGTTGATCTCGTCGATCTCCTCGCGCAGCGCTTCGGGATAGTAGTCCGGCCCTGGCCTGGCGACGGCGGCGAAGGCCGAGTTGAACATGCGGATGATCTCCGCCGATTCATTGGAGACGATCGTGCCGGTCTTCTTGTCCCAGAGCACCGGCACGGTCACGCGGCCCGAATAATCGGACATGGCTTCGACATAGACCTGCCAGAGGAAATCCTTGCCGCCCAGGTGGTCCCGCGTGGCGCCGTCGCGCTCGTGGAATTCCCATCCGTTCTTGCCCATGTAGGGATCGACGATGGACACCGAGATTGCTTCTTCCAGGCCCTTGAGCTTGCGGAAGATCAGCGTGCGGTGGGCCCAGGGGCAGGCGAGCGAGACATAGAGATGGTAGCGTCCGGCTTCGGCCTTGAAGCCACCCGTGCCCGAGGGGCCGGGTGCGCCGTCGGCGGTCACCCAGTTGCGAAAGGCGCTTTCGGAGCGCTTGAAATGGCCGCCCGTCGAGTCCGTGTCATACCAGACATCCTTCCAGACGCCTTCAACCAACATTCCCATGATCGTTCTCCTTTGACATGAGACATAAGCCTGAAAATCGGAAAAGCGAAGAAAATGGGTGTGAACGGTGCGTTTTGCATTGGACGACGCAGCCGCGCTTTGCTAAGGGCGTTGTCCAGGAAGGAAAATCCGGATGCTTGTGAAGGCCTTGCGACGACGCTGAAAAAGACTGCCAACGCGCGCTCGCGCGCGATCCATCATGTCTTGTCGTCTCATCCGGAATCCAACGATGTCCCTCCACGATTTTGTCTTTCTCACCGAAGACGCGTCCCATGACGCGGCCATCCGGCACATCAACGAAGAAGCTTTCGGCCCGGGCCGGTTCGTGCGCTCGTCCGAGCGCGTGCGCGAGCAGGGGCCGCATGACCGCAGGCTGTCCTTCATCGCCGCCGATCGCGGCGAGACCATCGCCTCGGTGCGGATGACGCCGATCTTTGCGGGCAAGACGGCAGGCCATCTGCTCGGGCCGCTCGCCGTCCGCCCCTCGCACAAGAATCTCGGCATCGGCCGCGAGCTGGTCCGCATTGCGCTGGCGGCGGCGGAAAAGGCCGGAAGCCAGGCCGTGCTGCTGGTGGGAGACCCGCCCTATTACGCGCCGCTGGGCTTTGCCCGGACCAGGCCCGGCGCGATGACCATGCCGGGACCGTTCGATCCGCACAGGCTTCTGGCTGCTTGTTTCGGGGATGTCCACGCAATGGCGCTCGAAGGCGAGATCCATCACCGCGACCGGACATAGACGGCTCGTTTCCGTGTTTCGCGGCAAAATTGTTGATGGCCGATCCCGCCCCCGCGGGTTGCGCGGGGACCGTGTCCGTGGACTGTCCCGGCAGTGGTTTTGCTGCAATGCAGCATGCTAAAGGTTGCATTGCAGCAGGTAAGGCCCTAGGTATAGTCCATGACTTATCCAGGCATCCATGCCGGGGACTTGTCTTCTCCGCTCCTTCCCGACAGCACATTTTGCTCTTTCGGCGCGGAGTCGCGAGACGCGGACAGAGCCGCATGAGTTCCCCAGCAATTCAATCCACCGCCCTGAGTACGCGCAGTTTCGTGCTGGCGACCGATCTCGACGGCACGTTCCTCGGTGGCAGCGACGATGACCGCGCGCGCCTCTATGGTTGGATCGAGGCCAACCGCGCCACGGTCGGCCTGATCTTCGTCACCGGACGCGACCCGCAGTTCATCGGAGAGTTGTGCCTTGAGCGTGGCGTGCCATGGCCCGACTACGCGGTGGGCGATGTCGGCACCACCATCGCCACGGTCTCCCCCGAGACCGGCATCGTGCCCATCGCGGCGCTCGAAGCGGACATTTCCGCCCGCTGGGGCAACGCCGGCGACCGGGTGCGCGCCCGGCTCGACGGCCATCCGGGCCTGACGCTTCAGACCACCGATTTCCGCTATCGCGTGAGCTACGACATCGATTCGGCAAGCTTCGACGCGTCCGCCTGGGACATCGTGCTCGGCATGGGGTTCCAGCCGCTGATCTCCGACAACCGCTTCTTCGATGTGCTGCCCGATGGCGTGAGCAAGGGGCCGTCGCTTCTGAGGCTCGTGGATCATCTGGGGCTTGAGCCCGGCCGCGTGCTCTGCGCCGGCGACACGCTCAATGATCTGTCGATGCTCGAATGCGGGCTGCCCGCCGTCGCCGTCGGCAATTCGGAAGCCGCGCTGATCGACCGCGTGGCCCATCTCGAACACCTCCACATGGCGCAAGCCCATGGGGCGGCAGGCATATTGGAGGCAATCCGTGCCTTCGACATGCATGATCTACCAGAAGGATACTGAATACATGGCCAGCGATCTCGTCATTGTCTACCACCGCCAACCCTATGAAGAGGTTGAGGAGGACGGCAAGATCGTGCTCAGGGAGAACAAGAGCCCCAACGGCATCGTGCCGACGCTGAAGGGTTTTTTCGGTCGTGTCGACAAGGGCGCCTGGGTGGCCTGGAAGCTCGCCGACGACGCCGCCAATCCGAATTTCGAGCGCGTCATCGAGATCGAGGACTCTTACGGCAAATACTCCGTCACGCGGCTGCCGCTGACGCCCGACCAGGTGTCGAGCTTCTATCACATCACGTCCAAGGAAGCGTTCTGGCCGATCCTGCATTCGTTCAAGGAACGCTACAATTACGACCCGGTCGACTGGCCGACCTTCCGCGAGGTGAACTGGGCCTTTGCCGAGGCCGCGGCCGCGGAAGCTGCGCCGGGCGCCGTCGTCTGGGTGCATGACTACAATCTCTGGCTCGTGCCGGGCTATCTGCGCAAGCTGCGGCCGGACGTGCGGATCTCGTTCTTCCACCACACGCCGTTCCCGTCGGCGGACATGTTCAACGTGCTGCCCTGGCGGCGCGAGATCGTCGAAAGCCTGCTCGCCTGCGACGTGGTGGGCTTTCACGTCCCGCGCTATGCGGTCAACTTCGTCCATGTGGCGCAAAGCCTTCTCGACGTGGGCCCGGTCATCCGCAGGGATGTGAACCCGGATTTCATCTGGGAGGGCACCGCGCTGTCGGACCGGCGCGTGCCCGAGGCGGTGATGTACCAGGGACGCAGGATCCGGATCTCGAGCTCGCCGGTGGGCATCGACTGGGACTACATCCAGGAGCGTGCCGCCTGCGAGGAAACCCGCAACAGCGCGGTCGCCGTCCGCAAGGAACTCGGCCACTGCAAGCTGATCCTGTCGGTCGGCCGCACCGACTACACCAAGGGCGGCGTCCAGCAGCTCGAAAGCTACGAGCGGCTGTTGCAGGCGCATCCCGAGATGCACGGCAAGGTGCGGCTGATGCATGTCTCCGTCGGCGCCAACCGCTCGATGGCGGCCTACGAGGAGATCCAGGGCGAGATCGAGCAGGTCGCGGGCCGGATCAACGGCACTTTCGGCTCGTTCGAATGGCAGCCGGTGGCGCTGATCTCGACCGCGATCCCGTTCAAGGACCTGATCGCCTACTACCAGATCGCCGATGTCTGCTGGATCACGCCGCTGGCCGACGGCATGAACCTGGTCTGCAAGGAATATGCCGCCGCCCGCACCGATGGCGACGGGGTTCTTGTGCTGTCGGAGTTTGCCGGCGCGTCCGTAGAACTCTCCTCCGCCGTCATCACCAACCCGTTCTCGCACCGGTCGATGGACACGGCGATCGCGCAGGCGCTGGCGATGCCCGAGGAGGAGCGCCGGCAGCGCATGACGATGCTGCGGGAAACGGTCAAGCGCTACGGCATCAAGGCCTGGGCCGAGGACCAGATGAGCTATTTCAGCGACGAGGCGGAGCTGTCCAAGGCGAGCTGACCGGCACGCCGTCTGCGGCCGGACGTCGGCCGGAAAACGAGGGGAGAACCATCACGGTTCTCCCCTTTGTCGTCTTACCGACCCTCGCGGAACCAGGTTGCGCCGAGCGCCAGGATCATCAGCGCAAGGCCCAGAAGACCGCCGAACAGCGGCAGCGAGCGCACGCCCTTGAGCACGCTTTCATTGCTGGCGCGCAGACCCATGCGGTCTCCGGCGTTGATGGAGGCCGCGCGGGTGGGCAGGATCTGCGGCAGGTTGGTTGCCTCCGCATTGACCCGCTGGGTCAGTCCGCCGCTCTCCTCGGACAGCGGTCCGATGACGCTTTCGGTGGAAACGGTGGCTCGGAATTCGGGCGCGTCGACGGCGCCGACATGGGCCAGCGCCCGGAACTCGCCCGAGGTCACTTCCACCAGCCCCGGCTCGTCGAGCGTCAGCTCCGAGCGGAACAGGCCGTCGCCCGCGGCCGAGAGCGTGATCTCGCGGGTTTCGCCCGAGGGCAGCGTGATCGTCGCCGGATCGGTGGTGTCACCCATGGTCTGCCGTTCGACCACCAGGGTCCTTCCATTGGCGCGGGCGCGCAGCGCTTCTTCCTCGAGCGAGGGTTCCTTCATCAGCCAGTGGGAGATGCGGCGGTAGAGCGCCACATGCGGGCCGCCCCCTTCGAAGCCGCGCGACCACAGCCAGCCGTGATCGGACAGCAGCATCGCCACCCGGCCTTCTCCGTAGCGGTTGAGCACCAGCAGCGGCTGGCCGTCGGCCCCGCGCATGACCTCGTCGCCGACCGTGTCGCGCACGCCGATGGTCCGGAACCAGCGGCCCCAGCCGGGCGTCTCGGTCGCGGCGCCGGGAAGCGCGCGCGTCACCGGGTGGCGCCGTCCGTCCTCGGACAGGCGCGGATAGTAGCCGGCATTGGTGACCTCGCCGGTGGGCAGGGCGGGAAGGGCGGGCGCAAGAGGCGTCTCGGCGATGGAATCGATGCCCGCATATTCCGGGCCGGCGGCGATCAGCAGCGCGCCGCCGTCTTCGACATACTGGGCAATGTAATCGTAATAGAGCACCGGCAGCACGCCGCGGTTCTGGTAGCGGTCGAAAATGATCAGGTCGAACTCGTCGATCTTCTCGACGAACAGTTCGCGCGTCGGAAAGGCGATCAGCGAGAGTTCGGAGATCGGCGTGCCGTCCTGTTTTTCCGGCGGACGCAGGATGGTGAAATGCACCAGATCCACCGAGGCGTCGGACTTGAGCAGGTTGCGCCAGGCGCGCTCGCCGGCGTGCGGCGCGCCCGAGACCAGCAGCACGCGCAGGTTCTCGCGGATACCCTCGATCAGGGTAACGGCCTGGTTGTTGGCGGTGGTGACCTCGCCCGCGAGCGGATCGACGGCGAATTCGACGATGTTCTCGCCGCCGCGCGGCAGCTTGAGAAAGAAGGAGGATTCCTCGCCGGACACGGCGGTTTCGGTGGCGATCTCGACGCCGTTGACCCGCACGGTCACGTCCACCGGGCCCGAGGCGGCCGCGCCGTCCTCGCTGACGCGGTAGACGATCTCCTGGTCCTCGCCGACGATGCCGAAGCGGGGGCTGCGGACCACGTCGACGCGGCGGTCGAATTCGCCCTCGTCGCCGACGATCAGCCCGTGCAGCGGGGCATCGAGGCCAAGTGCTGCGAGCGAGCCCGGCACGTCGTGGACCTGGCCGTCGGTGATCATCACCGCACCGGCGAGCCGCGAGCTCGGCACGTCGCGAATGCCCGAGGCCAGTGCCTCAAACAGCCTTGTCGAGGGCGACTGCGCGTCGGGATCGCTGACGGCCTCGATGATCCGGGTCTCGAACGCCGGAAAGCGCGCCAGGCGCTCGGTCAGGGCGGTGAGTGCTGCATCGGTGCGCGCGATGCGGTCCGGCGTCATCTGGCTCGGGCTCTTGTCGACGACGATGGCGACGACGCTGGTGACCGGTTCGCGGTCCTCGAAATTGGCGACGGGGTTGGCGAGCGCCAGCACCAGCGCCGCGAGCGCCAGGGCGCGAAGGGCCGCACCGCGCATGCGCTTGAACAGCGCCCAGCCGATGAGCAGGAGCGCCACCACGGCAATCGCCAGGATCGCGGGAAAGGGCAGGAAGGGGTCGAAAGCCAGGGTCATGTCATTGTCCCAACCGTTCGAGCAGCGCCGGGATGTGCACCTGGTCGGCCTTGTAGTTGCCGGTCAGCATGTACATGACGATGTTGACGCCGGCGCGGAAGGCATATTCGCGCTGCCAGGGATCTGCCGGGACGGTCGAGAACATCGGAAACCCCTGCTCGTCGAGCGCCCAGGCGGCAGCCATGTCGTTGCCGGTGATCAGGATCGAGGAGACGCCATCGCCGGAGCGCGCCGGGCGCTCGGACGGGTTGTCGGATTCGGGCGTCGATTCCACCCACAGAGGCCCGTCGGAATAGCGGCCCGGAAAGGTGTCGAGCAGATAGAAGGACTTGGTCAGCACATGATCGGCCGGGACCGGTTCCAGCGCCGGAATGTCGAGGCTCGCGAGAATCTGCTGCAGTCTCAGCGTGAGCTGGCTCGAGCCGCCGCCCAAGTCGACGATCTGGTCGCGGGTGTCGAACAGCACAGTGCCCCCGCTTTTCATGTAGGCGTCGATGCGGCTGATGGCGGCGGCGGAGGGAAGCGCGGAGGTGTCGTCCATCGGCCAGTAGATCAGCGGATAGAGCGCCAGCTGGTCGGTCTCGATGTCGACGCCGATGGCTCCACCCGGCTCCAGCGCGGTTCGCGACGCAAGATAGGAGGACAGGCTGTCGAGCCCGGCGCGGCTGGTGGCGTCGACGTCGTCATCGCCGGTGATGACATAGGCGAGGTGGGTTTCATCAAGGCTTTCGAGCAGATCGGCGTCGCCGGGCTGAGTGTCCTGGGCACTGGCTGAACCGGGCGCGGCCAGGAGCGCAAGGGACAGGCCAACCGCCAGCAGCAGGGCCGCGGCGGCGGGCCTCGACACAAGCTTGATGGATCGCGGCCGGAAGGCGCCGTTGAGCACCAGCATGATCACCGTGTCGAGCAGCAGCGCCACGAGGGCCGCGCCAAACAGCCAGGGCCTGAAGTCGACCGCGCTGTCGCCCGCGACCGGGGCGCGGGTGACCGGGACCTCGAAATCGGGGATGGCGACGGGGCTCAGCGTCTCGCCCGGCGAAAACAGGTTCAGCGCCACGAAGCCGTCCTCGGCGCCGTAGAGGCCGGGGGGATTGTCGGCGCTCACCTGGGCCACGCGGCCTGCCGTGAGGTCGAGCGGCTTCGCGTCGCCGCTTGCGGGCAGCAGCGCGCCGCTGGCGTCGAGCAGGCGCCAGGGTGGCAGGATGCCGGTGCCGGCCTCGCCGCCGCCCGAGACCGCGCGGGACAATTGCACGACGCGGCGCAGCATGTCGACGAAATGGCCCGAGATCGGCAGGTTGGACCAGCCGGCCTCGGCGGTGACATGGAACAGCACGATCCGTCCTGCGCCGCGGTCCATGGCGGTGACCAGCGGCGTTCCGTCCGCCAGGCTTGCCCAGGTGCGCTCGGCCAGATCGGCCGTGGGTTCGGCCAGGACCTGGCGGCTGACGGTCACGTCGCGCGGCGCCGGCAATCCGGCGAAGGGGCCGGTCGAGGGATAGGAGGCGAGCGGCTGTGGCTCGATCCAGGACATGGCGCCGCCAAGCTCGCGTTCGCCCTTGCGCAACAGCACGGGCGTCAGCGGATCGTCCGAAGTCCCCGCGGCCAGGCGCGGACCGGCGAAGCGGATCAACGTGCCGCCGCGCTCGATCCACTCGTTGAGCGGCGCGCCGACGTCATCGGGCAGCACGCCGATATCGGCCATGACGATGACGGCAGGAGATTGCGCGAGAAGTCTCGGGACCGCTTCGGACATGTCGGCGCTGCCCGCCTCGATCAGGTCGGCATAGGGCGAGAGCGCCCGGTTGATGTAATAGAGCGGCGACAAGAGCGGCTGGGCGATGTCGGCCGCCTCGCCCGAAATGAGCGCGACGCGGCGGCGGCGGAAACTGTCGTCGAGCAGCCGCGCCGATCCGGCGGTGTCGATGCCCACGACATCAAGGCGGGCGATGTCGTTGCGGATTTCGAAGGGGGCGGAGATCGTCCCCGTGGCGCTCGTGTCCGTGGCTCCAAACAGGAGGTCGCCGGTGGCGATCTCGCGGCCCTGGCCGTCGCGCGCCGACAGGCGGTAGCGGTCGGTCGCGCCCGTCTCGAGACGGTTGGCCGATACGGTGAGCGCGTCGGCGCCATTGTCGGCATTGGTCAGGGCCAGCGCGGTGGCCCCGTCGGCGCCGACGATGCGGATCGCGGCGGGGTCAAGGGCTGCGAGCCGGCCGAGCGCGGCGCTCGCGTCCTCGGTGTCGACGCCGTCGGACAGATAGGCGATCGTGCCGGGCCGGGTCTCGCCGAACGCCGCGATCAGTGCCGTGACGGCGCTGTCGCGCGCAGGCTTCAGGGGACGCGGCCTTGCGGCGCGCAACTGTTCCCGCGCCCGCTCGAAGCTGCCGGGCGTGGCGTCGGGGCGGCGGTCGGCGGTAAAGACGATGGACACCGGCACGCCGAGATCGCCGGCTTCACCGATCAGCATGTCGGCGGCCTCGATGCGCGCTTCCCAGTCGGGCGCGCTGGCCCAGCCATTGTCGATGATCAGCGCCAGCGGACCATTGGACGACAGCGCCCGGTCGCGCGGATTGAGCACCGGTTCGGCGAGCGCCAGGATCACCAGCGCCGCGATCAGCAGTCTGAGCGCGGTCAGCCACCAGGGACTGCGCGAGGGGGTTTCCTCGGGCTTGAGCACGCGGGCGAGAATGGCCAGCGGCGCGAAGGGTTCGGCCTGGGGACGCGGCGGCGTCAGCCGCAGCAGCCACCAGATCACCGGCAGAGCAAGCAGTCCGAACAGGATCGCCGGTGCGCCAAAGGCGATGGGAAGGCCCGCGATCATGCCACCCCCGGCCGTGCGGTGGACGGAATGCCCGAGAGATGACCATGCGCGGCGGCCAGCGCTTCCGACGCCATGCGGTCGGTGCGGTGGGAGAGAAAGCTCCATCCCAGGCGCCGCACGCCCTGCGCCAGAACCTCGCGGCGGGCGAGCCAGGCGCGGCGGTAGTCGGCGGCGACGGTCTCGGCGCGCCCGGCGACCAGTTTCTGGCCGGTCTCCGGATCGCGGAATTCGGTGCGCCCGGAATAGGGAAAATTCTCTTCCGCCGGATCGGAGATCTCGATGGCGTGGCCGCGGATGCCGCGCCGGGCAGCGGGGCCGATGCAGCGTTCCAGCGTCTCGTCGGGATCGAGGAAATCGCTGATCAGCACCACGTCGCTCATCCGCCCGACACGGCCCAGATCCGGCAGCCCGGTCTGTCGCGGCGCATGCGCCAGCGCCAGCGCCAGCCGTTCGGCGGCGTTGCGGGAGGAGACGGGGTCCATGATGCCGGGGCAGCCGACGCGTTCGCCGGAACGCGACAGGATTTCGGCCAGCGCCAGCATCATCACCAGCGCGCGGCTTTCCTTGCTGACCATCGCGACCTCGGACTTGTACAGCATCGACGGCGACTGATCGGCCCAGAGCCAGATCGTGTGGGCGGCTTCCCACTCGCGGTCGCGGACATAAAGATGATCGTCGCGCGCCGAGCGCCGCCAGTCGATGCGCGAAAGCGATTCGCCGTCGACATAGGGCCGGAACTGCCAGAAGGTCTCGCCGATGCCGCGCTTGCGGCGGCCATGCCAGCCGGCGATCACGGTATTGGCGACGCGCCTTGCCTCGGCCAGGCAATCAGGCAGAAGCGCCGCACGCTGGCGCGCGCGGGCCAGCGCATCAAGCCGCGCCGTGGGTTGCGTCAGCTGGCCGATCGGGGCCATCGGCTCACCCGGCCTTCGGGGCTACGAGCCCGGCGATGACATCGCGGATGCCGATGCCTTCGGCACGGGCTGAGAAGGTGAGCGCCATGCGGTGCTGCAGGATCGGCTCGGCCAGCGCCCGCACGTCGTCGATCGAGGGCGCCAGGCGGCCGTCATAGAGCGCCCGCGCCCGGGCGCAGAGCATCATCGATTGGCCGGCACGGGGACCCGGACCCCAGGACACGGTCTCGTCGACGCGGGCGTTGCCATGGCCGGGACGGGCGGAGCGGACCAGGTCGAGAATGGCGTCGACCACCGATTCGGGCACCGGCATCTGCCGGATCAGCGCCTGGATCGCGGCCAGCCGTTCCATGGTGATGGCCGGACGGGCCACGGCGTCGCGGGCGCCGGTGGTCTCGAGCAGGATCTGCCGTTCGGCGGCCATTTCCGGGTAGGGGACGTCGACCTGCATCAGGAAGCGGTCGAGCTGGGCTTCGGGCAGTGGATAGGTGCCTTCCTGTTCCAGCGGGTTCTGGGTCGCCAGCACATGGAACGGGCGCGGCAGATTGTGCGCGGCGCCTGCGACAGTGACGTGGTATTCCTGCATCGCCTGCAGCAGCGCCGACTGGGTGCGCGGCGAGGCGCGGTTGATCTCGTCGGCCATCAGCAGCTGGGTGAACACCGGCCCCGGCACGAAGCGGAAGGAGCGGCGGCCATTCTCGTCCTGGTCCATGACTTCGGAGCCCAGGATATCCGACGGCATCAGGTCGGGGGTGAACTGTATGCGGTTGGAGCCAAGGCCCAGCACTGTTCCGAGCGTGGTCACCAGCTTGGTCTTGGCGAGACCGGGGACGCCGACCAGCAACGCGTGGCCGCCCGACAGCACCGCAAGCAGGGTCTGTTCGACCACCTTTTCCTGGCCGAAGATGACCTCCGACACGGCGGTCCGGATCGCGGAGATATCGGCCAGCGCATGCTCGGCGGCCGCGATCACCGCTTTCTCGTCGATCGGCTTGGCTCCAGTGTCGATGCGTCCCATGAGTATCTCCGAACGTTCGTGGTCTGGGGTCAGACCTTAGGCTTCCCGCAAACTTATTCCACCCCAAAAGGCTGACAAGTGCGGTTGGGTTGACTATCTCGTTAGCTCTAACCATAGCTGGACAGGACAATGGCAAAAACAAGGACCACCACGAAAACAGATGCCGCGGACCTCGCGGCGCTGATTTCGCGCGCCCAGGCCGACCGCAATGCCGGCAAGGATGGTTTGCCGCCCGTCGAGCGCTGGAATCCGCCCTATTGCGGCGAAATCGACATGGAAATCCGCGCTGACGGCACCTGGTTCTACATGGGCACGCCGATTGGCAGGCCCGCACTGGTGCGATTGTTTTCCACGGTCTTGCGCCGCGACGAGGACGGCATGACCTATCTGGTCACGCCTGTGGAAAAGCTCGGGATCCGAATCGCCGATGCCCCGTTCCTGGCCGTCGAGATGAGCGTGGCCGAGGAAAAGGGCGAGCCTGTGCTCACCTTCAGGACCAATGTCGGCGATGTGGTCAAGGCCGGACCGGACAACCCGCTCCGGTTCGTCACCCTGGGCGAGACCGATCAGCTCAAGCCCTATCTTTTGGTGCGCGGGCGGCTTGAGGCACTGGTCAGCCGCGCGGTGACTTATGATCTCCTGGCGCGCGGCGAAGAGGCCGAGATCGCGGGCGAGAGGATGTTCGCGGTCCGCTCCGGTGGCGCAACCTTTCCGGTGATGAAGATGGCCGAGCTGGAGGCGCAGTCGTGAGCGGCGCCGCATCCAGGCTGCCGCTGAGGCTCGACGCGGCGGATTTTCGCCTGCGCGCACAAGCGCACGATCCCGAGCATGCCTTCGGTGCGGCGCCCGCCCATTTCGGCCATGGCGATCATCTGCTCAACCCGGATCTGGCGGCCTTTTTCACGGGCGTCAAGCTGCGCGACGCCGCGGTGCTGGTGCCGGTCACGGATGAAGGGCCCGAGGCGCAGGTGATCCTGACGCGTCGCGCAGTGGCCATGCGGCGGCATTCGGGGCAGGTGGCGTTTCCGGGCGGCGCGATCGATCCGGAGGACGGCAGCCCGGAGATCGCCGCGATGCGCGAGGCCGAGGAGGAAATCGGACTGGACCGGCGCTTCGTCGAGCCCGTGGGCCGGCTGCCGGCCTACATGACCACCACAGGCTATCACATCACGCCGGTGCTGGCGGTGGTGCGGCCGGGCTATGCCTACACGCTCAATCCGGCGGAGGTCGACGCGGTGTTCGAGACGCCGCTGTCGTTCCTGATGGATCCCGCCAACCACAAGCGAGAGAGCCGGGTCTGGGACGGCATCGAGCGGCATTACTACGCCATGCCGTTTGGCGAACACCGGATCTGGGGCGTCACAGCCGGGATCATCCGCACCATGTATGAAAGGCTCTATGCATGATCACTGCCGCAAGCGTGGCTGGGGAGGGCTGGTTCCAGGACCCTGCGCTCGGGCGGATCTTCGCGCTCCTCAACCAGGAGGGCGGGGAAGTGCGGGTGGTCGGCGGCGCGGTGCGCAATGCGCTGATGGACCTGCCGGTGACCGACACCGATCTCGCCACCACCTGGGCGCCGGCCGAGGTGATGGCGCGCGCCGAGGCCGAGGGCATCCGCGCAGTGCCGACGGGCTTCGACCATGGCACGGTGACGCTGGTCATCGACGGCCGCGGCTTCGAGGTGACGACGCTTCGCCACGATGCCGAGACCGATGGCAGGCGGGCCAAGGTGGTGTTCGGCAGCGACTGGCAGCTTGACGCGGCGCGGCGCGACTTCACCATCAACGCGCTCTATGCGGATGCGAGCGGCGCGATCATCGATCTGGTCGGCGGGCTCGAAGACATCGCTAGCCGCACGGTGCGGTTCATCGGCGAGCCCGACGACCGGATCGCCGAGGATCATCTCAGGATCCTGCGCTATTTCCGCTTCTTCGCCCATTATGGCGCCGGCCGGCCGGATGCCGCGGCGCTCAAGGCCTGCGCGAGGGCGCGCGACAATCTGGTCAAGCTCTCGTCCGAGCGGGTCTGGAAGGAACTCAAGACGCTTCTCAAGGCTCGCGACCCGGGGCGGGCGCTGCTCTGGATGCGGCAGGCGGGCGTGTTGAGCCTGGTGCTGCCCGAGAGCGAGAAATGGGGGATCGATTCGATCGGCGGGCTGATCGCCACCGAAACCGCGCTCGGCTGGGATCCCGATCCGCTGCTCAGGCTGATGGCGATCGTGCCGCCGGATACGGAGCGGATGCGCGAGATGTCGGCGCGTTTGAAGCTGTCGCGCGCCGACGCGGACCGGCTCGCACAGTGGGCCGCGGCGCCTGTGGTCGCGCCGACACTGGCGATCACGGCGCTCGACCGGCTGTTGTATCGCCATGGACCCGGGCCGATCCTCGACCGGGTCAGGCTGTCGCTGGTCTCTGCGCGGGCGCGCACGGACACCGACACCACGGCGCTGACGGACGCCGCCGGCCACAGCCGCCACCTGGCCCGCGCGCAGGGTTGGGAAAGGCCGGTCTTTCCGGTGAGCGGCTCGGATCTGATGGCCCAAGGGGTCAAGCCCGGCCCCGCCATGGGAGCCAGACTGTCGGCGCTCGAGGAGCGCTGGATCGACAGCAACTTCACCCTCGACAAGGACACGCTGCTGGGCGAGCCGGGCTGAGGCCGGCTCACGCAGGGCCTCAGGCGGCGTCTTCCTCTTCGCTCATCCGCGCCTTGATCTGCTCGACGATGGACGGGCGGATGATGGTCTCGCCGTGGGTGACGCGCAGATGGTCGATGGCCCGGGAGACGATTTCCGCCTCGCTGTCGGCGCGCGTGTGCCAGTCGCATCCGGGGACGAGGGATCCGCAATGGAAGGTCTTCATGGCTACTCCTCCTTGTTTTGCCGGCTATCGTTGATCCGCGCTGATCCGACCGGAGTGCCAGCGCAGCATCGTTTCAGAATAGGCTCCATTTTTGACAGAAGCGTGGCCGGACGCATTGACGCAGGTCAATAAGGCTCAATTCCGGTGAGCTTTTGGTCGATCTGCGATGACTTCCGGATGACTTGCCCAATAGTGACACATTCGAGGAACAGACTGTGGTCGGATGATGTTAACCATCTTCCGCTAGCAATGTCGGGTAGGCCGGCATTTTCGGTGTGACACAGGGCAGTCTGATGATTGTGGGATTGAGCATGTTCGACGCGGTTCTGGACCGCGTGAGCCGGGACCGGGCGGATGCGCCGCAACCGGGCGCCCGGTCATGGACGGCCATCCGCGGCCTCAATTCCAGCTTTGTGGGGCCTGCCGTGGCGCCGCAGGCCTGGCGGAGCGGCGAAGGGCTCGACCAAGCCTATTTCGACCATGACAGCGAGCCCGTCGCGCCGCCGCCGAAACCCGTTTTCGACGCGACGCATCTCAAGCGGCAGAGCGCCGAGGAGATTGCCAGGGACCTTGGCCTGCTCCCCTCCGACACCGCCGCCCAGCTGCAGCGCAAGCGGCGCGGCTTTGCTCGCTTGAACCATCCCGACCGGACGCCCGAGGACTGGCGCGACGCCGCCACGACAAGGATGAAGATCGCCAACCAGCTGATCGACGAAGCGCTGCGCAAGGCTGCGTCAGCGCGGCCCTGACGGGCGATTCTCGCTCAAGCTTCGGATTTGCCTCACGGATACATCACCACCGGCGGCAGCGACGATAGGATCGAGGCGACATTGCCGCCGGTCTTCAGGCCAAAGATGGTTCCGCGGTCGTAGAGCAGGTTGAACTCGACATAGCGTCCGCGGCGGATCAGCTGCTCGGTGCGCTCCTGATCGCTCCAGGGCTTGCCAAAATTGGCCCGCACGATCTTGGGATAGACCACGTTGAAGGCGCGGCCGACATCCTGGGTGAAGGCCAAATCTGCGGTCCAGCCGCCCATGTCCTCGTCGGAATGCTGCCAGTCGTAGAAGATGCCGCCGATGCCGCGCGGCTCGTTGCGGTGGGGCAGGAAGAAATACTCCTCGCACCAGGCCTTGAACTTCGGATAGTCGGCGACGGCGTGGCGGGTGCAGGCGATCTCCATGGCGCGGTGGAACAGCATCGTATCGGGATCGGTCTGGGTCCGCCGCGCGTCGAGCACCGGGGTCAGGTCGGCGCCGCCGCCGAACCAGTGGCTGGTGGTCACCACCATGCGCGTGTTCATGTGCACGGTCGGCACATGCGGATTGACGGGATGGGCGATCAGCGAGATGCCCGACGCCCAGAACCGCGGATCCTCCTCGGCGCCGGGGATCTGGCCGCGGAATTCGGGCGAGAACTCGCCATGGACGGTGGAGGTGTGGACGCCCACCTTCTCGAACAGCCGTCCCTTCATGATCGACATCGTGCCGCCGCCGCCCGCGCCCTCGTCGCGCAGCCACTCGGTGCGCTCGAACCGTCCCGGCTCGCCTTCGGACTGGGGATTGGCGACCTCGTCCTCGAGCTTTTCGAAACTCATGCAGATCTGGTCGCGCAGATGCTCGAACCACTCGCGCGCGATTGTCTTTTTCTCTTCTATGTCATCGGGCAGGCCGACCGGCAGGTTTGGGCGTTGCATGGGAGCTCCTCGACATGATTTTGACTGAGACATAGCAGCCCCGCACGCCGGATGTAACCTTGCCTGTGCAGGCAACGTGCGGGAACCAACCGGTTTTTGGTGGTCCGTTGCCGCACGGTTGCCTGGATCGCGGCAGGACTCGCAGCCTTAAAGTTTTTACGCTAGAATTTTTTCGAGCAAGGAAGGACCATGAGCCAGTTTCCACCCCGCCGCCCTCCGCTTGACGGCCTGCGCAAGGAGATTGCCCGTTCGCGCAGCGAGAAAGCCGCGGGCAGGCCGGGCGGATTCGTGCGCAAGACCTACCGCATGAGTCGCCAGGAGGCGCGCGAGACGGCGCGGGAATGGTTCTCCACCTGGCCCAAGGCCGCCTACTGGACCGAGGTCGAGAGCTGGCGGACGCTGCCGGGCGAAGGCGACACGATCGAGTTCACCATGAGGCGCCTGCCGACGGCGGATTGAGGGATCTACGACGGCAAGGTGTTTCGGCGCGAAGAGGAGTGCGGAATGTCTCGTGTCATCAAGGATGAGGCCAAGACGGATGCCGTTCCCCGAAAGCGGGCGCCCGGTGTGAGTGAGGATTATGTCGATCGCATGTTGGCGTGGAGCAAAGCCTTCAATGCAAGGACAAAAGCCTCCGCAGTCGACTATGACGAGAAGGCGTTTATCGACAGCCTTTATGAGGAAGACTGATCCTATCGGATCGTCCGCCTGAAGCGCAGGGTTTACTACCCCGTCACCACCGATTTCTGCACCACCAGCCGCGGCCCGGTTCCGCTTGCCCCCGCCCGGTCATCGGGATTGTACAGCCGGCAGGCGTCGAGCGACAGGCAGCCGCAGCCGATGCAGCCGTCGAGGCGGTCGCGCAGCCGCTCGAGCATGCCGATGCGGGCGTCGAGATGGGCCCGGAAGCCGCGGCTGATCTTCTCCCAGTCGCGCTTGGTGGGCGTGCGCTCGAGCGGCAACTCGCGGAGCTGGGCGCGGATCTCTTCAAGCGAGAATCCAAGCTGCTGGGCAATCAGGATGAACGACAGCCGCCTGATGTCGGAGCGGATGAACAGGCGCTTGCCACCAGGCGTGCGCCGCGCCGCGATCAGTCCCTCGTCGTCGTAGTAGCGGATCGCCGAGACCGCGAGCCCGGTGCGCGCGGCCACCTCGCCAATCGAAAGCAGGCCTTTTGGGGTGGGTTCGGGCATGGAAAAAACCTCTTGACCTCAAGTTCACTTGAGAAAGTAGCATGGATTCCATCACAGGCAATCACACAGGACTTCAGGAAGAGACCCATGACGCAAGCCATTCTCGAACATGTCAATTTCACCGTTCCCGAGGCAGACAGGACCGCCCATTGGCTGTGCGATGTGTTCGGCTGGAGGATCCGCTGGCAGGGGGCGGCGCGCAATGGCGGCCGGTCGATCCATGTAGGAACGGACGATGACTATCTGGTCGTCTTCACGCCGAAGGAGGGCGTGGCGCCGAACACGCAAGGAAAGGATGTCGTCGGCGCGATGAACCATATCGGGGTGGTGGTCGAGGACCTCGATGCGGTCGAGGCGCGGGTCAAGGCCCAAGGCTTCCAGACCCACAACCACGCCGATTACGAGCCCGGCCGCCGGTTCTATTTCGACGACGAGAACGGCATCGAATTCGAAGTCGTGAGCTATGCGTGAGGCCGTTCAGGCGACAGACCGAAACGGCGGGTGATCTCGCCGGCGATAATCGCCACGCTCATGGCGAGGTTCAAGCTGCGGCGACCGTCAATCATCGGGATCGTCAGCCGCGCGTCGGCGGCCTCGTGCACCTTGGGCGGGACGCCGGCGCTCTCCCTTCCGAACAGGACGACGTCCTGGGCGGTGAGAGTCTGGACGGTGCCATCGATATAGGGCGTGGCGGACTGGGTCGTCATCAGCACCAGCCGCCGGCCTTCCGCCTTCCGCCAGGCCTCGAACTCCTCCCATCCGTCGTGGCGGGTGAGCGCCGCCATTTCGATATAGTCCATGCCGGCGCGCTTCAATGCCCGGTCGGTCATGTCGAAGCCCGCCGGGCCGATGATGTGGACGGAAATGCCCAGGCAGGCGCCGAGCCGCAGGATCGAGCCGGTGTTGCCGGGAATGTCGGGCTGATAGAGGGCGATGAGCGGTTTGGTCATGGAGACGGGTTCTGTGGTCATTTTATCACAATATCAAGCGAGGATGTGCTCATGGCGCTCAAAAACCGGTGCGGCAATCTGGCGGAATCGCCGGATCCGGTCTAAACCGGGACATCTTCAACGCGAACCTGACGGAGGCTGACATGCGCATCATTGATATCAGCTTTCGACTTGCGGCCACGGGCCACTGAACTCACACAGGTTTTCGCGGTTTCAGTTTCAAACATAGCTTTTGTGCCCGGTTCGACGGGCGACGGGCCTCATCGCGCGACCTGACCTTATTTTCTGGTGCTGCCGGTGCCTCTGACGGCACGGCATACGGACTTTTTTCAAGGAGACATCCATGTTTGGATGGTTTGAACGTCGGTTGAACCCCTATCCGGAAGCCGTGCCCTCGGCGCCGCCCGAGGGACTGGTGGCGTTTTGCTGGCACTATTCGCGGGAGGCGGCGCCCTGGCTGGTGATGCTGGCCTGCGTGACCGCGCTGATCGCCATCGGCGAAGTGATGCTGTTCGGATTTCTGGGCTCCATCGTCGACTGGCTGGCCAACACCAACCCGGAAGGGTTCCTGCAGCGGGAATGGCCGCGGCTGGTGCTGATGGGCGCGGTGCTGCTGGTCGGCCTGCCGGTGACGGTGATGCTGCATTCGCTGATCGTCCACCAGACGCTTCTGGGCAATTACCCGATGATCGCCCGCTGGCAGATGCACCGCTACCTGCTGCGCCAGAGCCTGAGCTTCTTTTCCAACGAGTTCGCCGGCCGGGTCGCCACCAAGGTGATGCAGACCTCGCTGTCGATCCGCGAAGCGGTGATGAAGCTCCTGGACGTGTTCGTCTTCGTGTCGGTCTACTTCATCGCCATGATCTCGATGGTGGCGAGCGCCGAGTGGCGGCTGGTGCTGCCTTTGCTGGTCTGGCTGGCGATCTATATCTGCCTGATCATGCATTTCGTGCCGAAGCTCAAGCGGATCTCGGCCGACCAGGCCGATGCGCGCTCGGCGATGACGGGAAGGGTGGTCGACAGCTACACCAACATCTCGACGGTCAAGCTGTTTTCCCACGCCGGCCGCGAGGAGGCCTATGCCCAGGAGAGCATGGACATGTTCCTCGAGGCGGTGCACCGGCAGATGCGCCAGGTGACGATGTTTGAAACCCTGGTTTACCTGAACAACTGCGTGCTGGTGTTCGTCGTCGCGGCCATGTCGATCGGCTTCTGGATGACCGGCATCGTCTCCGTCGGCTCCATCGCCGTGGTCATCGGTCTTTCGCTCCGTATCAACGGCATGTCGCAGTGGATCATGTGGGAGGTCTCGGGCTTCTTCGAGAATATCGGCATAGTCCAGGACGGCATGGGCATGATGGTCAAGCCGCATGAGGTGGTCGACAGGCCCGGCGCCGGCGAGATCGTCGCCAGGAAGGGTGCGATCAGCTTCGAGAGTGTCCGCTTCCACTATGGCAAGCAGAGCGGCGTGATCGAGAACCTGTCGCTCGAGATCAAGGCGGGCGAGAAGATCGGACTTGTCGGCCGTTCCGGCGCGGGCAAGACCACGATCGTCAACCTGCTGCTGAGGTTCTACAATCTCGAATCCGGGCGCATCCTGATCGACGGCCATGACATCTCGCAGGTGAGCCAGGACAGTCTGAGGGCCCAGGTCGGCATGGTCAGCCAGGACACGTCGCTGCTGCACCGCTCCGTGCGCGACAACATCGCCTACAGCCGGCCCGACGCCACCGAGGCCGAGATCGTTGAGGCGGCGCGCAAGGCCAATGCGCTCGAGTTCATCGCCGGTCTCGAGGATCTGGCCGGTCGCACCGGGCTCGACGCCCATGTCGGCGAACGCGGCGTCAAGCTGTCGGGCGGCCAGCGCCAGCGCATCGCCATCGCGCGGGTGTTCCTCAAGGACGCGCCGATCCTGGTGCTCGACGAGGCAACCTCGGCGCTCGATTCCGAAGTCGAGGCGGCGATCCAGGAGAACCTGTTCGCGCTGATGGAGAATAAGACGGTGATCGCCATCGCGCACCGGCTGTCGACGATCGCGCAGATGGACCGGCTGGTGGTGCTCGACCAGGGCGAGATCGTCGAGACCGGAACCCATGACGACCTGATCAAGTCTGGCGGGATCTATGCCGACCTCTGGTCGCGCCAGTCGGGCGGCTTCATCGATGCCGAGGTCGATGCGACGGCGGCGGAGTAGGATATGCCAATTGCCAAATAGACCGCACGCCCTATTGTTGCGTCCATGATATTTCGCCCGTTGCTCAGCGTGTTCGAAGGCTGGATCGATCCGTTCATCCGGCGCAAGAGCTACCGCCCCCCGTCCTCGACGCTTCCGTTCCTGTGGCATTATGTCGGCCAGGCCAAGGGCGCCTTCGCCGCCATGCTGGCGCTTGGCGGACTGGTGGCGCTGCTCGAGGCGGCGCTGTTCTACTTCGTCGGACAGCTGGTCGACGTGCTCGACGCGGCGGAACCGTCGGCGGGCTGGGACGGGCTGATCGCGGCGCACGGCCCGACGCTCGCCTTCATGCTGTTCGTGGTGGTCGTGGCGCGGTTTGTCGTGGTCACGGTGGCGGCGCTGGTCGAGGAGCAGACGGTCGTTCCGGGTTTCTACAATCTGGTGCGCTGGCAGGCCCACGCCCATGTCTCGCGACAGAACCTTGCCTTTTTCCAGAATGATTTCGCCGGCCGCATCGTCACCAAGGTCTGGTCGGCAGGCCAGGCCACCGGCGATTTCACGGTGGCGCTCCTGCAGGTGGTCTGGTTCATCCTGATCTACACAGTCACCACCATGGCGCTGGTGGCGCAGCTCGACTGGCGGCTGTCGGCGCTCGTGCTTGCCTGGGTCGTGGCCTTCGGGCTCCTGGCGCGGTTCTTCGTGCCGCGCATCAGGCGGCATGCGCGGGCCACCGCCGAGGCCTCGGCGATGCTGACCGGGCGCATCACCGACAGCTATTCCAACATCCAGACGCTCAAGCTCTATGCGCGGGAAGCCGACAACGACCGCTATATCAAGGAAGGCTTCGACCAGTTCCTGGCCACGATCATTCCGTTCACCCGGCACCTGACCGGGGTGCGCGCCTCGCTGGCGTTGCTGTCGGGCCTGATGATCGCGACGATCGCGGGATTTTCGATCAATCTCTGGCTCGCCGGCGCGATCTCGGTGGGGTCGGTCGCGTTCACGCTGTCGCTGGTGCTTCGGCTCAACATGCTGCTCGGCCGGATGATGACTCAGCTCAACGGCCTGATGCGCAATCTCGGCACGATGCAGAATTCCGCCGAACTGGTGGCAAGGCCGATCGGGCTCAGCGACCGCGACGGCGCGCCGGATCTGAAGATCGACAAGGCCGTGGTCCGGTTCGAGAACGCGCGCTTCGGCTATGATCCGGAACGGCCGGTGATCGACGATCTGACCCTCAGCATCGCGCCGGGCGAGAAGCTCGGCCTTGTCGGCCGGTCCGGCGCGGGCAAGTCGACCTTCGTCAATCTGCTCTTGAGATTTTACGACCTGCAGTCGGGCCGGATCGAGATCGACGGCCAGGACATCGCCGAAGTGAGCCAGGAATCGCTGCGCCAGGCGATCGGCATGGTCACGCAGGATACCTCGCTGCTGCACCGCTCGATCCGGGAAAACATCGTCTTCGGGCGTCCGGACGCCGGCGACGCGGAGATCCTCGAGGCGGCGCGCACCGCCGAGGCGCTCGGCTTCATCGAAGGCCTGGTCGACCAGCGCGGCCGCAAGGGGCTTGATGCCCATGTCGGCGATCGCGGCGTCAAGCTGTCGGGCGGGCAGCGGCAGCGGATCGCCATCGCCCGGGTCATGCTCAAGAACGCGCCGATCCTGGTGCTGGACGAGGCGACCTCGGCGCTCGATTCGGAAGTCGAGGCCGCGATCCAGGACAATCTCGACAGATTGATGGAGGGCAAGACCGTGATCGCCATCGCCCATAGGCTCTCCACCATTGCCCGGATGGACCGCCTGGTGGTGATGGACGCCGGCCGCATCATCGAGGCGGGGACCCATGCCGAATTGCTGGCGCGGGGCGGTCTCTATGCCGATTTGTGGGCCCGGCAATCGGGCGGGTTCATCGGCATGGACGAAGCCGCCGAATAGGCTTGCTTATTTTCCCGCGACATTGTGCCCCTGCGTCCCGGTCCGGTCTGGACTTCTTAGTTCAACGCGAATAGAAACCGCGCGATTGCCAGAATTCCGCCGCATTGTCGGCAGTGGCCGAATCCGCCTATAGCGGTGGGGTCAGGTCAGCCCAGGATGGCGACGGGAAACTGAGCCGGACGCAGCTTGAAGAGGACGTTAAGCCGTGAGTGAGCCAATGACACACAGCGAAGGCGCGGGTGGACCGACCCGTCGCGACTTTCTTTACATCACCACCGGTGCCACGGCTGCGGTCGGCGCGGCGGCGTTTGCCTGGCCGTTCATCGACCAGATGCGGCCCGACGCCTCGACGCTGGCGATCGCCTCGATCGAGGTGAACGTCGCAACCGTCGAGCCCGGCATGTCCCTGACCGTCAAATGGCGCGGCAAGCCTGTGTTCATCCGCAACCGCACCCCGGAAGAGATCGAAGCGTCCAATGCCGTCGCCATGGCCGATCTCAAGGATCCGCTCGCCCGCAACGCAAATCTTGACCCGACCGCGGAAGCAACAGATGTCGCTCGCTCCGCCGGCGAGGGCAAGGAAAACTGGCTCGTTCAGATTGGCGTCTGCACCCATCTGGGCTGCATTCCGCTGGGCCAGGCCGGCGATTTCGGCGGCTGGTTCTGCCCTTGCCACGGTTCGCACTACGACACGTCCGGACGCATTCGCAAAGGCCCGGCCCCGGAGAACCTCCCGGTGCCGCAGTTTTCGTTCACGTCTGACACTGTCATCAAGATCGGTTAAGGGGACAAATTACCATGAGTGGCGATCATTCAACCTACAATCCGACGACAGGCATTGGCAAATGGATGGACGCGCGTCTTCCGCTGATGCGTCTGTCGCATGACAGTTTCGTCTCCTATCCGGTGCCGCGAAACCTGAACTACGCCTACACCTTCGGCGCCATGCTGTCGGTGATGCTGGTGGTGCAGATCCTGACGGGCGTGGTTCTTGCCATGCACTATGTGTCGGACACAGCGCTCGCCTTCAATTCGGTCGAGAAGATCATGCGCGACGTCAACAATGGCTGGCTGCTGCGCTACATGCACGCCAATGGCGCGTCGTTCTTCTTCATTGCCGTCTATCTGCACATCGCCCGCGGCCTCTACTACGGGTCGTACAAGGCGCCGCGCGAAATTCTCTGGATCCTCGGCGTGGTGATCTACCTCCTGATGATGGCGACCGGCTTCATGGGCTACGTGCTGCCCTGGGGTCAGATGTCCTTCTGGGGGGCAACGGTGATCACCGGCTTCTTCTCGGCGTTCCCGCTTTTCGGCACGTGGGTCGAGCAGTTCCTGATCGGCGGTTTCGCGGTCGACCAGCCCACGCTCAACCGCTTCTTCTCGCTGCATTACCTGCTGCCGTTCATGATCGCGGGCGTCGTCGTCCTGCACGTCTGGGCGCTGCATGTGACCGGCCAGACCAACCCGACCGGCGTCGAGGTGAAGTCGAAGACCGACACGCTGCCTTTCACGCCCTATGCGACGGTGAAGGACGGGCTCGGCGTCTCGGTGTTCCTGTTCGTCTTTGCCTGGTTCATCTTCTTCATGCCCAATTATCTCGGGCATCCCGACAACTACATCATGGCGGATTCGCTCAAGACGCCGGCCCACATCGTCCCGGAATGGTACTACCTGCCGTTCTACGCGATGCTGCGCGCCATCACCTTCGACATCGGGCCGATCGATTCCAAGCTCGGCGGCGTTCTGGTGATGTTCGGCTCGATCATCATCCTGTTCTTCCTGCCGTGGCTTGATACCTCGAAGATCCGTTCGGCTGTCTATCGTCCCTGGTACAAGCTGTTCTTCTGGATTTTCGTGGCCAACTGCATCTTCCTGGGCTGGCTCGGTTCGCGCGCGGCGACGGATCTCTACACGCTCCTGTCGCTGCTCGGGACAATCTACTACTTCGGCTTCTTCCTCGTCATCATGCCGGTTCTCGGCCTGATCGAAAAACCGAAACGGCTACCCAATTCGATTACCGAAGCGGTACTCGAAAAGACTGCCAAGGCTTGATCAGCGGCTGAAAGGAATTCAAACAATGAATAAGTTTGTAACAAGCATCGCGCTGATCGCGGCCATCGCCTCCACGGCGATAACCGCTGCCCGTGCCGAGGACGGGCACGATCTGGCCGCCGCCATCGAGCATGCGCTGGAAGACGGCCACTATCCGGTGTTCAAGCCCAGGAATGTGGACTGGTCGTTTGCCGGCATCTTCGGCAAATATGACAAGGCACAGCTCCAGCGCGGCCTCAAGGTCTTCTCGGAAGTCTGCGCGGCCTGCCATTCAATGGACCTGGTGGCGTTCCGCACACTCGCGGATCTGGGTTATTCGGAAGATCAGGTCAAATCCTTCGCGGCGAATTATGAAATCGAAGACGGCCCGAATGCGGAAGGCGAGATGTTCATGCGCCCCGCCGTTCCGGCCGACCATTTCCCGTCGCCGTTCCCGAATGTTGCCGCGGCCGCCTATGCCAACAATGGCGCGGCGCCGCCGGACATGTCGGTGATCGCCAAGGCCCGCGGTGTCGAGCGGGGTTTCCCGACCTTCGTGTTCGACATCTTCACCCAGTACCAGGAAGGCGGCGCGGACTAC
This sequence comes from Hoeflea sp., assembly GCF_030682515.1. Lineage (GTDB taxonomy): Bacteria > Pseudomonadota > Alphaproteobacteria > Rhizobiales > Rhizobiaceae > Hoeflea. The sequence goes on along the minus strand of NZ_JAUXOD010000116.1, from coordinate 28,176 downwards.
ATCTACTCGCTGCTGACCGGCTACCAGGACCCGCCGGAAGGCTACGTCGTCGCCGAAGGCAACTACTTCAACCCGTATTTCATCGGCGGAACCTCGCTTGCGATGGCGCAGCCGATCGATGACGGCTTCGTCACCTATGACGACGGCGCGCCGGAAACGCTGGACCAGTATTCCAAGGACGTGACCGCGTTCCTGATGTGGGCGGCCGAGCCGCATCTCGAGGATCGCAAGCGCATGGGCTTCATGGTGCTCATGTTCCTGGCGTTGTTCACGGGTCTGATGTATCTGACCAAGAAAGCCGTCTTCTCCAACCAGCCGCACTGATCCTGCCGGCACATGGTTGAAGTCTCCTGCGCCGCCTCCGGGCGGCGCAGTCATGTCCGGGAAGTACCGCGGATGCGGGCGCCGGATGCCGCACAGATGGCAAAGCACAATGGGCCAAAATCACGGGGGCATGTCCATGACCGATCTTGACAGCGAACTTCGCGCCGCCATCCGCACGATTCCGGATTATCCCAAGCCCGGCATCCTGTTTCGCGACATCACCACGCTGCTGGGCGCGCCCCGGGCGTTCCGCCGGGCGGTGGACGAACTGGTCCATCCCTATGCAGGGCTCAGGGTCTCCAAGATCGCCGGCGTCGAGGCGCGGGGCTTCATTCTCGGCGGCGCCATGGCGCATCAATTGTCGGCCGGCTTCGTGCCGATCCGCAAGAAGGGCAAGCTGCCGCACGAGACCGTGCGCGTGGCCTACAGCCTGGAATACGGCGTCGACGAAATGGAAATGCACAAGGACGCCATCACCGAGGGCGAAAGCGTGATCCTGGTCGACGATCTGATTGCCACCGGCGGCACCGCCGAAGGCGCGGTCAAGCTGCTCAGGCAGATGGGCGCCGACATCATCGCTGCGTGCTTCGTCATCGACCTTCCCGATCTTGGTGGGCGCAAGAAGCTCGAGGATCTCGGCGTTCAGGTGCGCACGCTGATCTCCTACGAAGGCCACTGAGCGTGCGAGGCCTCCCGCACGCGTTTCCCTTGGGCCGCTGCTGCGGCCTCAGTCGGCCTGCATGTCCTCGGGAAACCGGATGAGTGCGGCGGAATCGAAACTCATCACCAGGGCGCCGTCCTTGTCATGGGCTTCCGAGATCAGCTCGAGGATCGACCATCCGGGGCGCGAGGCGAGCGGGCGCGATCCGCGAATCGTCATCGAGTAGAAGATCTCGTCGCCGGCATAGACCGGCTTGAACCATCTCAGATTGCGGAACCCCGGGGAGGGGCCGAACTCCGGCAGGGCGCGGCCCTCGGCCGTGGCGCGTTCGGCCTCGGCGGTGCTGGCGGCGATGTTGAGCTTCATCCAGACGGACGCCGTGTGCCAGCCTGAGGCGCACAATCCGCCGAACACGCTGTCCTTGGCGGCCTCCTCATCGATATGGAACCGCTGCGGGTCAAAGCGACGGGCGAAATCGACGATGGCGTCGGCCGTGAACACCATGCTTCCCAGTTGCTTGCGGGCGCCGGGCTCGAAGGCGGGATCAAGGGTCATGCGCCGGATTCCTCCGGTGTGCGCAGACGCAGCATGATCGGGTTCTCCGATTCGAGCACGGTCTCGCCCTTCTGGTTGCGCAGTTCATGGCGGAAGCTGACGATGCCGATCCCGGGGCGCGAATTGGATTTCCGGCTGTCGAGCACCCTGGTTTCGCCCGCCAGCACGTCGCCCACCAGCACCGGCTTCTTCCATTTGACGTAGTCGATGCCGGGCGCGCCCTCGGCTGCCATCCGCAACAGGTAGGAATCGGTCATCATCCGCATCATCATCGAACAGGTGTGCCATCCGGAAGCCGCCAGGCCGCCAAGGATCGAGTTCCTCCCGGCCTCGGCATCGAGATGCATCGGCTGCGGATCATATTCCATGGCGAAAGCCACGATCTCACCGGCTGAAACGGACTTGGGACCGAGCGGGAACACCATGCCGGGTTCCAGGTCCTCGAAGTGGAGCAGGTCGTCTTCACGCATGAAAAATATCTCTTTGGTGATCCTGATGGCGCGCAATCTAGAGGAATTCCTTTAGCCGTGAAAGGTTCGGATTGGCTCAAGTTCTTCCGGATTCGGGCAAATCTCTCCCGAAATGGGCCGCGGACGTCCCGGGAGAAGATCGCTGTGGTTTGATCCCTGTCAATGCGAGACCTTTTATATATTGTATCTTCAATACATCTTGGCGGGAATGCCAGTGAAACCGCGACTGCCCATCACCCCCGAATGCCACTCATCAAGGAGCCCCTCATGTTCAAGTCCAATGTCGGCGGTATCGACCGCGTTCTCCGCATCGTCGCAGGCCTCGTGCTGCTGGCGATGTTCTTTGTCTATCCGGACGCATCCTGGCGCTATTTCACGCTGATCGGCATCATTCCGCTGTTCACCGGCCTGTTCGGAACCTGCCCGCTGTATTCGATCGTCGGCCTGTCGACCTGCCCGGTCAAGAAGGCCTGAGGCGTACCGCGCTCTGGGATCGATTTGAACGCTGGACAGGCGTGACTGCAAAGGTCGCTCCAGGCCGAAACGCCGGTTGCCAGTGACCGGCCAGGGGCGGAGGTCTGTCCGCCGCGCTCACCCCGCGACCGCTGGTCCGAGTGCTGCGAAGTGATCGCTGTGGCCGCCGAGCAGCACGAACCAGACATAGGGAACGGCGTAGGCGAGGACGGCAAATCCCAGCAGCACCCGCACCCGCCTGTTGCTGAAACGCCGCCAGAGCACCACGATCAGCACCATCCCCAGCGCCAGCTCGAGGAACGAGGCGATGGTTCCGTAGTGACGCGGATCCCAGTAGGAGACGGGCGATTCGAACCGCCACTGGGAAAACGGCACGAAATGGGCATGCCCGTCATCCACATGCAGCGGGAGATCGCCGAGCAGATGGGTGATCGCCGCCAGCGCGAACAGCATCAGCGCCGACGACAGCTGGTTCAGCCCGGGCGGGTCCCTGGGCAACAGCCAGCCCACGAGCAGGACCGTGCCAAACAGCGGCAGCGAGTTCATCCAGTCGATCGCGGTCAGCCAGGGCGGATTGAAATACCAGTCGGACCAGACCTCCTGCTCCGGCGCGCCCACCAGCTTGGACCATGCGAACATCACGAAGATCATTGCGTCGGGCAACAACGCGCCGGTGACGACCGCGGCATTGCGCAGACGGTTGTCGCAGCCGGGCCGGGCAAACAGGGCTGCTGCGAGCAGCAGATGGGTCTGGGTGTTCATGGCGCGAACCTGCACCGAAGGCAGCAGGAGCGCAAGGCGGAGGACCGTTCGGGACCGACCCTCCGCCTCCACCGGCGCATCCCTTAACGTGCCGGACCCGGGGTCCGTGAGGCGTCAGGTGTTGAAGCGGAAGTGGATGACGTCGCCGTCGTGGACGACGTATTCCTTGCCTTCGTCGCGTGCCTTGCCGGCTTCCTTGGCCGGCACTTCGCCGCCCAGCGTGACGTAGTCGTCATAGGCGATGGTGAAGGCGCGGATGAAGCCGCGTTCGAAGTCGGTGTGGATGACGCCGGCGGCACCCGGCGCCGTGGTGCCGCGTTCGATTGTCCAGGCGCGCGTCTCCTTGGGGCCGACGGTGAAATAGGTGATCAGGTCCAGCAGGTGGTAGCCGGCGCGGATCAGCCGGTCGAGACCGGCTTCCTCGAGGCCGAGCGCGGCCAGGAATTCCTTCGATTCCTCGTCGGGCAGCTGCGCCACCTCGGATTCGATGGCGGCCGAAATGATGATGCTCTCGGCGCCCTGTTCGGCGGCCATCTTCGCCACCGCCTCGGTGTGGGCATTGCCCGCCACCGCGTCGGCTTCCGACACGTTGCAGACATAGAGCACCGGGTGCGAGGTCAAAAGGTTGAGCCCCTTGAGGATCTCGAGTTCTTCGGGCGCCAGCGTCTTGAGCAGCGTGCGCACCGGCTTGCCGTCCTGCAAGAGCTTGAGCGCCGCTTCCATGATCGGCAGCACCGTCATCGACTCCTTGTCCTTCGACGCGGCGCGCTTGCGGGTCTGCTCGGTGCGGCGCTCGAGGCTTTCGAGATCGGCGATCATCAGCTCGGTCTCGATGGTCTCGGCGTCGCCGACCGGGTCGATGCGGCCTTCGACATGGGTGATGTCGTCATCCTCGAAGCAGCGGAGCACATGCACGATGGCGTCGACTTCGCGGATGTTGGCCCGGAACTTGTTGCCCAGGCCCTCGCCCTTGGATGCGCCGCGCACCAGGCCGGCGATGTCGACGAAGGCGATGCGGGTGGGGATGATCTCCTTCGAGCCCGCCACCGCGGCCAGCGTCTTGAGCCGCGGATCGGGGACGGCGACCTCGCCGGTGTTGGGCTCGATGGTGCAGAACGGATAGTTCGCGGCCTGGGCTGCGGCCGTCCGCGTCAGCGCGTTGAACAGGGTGGACTTGCCGACATTGGGCAGCCCGACGATGCCGCATTTGAAACCCATGGAATTGCTCGTCTCATAGCTGAAAGGGGAGTTGACGCTGGCTATGCGGGAAAGGGCCGCCAGGGTCAAGCCCCCGCCCGGACTGCCCCGTGGCGGGACCCCGGGATCAACCGGGCGGAAAGGTTTTCGTGCGATCCTGGGCACTGTCCGTTCCGGGAGAGACCGTCATGGAGACCGAGCTTGCCACCTGGCATTTTGTCGTCGCGGGCGTCCTGTTCGCGATGGTGGGCGTGCTCGCCCATGTCGGCCGCGCCATGTTCAACGTGTTTCCCGACAAGCTCTCGGACACGCCCGCGGTCAATATCCTTGTCTCGAGCGACTACAGCTGGGGCGATTACCTGTGGGGCGTCGAATTCGACGATGCCGGCTACTACCGTCTCGACAGTCTCAAGAACCTCAGGCTCTACGTCATTTCCTGTGTCTTCGGCGGTCTCGCCGCGATGCTCTTCATCGACGGCGCGGGCGTGGGCATCGCTGCGCTGATCGAGGCCGGCATCGGCGCCTTTGTCGATTTGTTCTGGCAGCGTGTCGCAGATCTCAGGAAGTAGGGTGCCCTGCTTCCTTTACGGCGAGGCCCAGAGAACGTCGGTCTTTTCGATGACTGCGGCGGGGTCCGAAATTGCCGGGATCCGGCAGGCGTCGGGCACTGTGCAACGCGCGGTCCCTGCGGGCCGGCGACAGGCTCAGTCCTTCTTGCCGAACAGACGCTTGAGCATGTCCGCCATCGGGCCCGAGGTCGGCAGCGCCTTCGGCTGGGCCGAAGTGCGGGCCTGGCGGATGTGGGATTTGGCAGGCGCCGGTTTGCTGTCCTCTGCCGCACCGGCTTTCGCGGGCTTTGCGGGCTTTGGCTCCACGGCATTGGTGGCGAGCGCGATCTTGTTCATGAAGCCCGCGTCGTCGCCCTTGGCCATCAGGTCCGCGTGGGCGGCGATGGCGTCGAGCAGCGGCTCGAGCCATTCGGCGTCGGACTTGGCGAAATCGCCCAGCACATAGGGGCTGACGCGGTCCTTGTGGCCGGGGTGGCCGATGCCGATGCGGAGCCGCTTGTAGTCCTTGCCGCAATGGGCGTCGATCGACTTCAAGCCATTGTGGCCGCCATTGCCGCCGCCGGTCTTGAGCTTGAGCTTGCCGGGCGCAATGTCGAGTTCGTCGTGCAGGACGATGAGGTCGGCGGGGGAGAGCTTGTAGAAGCGCAGGGCGTCGCCGACGCTGTCGCCCGACAGGTTCATGAAGGTCATGGGCTTGAGCAGCAGCACCTTCTGGTCGGCGATCGTGCCTTCTGCGATCTCACCGCGGAACTTCTTCGAAAATCCCGAAAACAAATGGCGGCGGGCGATTTCGTCCACCGCCATGAAGCCGACATTGTGCCGGTTTCTGGCGTATTGAGGGCCGGGGTTTCCAAGTCCTGCGATGAGCAACATGGACCCTGGTCCTCACATACGGGCCAAATGGCCTATTCTTCGCTGTCGCCTTCGGCGACGTCACCGGCGGCGTTGTCTTCGCTCTTGAGGCCGGCAGGAGCGGCGATGGTGGCGATGGTGAAATCGCGGTCGGTGATCGTCGGATGAACGCCCTTCGGCAGGGTCACATGCGAGATGTGAATGCCGTCGCCAATTTCGAGGCCGGTCAGGTCAACGGTGATCGCATCCGGGATCGCATCGGCCGGGCAATGGCACTCGACCGTGTGACGGACGATGTTGAGAACGCCGCCGCGCTTGATGCCGGGGGACTTCTCGTCGTTCTCGAAGTGCACCGGAACTTCCACGGTCACCTGGGTGTCCTTCGACACGCGCAGGAAATCGACATGCATCAGGAAGTCGCGGACCGGATCGAGCTGGAAGTCCTTGGGCAGCACGCTGTGCTTCTTGCCATCGACGACGATGGTCGCAAGCGTGGTCAGGAACCCGCCGGCATGGATCTTCTTGGTGACTTCATTGCGCGACAGCACAATGGAGATAGGGTCTTGCTTGTCACCATAGATGACAGCGGGAATGAAACCGTTGCGGCGAAGTTCACGGGCGGACCCCTTACCGACCTGTGCGCGCGCCTCGGCCTTGAGCTCATACGTCTTGTTGCTCATGGCAATACCTTTCGAGGTTCTAAACTGGGGCTGTTTGCTGGCATCGGCATCGGCCGGTCCCAAAAAACATCAAGCGCCGGTTACGGCGCTTCATCCGCGTTGCCTCCAAGGGTGTCTGCACGGACGTGGCCGCTATAACGGAGCAACCGCGCAATTGCAAGCTTTCGTGGCGGTTTCCGGCCGGCTTGCCGCGGGCTCGCGGCTGCGCCGCCCTTGCAGCGGGGCCGGCAGGCAGAATGGCTCGAAGGGCAGGTCGGCGAGATCGCGCAGCGACATGCGCTGCACGTCGGGATGGGCGAGCGGATCGGGCAGTGCGGGCGCGCAGGCGCCGTCCGGTCCACGGAACATTCCGGGCGTGGACAACAGCGCATCTCTGGTTCGGGACAGGAGGTGGTATAGCATAGGTGCATGGTACCGCTTGGAATTCGCAGAAACCATCGACACTTTCTCGCATCCGGTATAGAAAACCTATATGAAAAACCTGAACCTCGTGCCGTTGAACGGGTTGCGCGCCGTGGAGGCCGTGGGCCGGCTGGGCAGCCTGAAGGCGGCGGCCGGCGAACTCGGCGTGACCATCGGCGCGGTGAGCCAGCAGATCCAGAAGGTCGAGCAGCTCCTGGGCGCCACGCTGTTCCTCCGCCATCCCAAGGGGCTGGTGCCAAACGCGCTGGGCGAGATGGTCCTGCCGCATCTGGCCGCCGGCATGGCGGAACTCTCGGTGGCGCTCGCCAAGGCGGCCGGGTTCCATGGCAGCACCCTGGTCGTGTCGGTGGCGCCGGTGTTTGCCGCCAAATGGCTGGTGTGGCGGCTCAAGAACTTCTACGACGCCCATCCGTCGATCCGAATCCGGGTCGACGCCACCACCACGCTGGTCGACCCCAACGCCTCCGATGTCGATATCTGCATCCGGGTCGGCGACGGACCCTGGCCGGGGCTCAACGCCTTGAGGCTGATCGACCAGCGGATCTTTCCGGTCTGCAGTCCGGCGATCGCGGCAAATCTCAAGCGGCCCCAGGACATCCGTGCCGTGCCGGTGATCCGCGACGCCGGCTCCCGCTTCGACTGGAACATCTGGCTCACGCCCTTCGGCCTCTCAGCGACCGACCTGCAGGAGGGACCGGTATTCTCCGACGCGTCGCTGTGTTTTGACGCCGCGGTGGCCGGGCAGGGGATCTTCATGGCCTGGGAGACGCTCGCCCATGACGCGCTGGCCGCCGGCCAGGTGGCGGCGCCCTTCGAGGGGCGCTTTTCCACCGGCGCGGCCTACTGGTTCATCACCCGGACGCAGTCCTTCAAGACCAGGGAGACCGCCGCCTTCGAGCGCTGGCTGCGCGCCGAGATGGCGCTGTCGTTCGAGATGGCCTGAACCGCCCCAGGGCGGGGCGGTCGTTGTCGTTGCAGGCCGTACGGGCCTGGATGGGCGCGCCTTCAGAAGTCCGGGAGCAGCGGCAGGCCGGCCATGGCGCCGGCGAAGCTCGCGGCGACGAAAGCCGTGAACAGGAGCGCCGAGGCCCAGACGGCGGGTACTGCCCACCGCCGCGGCAGCACCGCGCCGATCACGATCGCCGCGACGGGCAGGATGTGCAGGGCATGGGTGGCGAAGAAATGCGCCACCCTGAGGTCTCCCACTTCGCGCGACCAGCCGAGCACCGGCACCCTTGCGCCGCTCACCGGCGTGCCGATCAGGTGGCCGGACTGGGACGCGAGGCTTCCCGCAACGATCAGCGTCAGGATGAAGGTCAGCACCAGGCTGAGCGTGATGGACAGGTGCAGCGCCGGCACGAGCCCGGTCACGGGATTGCGCCAGATGCCGATGCCCTGGACCAGGGTTGCGGAGGTGAGCAGCACTGCGAAGGCGCCCATGAGACCGTAGATGGACTCCAGGAACGGATCGCTCACATTGAAATGCGAGGCGGTGCCATACATGGCGGCGCCGCCGATCCAGACGAGTTCGGCAATGACGGCGAACACGACCGCGCCGGAATAGATGCGATAGCTGAGCCGCGCGGTCATGCCGGCGGGCAGCCAGCGGGCGAAAAAGGCCAGCGTCAGCAGATACAGGCTCAGCGCGATCTGGAACTTGACCGGCTTGAGCCAGACATTCTCGCCGAGGAATTCCCTCGGGTCCACGGCCATCGCCACCAGCGTGGGGGCGAGCGACAGGCCGATCAGCAGGCCGGTCGCCGCAAACAGCGGTTCGGCGTCGAACAGGCCGCGAAGCCGCACGGGTCGGTAGGCGGGGGAATAGGTCAAGTCGGTCATGCCGCACCTCCCGCGACCGGGGTCGCGAAGCGGCCGCGGACCAGTCGAAGGCCGAGGAAGACGAGGAGGCCGATGGGGCCGAACAGGAAGGTGAGGACGAGGCAGGGCAGCACCAGCAGATGCGGGATCGATTCGCGCCGCGCCGTGCGAACCTCCCAGGCTCCGACGAAAAGATCGAAGGCCAGGTAATGCAGCCAGCCGGCAAGGGCTATGGCGGGGTTGGTGAACAGCAGCATCACATCGGCGAGGCTGCCGAAGCCGCCTTCGGCGCCCGACCAGTTGGAAAGGATGAGCGCCGCATAGGCAATCGACAGGATGACGGGGATCACGAGGCTGGCGGTCATCTGCGCGAGCCTGGGCGCGAAGGGCGTCAGCGCGAGCGCCAGCCAGCCGGCCATGGCGACCGGGCCTGAGAGTTGAAAGAGCGTGTCCGGTTGCATTGGGGCCTCCATCTGGACAGTGACTAGATTGAAGGTGCCGTGATATCTTGTCATTGTCAAGATGAAATTGACGCTGTCCAGATGACGCGCTAGTGTCGACCCATGCTCAAGACAAAAGACAGCTATCATCATGGCGATCTCAGCGCGGCGCTTCTCAAGGCGGGGGAGGCCGTGCTGGCCGAGACCGGGGTCGAGGGGTTTTCGCTCAGGGCCGTGGCCAAGCGCGTGGGCGTCAGCCACTCGGCGCCGGCGCATCATTTCGGCGACGCCAGGGGCCTGCTCGATGCGCTGGCCACGGAAGGGTTCCGTCGCTTTCTCGCAGCCATGGAGGCGCGGCAGGCGGTTGAACCCAGCAAGGACCCGCGTCAGCAACTGCTCGCCTCGGGCCTTGGCTATCTCGATTTCGCGGTCGGTTCGCCGGCCCTGTTCCGGCTGATGTTCGCCGCCGAAAGGTCCCACCCCAAATCGGAGGAACTGACTGCGGCCGCCCGCGCATCGTTCATGCATCTGGCGGACGGCGTCGCCCGGCTGCGCGGCGTTTCGCCCTACCAAGCGCCTGCGGCGATGACCGATGTGATGGCGATCTGGAGCATGGTGCACGGTTTTGCCGAACTGTACGTTTCCGGCCGGCTCGGTCCGCTCGATTGCCAGCCGCTCGCGGACCGGGACGGTTTTCTCGTCGAGATCCTCGATCGGGCGATCGGGTGAGCACGGCCTGGAGCAATAGAGATGGACAAGCCGATTTGTGCGAGAGCCGTGCAAGTGCAAGGCTCGGCAGGCCTTAGGCCGGGATGGCGCGCCTCGCCATGACGAGAGGTGGCATAGCCGTACAGTGAAACGCCAGCAGGGAAAGCCAAGGTCATGAAGCCGCTTTATCCGGAGTTGGAACCTTACCGTTCGGGCTGGCTCGAGACCGGCGATGGACACCGTGTCTATTTTGAAGCCTGCGGTCGACCGGACGGCAAGCCTGCAGTGGTGCTGCATGGTGGACCCGGGTCGGGGTGCAGCACCAGGCATCGCCGCCTGTTTGATCCCGACATCTACAATGTCGTGCTGTTTGACCAGCGCGGCTGCGGGCGGAGCGAGCCGCATGCCGCGGTTACATTGGACGCGCTCACGGCCAACACCACCGCGCATCTGCTGGCGGATATCGAGGCCCTGAGGCTGCTTTTTGGTTTTGAGCGCTGGCTGGTCTTCGGCGGCTCATGGGGGTGCACGCTTGGTCTTGCCTATGCGCAGGCCCATCCTCACAGGGTCAGCGAACTTGTCTTGGCTGGTGTCACCAGCGCCAGCCGGGCGGAACTCGACTGGCTCTACGGCGATATCGGCATGATGATGCCCGACTATTTCGAGGCGTTTCGCGCCGGTGCGCCCTCCGGCGAAGCGGGGATCGACATGGCGCGGGCCTATGCCGGGTTGCTTGCGTCCAGCGACCGTGACATCGCCGCCAGGGCGGCCGCGGACTGGTGCAGATGGGAGGCTTCGCTTGTTGAGGTCGATCCCCGGTCGACGCCCGGTCCGCACTGGCGTGACCCTGCCTTCGTGCTGGCCTTTGCGCGGCTGGTCACCCATTATTTCAGCCATGACTGCTGGCTCGAAGAGCGCCAGATCATCGGGTCGATGGACCGGATCGCGCATCTGCCGGGCGCCATGATACACAGTCGGTTTGATCCTTCTGCGCCGCTGTGGACGGCCTGGACCTTGTCCAGGGCGTGGCCGGCGGCAACGCTGAAGGTGCTCGACGGCGCGCTGCATTCCGCAACGTCCGGGCCGATGGCTGCTGCGGTGGTTGAAGCACTGGATTTATTCGGCACCACGCCGCGTTGACAGTGCCGGCGCAGCCAAATAGTCTTTCCACACGGGGAATTCCGGACCTCCCGTCGAGAGCCTGCCACCAGCTGGAATGGCTCCAAGCTCCGCGAAAAACGCAAAGATCTTGCGGAGCGCACTCATGTCACAAAACCACAATCAACTGTCTGTATCGCCCACCTGTCTCAACTCGCTTCGGGGCGGGTTCATCATCCTTGATGTCCGAAAGCCCGCTGCACGTTCTGCATCCGGGCTGGAAATTCCCGGTACGCTCTGGCGGCATCCTTTCGATGCGGTAAACTGGGCGGATGAATTCGAAGGAATGAAAGTGGCAGTGTATTGCGTCCATGGACATGAGGTGAGCCTGGCAGTGCGTGGCTATCTCGCCGACAAGGGGGTCGACGCCGTGGTGCTCGAAGGCGGTCTCGAAGCCTGGAAAAAGGCGGGTCTTCCGGTCAGCACTGTCGATGACGCCGATGCGTGAGTTCGCTCCTCCTTCCCCCTCCTGGGCCGAGCTGTTTTCCGTTTTCGGCCGCATCGGGCTTCTGTCCTTCGGCGGGCCTGCGGGCCAGATCGCGCTGATGCACCGGGAACTGGTCGAGGAACGCGCCTGGCTCGACGAGCCGCGGTTCCTGCATGCGCTCAATTTCTGCATGCTGCTTCCGGGGCCGGAGGCGATGCAGCTTGCCACCTATTCCGGCTGGCTGTTGCGTGGCGTGAAAGGCGGGTTGCTGGCGGGCCTGCTGTTCATCCTGCCGGGCTTCGCCGTCATCCTGGCGCTGTCGGCCATCTTTTTTCGCTTTGGCGAGGTGCCGGTGGTGGCGGGTGTGCTGTTCGGCCTCAAGGCAGCCGTTCTGGCCATCGTCCTGGAGGCGCTGCTCAGGGTGTCGCGGCGGGCGCTCAAGTCCCGGCTGGCCTGGGGGCTGGCCCTTGCCGCCTTCGTCGCCATCGCCTTTCTCAAGCTGCCGTTTCCGCTGATCGTCCTGGGCGCGGGCGCCATCGGAATCCTTGCCTCGGCGCCCTGGACCGCGAAACCCGCCCGAGCCACGACGGAGGCAGAGGCATCCGCCGCGGTGGCGCTGCCCGGCCTCACCGGGGCCACGCTTCGCACCATCCTGGTCTGGGGCGCGATCTGGCTTGCGCCGCTCGCGCTGCTTCTCATCCTGCCCGGCGTGCCGGCGGTACTTTCGGCGATGGCGCTGTTCTTCTCCAAGGCCGCGATCGTGACCTTCGGCGGCGCCTATGCGGTCCTTGCCTATGTCGGCCAGCAGGCGGTCGAAGTCCATGGCTGGCTGATGCCCGGCGACATGCTGGCGGGCCTGGGACTGGCGGAATCTACACCCGGGCCGCTGATCCTGGTGCTGGTGTTCGTGGGCTTCCTGGGCGGCGCGCGCGAAGCCGGGCTTGATCCGTTGGCCGGCGGCGTGCTCGGTGGATCGGTGGCGCTGTTCTTCACCTTCGCGCCCTGTTTCCTGTGGATCTTCGCCGGTGCGCCGCATATCGAACGGCTGCGCTCGGTCGAATGGCTCTCGGCAGGGCTTTCGGCGATCACCGCGGCCGTGGTCGGCGTCATCGCCAATCTGGCGGTCTGGTTTGCGTTGCATGTGCTGTTTGCGGAAGTGGGCCAGGCGGCGTTTGGCCCGTTCAGCCTGCCGGTACCCGCATTGGCGACGCTCGATCTCGCGGCGCTGGCCATCGCCATTGCCGCGGGCGTGGCGCTGCTGCGGTTTCACGTCAATCTGTTTGTGGTTCTCGGCGCCGCGACGCTGGCCGGGATCGCGGTAACCGTTCTGGCCTGACCGCGATTACAGCGTCCTTTGATTTGATGCATGGAAATTATCGTTCAAATGAATCCATTTGAACCCGACATGCATTAGTCGAACAGGCTGGAGACGGATTGTTCCGCGGCGGTGCGGTTGATCGCCTCGCCGATCAGCGCGTCGGTGGTGATGACGCGGATATTGTGCGCCGACTGGATTTCCGGCGTCGGCTGGATCGAGTCGGTGATCACCAGCTCCTTGAGCTTGGAGGAGGCCACGCGCGCCACCGCGCCGCCCGACAGCACCCCATGGGTGATGTAGGCGGTCACCGAATTGGCGCCATTGGTCAGCAGCGCCTCCGCGGCGTTGCAGAGCGTGCCGCCGGAATCGACAATGTCGTCGATCAGGATGCAGTCCTTGCCCTCGACCTCGCCGATGATGTTCATCACCTCGGATTCGCCGGGGCGGTCGCGGCGCTTGTCGACGATGGCCAGAAGCGAGCCGAGCCGCTTGCCGAGCGCGCGGGCGCGGACCACGCCGCCGACATCGGGCGAAACCACGACGACGTTGGAGAGGTCGTACTTGGCCTTGATGTCGCGGGCGATCACCGGAATGGCGAACAGATTGTCGGTCGGAATGTCGAAGAAGCCCTGGATCTGGCCCGCGTGCAGGTCAAGCGTGAGCACCCGGTCGGCGCCGGCCTCGGTGATCAGATTGGCCACCAGCTTGGCGGAAATCGGCGTGCGGCCGGAGGCGCGGCGATCCTGGCGGGCATAGCCGAAATAGGGCAGCACGGCGGTGATCCGCCGCGCCGACGAGCGCCTGAAGGCGTCGATCATGATCAAGAGTTCCATCAGGTGATCGTTCGTCGGATAGGAGGTGGACTGCAGGATGAACACATCCTCGCCGCGCACGTTCTCCTGGATCTCGACGAAAATCTCCTGGTCGGCGAAGCGCCGGACGCTCGCCTTGCCGAGCGGCACATTGAGATAGTTGCAAATGGACTCCGCCAAACGACGGTTCGAGTTTCCTGCGAAAACCTTCATTTGGGACCGCCTGTTTTTTCCCGCCGCGTCGCGTCATGCGCAGGGTCACGCATGAGGACCGTGCGCCAATGCATTCGGCGCGTTTTAGCGGCGCATGCGATCTTTGCAAGACCGCAAGCCGCACGTGGACAATTTTTCTGTTGAACGTGGTAATTATCTTGTGCCGGCAAAGTTCGGGAACGGATGCCGGTCTCAACCGCGGGTAGCCATGCCCTCCCGGGTCCCGCTGTCGGGACCGGCGTCAGAGCCCGCGCCAGGCGGCGTAGTCGGCCATCGAGCGCGCGGCGATTCGTTCCATCAGCTCTGCCGGGATCGAGGCCCATGGATCGCCCGCGCCGCCCTGGGTGGATTCCTGGCCCTGAATCCGGTGCAGCCGGTTGCCCGCGGAATCAAGCACGTCCCAGACGTAGAACACCGTCGTCTTGCCGTCGAAATTGTCGGCGGAGAAATAGCCCTTCAGCACATGCTCGCCGCCAGGCGCGGAGGCGCTGATGATGGCGAGGCCGCGATTGCGCGCCTCGGCCGCCAACTGGCGCGACAGCGGTGTGACAGCGTTCACGGGCGCGCCGATGACCGGCATGAAGCGGATCTGTCCGCGCACCTGGCCTGCGGGCAGGGAGGCCTGCACCGGGGCGGCGGTCTGCGGGGCCCCGAGCTGGGGGGCTCCGGGCTGGGGGGCTCCGGGCTGGGGGAAGGTTCCGGACGATGGCGCGCCCGGCGCCTGGGGAGGCGCCCCGGCAACCTGGGAAGGTGCGACCGAGAACGCATCGACGGGCACAGTGTTGTCTGTCGATGCCGACGCGGACGGCCCTCCCGGGATCGGCTGCAGACCCTCTTCCGTGCTACTGCACCCCGCAATCAGCAGGGCCAGTGCGCAGACTCCGCCAATGATCTTGATGACCTGCATCCTGGTCCCCGCCTTTTCCCGGCTTTGTTATGAAATCACGGAGGCAGGCCTGTCAATCTCTGTTACGTGAGCGCATCCTTGGCGCGTCCGGAATTGCGGGGTGGGAGCCTAAGAAACGGCTCAGGGTGCGATGATGAGGTCGAGGGATTTGGCCGAGAGCGATTCCGGCGCGTCGGCGGTGGTCAGGTAGGTCTGCCCGAGGGTCATGGCGGCGCCGGCTTCGGAATCCATGATGATCATGTGCACGAACAGCGTCATGTCGGGCGCGATCACGATCGGGTTGCCGGCATGAAACATCTGGTGCTCCATCCAGCTCGGGGTGAAGCGTGCGCCGAGCGAATAGCCGCAGGCGTTGAGCCGGTGGCGGGTCAGCCCGCGCCTGTCCATGACATCGGAATGGGCGTCGAACACCTGGCCGAAGGTCGTGCCGGGCTTGAGGATCGCCGTGATGGCGTCGAGCGCTTCCCGGCAGGCCTCGTAGAGCTCGATGTGGCGCGGCGTCGGCTCGCCGATGATGACCGTGCGCATCATGGCTGCGTGGTAATGGGCGAAGGATCCCGCCCATTCCAGCGTCAGCTGATCGTTCTCGTCGAGTTTCCTGCGCCCGGCCTTGTAGCGGCACAGAAGCGCGTCCTGGCCCGAACCGATGATGAACTCGTTGGCCGGATAGTCGCCCCCGCCGGAAAACACCGCGCCCTGCATGGCGGCCAGGATGTCGGCCTCGTCGCCGCCGGCCTTGATCAGCGGCAGGCCGGCGTCAAGGGCCGCATCGGCGAGGCTTGCCGCGCGCCGGACATGGGCGATCTCGGCGGGGCTCTTGATCAGCCGGAGCTGGCTGACCAGATAGGACGCGTCGACCATTTCGGCGAAACTGTGCAGCTGGTTGTCGAGTTTGCGGCAATTGGCCCCGGTGAGCCCATGGGTGTCGTATTCGACGCCGATCCGTTCGCCCAGGAGATCGAGATCGGACAAGAGGTTCTTGAGATCGAGCGCCGGGTCGGCATTGGTCCGGTCGGTCCACACGACGATGCGTTCGATGGTCGAGGTCTGGCGGGCCTGGCGCAGGTCGGCCGAGCGCGTCAGCAGCGTCATCGCGCCATCGGCCTTGACCACCAGGCACTGGAAGAAGCAGAAGCCGAAGGTGTCGTAGCCGGTGAGCCAGTACATGCTCTCCTGGGCAAACAGCAGCATGGCGTCAAGATTCTCTTCCCGCATGCTGGCGGTCAGCCGGTCCAGGCGGGCGGCGAATTCCTCGCGTTCAAAATGCAGGGCCATGGGGTTCCTCCTTGATGGCGATGGCGGAGATCTGCCGTCCGTAATCAGGTTCATTGCGATGGGTGGCGCGCCGATAGGAAAACCAGGCTTCCTCATCCGCATAGGTGCAGTCGGCGAGCATGTCGGCTTTCAGACCGGCCGAGCGCAGCCGGTCGAGCGTGAACCGCCTCAAGTCAAACATAGCATGGCCCGGCTTGGGCGCGGCAAGGAAATAGATGTCGTGGGCCGGGTCGGTGCTGAGGAAGCGATCGATGAATTCGGGGCCGACCTCATAGCTCGTCTGGCTGATCGACGGGCCCAGGACGGCGGCGATGCGCTCGACACGCGCACCCAGGCCGACCATCGCGGCGACCGTGCTTTCGAGCACGCCGTCAAACGCGCCGCGCCAGCCGGCGTGGGCCGCGCCGATGATCCGGGCTTCCGGATCGGCAAACAGCACCGGCCCGCAATCGGCGGTGAGCACACCCAGGACAAGCCCCGGGGTGTCGGTCACCAGCGCGTCGGCCTCCGGCCGTTCGGCGCGGTTCTCGGCCGTGGCGACATGAACCCGCGGCGAATGGACCTGGTGGACGGTGACCAGCCGGTCGGGCGCCTGGCCGAACCAGCGGCTGACCCGGGTCCGGTTTTCCAGCACATGGGCGCGGTTGTCCCTGGAACCCAGGCCGACATTGAGGCCGCGGTAGAGTCCCTCGGACACGCCGCCGGCGCGGCTGAAGAACCCATGCGAAATGCCGCTGTCTGCGGATCCCTCGTCGAGAAGCTCACTGCGCACCGGGTCCGGCGCATGGCGGTCAACCGTCATGTCTTCTCCTCCTGCGGGTCCCCTGGCCGCGCCGAATCCGAAGGTCCGGGCGCGACAGCGCGCTGATGGTGGCCATACCGGCTGCGTCTGTCAATTCGTCCGCTCACGCGGCCTGGCGATCGAAGGGGGCGAGGCTGACCGGGCCGCCGCTGATGGCCAGCACCTTGAACAGCGCGCCCATGCGGCCTTCGCCTTCGCCCGCCAGCCGGTTGACCGCGTCGCGGATGGCGGCCTGGGTCAAAGCGTCGCGGCCCGCGCCGAGCGCGCCGGCGCGCTCGACGATCCCCAGGCCCACAAGGAATTCCCCCTGGGTCATCGGCTTGTGAACATGGGCGCCCGCGGCCAGCGCCGCCTCGGCCAGCGCCTGGAAATCGACATGGCTGGTCAGGTCGGCCTCGCCCGGGCGGGCCAGCGGCGGATCGTATTCGTGGCGGTAGACCGCCTGCAGCGTGTCGCCGAATCCGGTGACCAGATGGCCGTAGTCGATGGCGAGCGCGGTGCCGCCGTCGCGGACGATCTTGGCGGCCACGGCCTGCATGACGGCGGACCGTGCGGGCGACAGCTCGAAGATCTCGCCGTCGGGCACGCGCGTCTCGTCCAAGGGCAGAAGCTGCGGATCGAAGCTGCCGGCCCCGAGGCCGAACACCAGCGCCCCGGTGCCGTCGACACCGACCACGCGTTCGCGAAAGCCTTGGGGCGTCTTGACGAACTGGCGGATCGGAACCGCGTCGAAGAGTTCATTGGCGACCATCAGGGTGAAGCCCTCGGGCACCTCCTCGAACGCCGTGTGCCAGGTGATCCTTTCCTTGACGCGCACCAGCGTCTGGCGCTGCACATTGCGCAGCCGCTCGCTGGTCTCGACCATGTGGATGCTGGCGCCCGCATAGAGATCCGGCGCCAGCCGGGCGATCACCCTCAATGCGTCAGACATCAGCGTGCCGCGACCGGGCCCGATCTCGACGATCCTGACGTCCGCGGGCGCGCCCTGCGCCTGCCAGGCATGGACGAGATGCACGCCGATCATCTCGCCGAACAATTGCGAGACCTCCGGCGCGGTGATGAAATCGCCCGAGCGGCCGAACGGTTCGCGGCTGTGATAGTAGCCATGCTCCGGGTCGGCCAGGCAGAGCGCGAAATAGTCCGATATCCGCAACGGTCCGGTCTCTTCGATCAACCGGACGATCTTGTGGGCAAGCGGGGTCATGGCGGTGACTTTCCAGAACTTGGTCATGCGGGCGGTCTTGGTCATGCTGGCGATCCGGCGCGCGACCTGGCGGTGGCGATCGCCCAGATGCCGACGGCGAGCATCGGCAGCGACAGAACCATGCCCATGGTCAGCCAGCCGCCGGCCAGATAGCCCAGATGCGCGTCCGGTTCCCGGAAGAACTCGACAAAGATGCGCGACAGCGCGTAGCCGCTGACAAAGACCCCCGAGACCAGGCCCGGCATCTTGAGCGCGTCCCGGCGGTAGATCAGCCAGGCCAGTGCGGCCAGCAGCAGCAGGCCTTCGAGCGCGGCTTCGTAGAGCTGGGTCGGATGCCGCGCGAAGGGGCCGCCGGTGGGAAACACGAAAGCCCAGGGCGCATCGCTCAATTTGCCCCAGAGTTCGGAATTGATGAAATTCGCCACCCGGCCGAAAAACAGCCCCACCGGCACGACCGCGCAGACCACGTCAAACAGGCTGAACAGAGGAATGGCGCGTTTGCGGGCAAACAGCACCATGGCGGCAAGCGTGCCCAGCAATCCGCCATGGAAGGACATGCCGCCGTTCCAGATCTCAAGCGCCCGGAGCGGATTGGCCGCCACGGCGGCGAAGTCATAGAACAGGATGTAGCCGATGCGGCCGCCCGCGACGATGCCGATGGTGGCCCAGACAAGAAAGTCGTCGATGTCGAGCGCGGAAATGCGCGACCCGCCTTCGGGCCAGAGCCGGGCGTTGCCGACCAGCATCCTTGCATAGCGCCAGCCGAGCAGGATGCCCGTCACATAGGCCAGACCATACCAGCGTATCTGCAGCGGGCCGATAGAGAAGATGACCGGATCAATGTCCGGAAAGGCCATCAGCGACAACAGCATTGCGGTCTGCTCCAAGGCGGCTTCCTTCCTGCATGGCGTGCGTCCAAGGGGCGCTGGCCGGTATTTCGTCACGGCTTCAAGGCTATTTTCCGGCAAAGCGCCAGCGCGAGTCGCCGCACTGACTTGCCATGCGGGCTTTGCGCAAGGCTTGCGGGCCGGCGCCTGTCTTGCAACTTGGCGCTCGAGTCCTTAATTCAAAGGGATGGACAGCCACCAGCAACAGCGCCGGTTCATACCGGCGCAGGGATGAAGACCATGACCAGCGGATCGAACCGAATTCTCGACGAACTTGCCAAGCTGATGACCGATGCGGCCGGCGCAGCCCAGGGCGTGCAGCGCGAAATGGAGACGGCGATGCGCAGCCAGTTCGAACGGCTTCTCAATTCGATGGACCTGGTCAAGCGCGAGGAATTCGAGGCGGTCCGCGAGATGGCGATCAAGGCGCGCGAAGAGAACGACGCACTGTCCGCGCGGCTCGAGAAACTCGAGCAATCGGCGCCCAATTCGCCCGCTTCGGTCGACGCCGGGGCGGCAAAACCCGCTGCAGCCAAGCGCGCGCCGCGCAATAAGCCCTGAGCGGCCGTTTTACCCGATTTTTTTTGCACAGGTTGTCCACCGCGGGCCGAGGCTCAAAAAGCCTTTTGCGTGAGTCAGTTATGAGTCACGGCGGAATCAGTTTCGCAGCTTGCTCCACAGGGTCGCACTGACAAAATGCAGTTGGGGGGCTGGCGCTCGGACTCTGCATTTATACACTGATTTTAAATGATGATTCGAAACGGGTGGCAAAGAGTCCCGGCGGGAGTCGCAGAAGCGGACGCCCCGGGACACGGGTGAATCGCGCGTTGAAGACATAGTCGCCGGGTTCCGTCACGACGGTCCGCGGGCGCCGGACATGAACAAGGTGGGGCATGAATCTCAGCAATATTGAATTCGAACGGCACTCCAATCCGGTAGACATGATCGAATTCGTGGCGGCGGCGAACGACTGGACATTCGAGCGCTCCGGCGAGCACGAGATCGCCATGACCGTCGAGGGGCACTGGACCGACTATCACGTGTCGTTTTCCTGGATGGAGGATTGCGAGGCGCTGCATATCGCCAGCGCCTTCGACATCAAGGTGCCCGAGGCCCGCGTCACCGAGGTGATGAAGCTCCTGTCGCATGTCAACGGCCAGGTTCTGATGGGCCATTTCGACCTGTGGCAGCAGGAGCATGTCATCATCTTCCGCCAGTCGCTGCTGCTCGCCGGCGGTGCCGAGCCGACCAACCGGCAGGTCGAGGTGCTCTTGTCCAACGCGCTCGATTCCTGCGAGGCCTATTTCCAGGCCTTCCAGTTCGTCGTCTGGTCCGGCATGGAAGCCAAGGCGGCGATCACCGCGGTGATGTTCGAAACCCGCGGCGAGGCGTGAGATGATTTCGCCCTCAAGCCCCCTTGTGCTTGTCGGTGCGGGCAACATGGGCGGCGCCATGCTCAATGGCTGGCTTGAGTCCGGCATCGATCCGGCTTCCATCATCGTCATCGATCCCAAGGCCTCCGACGCCATGTCGCTCAAGCTTGCGTCAGCGCGGGTGCGGCTGGAGAGTGCAGCGCCCGAAGGCCTGGCCGCAGGCATCCTGATGCTGGCGGTCAAGCCGCAGATCATGGACGCGGTGGTGGCGGGGCTCAAGAGTCTGGTCGGGCCCCAGACCGTGACGCTTTCGGTGGCGGCGGGCAAGACGATTTCCTATTTCGAGGAGCGCCTCGGCGGCGCGATCGTGCGGACGATTCCCAACACGCCGGCGATGATCGGCCGCGGCATCACCGGCGCGGTCGCCAATGCCGCCGTCAGCGCGGAAGCCAGGGCCGAGATCGACCGTCTGCTGTCGGTGTGCGGCCCGGTCGAATGGATCGAGGACGAGGCGCTGATCGACGCCATCACGGCGCTGTCGGGCAGCGGGCCGGCCTATGTTTTCTATCTCGCCGAGTGCATGGCGGAGGCGGGGCGCGCATGCGGCCTGCCGGCGGACCTCGCCATGCGCCTGGCACGCGCGACCGTCACGGGGGCAGGGGAACTGATGCACCGGTCCCCGGACGGCGCGGCAACGCTGAGGCAGAACGTCACCTCTCCCAACGGCACCACGGCGGCGGCGCTGGCGGTGCTGATGGGCGAGGACGGCCTCCAGCCCTTGTTCGACAAGGCGTTGAAAGCGGCGACGGACCGCTCCCGCGAACTCGCCGGCTGATTGACACCTGAGACGAGCACCCCCATGACCGAGACCATCACCTGGGACGATTTCGAAAAGGTCGACATAAGGTGCGGCACCGTGGTCGCGGCGGAACCCTTTCCCCAGGCGCGCAAGCCCGCCTACAAGCTCAGGATCGATTTCGGTCCGGAGATCGGCGAGAAGAGGTCGTCGGCCCAGATCACCGTGCATTATTCGCCCGATGAGCTTGTCGGGCGGCAGGTGATGGCGGTGGTCAATTTTCCGCCGCGCCAGATCGGACCGTTCATGTCGGAAGTGCTGACGCTCGGGTTCCTGGACGAGGGCGGCGCGGTGGTGCTCGCCCGCATCGACAAGGCCGTGCCGAACGGCTCCCGGCTGATGTAGAGCGGTTCCTCAGACCGGCAGGCGCACCGTGGCGCGCAGGCCGCCCATGGCGCTGTCGGACAGCGTCACGTCGCCGCCATGGCTGCGGGCGATGTCGCGGACGATCGCCAACCCCAGTCCGGTTCCGGTCTCGTCCTGGTTGCGCGCCGCATCCAGCCGGTAGAACGGCCGGAACACATCCTCGCGCGCATCCTCGGGAATTCCCGGCCCGTCGTCGTCGACGGAGATGGTCAGCCACTTGCCGCGGTTGCTTGCCTCGATCGAGACTTCGTCGGCATGGCGCGAGGCATTGGAGACGAGGTTCGTAAGCAACCGGGCGAAGCCGTTGGGCCGCACGTTGATCTCGTCGTCGCCCTGCACCGAGACCTTGACCGTGGCGCCGCGCAGGCGCCCGTCGGCGGCGACCTTCTCGACCACGCTCTTCAGGCTCACCGTGCCCACGTCCTCCTCGGCCTCGCCGCGGGCAAACGACAGGTAGCTGTCGAGCATCGACTGCATGTCGTCGATGTCCTTGTTCAGTTCGTCGATCTCGGGGCCGTCGCCGACGAGCGCCAGCTGCAGGCGGAAGCGGGTGAGGATGGTGCGCAGATCGTGGCTCACGCCCGAGAGCATGGCGGTGCGCTGCTCGATCTGGCGCTCGATGCGTTCGCGCATCTTGATGAAGGCGACGCCGGCGCGGCGGACCTCGTCGGCGCCGCGGGGCCGGAAATCATCGGGCATGCGCTGGCCCTTGCCGAAGCTTTCGGCGGCCTGGGTCAGCTTCAGGATCGGCCGGATCTGGCCGCGCAGGAACAGGATGGCGATGGCCAGCAGCACCAGCGAGGTGGCGACCATCCACACCAGGAAGATATGGGTGTTGGAGGCATAGGCCTGGCTGCGCTTGGCGAAGACCCTCAGGATCTTGTTGTCGAGCTTGATGCGCACCTCGACGATGTTGGAATTTCCCACCGTGTCGATCCAGTAAGGCAGGCGGATCTGGCGGGTGATCTCCTGGGACAGGATCTGGTCGAGGATCGAGAAGAACGGCTTGGGCCGCGGCGCCGGCAGATCTCCGGGCGGCTCGATGGCGATATTGAGCTCCAGCCGCTCGCGGGCGATCCGGATGATCTGGTCATAGGACTCGTCCTGGGGATAGGTCGCGAGCACGTCGATGATGGCGGCAATGTCGCGGGTGACCGCCATCGACAGCCGCTGGGTCACCGTCTGCCAGTGCCGTTCCATGAACACGAAGGCGATGACCGATTGCAGCACCACCATCGGGACGATGATGATCAACAGCGCGCGGGCATAGAGCCGGGTCGGAATCCGCTTGGTGAACCAGCGCGTGAAGCGGCGAAACCCGCTGGGCGGATAGCGTTCATACTCCCGGCGAATGGAATCAATGCTGGTCATGCTCTGGCGCCTCACCTTCGGCTCGTCTGTGTTGCGGCGAGACCGGCCGCCCGTTCGCTTATAGCGTCGGCGAGGGGCAGAGTGCTAGGGTATGGGCAAAAAGCCAAGGTCAAAAGCCGAGGACATAAAAACCGCGCGGATCATATTCGTCTTTAGTTGAATGCCGGTTGGGTTGTCTTATCCGCCGGCTTGCTAAATATTTCATATGTCAAAGGTTGAATGCCAACCAAATGGGAGGATTGGGCATGCAAAATCAAGACGAGAAATCCGTTTCACGGCGGTCGTTTCTGAAGAAGGGTTCCATGTTGGGAGGCGTGGCCGCAGCGGGCGCGTTGTCCGCGCCGGCAGTCCTGGCGCAGGCGCCGCTGGTGGTGAAGATGCAGACCTCGTGGCCTGCCTCCGACATCTGGATGGACTTTGCCCGCGAGTACACGACCCGGGTCGAGGAAATGTCCGGCGGACGCCTCAAGATCGATCTGCTGCCCGCCGGCGCAATCGTCGGCGCGTTCCAGGTCATGGATGCCTGCCATGACGGCGTGCTGGACGTGGCCCATACGGTGCCGGTCTACTGGTACGGCAAGTCCAAGGCGGCCTCGTTCTTCGGCACCGGCCCGGTGTTCGGCGGCTCGGCCACGACCATGCTCGGCTGGTTCTATCAGGGCGGCGGCGCGGAGCTGTACCGCGAACTGACCCAGGATGTGCTTGGCCTCAACGTCTACGGCTTCATGGGCATGCCGATGCCGGCGCAGCCGTTCGGCTGGTTCAAGGGCGAAGTGAGCACGCCAGCCGACCTGCAGGGCTTCAAGTACCGCACCGTGGGCCTTGCCGCCGATCTTCTCCAGCAGATGGGCATGTCGGTCGCCCAGCTTCCGGGCGGCGAAATCGTTCCGGCCATGGAGCGCGGCGTGATCGACGCGTTCGAGTTCAACAACCCGTCCTCCGACCGCCGGTTCGGTGCGCAGGACGTGGCCAAGAACTACTATCTGTCGTCCTACCACCAGGCGTCGGAAGCCTTCGAGTTCATCTTCAACAAGGACTTCATGGATGATCTCGATCCCGACCTCCAGGCGATCATGAAATATGCCGTCGAGGCCTCCGCCACGTCGAACCTCGCGCTGGCGATGCGCGAATATTCGAAGGACCTGGCGGAACTGCAGGCCGATGACGGTGTCACGGTCCATCGCACGTCCAAGGAAATCCTGGCGGCGCAGCTGGAAGCCTGGGACACGCTCATCACCGACCTGGAAGGCGATGCCTTCAACAAGAAGGTCATGGACAGCCAGCGCGCATGGGTCGAGCAGGTTGCCTATTACGAGCTGATGAACGCTCCGGACCTGGGCCTGGCCTACGAGCACTACTTCCCGGGCAAGCTGAAAATGTAAGTCTGACTGGTGGATTGCTGCATGGATCCGGCGGAAACCCTTCCGCCGGATCCCTTGGCAAGGAAAAGTGGCGGACCATGATCAACTACATCCGTTTTGCCGACACCTTGTCGGCGGTCTTCGGCAAGGCCTTCGCCTGGCTGATCATCCTGATGGCTTTCGGCACGGGCTATGAAGTCGTCTCGCGTTATCTCTTCAATGCGCCCACGCCCTGGGCGCTGGACGTCTCTTTCATCATGTACGGCTCGCTGTTCATGATGGGTGGCGCCTACACGCTGTCGCGCGGCGGCCATGTGCGCGGCGACTTCGTGTACCGGCTCTGGCGTCCGCAGACCCAGGCGAAAGTGGATCTGGTCCTCTACCTGTTCTTCTTCTTCCCTGGGGTCACGGCGCTGATCATCTCGGGCTGGAAATATGCCTCGCGGTCCTGGGGCTATGGCGAAGTCAGCATCAACAGCCCCGCTGGCATTCCGATCTACCAGTTCAAGACGGTGATCGTGGCCGCTGGCATTCTCCTGTTCATCCAGGGCATCGCCCAGGTCTTCCGCTGCATCGTCTGCATGCGCACCGGCAAATGGATCGAGGCGGACGAGGATGTGCGCGAGACCGAAGATCTGTTGATGCAAAAGGCCGACGAGGCCGAGACAGGCGGACACGTATGACCGACCCTCAAATTGCCCTGATGATGCTGGGCCTGTTCATCTGCGTGGTGTTCCTGGGCTTTCCGATCGCATTCACGCTGATGGCCATGGGCATCGGCTTTGGCTACTACGCCTATTACGAGCCGACCCGCATGTGGCGCTCCTATTTCCGTCTCGACGAGACGGCGACCACGACTGAGAGCATCAGGCTGTGGATCGAAGGATTCTTCAACAATCGCATCTTCGACCTGTTCATCAACCAGACCTACACGGTGATGTCCAACGAGGTGCTGACGGCGGTGCCCCTGTTCCTGTTCATGGGCTACATCGTCGAGCGCGCCAACATCGTCGACCGGCTGTTTACAACCCTCAATCTCGCCTCCAAGCGGATTCCGGGATCGATGGGCGTGGCGGCGCTGGTCACCTGCGCGCTGTTTGCCACCGCCACCGGCATTGTCGGCGCGGTCGTCACGCTGATGGGCCTGCTGGCGCTGCCGGCGATGCTCAAGGCACGCTACGACCCGGCCTTCGCCTCGGGCATCATCTGCGCCGGCGGCACGCTGGGCATCCTGATCCCGCCCTCGATCATGCTGATCGTCTATGCGGCATCCTCTGGCGTGTCGATCGTCAAGCTCTATGCCGGCGCGCTCCTTCCCGGCTTCACCCTTGTCGGTCTCTATCTCATCTATATCGTCGGCCGATCGATCCTGCAGCCGAGTGTGGCGCCGCGTCCGACCGACGACGAGGTGCCCGACGTGCCGATGGGGCGGCTTGTGTTCCTGATCGCCACCTCGTTCTTTCCGCTGGCGTTCCTGATCATGGCGGTGCTGGGCTCGATCCTGTTCGGCCTGGCGACCCCCACGGAAGCGGCCTCGATCGGCGCGATCGGCGGCATGGTGCTGGCCGTCGCCTATGGCGCCATGACCTGGCAGCGGATGCGCGAGAGCGTCTATCTCACCGTCAGGACCACGGCGATGGTGTGCTGGCTGTTCGTCGGCTCCTACACCTTCTCCTCGGTGTTCTCCTATCTGGGCGGGGAACAGATCATCTCGGAATTCGTCCGCGGTCTGGATCTCACGCCGTTCCAGTTCCTGCTGCTCGCGCAGTTGATCATCTTCCTGCTGGGATGGCCGCTCGAATGGTCGGAGATCATCATCATCTTCGTGCCGATCTTCCTGCCGCTGCTGGCGATCTTCGACATCGATCCGCTGTTCTTCGGCATCCTTGTCGCGCTCAACCTGCAGACCTCGTTCCTGACCCCGCCGATGGCGATGTCGGCCTACTATCTCAAGGGGATAGCGCCCCCGGAGATCAAGCTGACGGACATCTTCAAAGGCGTGATGCCGTTCCTGGTGATGGTCATCATCTGCATGGGCCTGATGTATACCTTCCCGCAGATCGTCTACTACCTGCCGGAACTGTTCTATGGCCGTTGACAGGGTGAAGGCGGGCCTGAGCGCGGTGGAGGCGCGGGATCGCATGGCCAATGGCGCGCTCAGCGCCACGGAGTATGCGAAGGCGTGCCTCGACACCTGCGCAGCGCTCGATGGCGACATCCAGGCCTTCGAGTGGCTCGATCCGGCCTTCGTCATGCGCCAGGCCGAACTGTGCGACGCGCACCGGAGGTCGGGCCGGTCGATCGGGCCGCTGCATGGCGTGCCGGTGGCGCTCAAGGACATCATCGACACGCGGGGCATTCCGACGGGCAACGGCACCGTGCTCGACGCCGGCAGGGTGCCCGAACGCGACGCGGCGATCGTGTCCCAGCTCCGGGCCGCGGGCGCCATCATCCTGGGCAAGACGGTGACCACAGAACTCGCGTACCTGCATCCGGGCAGGACGCGCAATCCGGTCAATCCGGCGCATACGCCCGGCGGCTCGTCCTCGGGCTCCGCCGCGGCGGTGGCCGCCGGCATGGCGCCGCTGGCCGTGGGCACCCAGACCGGCGGCTCGGTGATCCGGCCCGCCTCCTTCTGCGGCGTCACCGGCTTCCTGCCGTCGGCGGGCAGCATCGCGCGCACCGGCATCCTGGCGCAGTCGCCGACGCTGGACCGGGTCGGCGTCTTCGCGCGATCGGTGGAGGACGCGGCGATGCTGGCCGACGCGCTGTTCGGGCATGACGATCTTGACCGGGCGACGGCGCCCGCACCGCATCCGCGGCTTCATGCCGTGGCGAGCACGAACGCGCCGGTCAGGCCCATGTTCGCCTTTGTGCGCACGCCCTACTGGCACAAGGCGGACGAAGCCTGCCAGCTGGCGATGGAAGAACTGGCGGAGCACCTGGGCGAGGGCTGTTTCGAGGCCGGCCTGCCGGATGTCTTCGGCGAGGCGGCGAGCGTGCGCGAGCGGATCAATCTGGCGGAGATGTCCAAGTGCTATCACCGCTACGTCCGCGATGGCAGCGAGCAGCTGTCGCAACGCCTCTGCGAGGCGCTCGACCGCGGCGGCAAGGTGCTGGCGCATGACTATATCGCGGCGCTCGACTGGCCCGACTATCTCTATGCCGCGCTGGGCGAAATCTTCCAGCGCTGCGACGCGATCATCACGCCTGCGGCACCCGGGCCGGCGCCCATGGGGCTGGAAAGCACGGGCGATTCGGTGTTCAATGCCATCTGGACGCTGTGCGGCACGCCGGTGATCACGCTGCCGCTGTTTTCGGACGAGGACGGGATGCCGATGGGCGTGCAACTGGTGGGTCCGCGGGGCGGCGACGCCCGCCTGCTCAGAACCGCGAGATGGCTCGTCAAACATCTGGAAACCGACGGCACGGGAGACTGAAGACCATGGAACGAATTCTCACGATCATCGCCTTCCTCATTTTCTGTGGCTTCCTCGGCGTGCTGGTCTACAAGCTGCCGAGGCTGGATCTCGGCATCGTCATCGCGATTGCCGCGCTGATGGCCTTCTACGACCTGTTCATCCACAAACGGACGTCCCGCTAGCCTGTCCTGTCAGCGCAGATACGAAACAACCCCGCGACGGTCGGTCGCGGGGCTGTTCGGTCTTGATCCTGGTTCGGCCCGGTATTCAGGCCTTCTGAGGTATCGCGCGGGCGCGACAGGCGTCAGGCGGCCCTGGACATGCGTCCGCCGGCCTGGCGGGCGCCACGGGCCGAGCCGATGTCGAAGCGGTCCACCATGCCGGTGAGCTTGCGGGCGCTGCCGGAGAGCTTGTGCATGACGGCGGTGGCTTCCTCGACCATGGCGGCGTTCTGCTGGGTGACCTGATCCATCTGGTTGACGGCCGAGTTG
>NZ_JAUXOD010000100.1 GCF_030682515.1 Hoeflea sp. | reverse complement strand
GCCAACGCGATTGGTGCCTTTCTCATATTTCTGGATTTGCTGAAACGTGATGCCCAACGCCTCGCCTAGTTTCTCCTGGCTCATCCCGAGCATGGTGCGCCGCAAGCGGACGCGACTGCCGACATGAATGTCAATCGGATTGGGTTTCTTCTTGTTCTCGATCATATTCTCGTCCTGACAAGAGCCTGAGACTCTCTGGTTGGTTTATCCCGCTTTGATTGCAACGATCCTACTCCGAAAGTTGCTGGCCTGCACGGACCGGCTCGAAAACGGGAACGGGGTTGACGAAAACGACTATGCTATTTTAGGGGTTTTGCGTCAATCTAGGGGTCGCCTTTTACCATTACGCGCAAAAAACGCCGTAAACACCATTATGACGATAATCAATCCAAAGTTAAATCGCCGATTCGTGATGTTCCAGGCCTGCTCCGCCTTCGGCGGAAGTTCGATATCGAACACACCTGATTCGCCTAAGGCGAGGCTGCCCACGATCCTTCCGCCGGCATCGACCACAACCGAGATTCCGCTGTTGGCCGCCCTGACCAGCGGCAGGCGGGTTTCGACCGCGCGGATCTGGGATTGCCGCAGATGCTGGTAGGGACCCGGCGTCCGTCCGTACCAGGCGTCGTTGGTCACGTTGAGCAGCAGATCGCCGCGGCCGTCGGCAATCTCCGAAAGATCCGGAAAGATCGCCTCGTAGCAGATCAGCGGCACGGCGTTGAGCCCGCCCGACAAGGCCAGCAATCCGCGCCGGTCGCCGGCGGAGAAGCCGCCCAGCGTCTCGGCCACCGGCGTCAGGCCCAGCCTGCGCATCCATGCCTCGAACGGCAGGTATTCGCCAAACGGAACCAGGTGCGCCTTGTCGGCCGACCCCATGATCTGACCCTCGTCATCAAACACGTAAATCGAGTTGTAGTAACGCTCGGGCGCGCCGCCAGTTCCGTCCTCCACCCGTACCGCGCCGCTGATCAGGGTCTGACCGATCTGCAGCATGTCGGCGATGCGCGACAGCGCGCCTGGATTGTCTGTGAGCAGGAAGGGAAGCGCCGTCTCGGGCCAGACAATGTGGCTCGGGCGCGGCTGGCCCTCGATCGGCGGCAGGGCGCTGAGGTCGAGCAGGCGGGCGAAGATTCGCTCGCGCTCGGCGACATCCCACTTGGCCTTCTGGTCGATGGCCGGCTGGACGATGCGGATCACGGCTTGCGCTGGCACCGGCCGGGACGCGTCCAGGCGGGACAGGGCGAACCAGCCGTAGCCGACATGCGCCGAGAACAGCAGTAATGCGGCGAGGATGCCTGCGACGGCGCCGCGTCGTGTGCCCACCAGCGCGGGCGCCGAGAACACGAACACCGTGAGCGCCGACAGGCCGAAAATGCCGACAATCTCCACCGACTGCATCATCAGCGGCGCAGGCATGGCCGCATAGCCGATGGCGTTCCAGGGAAACCCGGTGAGAACGAAGCTGCGCGCCCATTCGCTGAGCCCGAAGGCCGCCGCCAGGGCGGCGATGCGGCCCAATCCGTCGGACCACAGCACCCGCGCAAGCGCCGCGGCGGCGCCATAGAACAGCGCCAGCACGGCGGGCAGGCCGAGGACGGCCAGCGGCAGCGCCCAGGCGAAGCCGTCGGCTTCCACAAGCAGCGCGTTGCCGAGCCACCAGATGCCGGCGACGAAGTAGCCCAGGCCGAACCACCATCCGGTGGCGAAGGCCGGCCGCAACCGGCCGAGCATCCCCGCCTCGGCCGGGCCGCTGGCGCCATCGAGCAGCCAGACCAGGACCGGGAAGGAGACGAACAGCACGGCAAAGAAATTGAAGGGCGGCAGCGCCAGAACGGCCAGAGCGCCGGCAAGCACCGCCAGCAGGATGCGCCTGGCGCCCCAGCTCAGCATGATGGATTCAGCGATCCGTTCCAAAATCCAACGACTCCCCACAGCCGCCGCGGCGCGCACCGGGGATGGCGCGCTGGACGCTGGCGAATCAGTTGCCGCATCTTTTCAAAAAACCGGGTCGATGTCCGGTCCGGGCGGGGACTTTTTTGGTCCGGCGCGTCCGGAATTCCCAGGACGCGTCCCTCTCTGGCGGCTCAGGCGGCGCTGGCGTCGTCCGGAGCCTGCTGCTTGATGGCGGGCGTTTCGCCGCGCACGGGGCGGCGGCGCGTGGGCTGCCGCTTGCGCACGATGCGAACGCGCTTGACCCGGCGCGGATCGGCATCTGTGACATGGAATTCGAAGCCGGCCAGGGCCTGGACCACTTCGCCGCGCGCCGGCACGCGGCCGAGTTCGGAGAAGATCAGGCCGCCGATGGTATCGACTTCCTCGCTCTGCTCACGAATGTCAAAATCCGGGCCGATCTCTGCGGCAAGATCATGGAGCTCCGCCTTGGCATCGACGATCCAGACATCCTCGCCCGCCTTGCTGATCAGCGTTTCCTCTTCGTCGTCATGCTCATCGGCAATGTCGCCGACCACCATTTCGACAATGTCCTCAAGCGAAACCAGACCGTCGGTGCCGCCATACTCGTCGATCACCAACGCCATCTGGATGCGGTTGGCCTGCATGCGCTGCATCAGGTCCGACGCCAGCATCGAGGCGGGCACGAACAGCACCTTGCGGGTGATGCCCGATTCCTGGAGCGTCTTGCCCAGATCGACGCGCGAGAGTTCCAGCGCATTGAGCGCGTTGCGCTTGACGATCCCGGCAGGGCTCTTGGCCGTGGACTTGCGTTTGGCCCGCGCCTGCTTGGTGATCCACGCCAACAGATCGCGGATGTGGATCATGCCGCGCGGATCGTCGAGATTCTCCGCGTAGACCGGCATGCGCGAGCGACCCGATTCCTCGAAAATCTCGAGCAGCCGTCCGAGCGTGGTGGTCTGGTCGACGGCCTCGACATCGGCGCGCGGCACCATGACGTCCTCGACGCGGACTTCGCGCAGGCGCAGGATGTTGTGCAGCATGGCGCGTTCGCCCGGCGAGAACGCCTCGTGCAGTTCTCCGCCCGACTGCAGCGCGTCGGTCAGGTCCTCACGGATGGATTCGCGGTCGGAGGGAGGGAACAGGGCGCGCACCAGGCGCTGCCAAAGTCCCATGCCATTGCGTTCGTCGGGAACCGTGACGGCTCCCTGCCCGCGCACGGGCACGGGAAGATAACTGTGGGGTTCTTCAGTAGTTGTCGCGCTCGAAGCGCTGGGGGCGTCTCCGGTGATTGCCGGGGCATTGCTTTCGGTCATCGTCTCTTCGGTGTCAAACCGGCTCTGTGTCGCCGTAAGGATCAGATAAGCCAAGCGAGGTCAAAATGCGAGTCTCGATCGTTTCCATTTTCTCGGCATCGTTGTTTTCAATATGATCATAGCCGAAAAGATGAAGCAATCCGTGTATGATCAGATGGGCGAGATGCTCTTGGGCGGACTTGCCCAGATCATCGGCTTCGCGCTCAATGGTCTCGCGCGCCAGAATGATGTCGCCCAGCATCGGGCCCGGATTGCCGCCCGGAACCAGCGGAAACGCCGGGAACGACAGGACGTTGGTCGGCTTTGGCTGATTGCGCCACTGCCTGTTGATGTCGGCCATCATCGCGTCGTCGGCCAGCACCAGCGAGACTTCCGGCGGTTCCTCGGGGAAAGGCTGGGCCTCGATCGTGGCAAGGTCATGAACGGCCGCCTCAAGCGCTTCAAGCGCCAGGGCCTCGATGACCTCGACATCGCCCCAGTCCCCGGCCTCGAGAGCAACCGCAAGGCTGATGGCCGGGCTATGGGTCACGCGCCGCCGTCGGACTGGTGCGGATGAATCCGCCGGTCATAGGCCTCGACAATGCGCTGCACCAGCGGATGGCGCACCACATCGCTGCCGCGAAACCGGCAGGTGACGACGCCTTCGACGCCGTCCACGATGGACAGGGCCTCGGCCAGGCCTGAAGTCACGCCGCGCGGCAGGTCGACCTGGCTCGGATCGCCGGTGATGATCATGCGGGAGTTCTCGCCCAGGCGGGTGAGGAACATCTTCATCTGCATCTGCGTGGTGTTCTGCGCCTCGTCGAGAATGACGGCGGCATTGGCGAGCGTGCGGCCGCGCATGAAGGCCAAGGGCGCGATCTCGATAACGCCGGCAGTGATGGCGCGTTCGACCCTGTCGCCCGGCATCATGTCGTAGAGCGCGTCATAGAGCGGGCGGAGATAGGGATCGACCTTCTCCTTCATGTCGCCCGGCAGGAAGCCGAGGCGTTCGCCCGCCTCCACCGCCGGACGCGACAGGATGATGCGCTCGACCGAGCCGCGCTCGAGCAGGTGCGCCGCGTGGGCGACGGCGAGATAGGTCTTGCCTGTGCCCGCGGGACCGACGCCGAACACCAGCTCGGAGCGCTCCATGGCGCGCATGTAGACATCCTGGGTCGGCGTGCGGGCGATGACGGTCTTCTTGCGCGTCGAGATCTGCGCCAGCGTCATCTTGCCCTTGCGCTCGAGCGTCGGCAGCACCAGCTGGTCGTCCGCCGCCAGCGCCATGCGAATGGCGCCCTCGACATCGGAGGTGTCGACGCTGGCGCCCTTGAGCAGGCGGTCATAGAGAAAGTCCAGCGCCCGGCGCGCCTGGTTGGTGGCGATTTCCTCGCCCCGCAGCGTGACCGTGTTGCCTCGGGCCCGGGCGTCGATTTTCAGTTTCTGTTCGAGCAACGCCAGGTTCTGGTCAAACCGACCAAAAAGTTCGCTGGCGAGACGGTTGTTTTCAAAGGTGAGCGCGAGGTGGGTCGCGTCGGACGCGCCTGTGGCGGGCGTCTCAGCTTCTGTCAGGGACAGGTGCTCAACTGTCAAACGATCTGGCTCCAAAAATGCGACGGGCTGTCATTCCACAACTTCCGCGAAAAGGCCGCTCGTGCCGGGTTGCGTGATTCGCACCCTGACAATGTCACCGATTTCGCCCGCCATTGCATCAACTATTACCGGCTGCAGCCAGGGCGATCGGCCAATCAGCTGGCCAGTGTTGCGCCCGGGCTTCTCCAGCAGCAAGTCCACCACTTTTCCGACACATTCCCTGCCGAACGACCGGGTCTGCTGGCTGATCAGGTCCTGCAGCCGCGCCAGGCGCTCGGTCTTCACCGCCTCGTTGACCTGGCCCTCCATGTCGGCGCCCGGCGTGCCGGGCCGGATCGAATATTTGAAGGTGAAGGCGGCGGCATAGTTGACCTCGGCAATCAGCCGCATCGTGTCCTCGAAATCCGCATCCGTTTCGCCCGGAAAGCCGACGATGAAATCGCCCGACAGGGCGATGTCGGGACGGGCCAGGCGGATCTTCTCGACCAGCCGGAGATAGTCCTCGGCGGTGTGGCGCCGGTTCATGGATTTGAGGATGCGATCCGACCCCGACTGCACCGGAAGATGCAGGTAGGGCATCAGCTCGGGAAGATCGCGATGCGCCTCGATCAGCGCCTCGTCCATGTCGCGCGGGTGGCTGGTGGTGTAGCGGATGCGGTCGATGCCATCGATTGTCGCCACACGGCGGATGAGTTCGCCAAGCCCCCATTCGCGACCATCGGCGCCCTTGCCGTGCCAGGCGTTGACGTTCTGACCCAGAAGCGTGATCTCGCGCACGCCGGCTTGCGCCAGCCGTTCGGCCTCTTCGAGGATCCGGCCGACCGGACGGGAGACCTCGGCGCCGCGGGTATAGGGCACCACGCAGAAGGTGCAGAACTTGTCGCAGCCTTCCTGGACGGTGAGAAAGGCCGCCACGCCACGGGCACGGATGGCCTTCTCGGGCGTGGCGGACAGGCCGTCGAACTTGTCCTCGGCCGGAAAATCGGTCTCGACGACCGCCTCGCCGTTTCGCGCCCTCGCCAAGGCCTCGGGCAGGCGGTGATAGGTCTGCGGTCCGATCACCACATCGACCACCGGCGCGCGGCGGATGATCTCGCGGCCCTCGGCCTGGGCGACGCAGCCGGCGACGGCGACCATCAGGTCGCCACCTTCCGCATTGCGCTGCCGCTTGAGCTTGGCGAGCCGGCCCAGCTGCGAATAGACCTTCTCGGCGGCCTTTTCGCGGATATGGCAGGTGTTGATCAGCACCAGGTCCGCCGCCTCGACCGAATCGACGGTCACGTAGCCGTCGCGGCTGAGCGCGTCGCCCATGCGCTCGCTGTCATAGACATTCATCTGGCAGCCATAGGTCTTGACGAAGACCTTCCTGGCGTTGCCGCCGGCGCCGGTGTCAGGCCCTGTTTCAGGCTTGGTCCCGGTTCGGGCTGCGGGTGTGAGAATTGCTTGGGTCATCGGGGGCTTTTAGCGACTAAATCGCGGCTTGAAAATGGCCGATCAGCCATTGAGTTCGCCACGCAGCGCGCGGACCAGGCCGTCGCGGACCCGGGCCTCGACCAGGCGGGCGGTCTTCTTGCGGTCGGTGCCCGCATCAAAGGGGATGGCCTCTGCAAACACCACGTCGACGTCGATCGCGCCGTGCCGGATGACGCGCAGAAGATGCGGCCCCAGCGCCACATCTCCCGGCCAGCCCGCGACCGGCCGGTGGTAGCGGCCCATCGGCATGCCGTGAATGCCGACATAGGCGATGGAGACCGGCTGGATATGGACCTTGCCTTCGGGCGCGAGCCGCAGCGCGGCGCTGGCGGCGCCGAACAGCGAGGCGTTGAACGGCATCACCCGGTT
The DNA here is from genome assembly GCF_030682515.1 of Hoeflea sp. GTDB lineage: Bacteria > Pseudomonadota > Alphaproteobacteria > Rhizobiales > Rhizobiaceae > Hoeflea. The sequence continues at coordinate 37,286 of NZ_JAUXOD010000100.1, read as the reverse complement.
GCCGTCCGAGGTGGTGCCCTCGGCAAACAGCACGACCACTTCGCCCGCGATCAGCCGCTGCGACACTTCGGAGATCTGCGCGCCGGTCTTGCGCCGCTCCTGGCGCTCGACAAAGACCGAGCGCTGCAGCCGCGCCAGCCAGCCCAGCACCGGCCAGGTCCGGACCTCGGACTTGGCGATGAACACCAGTTCGGCGACCGAGCCCAGGACCAGGATGTCCTTCCAGGAGACATGGTTGGAGACCAGAAGCAGCGGGCGTTCGGACGACAGGCGGCCATGGGTGCGGACCCTGAGCCCGACAACCCGGCACATGATTCTGTGCCACCAGCGCGGCAGGCGCCGCATGATCGAATGGCCGAGGCCGAGCGCCACCACCTGAACAGGCAGCAGCGCCAGCGTCAGCGCGAGGAAGGCCGACAGGACGAGCAGGATGCGCAGGACCGCCATCATCGCCGGGCCGGTGGGACAGGGTGGCGCAGGGGACCCATGGGCTGCCTACTGCTTGTCGGACTTGAGCGGTATCCCATAGAGCTCGAGCCGGTGATCGACCAGCCGGAAGCCATGCTCGCGCGCGATGCGCTCCTGCAGCGCCTCGATCTCGGGCGAATGGAACTCGATCACCGTGCCTGTGCGCAGATCGATGAGATGGTCGTGGTGTTCCTCCGGCACGGTCTCGTAGCGCGACCGGCCGTCGCGGAAATCATGCCGCTCGATGATGCCGATATCCTCGAACAGCTTGACCGTGCGGTAGACTGTGGACATGGAGATGCGCGGGTCCACCAGCACGGCGCGCCGGTGCAGTTCCTCGACGTCAGGATGATCCTGCGCCCCGTCCAGCACGCGCGCGATGATGCGTCGCTGTTCGGTCATGCGCATGCCGCGCGCGGCGCACCGGTCTTCGAGGGATTTGAGTTCGTCCATCGCCTGCCCCGCCGGGGTATGTGGAGAGGTTAAGCCGGCGGCCATGCCGCCAGCGATCCCATCGGGACTAACGAAGATCGCGGCGCATGACAAGCGCTGTCGTGGCTTGTTCGCCCGGGCGGGCATAATAGGCGCGCCGTTCTCCGACCTGGACGAAATCCAGCTTGCGGTACATCTCAACGGCCGCAAGATTGGTTTCATCGACTTCCAGGAACATTTCCTCGGCGCCGCGCCGCCTGGCTTCCTGCATGGCGCTGCGCATCAGCCGCCAGCCGAGCCCGCTGCGGCGGTGTCTGGGCGAGATGCCGATCGACAGGATCTCGGCCTCGCCGGCGGCCTCGCGGCAGAGCACGAACCCCGCGGCAGCGTCGCGGGCGCGGCCTTCCGGGCAGGCCAGGAATCCGAAGACGGATTGCTGGGAAATCAGGCTTTCGAACTCGCCGTCGCCCCAGGCGCGCGAAAAGGCTTCGCCATGAAGGCGCGAGGCGGTGCGCGCGTCCTCCATGGCGATCTCGAGAATGAGGCAATCGGGCTTGCGCCCGAACAGGTCAAACACCATCAGACCGCACCCTCGTGCGCCACGGCGAAGCCCGCCTGCGGCTTGGCGTCCGCCTCGCGCAGATAGCGCGGCTCGGGGGGATTGGCGGCGGGATCGAGACGGGCGGCGAGGCGCGCCACATCCTCGATCGCGGGCACCGCGGACCCGGCGATGATGCGCGCGGCAAGCGAGCCATCGATCTCGGCCAGTAGCGCCGCGCCGCTGCCGATGAGGCCGCAGCCCCTGTCTGCAGCCAGGCGGGCTGCGGCAGCGGGCGTGAATTCAGCGGCGGGCACAAGCGGCCTGCCATCGACGTCAACCAGGATAGCCCAGACATGATCGCGCCTGGCGTCGAGCACCGCCATCACCGGCTGGCCGGCCTGGCGCGCCGCGGGGATCGCGATGGCTTCCAGTGAACCGACGCCAATGCAGGGCGCGCCGAGCGCCAGGGCCAGTCCGCGGGCGAAGGCCACGCCGACACGGATGCCGGCGAAGGAGCCCGGGCCGATGGTCACGCCAATGCGCCCGATATCCTTGAGATCCAAGCCGGCCTGGGCAAGGACTCCCGCGACAATGGCCGGCAGTTGCTCGGCATGGCCGCGCCCGATATCGGGGCTGGCCGCGGCAAGGATGTGGTCGGTGCCGGTATCAAGGACGGCCGCGCAGCAATACCGGGTGGAACAATCAAGCGCGAGCGTCAGCACCGGGCAGATCCCATGTCAAAGGCCGCGCGGGCTCGCGCGGCATCAGCGGCGTTTATAACCAGGGTCACTCGGCGCGGCAAAGGGCGGCCGGGATCAGACGGCTTCGACTTCACGGACTTCCGGCACGAAATGGCGGAGCAGGTTCTGGATGCCGTGCTTGAGCGTGGCCGTGGAGGAGGGGCAGCCGGCGCAGGCTCCCTTCATGTGCAGGAACACCTTGCCGTCGCGGAAGCCGCGGAAGGTGATGTCGCCGCCATCCTGGGCGACGGCGGGACGGACGCGGCTCTCGAGCAGTTCCTTGATGGTGGCGACGATGGTCTCGTCGCCCGCCTCGAAGAATTCTTCATCGGAGACCGGCTCGCCGCCGTTCTGGCCCGACAGGATCGGCGCACCGGACATGAAATGCTCCATGATGGTGCCGAGCACGGCAGGCTTGAGATGCTGCCAGTCCGGTCCATCCTTGGAGATGGTGATGAAATCATAGCCGTAGAACACGCCGGTGACGCCCGGAATGCCGAACAGCTTGGCGGCCAGCGGCGATGCCTTGCCGGCTTCCTCGGCGCTGCGGTAGTCGGCCGTGCCCCGGTCCATGACGACCTTGCCCGGAAGGAACTTGAGCGTCGCGGGATTGGGGGTGGATTCGGTCTGGATGAACATTTTCAATCTCCCTGCCTGGTGCAGTGACCGGCCAGTTTAGAACTCTTCAAAACAAGATAGGCCTTGTCGGCCCTTCGATCAAGGGCCGATACGGCCGGAGCATCGGTCCCTGCCCTAACTCAGCGCATCGATTTCATCATCGGAGAGCGCGTCGGGGATGACGGTGACCGGAATCGGGAAGGCCGCGCCGCGGCCGGCGATGGAGGTGACGAGCGGTCCCGGACCATCCTTGGCCGAGCCTGCTGCCAGCACCAGGATGGCGATGTCTTGGTCTTCCTCGATCACCGCGTGGATTTCCTCGGTGGTCTTGCCCTGGCGGATGACCACTTCCGGATCGATGCCGATGATCTGGCGCATCTTCTCGCTGGCCTTGGCCAGCGTCGCCTCGGCCTCTTCCATGGCCTCGGCGCGCATGATCTCCTCGACGCCCAGCCAGTGCTGGAAATCGCCGGGCTCGATGACATAGACCAGCACCAGCCCGCCGCCGGAATTGTAGGCGCGCATGCCGGCGTAGCGCATGGCGCGTTCGCATTCCGGCGTGTCGTCGATGACAGCGAGGAACTTGCGCCGGTGACCGGCTTCGCGGGAACGTCTCTTGGATACCATGAGCGGGACAATGCCATCACAGCGGGCCTGCCCGCAAGACCGATTTTCAGACCCCGGCGGCGCCGTGCCGCCAGGGCTCCGGCGGGGTTAGAGAAAGCCGATGATCTCGCGCACGTCGGCCATGGTCCTTGCGGCAATGGCATTGGCGCGGGCGCTGCCATCCTTGAGGACAGCGTCGATGTGGCTCGGATCATCCATCAGCCGCTGCATTTCCCGGGTGATCGGCGACAGCACCTCGACAGCCAGATCGACCAGCGCCGGCTTGAACACGGAGAATTGCTGGCCCGCGAATTCCTCAAGCACATCCTTGCGGGTGCGGTCGCTGAGCGCCGCATAGATGCCCAGCAGGTTCTGGGCTTCGGGGCGGCCCTCGAGCTCGTCGAGCGTCGCCGGCAGCGGCGCGGGATCGGTCTTGGCCTTGCGGATCTTCTTGGCGATGGTGTCGGCGTCATCGGTCATGTTGATGCGCGACAGGTCCGAAGGATCGGATTTGGACATCTTCTTGGCGCCGTCGCGCAGGCTCATGACGCGCGGCGCCGGGCCTTCGATCAGGGGCTCGGTGAGCGGGAAGTAGCCGGTGACCTTTTCCTCGCCGACCATCATCTCGATGCCCAGGCCCGCAGCGGCGATGCGCTCGGAGAAATCGCTGTTGAACTTCTGGGCGATGTCGCGGGCAAGCTCAAGATGCTGCTTCTGGTCGTCGCCGACCGGAACATGGGTGGCGCGGTAGAGCAGGATGTCGGCGGCCATCAGGCTCGGATAGGCGAGCAGGCCGAGCGAGGCGTTCTCGCGATCCTTGCCGGCCTTGTCCTTGAACTGGGTCATGCGGTTCATCCAGCCGATGCGCGCGACGCAATTGAAGATCCAGGCAAGCTCGGCGTGTCCTGGGACCGCGGACTGGTTGAAGACGATGTGCTTGACCGGGTCGATGCCCGAGGCGATGAAGGCCGCGGCAATGGACCGGGTCTGGGCCTTGAGATCCTCATGCACGAGCTGGGCGGTGATCGAGTGCATGTCGACCACGCAGAAGATGCAGTCGTGCTGTTCCTGCAGCGCCACGAACTTGCGGATGGCGCCGAGATAGTTGCCCAGGTGAAGATTGCCGGTGGGCTGAACGCCCGAGAAGACCAGCGGCTTGAAAGTGGCGGACATAAGATGCTCCCCGACGGGCTTGTGGAGGGCCCGGATGCCTCATTGAAATCGGGCGGGGTTATGCGGCGACACACCGCTGAGGTCAAGTCCAATCAGACCGGCCTTGCCGATCTCAGGGCTTCCTCCGGCGCCGGAACAGCCGGGCGAATTCGGCCCGGTCGAGCGCGCCGGTGGCAAACGCGAAGCCGAAATAGAGCAGCGCCGCGGCGGCGATGGCAACCATCACCGAGGCCAGCCGGACGAGCAGCGAAGCGTCGAGCAGCCAGTCCTGGAAGCGGGCCTCGATCCACCAGAGCAGCGCGCCCATCAGCGCCGCCGCGATCAGGATCAGGCCGATGCGCCTCAGCGTCGCCGGGGTGGGACGGAACAGATCCCGCACCCACAGCCGCTGGCCGAGATAGAGCGCAGAGACCCATCCGGCGAGGCTGGTGGCGATGGCGAGACCCATCACCCCGAGGCGGGGGAACAGGATCAGGCTGCCCGTGACATTGATGACGACGGAAAGGGCCGAGGCCCAGAGCGGCGTGCGCATGTCCTGGCGGGCGTAGAACACCGGGGTGAATATCTTCGACAGCACGAAGGCCGGCAGGCCGATGGCGAAGGCGGCGAGCACCGTGGATGTAAGCAGCGTGGTGTCCCGGGTGAAGGCGCCGCGCTCGAACACCAGGGCGATGATCGGGGCGGGTAGCAGCGCCAGCCCGACGGCGGCCGGCACGGTGATCGCCAGGCCGAATTCGAGACTGCGGTTCTGCAGATACTGCGCCTCCTTCATGTCGCCAGCCTGCAGCGCGCGGGAGAGCTCGGGCAGCAGCACCACGCCGATGGCGATGCCGATGACGCCCAATGGCAGCTGGTTGAGGCGGTCGGCGTAATTGATGATGGCGATGGCGCCTGATTCAGCCGAGGCGATGATCTGGCCAACCAGCAGGTTGATCTGGGTGATGCCGCCGGTGATCGCGGCAGGCAGCGCCAGCCACAGAAGCCGCTTGACGGCGGGCGTCAGCCGGGGCCGCACCAGATCAAGCGTGAAGCCCTCGCGCTTGACCGCCCAGACCAGCAGCGCCAGCTGAAGCAGGCCCGACAGGGTGACCGTCCAGCCCAGCACCTTGCCGATTTCGGGGCCCGAGAGGCTCAGATATCCCGCGGCCGTCAGGCCGGCGATCATCACCACGTTGAGCAGCACCGGGGCAAGGGCAGCCAGGAAATACCGCCGCAGCGAGTTGAGGATGCCCGCCAGCATCGCCACCAGGCTCATGGCGGCGAGATAGGGGAACATGATGCGGGCGAGCAGCACGGTGAGATCGAATTTCTCGGGGTCGGCGGCAAATTTCGGGGCGATGACGGTGCCGACCAGAAAGGGCATGAAGATCATCGCCAGCGCGGAGAGCACGAACAGTGACAAGAGCAGCACCGAGAGCACCTGTTCGGCGAATTTCCGCGCCGCCGCCTGGCCGCCGCCTTCGATCTCCCGGGCAAACAGCGGCACGAAGGCCGCATTGAACGCGCCTTCCGCAAACAGCCTGCGGAACAGGTTGGGGAATCGGAAGGCGGCGTAGAACGCGTCGGCGACGGGGCCCGCGCCCAGAAACGCGGCGATCATCGCCTCGCGCACGAAGCCCAGCACGCGGCTCGCCATGGTGGCGCCGCCGACGCTTGCGAATTTCGTAATCAGGCTCATGCGCGTGTGTCCGCCTTCATGCCGTGGCCCGGCCGCGCCGGGTGGAGCCTTGCGGCGCGATCATGCCGGGAGGCATGTTGTCGCGCACCTCGTCCGCTTCCCGGGCGAGAACCGCCTTCAAGCGCGCCACGATGTTGATCTTGCGGTTCTCGTTGGTGATCTTCTGGCCTACCAGATCGCGGACATAGAAGGTGTCCACCACCTTCTCGCCGAAGGTGGTGATGTGCGCCGAGGCGATGTCGAGCGACAGGTCCGACAGCACCGAGGCCACTTCCGACAACAGCCCAGTGCGGTCGAGGCATTCGATCTCGATGACGGTAAACTTGTTGGACAGCGTGTTGGAAATGCTGACCTGGGGGGTGACGATGAACGGCCGCGGCTTGCGCTTGGTGCGGGCCTTGCGGGCGATGACTTCGGGGATATAGGCCTTGCCGGCCAGCACGTCCTCGATCATCCGGCCGATCGAGGCGCCGCGCCTCAGTTCATCCTCGTCATCGGGCAACTCGCGGTTGATCAGGATCGTGTCGAGCGCGCGGCCATCGGAGGTGGTGAAGACCTGCGCATCGGCGATGTTGGCGCCGGCGGCGGCGCAGGCGCCGGTGACGATCGACAACAGGCGCGGGTGGTCCGGCGACAGGAGCGTGATTTCGGTGATGGCATGAAAGGCGTGGGTGCGCACCATGGTGGCGAGCTGCTTGCCGGACTTGTCGACCTCGCGGATGAACTCGGCGTGGCGCACCTGCTCCTCGAGCGGCACCGCCAGCAGATAGGGCTCGTAGTGCAGCTTCACATAGGCCTTGCGGTCCTTTTCCTTCCAGTCGGAAAGAGCCTCGGCCAGCGCCGCGCGGGCGTGGGCGGTGCGCTCCTTGCGCGAGACCTCGGAGAACCCGCCCGACAGCATCAGCTCGGTCTCGTAGTAGAGCGTGCGCAGCAGCTGGCCCTTCCAGCCGTTCCAGACGCCGGGGCCCACGGCGCGGATATCGCAGACCGACAGCACCAGCAGCATCTTCAGCCGCTCGAGCGTGCGCACCTTTTCGGCGAAATCGGTAATGGTCTTGCGGTCGTTGAGATCGCGCGTCTGCGCCACCATCGACATGGTCAGGTGATCCTCGACCAGCCAGGCCACGAGTTCGGTCTGCTTGGGCGACAGGCCGAGCCGCGGGCAGAGCTTGCGCGCAGCCCTTGCGCCGGCGATCGAATGATCCTCCGGCCTTCCCTTGGCGATGTCGTGCAGGAAGACCGCGACATAGAGCGCCTCGCGCTCCTCGATCGAGGGCATGATCTTGGAGGCGAGCGGGTGCTCGCGGCCCTCCTCGCCCTTGTCGATGCCCGACAGCACCGAGACGGTGCGGATGAGATGCTCGTCGACGGTGTAGTGATGATACATGTTGAACTGCATCATGGCGACGATCTTGCCGAAATCGGGAATGAAGCGGCCGAGCACGCCCGCTTCGTTCATGCGCCTCAGGATGATGGCGGGCTGCCGCTTGGAGGTCAGGATCGACAGGAACAGCCGGTTGGCTTCCTCATTGTCGCGCAGGTCGGCATTGATCAGCCTTAACGAGCGCGTGACTCGCTTGAGCGCGTCGGGATGGAACTCGAGCCCGCGAATGTCGGCCAGATGGAACATCCTGATGATGTTGACCGGATCGCGCTTGAAGACCTCCGCATCGGCCAGGTTGATGCGGCCCTTGTCCTCGAGAAAGTCCAGGGTCCCCGGAATCTTGCGCGGCCGATTGGCAAACCGCGAGATGACGCCGGTCAGGCCCGGCGCCTCCTTGGCCTGCTGGTCCTCGAGACCGGCGCAGAAGATGCGGGTCAGGTCGCCCACGTCCTTGGCCACGAGAAAGTAGTGCTTCATGAAGCGCTCGACCGCCGACAGGCCGGGATGGTCCTGGTAGCCGAGGCCCGCCGCGATGTCGCGCTGGATGTCGAAGGACAGCCGTTCCTCCGACTTGCCGGTGAGGAAATGCATATGGCAGCGCACCGCCCAGAGGAAATCCTCGGCCTTGACGAACAGGTTGAACTCGCGCCGCGACAGGACGCCAAGGGCCACCAACTCCTCGGTGTCGCGGATGTGGTAGAAATATTTGGCGATCCAGAACAGCGTGTTGAGATCGCGCAGGCCGCCCTTGCCTTCCTTGACATTGGGCTCGACCAGGTAGCGCGTGTCGCCGGCCTTGCGGTGTCGCTCGTCGCGCTCGGCAAGCTTGGAGGAGATGAATTCCGGACCGGTGCCCGCGACCACCTCGGCTTCGAAGCGCTGGCCGAGATTCTTGAACCGCGCCAGCTCGCCGCAGAGGAAACGGGCCTCGAGAATGGCCGTGCGGATGGTCATGTCGGAACGCGACAGGCGGATGCATTCATCGACATTGCGGGTGGCATGGCCCACCTTCAGCCCCATGTCCCACAGGATGTAGAGAATCCACTCGACGATCTGCTCGGTCCAGGGCGTGTTCTTGTAGGGCAGCACGAACAAGAGATCGATGTCGGAGCCCGGCGCCAGCGTGCCGCGGCCATAGCCGCCCACGGCGGTCACGGTCAGGCGCTCGGACATCGAGGGGTTTTCGAGCCGGTAGACGTGGTGGCTGGCATAGTCATACATGGCCGACGTCAGGACATCCTGCAGATGCGAGATCCGCATGGCGCAGGCGGTGCCGCCGCCGTCCTCGAACAGCATGGCGCGGGCGGTCTCGCGCCCCAGCGCATTGACCCGCTTGACCTCGGCCAGCACCTGCTGCCGGGCCTCGGTGCTGGCGCCGCCATGCCTCGCCGCAATCGCGTCGAGCGTGGCGCGCAATTCGGCCGCATCGACGATCTGAGTGAGATTGAGGCGGTCTTCGGCAGGCTTCAGCATGAATCGGGTCCTGGTCGCAGTCGATCCCCGGGCGCGTCGGGCGGACACGCCCGCCGGCTGGCCGGGGCTGCGGCTATAGCCTGTTTTGCGGCGAAACGACAGCCTGAGGTCATGTCTTTTGCCCCGGGGCTCCCCGCGGGTCCAGGGGACGGGCGTGGCCGGTCACGTGGCGATCCGTTCGATGAACCAGTTGGTGAGCCTGATCCAGACCTCGTCCTTTTCCGCCGCGTCCTCGACGCCGTGCTCGAGATTGGGATTGTCGTTGACCTCGATGACGAAGACCCCGTCATCGGTCTCCTTGAGGTCGACGCCGTAGAGCCCGTCGCCCACCGAGCAGGCGGCGCGAAGGCCGGTGTCGAGCACCAGGGGCGGCACCTGCGCCAGCGAAAAGGACTTGAACCCGCCTTCCAGCGGCTTGCCGCCGGTGTCGTGCTTGACGATCTGCCAGTGCTTCTTGGCCATCAGGTACTGCACCGCGAACAGCGGCTTGCCACCCAGCACGCCGATGCGCCAGTCGAACTTGGTCGGCATGAATTTCTGCGCGATCAGCACTTCGGAATCATGCAGCCAGGCGCCGGCCAGCGCCTTCAACTCGTCCATGCTGGCAACCTTGGACACGCCGCGCGAGAACGAGGAATCAGGAACTTTCAGCACCATCGGGAACCCCAGGAGATCGGCGGCGCGCTGAAAATCCTCCGGACCGATCAGCATCACGGTCTTGGGCACCGGGATGCCGTTGGATGCCATCAGCTCGTCGAGATAGACCTTGTTGGTGCAGCGGATCATCGACACCGGGTCGTCGATCACCGGCATGCCCTCCTGCTGGGCGCGCCGGGCGAAGCGGTAGGTGTGGTTGGAGATCGAGGTGGTTTCGCGGATGAACAGGGCGTCGAAATTGGCGAGCCGCGGCAGGTCCTTGCGGGTGATCGGCTCGACCGAGACGCCCATGCGCGCGGCGATCCGCGACCAGTGCTTGAGGCTGTCGATGGTCGAGGGCGGCAGGGCCTCCTGCGGATCGACCAGGGTGGCGAAGGAATAGCGCGCCGGCGCCCGGGATTTGGCGTCCTTCCACTGACGCGCGGTGTAGCGCGCCATGGCCTGGAAGAAGGCCTCGCGATCGGCGCCATCGAGCTTGCTCACCGGCAGAAGCGCGATCTTGGAGATCGAGAACCATGCGCCCGGCTTGATGCTGAGCTCGAGGATGGGCGCGCGGAACCAGTCAAACAGCAGCCGGCAGAAGCGCTCGAAGCGCGCATCCGTGCTGGTGCCGAAGAACACGCGCAGCCTTGTCGGCACGGGCGCGGCGCTGTGTTCGCGGAGCGATTTGTTGAAGGAATCCTCCAACTCGGGAATGGCGTTCTCGTGCAGCTTGCGGGCCGAGAGATCAATGAGGGTCTCGACCGAGGGAATCACCCGCTGGCCGCGCGCGGCCGCGAGCAGCGAGGCGTAGTAGCCGCGGCTCTGGTAGGTGTAGGAGCGCGACAGGTTGATGATGTTGGGCCGCGCGCCGCGAAACAGCTCCGGCCGGGCGAGGTAGTCGCGGGTCGACAGCACCTTGTGCTTGGTGGCGGCGTGATCGAAGCCGGTGAGCGCGGTGGACAGGATGATCCAATCAGACATGGGGGGCTTTTCCCTTGACAAGAACGGCGGCGCGCAGGCCCGACCGGCCGAAACGGGCGATCCGGTCGAACACGGCATAGGGGACCGGGATATTGGCGGCGTCGGCGACGGTTTCGCCGACCTCGTCCTCGACCCAGGGGTCATGGACGAAGATATGGCGACCGTCATCGCCGTGGGCAAGAACCCAGTGGGGGACCTTCTTGCCCATCATCAGGTAGCCGCTGACCAGGATGAGGGCGACATGACCCTCGGCCAGCCGGGCGCGCAGCCAGTCGAGCGTGAAGGCTTCCGAATGGACCGGGGTTCCGGCCGAGGCCACGCGGGCGCGGAAATCGGTCTGCGCCAGTTCCATCACCCGCCGCTTTTCCGGATCGCGCACGGTTTCCAGAAACAGCATGTCCTGGGTCGAGCACCAGACCTCCGGATCGAGCCCGTGCTCGCGGGCGACCATGGCCAGGCCAAACGGCTCGCAGCCGCCGGGGCCTGACAGCAGGAACACGGTGGTGGCCTCGCGCCACAGCCGGATTTCCCAGACCGGATCGAGGAAGTCGGTGGAGCGGAACCGGGCCAGCGCCATCAGCAGGCAGGCGGCGCCGCAGGTGAAATCCGTGGATTGCTCATAGAACGGGGTGCTGCCCTTCGGCGTGTCCGGCCCGCGCAGCAGTTTTTCGAACCGGAGTGCGGCCATGCCGTCGGCGTAGTAGTCGGCCACGCGGCCGATATGGCGGTAGGACGCACTCTTGTAGAGCGCGATCGCGCCCGTGTTGTCCTCGCGCACTTCGAGCCTGAGCAGGATCCGGTCGTGATCCATCGCGGCCTTCTCGGCGGCGGCAAGCAGCGCCCGGCCGTAGCCCTTGCCCACCTGGCCGGGCACGACGGCGAGCGAATAGAGGCGGGCCAATGCCGCGCCGGCGCGAAACAGGATCATGGCGTAGCCCTGGATCCGGCCTTCCGCCTCGATGACGAGGGTCTCGGCGGTCGGCCGGTCGATCAGCGTGCGGAACGAGCGGCGGGATATCCGGTCGGTCTCAAACACGGCGGTCTCGATCGCCTCGAGCGCATCGATGTCGGACAGGACGGCAGGGCGAATCCGCGGTGCGGACATGGGAAATCCGGTGAAAACTGATGGTCGGGGCCGTGGGCGGCCCGCCTGTCAGGCGCTCGAATCATGTCTGATTTGTGTCGCCCTGTCACGGGTCGCCGTGAGAGGGCGCAAAAGCGGTTTTGGCGGCCCGGTCGGGCAAACCGTTGACGCAGGGGGGCGCAATCCCCACATGGGTTCGAGCCGCCGGAGCGGCTTCCACAAGAGTGCTGGCGGGTGTCGCCCGGCCCTCCGGGAGCCGTCGGTGCCAGACGAGGAATTCGAGCGATGATCATTGAAGCCGCCCGGCTGGGTGCATCCAACCTGTTCGCACCCGCCTCGCGGTCGGTGCTCGTGAAATCGCTCGGCCTGACCATCCTGCTGCTTGCGGGCCTGTGGTTCGGCCTGGGCGAGCTGTTCTCGCTGGCCGCCATGCCCTGGCTCGAAAACCTGCTTCCAGGACTTCCCGCCTGGGCCGGCTGGGCGGGCACGATCGCCGCGATCATCGCCGGCGTCGGTCTGGCGCTGGTGCTGGCCCTGTTCATCGCCCCGGTGACGGCGGCGATGGCGGGCCTGTTTCTCGACGACATCGCGGACGTGATCGAGACCCGCGACTATCCCGCCGAGACGCCGGGCCGGCCGATGCCGCTCGGCCAGTCGATCCGCCAGTCGCTCGGCTTCCTCATGGTGGTGGGCTTGGGCAATCTGCTGGCGCTGCTTCTCCTGCTGGTGCCCGGAATCAACCTGGCGGCGTTCTTTCTCGTCAACGGCTACCTGCTGGGCCGAGAATATTTCGAATTCGCCGCCATGCGCTTCATGAGCCCGGCGGACGCAAAGCGGCTCCGGGCCCGCAATTCGACGACGATCTTCCTCGCCGGCCTGATCATCGCCGCCTTCCTGTCGGTGCCGCTCCTGAACCTGCTCACGCCGATGTTCGCGGCTGGCATGATGGTGCATCTGAACAAGATGATTGCCTTGCGAAACGCCGGCGCGGCTCTGTGAGGTGCGTCTCCGCTCAGCTTGGCAGGACCGAGGCGTCGTAAAGGGCTGCGTAATCCGCGCTTGGCGGGATCGGCTTGATGATGTCGATCAGCACGCCGTTCGGATCGGCGGTGATGAAATGGCGCTGGCCGAACTCCTCGTCGCAGATGTCCTTGAGCATCGGCAGGCCGGCGGCGCGCAGGGTGTCATAGACCTGGTCGACATCCTCGACCTCGAAATTCAGGAGCAATCCGGAGACGGTGCCGCGCGCCTCGGCCGGGATCGTGTCATGCTGGCCGTCGAGCACCGCAAGATTGATGCGCGTGTCGTCCCTCGACTGCAGGTGCACGTACCAGTCGGCGGTGAACAGCGGCTGGAAGCGGAAATGGGTTTCGTAGAAGGCGGCCGTAGCTGCGACGTCGCGGGTCATGATGACCGGGTAGTAGCTGGTGGTTTTCATCTTCTCAGGCTCCTCTCTTTAACATACAGTCTGTCTGTATCTGTTTAGTTACAAACATACTGTATGTATGTAAAGAGGTAAAATGCGCCGATCGAACAAGGACCGCTCCGAGAGCATGCGCCAGGCACTGATGGACGCCGCGCGCACTCTCTTCATCGAAAAGGGTTATGCCGACACCGCAACACCGGAGATCGTTGCAACGGCCGGCGTCACGCGTGGCGCGCTCTATCATCATTTCGAGGACAAGCGCGCGCTGTTCCGCGCCGTCATCGAGCGCGAGGCAGAAGATGTTGCTGGCGAGATTGAAGCTTCGTCGACTTCAGGTTCAAGCCCGCGCGAGGCCATCCTTGCGGGCACGCGCGCCTATTTCGACGCCATGGCCAGGCCCGGGCGGACACGGCTTCTGCTGCTTGATGGTCCCGCCGTGCTGGGGACGGATCTGATGCGCGCGATTGACTCAGAGACCGCGGAAGCCAGCCTCAAGGTCGGACTTGCGACGCTGCTCAAGGGCACGCGCAACAGCGACAAGGCAGCCATGCTCGCCGTGCTCCTGTCGGCAGCCTTCGACCGCGCCGCGTTGGCGATCGAGGCGGGCGCCGAGCGTCGCAGCTGCGAGGAAGCCATCGCAGCCCTGATCGACGGGCTCAGCGGCTGAAGCCCTCACACCACCTGCGCCGGCAGCTCCACCAGGGCCGCCGGCACGTCGCAGGTCTTTTCGGGGGACTTGCAGAGATCGGCGATGACGCAGCGCTCGCAGTCGGGCTTGCGGGCCTTGCAGCAGTAGCGGCCGTGCAGGATCAGCCAGTGGTGGGCGTGGAACAGATAGTCGTCGGGGATGATCCTGAGGAACGCCGCCTCGACCTCGTCGGGGGTCTTGCCGGGCGCGATCCTCAGCCGGTTGCCGATGCGGAAGACATGGGTGTCGACGGCGAGCGTGGGGATGCCGAAGGCCATCGACATCACCACATTGGCGGTCTTGCGACCGACGCCCGGCAGCGTGACCAGCTCCTCGCGGCTGAGCGGCACCTCGCCGCCGAATTCGTCGACCAATTTTTGCGAGAGCGCGATGACGTTTTTCGCCTTGTTGCGATAAAGCCCGATGGTCTTGATCAGGTCGCGCACCCGCTCCTCGCCGAGCGCGAGCATCTTTTCGGGCGTGTCGGCGAGCGCGAACAGGGCGCGGGTGGCCCTGTTGACGCCCGCGTCGGTCGCCTGAGCCGAGAGCGCCACGGCCACCACCAGGGTGAACGGGTTGACATGCTCGAGCTCGCCCTTGGGCTCGGGCCGCTGGATGGAGAGGCGGCGGAAGATCTCGCGGATCTCGTCGGGGCTGTAGGGGATCTTGGCGCGCCGCGCCGGAGGCTTGCGTACTGACACTGCCCCCCCATGGGCGGGCTTTTTCGCCGTGGCGGCGGAAGCGCGCGTCATCTTGGCAGGTTTTGGGCTCTTGGGCTTTTCCATTCCATCCCTATAATCAACAGGCAGGGACGATGGCAATCGACTGAGACTGGAGGCCCGATGAATGACGAACCCTTGTTTGAGGCGGTGCTGAGCCCGCACCGCTCGCTCGGCCGCACCGGCTTCGTGATCCTGATGACGCTCGTGACCGTCATCACGCTCATCCACATGGTCATCTTCGTGAAGATCGGCGCCTGGCCGATCTTCGCCTTTTTCGGCATCGACCTTCTGCTTCTGTTCGGCGCCTTCTGGCTGAGCTACCGCTCGGGGCGGATGCGGGAATTCATCCGCATGTCGCGCACGGACCTGGAGGTGAAGAAAGTATCCCCGTCGGGGCGGGCCGTCGACCATCGGTTCAACCCGTTCTGGACCCGGTTCACCATCGACCGCCACGACGAGATCGGCATAACGGGAATGCAGATCAGCGGACAGGGACGACAGACCGATGTCGGATCGTTCCTCAACCCCGACGACAAGGAAAGCTTCGCCTCCGCCTTCCAGCGCGCTCTGGCGACCGTCAAGCAGCGCTGAGCGACCTCGGGAGACGGCGTGTTTCGGGTGGCGTGAAGGATCCGCGCATGGTTGATTGGGCTCAAGGAGTTTGATCATGACCGTGACAGCCCAGCTTGACCGCGACATCACGCCGAAGGGCGATGACTACGACCTCGTCCGCAGGACCATCGAGCGGATCTCGCTCGATTACCAGGCGCAGCCCTCGCTCGAGGACATCGCGTCGTATCTCGGCGTGGCGCCGGGCAGGCTGCAGAAGACTTTCAGCCGCTGGGCCGGGCTCACGCCGAAGGCGTTCCTGCAGGCGGTGACGCTCGACCACGCCCGCCGGCTCATCGGCCACGAGGGCCTGCCGCTGCTCGATGCGAGCTTCGAGCTGGGCCTTTCCGGCCCTGGGCGGCTGCATGATCTGTTCGTCACCCACGAGGCGATGAGCCCGGGGGATTTCAAGACCGGCGGCGCGGGGCTTTCGATCCGCTACGGCTTCCACCCCTCGCCGTTCGGAACGGCGGTGATTATGGCGACGGAGCGGGGGCTGTGCGGGCTTGCCTTCGCCGATCCGGGCGAGGAACAGGCGGCGCTCGAGGACATGACCAGGCGCTGGCCGGGCGCGCGGTTTGCGCCGGATCAGGAAGCCACCGGACCCTACGTGGACCGGATCTTCTCGCCCGGCCACTGGCGCGCCGACCAGCCGCTCCGGATCGTCATGATCGGCACCGATTTCCAGGTGCGGGTGTGGGAGGCGCTCCTGAGGATCCCGCTCGGCGCCGCCTCGACCTACCAGGACGTGGCCCGCGCCATCGGCAAGCCCTCGGCCTCGCGCGCCGTGGGCGCGGCGGTCGGGCGCAACCCGATTTCCTTCGTGGTGCCGTGCCACCGGGCGCTCGGCAAATCCGGCGCGCTCACCGGCTACCACTGGGGCATCACCCGCAAGCGGGCGATGCTGGGCTGGGAGACGGGATGTTTGCAGAAGGGCGCCTGACGGCTCCCGAATCAGTGCGCCTTGGACATGTCCCCCAGCACCTGTTTCGAGGCGACGGTGGAATCGGCGTTGAGGCGGTAGACCATCGGCACGCCGGTGGCGAGATTGACCGAGAGGATCTGCTCGCGGTCGAGCCGGTCGAGGATCATCAGCAGCGAGCGCAGGGAATTTCCATGGGCCGCGACCAGAACGGTCTCGCCGCGCAGCACGCGCGGCAGGATCTCGATCATGTAATAGGGCCAGACGCGGGCGCCGGTGTCTTTCAGGCTTTCGCCGCCGGGCGGCGGCACGTCATAGGAGCGGCGCCAGATGTGGACCTGCTCTTCGCCCCACTTGGCGCGCGCGTCGTCCTTGTTGAGGCCGGCCAAATCGCCGTAGTCGCGCTCGTTGAGCGCCTGGTCGCGAATGACCTCGAGATCGGTCTGGCCGATGCCTTCCATGATCAGGTCGAGCGTGTGCTGGGCGCGGACCAGGACCGAGGTGAAGGCGACGTCGAACTTCAGGCCCGTGTCCTTCAGTGCCTGGGCGCCGGTCTTGGCCTCCTCGATGCCGAGGTCGGTCAGGTCGGGGTCCTTCCAGCCGGTGAACAGGTTCTTCAAGTTCCATTCGCTTTGGCCGTGGCGGACGAGGACGAGCGTTCCGGACATGATGGTTTCCTTTGTTAACGCGGGCCTTTGTTCAGGCGGTTTGGTTTCAGGCGGTGTGACTTACTGGCCGGAGAGGCCGAGCACGTCGAGCATGGAATAATAGCCCGGCTTCTGGTGCCGCGCCCAGAGGGCGGCGCGGACGGCGCCGCGGGCAAAGATCGAGCGGTCGGTGGCCTTGTGGGTGAGTTCGATGGTTTCGCCCTCGCCGGCGAGAATGACCGAGTGCTCGCCCACCACCGAGCCGCCGCGCAGCGTGGCAAAGCCAATCGTGCCCTCTTCGCGCGGACCGGTGTGGCCGTCGCGGACCCGGACCGAATGCTGCCCCAGGCCGATCTCGCGGCCGTCGGCGGCCGCCTGGCCCAAGAGCAGCGCCGTGCCCGAGGGCGCGTCGACCTTGTGGCGGTGATGCATCTCCAGCACCTCGATGTCCCAGTCGCCGGCGTCGAGCGCGCGCGCGGCCTGGCGCACCAGCACCGAAAGCAGATTGACGCCGAGGCTCATGTTGCCCGACTTGACGATGCGGGCGTGGCGCGAGGCGGCATGCAGCCTTGCCTCGTGGCTCGCATCCATGCCGGTGGTGCCGATGACATGGACGATGCGCGCTTGCGCCGCGAGATCGGCAAATTCCAGAGTCGCGGCGGGCGCGGTGAAATCCAGAACGCCTTCGGCCGCCGCGAAGGCCGGCAGGGCGTCATCGCCGATCAGCACCCCGTTCGGACCGAGGCCCGCAAGTTCTCCCGCGTCGCGGCCCAGCGCCTCGGAGCCCGGCCGTTCGATGGCACCGGCCAGATGCACGCCCTCCATGTCGGCGATCGTGCGGATCAGCGTCCGACCCATGCGGCCGGCTGCGCCGACGACGATCAGCCCCATGCTTCCTGTAGGTGCACTCATGGCTTGCCTCCTTCACTCTTGAGGTCCGCATCCGTGTCCGCGACCGGTTCAGCCGCATCGCCGTTGAGCTCGCTGAAGGCCTGCAGGCGGGCATAGAGCCCGCCCTTGGACGCGCTCAGATCGGCGTGGCTGCCGGTTTCCACCACCTGTCCGCCCTGCATGACGACAATGCGGTCGGCCCGGGCGATGGTCGACAGCCGGTGGGCGATGACCAGAACCGTGCGGTTGCGCATGGCGCTTTCCAGCGCCTTCTGCACGGCGGCCTCGGACTCGTTGTCGAGCGCCGAGGTGGCTTCGTCGAGAAGCAGGATCGGCGCGTCGCGGACAAGCGCGCGGGCGATCGAAATGCGCTGGCGCTGGCCGCCGGACAGATTGACGCCGTTTTCGCCGAGTTGGGTGTCGTAGCCCATGGGCTGGGCGAGAATGAACTCGTGGGCATTGGCGAGCCGCGCCGCGTCCTCGATCTCGGCATCGGTGGCCTCGGGGCGCGCGTAGCGCAGGTTGTCGCGGATCGAACCCTCGAACAGCCACGGCTGTTGCGAGACATAGGCTATCTGCCGACGCAGCGACTTCTTGGTCACCGTGGCGATGTCGACGCCGTCGATCAGAACCTGTCCCGACGAGGGGTCGTAGAACCGCGGCACCAGCGAGATCAGCGTCGACTTGCCCGCCCCCGACGGGCCGACGATCGCCGTCGTCTTTCCGGCCTCGGCCGTGAAGCTCACATCGCCGAGCACCGGAGCGCCCTGGCCATAGGCAAATCCGACATGGCGGAATTCGATCCCGGCGCGGGCGAAGTCATGGTCGGTGGCGCCGGGCTGGTCGCCCTGGGTCGCCTGCTCGTCCAGGATCTCGTAGATCATCCGGGCGTTGACGACAGCGCGTTCGAGGTTGATCTGCAGCCGCGCCAGCCGCCGCGCCGGATCATAGGCGAGCAGCAGCGCGGTGATGAAGGAGAAGAACGCGCCGGGCAGCACATCGCCATAGATCGAGCGGAACGCCGCATAGGCTATGACGCCGGATATCGCCAGCCCGGCCACGGTCTCGGTCAGCGGCGAGGTGCGTTCGGTCAACCGGGCGATGCGGTTGGAGCGCTCCTCGGCGGCCTTGATCAGGCCCGATATGCGGGCGCTGATCTGCGCCTCCATGGTGAAGGCCTTGACGATGGTGATGCCCTGCACGGTCTCCTGCATGGCGGAGAGCACGCGGCTGTTCAGATCGATCGATTCGCGCGTCGCGCTCCGGAGCCGCTTGGAGATATAGCGCAGGGCCAGCAGGACCGGCGGGGCGCCGACGAAGACAATGAGGCTGAGGACCGGGTCCTTGGTCACCATGACGGCCACTAGCGCAATCAGCGTCAAGAGATCGCGGGCAAAGGAGGTGATCGTCAGGTTCATGACATCGCGGATGCCGGCGACGTTCTGGCTGATCTGGGCTGCGATCTGCGCGGAGCGCGTGTCGCTGAAATAGCTGACCCCCAGGGACATCAGATGATCGACCAGGCGCTGCTGGTAGCGGGCAACCAGATTGTTGCCGACCTGCGCGAGCGCCACGGCCTGCCCGTAGGACGCCGCGCCGCGGATGATGAAGGCCAGCAGGATCGATCCGCAGATCAGCCAGATCACATCCGAGTTCTTCTTGGCGAAGGCCTCGTTGATCACGGCCTCCATGATCCAGGCCATGAAGGCGGTGGTGGCCGCCACGAGGAT
The DNA here is from genome assembly GCF_030682515.1 of Hoeflea sp. Classification (GTDB taxonomy): domain Bacteria; phylum Pseudomonadota; class Alphaproteobacteria; order Rhizobiales; family Rhizobiaceae; genus Hoeflea. The sequence goes on along the minus strand of NZ_JAUXOD010000100.1, from coordinate 17,834 downwards.
CAGGCAGAAAGCGGCGAACAGGTAGGTCTTGACGTAGTCACGGCCGTTCTCACGGATGATCCGGCGGATCACCGTTGTCAGCGATTCGACATCCTGCTTGATGTTTCTGCCGCGCGCCAAATTCCGTCACCTTGTCGAGCGCTCTGCAAAGACCGCCATGCCTGGATTGAGCAGGATGGCCTGCCCCGATATGTGCGGCTCTATAGCGGGTTCAAGCCGGTTTGCCTATGCTTTCCAGCGCCGTCCTTCGGTGGACACGCCAAATCGAACCGGCGTGCGCGCATAGGCCGCAAGACCCGACAACGCCGCCAGCGGGTGGGTGATGACGAAGGTCGGAATCATCTTCAGAATGCCCGAATGCGGCGCCTTGTCCTCGAAGGCCTGGCGAAACCGGGGGTGGTTGAGCGCCGGAATGATCCTCTGGACAATGCCGCCGGCGAGAAACACCCCGCCGCGCGCCATGAAGATCATCGCCAGGTCACCGGCCACCCGGCCGAGATAGGTCACGAACAGCTCGATCGCCTCCACCGCCGCTGGGTCCGAGCCGTCGGTCCAGGCCGAGGTGACCTCGGCCGGGTTGGCGGCAACCGGCTCGACGCCGTTGGCCCTCGAGACAGCCCGGTAGATGTTCATCAGACCCCGGCCGCACAGCAGCTGTTCGGCGGAAATCCGGCCTTCGATCGGTTCATAGAGCGGGAAGAGCTCGTAATCGCGCGGCGTGCGCGGGCCCATGTCGACATGGCCGCCCTCGCCCGGCACCGGATACCAGGTGTGGCGCGCATGGACCAGGCCGGCGACGCCCAGGCCGGTGCCCGGCCCGAGCACGACGCGCGAGGACGAGGCGAGGATCTCGCCGCCGCCCACCTTGTCGAGATATTCCGGCCCGAGCGAGGCGGCGGCCAGCGCCTGGGCCTCGAAATCATTGATCACCACGATGTTCTCGAAGCCCAGGTCGCGGATCATCACCTTGGGCTCGATCACCCAGTCGCAATTGGTCAGGTCGATCTCGTCGCCCTTGATCGGACCGGCCACCGCCAGGATGGCCGAGCGCGGCTGCAGCGAGGTCTTGTCGAGCACGCCGGTCTGGATCGCCTCGTCGATGGTCGGATAATCGGCCGTCGCCAGGATCGGGAACTCGCGGGGCTCGGCATTGGCATCCATCAGGATGGCGAAGCGCGCATTCGTGCCGCCGATGTCGCCGATCAGGATCGGAAAGGCAATGGCGTGGTCGGAATCGTTCGAAATGGGCATGTTGGTCCCCGTCAGGCCTGATCTGGTTGCGGCACGGCCCGGCGGGCCGCGCCAGCTCAAGACAATCTCGGCGGTCTAGCCAAGCGCCTTGAGCAGGGTTTCAGCGGTGGCGCGATTGAGCGCCATCGGAATATCGTAGACGATGGCGAGCCGCATCAGCGCCTTGACATCGACATCATGCGGCATCGCCGTCAGCGGATCGACGAAAAAGATCACCAGGCCGACGTCGCCGGTGGCGATCAGCGCGCCGATCTGCTGATCCCCGCCCAGTGGCCCGCTTTTCAGCCGCCTGACCTCCAGCCCCGGGCAGGCCTCGGCGATCCGTGCGCCGGTGGTCCCGGTGGCAACGATCGGAAACCGCGACAGCGCCTGTTGATGGGATCTGGCGAACTCCGCCAGGTCATCCTTCTTCTGGTCATGGGCAATCAACGCAATGGTCTTGTGATCGGTCATGACGGCCCGTGGTCTGCCAAGCTCCGGCATGAGCGCCGGATTCGCTTTTTCAATCGATTTGAGAAACAAGTCTAGCCATTCGCCCGGTCAAGCGAAAGACCGCTCCCGATGAAATTTGAGTGACACCCTCCCGGGCTCAATCGAGAGGCCGGGGCACCGGGATCGGAATGCGCGCGGGGAGTGCCGCAGGGTCAAGCACCGGGGCCGCCCCGCCCGTGGCCTGGAACCCCGCCGCGACGGGCCTTGCGACCGGGCTTGCGCCAAAGGTCACCTCCGCCTCCGATGCCGGCGCGGGGGCGCCCACCACCTGGGCGCAGGCAGCCGGAAGATCGGACAACCGGATCTCGCGCTTTGCAGGCTTGGGCTTGTCGTCGGTCTTGTCGGGCTTGGCGGGCGCCCAGGGCTCATCGGTGAACCACCAGGCAAGCGAGGCGTCGCAGCCATCCTCCCGCGGCGGCGGCGGCTGGTTCTTGCATCCGCTCATGCCGGCCGGGCACTTGATGCGGATGTGGAAGTGGTAGTGATGGCCGTAATAGGGGCGGAGCTTGCCCATCGCCGCGCGGTCGCCGGTCCAGCTGTCGCAGAGCTTCTTCTTGATGCCGGGATGGATGAAGATCCGATCGACCTCGGGATAACTCGCCGCGCGCATCAGCACCTTCGCATGCGCCGGGGTCCAGATCCGGTCATCCACATAGAGCGTGTCCTTCTTCAGCATCGAGGTGGCCGAGATCTCCTCGCGTTCGCTCGCGGTCAGGGCGCGGTCCGGCATCGGGGTCAGCCAGATGTCGGCGTCGAGACCAATCTGGTGTGAGGCATGGCCCGACAGCATCGGACCGCCGCGCGGCTGCGCCAGGTCGCCGACCAGAAGTCCGGGCCAGCCGTCCTTGGCCGCCGCATCGCGCGACAGGCGCTCGACAAGCGCCACGAGATCGGGATGTCCCCAGCGCCGGTTGCGCGACAGCCGCATCGCCTGCCAGTTGGGCCCGTCCTTGGCGATCGCCACGCCACCGGCGAGGCAGCCCTTGGAATAGAAGCCGATGGCGCGGGCGGGAAGTGCCGCCGGCAGTTTCGCCGCCCCGAAGATCTCCTTGGCGGGCTGACCCGTTTCGGCGGCGGAGAGCGGGACGGCGCCGGCCGTCAGCGCCACCACGGCGGCGACAGCGAGCCGGTTGAGAATGGCGCGAAGGGGACGGGGGTTGCTCATCTGGCTTGATCTCCGGGGCCTGCCGATCCGCTGCGGCGGGCAAATCACCTCCGAGCAGTCTACAGCGCCGACAGCGGCAAAGAAACAGGCTGGTTGAGACGCCGCCCGTGCCGGCGGCGATGGGATTCGCCCGGATAAGCTAGGGTTTCACCCGGAACAGCTGCAAGGCCGCGGTTTCGGTTCCGGCGACCGGCTCCAGCCAAGCGGGCACGGTCCCCTTGCGCAGGTCGGCGTAAAGCCCGTCGGGCGCGGCGAGCGCGACATTGGCCACCTGCGCGTCGCTGTTGCAGAAGGCGAGCACCGTGACGCCGGCGCCGCGCAGGAACCTGACCGCGTCCGCGGGCCGCGCCATTCCGGCATGCAGCTCGGTCAGCATGCCGCCCTGGTTGCGGTGATAAGGCGCCGACAGCACGCGGTGCGCGGTGAAACGCAGGATATGGGCGCCGAGATTGGACGGGCCGGCGACAACGCCCTCCGGTTCGCGGGCCAGCGCCTGCATGGCTGCCGCATCGGTGCAGATCTTTTCCTGCTGCGCGGGCAGACTTCCCGCCTCTTCCCCCATCACCTTGTTGACGCCGATCGACAGCAGCGCGCCGGACAGGGCCCAGACAAAGGGCACCGCGGCAATGGCCGCGCCGGCGAAGGCAAGCCCCTTGCGCAGATTCTTCGGATCGGCGTTGGCGCGCTCGCGCAGTCCGGCAACCAGCGCCGCAAGCGGGATCGCCGAGAGCATGTTGGAGAACACCGCGCCGCGGACCTGGATGAGGGCGATGGCCCAGGAGACCGCGATCAGCGCCAAGAGCACGCCATGGGCATGGACATGGCTGCCCTGCCGGATCCGGCGCGCGCACAGGATCATCGCCAGCACCGGCACGACATAGAACCCGCCCGCCGTCCAGGGCTCGGCGCGCAGCTGCAGGGAGACCGACTGGGCTTCAGTCACATTGTTGAGCCACATTGTGACAAGCAGCGGATCGAGGGACGCGAGCGGGTTGCCCAGGCATTGCGGCGCGGCCAGCACGGCGAGGCCGCCGATGGCCGCTCCGACAAGGCCGAGGCCCGCCAGGCGCAGCCCAAAACCGCGTCCCGACAGGGTCGAGACAGAAAGGAAGAACAGGCCGGCGCCGGCGACGCCCAAGGAATAGAACCCGGTCGACAGGGCGTCGCAGGCCACCACCCCATACTGCGCGGGGGGCACGGTCAGGAAGAAGGCGGCGGTCAGGGTCGCGGCCATGGCGAGCGCAAAGGCGGACGCCGCGGCCCGCATGGACTGGCCCAGCCAGAGCCACTGCACCGCCACGATGGCGGCGACAATGACGATGTGCGGCGTGGTTTCAACGCCGATGGCGATGGCAAGGGCGCTGGCCCCGCCGGCCAGCGCATGGGCCATGGGCGGGCGGCCCGGCAGGATGAGACAGGCCGCGATGGTGGCGATCAGGGCGAGCTGCACATTGTGGTGGTCGATGGCGCCCGGCAGGAAGCGGTTGATGGCGAGCACGAACAGGAACCCGAGCGTGAGCCCGATCAACCGACCGGACGGACCGCCGATCACGCCGCCGCCCAGGCTCAGCGCATAAAACACCGGCAGCGCGGTGATCAACGGCCAGACAAACAGCGCCGAGGCTTCGGCGAGCGCCGGGCCCATGACCAGCGAGAACAGGAGGATGAGACTGGCGATGGGGAGGTCGATCAGCCGCGACCAGTGCATCAGCGTGCCGCCCTCCAGGCCCAGCCGGTACTGGGTCAAGTCGAACCAGCCCTGCCCGGCGATAAGATCGCGCACCTGGACCAGGCGCATGACATCGTCATTGTCGGCGCCGACATAATCGACGTAGGAGCCGAAATGCATCGCCACGGTCAGGACGGCGAAGGCGGCAAACGCCAGCAGGACCGGGCGATGAAGCGGGCCGAGCGGGCTTGCCCGCAGCGGGCGGCTTGACGACACCGCGGGGGCGAGGCGGGCATCGCCGGCGGCCGGGTTGCTCTTGGGCACGGGGAACTCCAACACACTTTATCTCTTTGGTTCAACCTAGCCTTAACCTTCTCAAGAAATAGTAAAGCCAAGGGCACAGGCCGCCCACAGCCAACGGGGATCCCCATGAAAGACGGTATGTTCGAAGACCTCGAGATCGCGGTGCTTCTGCCTTGCTACAACGAGGCGGCGACCATCGGCGATGTTGTTGCAGGCTTCCGCGCGGCGATCCCCTGCGCCAGGATCTATGTCTACGACAACAATTCGAAGGACCAGACGGCGCTCAGAGCGGCGCTGGCCGGCGCCATCGTGGTGCGCGAGCCGCGCCAGGGCAAAGGCCATGTGGTGCGCCGGATGTTCTCCGACATCGAGGCCGACGTCTTCCTGATGGCCGATGGCGACGGCACCTATGCGCCCGCCGACGGTCCCGAACTGATCCGCACGCTGGTCAGCGAACGCTGCGACATGGTCGTCGGCACCCGCCGGGGCGTCACCGACGATGCCGGCCGGCGCGGCCATGCCTTCGGCAACTCGATCTTCAACTCGCTCTACAAGACAATCTTCGGCAATGATTTCTCCGATATCTTCTCAGGCTACCGCGCCTTCTCGCGGCGCTTCGCCAAGAGCTTTCCCGCCGTCTCCGGCGGGTTCGAGATCGAGACCGAAATGAGCGTGCATGCCTCGCAGCTCAAGCTGCCGGTGGCGGAACTTGCGCTCGATTACGGCCGGCGCCCGGAGGGCTCGCACTCCAAGCTGTCCACCTTCAAGGATGGCGCCAAGATCCTGTGGATGTTCGCCATGCTGATGAAGGAAACCCGGCCCTTCACGTTTTTCGGCTATCTGAGCGTTTTCACGCTTTCCGTCTCCATGCTCTTCATGGTCCCTGTCCTGAATGAATATTTCCACACCGGCCTGGTCACCCGGATGCCCACCTGGATGCTGGCCATGGCGTTGATGATGATGTCCCTGATGATCTTTACCGGCGGCGTCATCCTCGATTCGGTGGCGCGCGGCCGGGCCGAGCAGAAGCGCTTCCATTACATGTCGATCGCACCGGCGCGGGGCAAGCGCCCGGGTCCGGCAGCCTTGCCGGACATGGCCTCTCCCGCTGGAGCCTCCAAGGCCGGCAAGCCAGTCAGCAAACCGCACAAGGCGGCCTGACCGCGCATCCGCCGAGTCAGGCCTTCATGCCGCTGACGGCGATGCCGACGCAGATGATCAATGCGCCGATGATCTGGGGGACGGTGATGGATTCCGACAGGAAGACAAGCGACAGCAGCGGAATGTAGAGATACGACAGCGCCATGAACATGTAGGCGCGCCCGATCGGCATGTCGCGGATGACAAACACCCAAGCCACAGTCGCAAGCCCGTACATGACCAGCGCGATCCAGAAATGCGGACTGGCGATCAACCCCCACACCGGGCCGCCAGGGCTGTTCAACGTCTCGCTCGACCGCTTGAACAGGATCTGGCCGATTGAAATGACCAGCGGCACCGCGATGACGCCCACCAGTGTCGATGTCTTCATCATAACGGCACCATCCTGTCTTCCGAGAAGTAGATGTCGCGGCCAATATCGATGCACTTGAAGTTGTGCTCGAGCGGCTGGATGGCGCGCAGGAAACTGTGCTTGTAGGGAAAGAAGTTGAAATGCGGGTTGAAGGTGTAGATCGCCTCACGCTCGCGCGGCACGACGATGATCAGTCGCTTGCGGGCAATGCGCCTGAGCTCGGCCAGCGCCTGCCGGTAATCCAGAATGTGTTCGATCACGTGGGTGCAGATGACAGTGTCGAATTCGCCATCGGCAAAGGGCAGGCTTTCGATCTGGGCCCTGACGAATTCCAGGCCCTCATCGCTGAAATGCTCGGGGATGACAAAATCGACGCCGACGTAACGGCGGGGCGTTTCATTGCGGCGCTGCGCCAAAGTCCTGAGCAGAAACCCGGTGCCACAGCCGACATCGCAAATGCTCTCTCCAGTCAGATCGGCGGCAATTTCCGCGATACATGCCTGGGAATTGTCGGTTTCATCATGCACCCTCGGATGCTCTGTATAAAGCGCCTCATACTCCTCGGGCGTCAGGAAAGGCGCGCGGACGCGGAAGTCCGCCAGCTTGTCGATATGCTTCCCCCATGCCATGCGGGCAAACCCGGTAAACAGGACGGAATCCCGCAGGATGGGCGGCAACAGCTCCTCAATGGCAAACCTGATCCAGTTGGTCTGTTCCCGGTTCATGTGTCTGATCGTCCCGCTGTTGTCACAATCCCATCACCGCCGCTCGGCAATGCAATGCAGTTAATTCTTCATTTGCATCAGATAGTTAGAAGGCAATACTGATTCGGCTACCGGCCAACGTGCGGGTGGATTTCATACATCAGGCCTTTGCCGGTTGCAAACCGGGCGCGGGCCTCCAGGGGCGGCAGGTGGGCGGGATCAGACCGCCTCCCAGCCATCCTGCTCGGCGGCGCGATGGACCGCGTCGATGAATTTCTGGTTGAGCACCGACTGTTCGAGGGTAAACACCTCGTCGTCGCCGCCGTTCACCTTGCGGACAAAGGCTTCCGCCTGGAGACGGTACTGGCGCACTCCACCGAAGCGGAAGGTGCTGGCTCGGTCATGGCCGCGGCTCTCGAGCATGACAGTCGGGTGACCGTAGTCGCCTGAATTGAACGGTGCGGTCACCTCGATGAAGCCATCCTCACCGTGGAAGACCATAATCTGGCGCGCCGCCATCTGGGTGGAACAATAGAAGCTCATCTCGAATTCGCCGAAATCAGCCTTGACGCTGGCATAGCGGTCGGTTCCAAAATCGGGATCAAGTTCGACCGTCGCCTGCACGCGCAGCGGCTCCCTGCCCGTCGAAAACCGGGTTGCAACCGTCGGATAGACGCCGATATCGGGCAGTCCGCCGCCGCCAAGGGCGGGGTTGTTGCGCATGTTGGACGGATCGGTGTTGAAATAGGAAAACGCGCCCTGGACATGACGCAGACGGCCGATGGCACCTTCGGCAATCAGCGACCGGACCTTGTGCCACTGCGGATGGTATGTGACCATGAACGCTTCACTGACCAGCACCTTGGCCGCATCGCGCGCTTCAATCAGCGGCGCAATCTGGCCAGCGTGCAGCGCGATGGGCTTTTCGACCAGCACATGCTTGCCTGCCTGAGCCGCCTTGATCGCCCATTCGATATGTTGCGAGGTTGGCAAGGGGATGTAGACGCCGTCGATATCGGGCGAGGCCAGCAAAGCTTCATAGGAGCCGAAGGTAAGCGGCACGCCAAAGCGATCAGCCACAGCACGGGCTCGGTCATGGTCACGGCTGGCGATGGCGTTCACCACGCCATTTTCAGAATCCTGGAACTGCGGGATCACGTGATCGCGGCCGATCTTGGCGGTCGACAAAATTCCCCATCGAAACATTTTGGTCTCTCCCATCATCCTGTTGTGCGGCATCGATCCACCGGCGCGCCGGTCAGGGGGCATTCAAGCCCGCTTGATGCATTGCATGTCAACACCCTGGGCTGCGTTCACCCCTCGCCGGGGCGATTTGAGACATGATTTGCAGCCAACCCGAACTTGCGCGGGTTGACCCCAACAAGAATGTAAGCGACGACTTCGCGACGCCCGATCTGGCCAAAACTCCGGCCGCTGAACCCGAGACCCGAAAATCCGCTTCATGAAAAAACTCACCTTCTTTCTCTTCGCGGGTGCTGTGGGCTTTGCGGTGGATATAGGCGTGCTTTGGCTGCTGCTTGACTTCAGGCTGCTTGATCCGTTCAGCGCCCGTGCTCCGGCTATAGGGTCGGCGTTGTTGTGCACCTACATGATCAATCGCAGATTCACATTCGGTGCTTCGCACCGCAAGGTGGCGGTGGAAGGCGTCCGTTATGGCGGCGTCGGCCTCGCGTCCACGCTGATCAACTATTCGGTCTATTCGGGCTTGCTGCTGCTCTTGCCAGGGATGTCGCCCTATGTGGCGCTGATATTCGGATCGGGCTCCGCTACATCATTTGCCTATTTGGGCTATTCCCGTTTCGTGTTTGGCCCCGGGCCGGACCTTTAAGTGGCCGTCCCGTCGCGGTGACGAGGACATATCCTGAAGGCAAGCATTTCCGGCGAAAACGGAGTCGCCGTCTATGCCCTATCCTTTTGTTTTCACGCAATTCCGGACGCAAGACCGCTTCGCACTTTTGCCGGAATCGCTCTATGTCCCAGACGCGGCCCGCTCGCGGATCTGGGCCAAGGTCCAGTCAACCAGCAGTTCTCCGTCGCGCCAGACCGGCTGCAGCAGGTTTTCGCGGCTGCCCAGGTCCGTGAGCGCCACCGCAAGCGGCCTGCCCTTGTCGTGCACCACCGCCTGGCGGTAGCGCTTGGAGGCCTTGCCCGGATCGGTCTTGGGGTTCTTGTTGATGCCGTGCCAGACGCCGTCGGCGTCCTGGCGGGCATTGGCCTTCATGGCGAAGCGCAGCGTGTCGCGGTTGACCTTCTGCAAGAGCCCCGCGCCCATGCCGAAGGCGATGTTCTCGGCCGACCAGCCGCGCTCCTCGAGCCGGCCCAGGATGATGCGGATGGTCTCAGGCGTCACGCCGTCGCCCTGGATGACGCGGACCGCCGGGTTGAGCACCTTGTAGCCCTTTCCGTTCAAGGAAAAGCCGAAGATCTCGCCCAGCATCGCCACCGTGTCGACCGGGACCCGCGTGGCGTCGCCCGAATCGGGCCGCACCACCAGCGTGCCGCCGGAGGCCTCGACCTCGGCCTTCAGCTCCTCGCCCCAGATGTTTTTCACCGCGCGGTAGAGATCGTAGGAATCCGACACCACGGCGACGAGCTTGCCGGGACCGGCGAACTGCCTGAGCATGTTGCGGTAGGCCTCGGTCTCGCGGTCCTCGCCCCAGCTGGTCATGGTCGAGTGCTCGGCGGCGGGGATGGAGAAGCCCGCCATCGGCTCGTGGTAGAACTTTCGCGCGGTGACCAGCGCGCTCACCGTGTCGGTGCCCAGGAAATTGACGAGATGGGCGACGCCGCCGATGCCCGCCTGTTCGAGCGAGGTGGTGCCGCGGGCGCCGAAATCATGCAGGCGGAACGGCAGCACCTCGGCGGGGGAATCGCAGGTGCGCTCGAGCGAGGCGGCGATGATCGCGCGGGCGCCGTGGGAGACGGTGGCCACGGTCGACGGATACCAGACGGCGCGCAAAAGCGCGGTCTCCATGAATGTCGGCAGCCAGAAGAAATCCGGATCGGTGTTGCGGACCTGAACCACCGGCGTGCCGGTGGGCACGATCATGCCCTCGGGCAGCGCCTCGATCAAGAGCGGCAGGTGGCCGTCATGGCGCGTGACGATGGTCTCGAACCCCACGCGGTGGAACGGCAGGCCGTGGGCCAGGATCATCTCCTCGGCCTCGTCGACATCGGCCATGGTGATTTTTCGCGACAGATAGTCCTTGAGGAACATCTGCAGCCCGAAGAACAGCACGTGATCATGGGCGCCACCGGGCCGCGCCTCGATATAGGCCGAGATCGCCGCGGTTTCGGGCGGATACTGCGCGAAATGGGAATATTTGTAGCTGTCGGAATTGAGAATGAGGTTCATGCAATACTCTTTCACGCCTGCCCGGTTCGGCCCAAATGTCAAAAGCCGGCGGGGATTTCTCCCGTGCCGGCTCAAGAGAGTCAATGTGGGGCGCGAAATTGCTCCGGCTTACCCCCTGAGAACGCCGCCCGTCGATTTCTCGACATTGGCGATCACCGATTTCGCAAGCCGGTCGAGATCCTCGTCGGTCAAGGTGCGCTCGCGGGGCTGGATGGTGATCTCGATGGCGACCGACTTCTTGCCCTCACCGAGCGAAGCGCCCTCGAACAGGTCGAAGACATTGACGCCGGTGACAAGCTGCTTGTCGGCGCCCTGAGCTGCGCGCACCAGCGTGGCGGCGGGCACGGCCTTGTCGACGACGAAGGCGAAGTCGCGGCGCAGCGCCTGGAACGCCGAGAGGCTCAACACCGGCTTGGTGCGGGCGGCCTTGCGCTTGGCTTCGGGAATGGCGTCGATGAACACTTCGAAGCCCGCCAGCGGGCCGGTGACGTCGAGCGCGTCGAGCGTGGAGGGATGGAACTCGCCGAAATGGCCGAGCACGGTCTTCGGGCCGAGCTTGATCAGGCCGGAGCGGCCCGGGTGATACCAGTCGGGGCCGCCCTGCTCGATCTGCAGATTGGCCATCGGCAGGCCGCAGGCTTCGAGCACGGCCAGCGCATCGGCCTTGGCGTCGAACACGCCGACGGGCTTGGCCGCGCCGTCCCAGTGACGGCCCGCGCCGCCGAGGCCCGCCGTGCCGCGGCGGATGCCGCCCGCCACGCGACGCTGGCCTTCGGGCGTGTCGTTCTCATAGGTGCCCGAGACCTCGAACAACGCCACGTCGCCATGGCCGCGTGCGGCATTGCGCCCGGCGGCGGCGATCAGGCCCGGCAGCAGCGAGGGACGCATGTCGGACATGTCGGCGGCGATCGGATTGGCGAGCTTCAATTCGGCCTTGCCGCCGCCGAACAGCTTTGCCTGGGATTCCGAGATGAACGACCAGGTGACCGCCTCGAGCATGCCGCGCGACGCGAGCGCCCGCTTGGCAAGCCGCGTGCGGATCTGCTGGGTGGTGAGGATCCTGCCATTGACCGCCGCCATCGGCGCCAGCGGTTCGGGCGTGATGAAATCGACACCGTGGATGCGCATGACCTCCTCGACCAGATCGGCCTTGCCGTCGACATCCGGACGCCAGGACGGCACGCTGACCTTGACGCGGTCGCCGGACCCCGAGACCTCGAAGCCGAGGCCGGTGAGGATGTCCACCGATTCCTCATTGGACACGGTCAACCCGGTCAGGCGCCGGACTTCGGCGAAGGGGAAATCGACGATCTTCTTCTGATGGTCCTTGTAGCCCGTGACCCGGGCCTCCGCCGCCGTGCCGCCGCACATCTCGAGCACCAGTTCGGTGGTGCGCTCCAGTCCCGGGATCATGTACTCCGGATCGACGCCGCGCTCGAAGCGGTAGCGGGCATCGGTGATGATGCCGTGGCTGCGGCCGGTCTTGGCGATGTTGATCGGGTCCCAAAGGGCCGATTCGATCAGCACATTGACGGTGTTTTCGTCGCAGCCCGAATGCTCGCCGCCCATGATGCCGCCGATGGATTCGGGGCCATTGTCATCGGCGATCACCACATTGGCCGGGTTGAGCCTGTAGGTGCGGGTGTCGAGCGCAAGGATCTCCTCGCCCTCGCGGGCGCGGCGGACGACCAGATTGCCCCTGACCTTGTCGGCGTCGAAGACATGCATCGGCCGGCCCTGGTCGAAGGTCATGAAATTGGTGACGTCCACAAGCGCCGAGATCGGCCGGAGGCCGATGGCCAGAAGCCGCTTCTGCATCCATTTCGGGCTCGGGCCGTTCCTGACGCCGCGCACCAGACACCAGGCGAAACCCGGGCAGAGGCTCTCGTCGTCGAGGATGATCTTCACATCGACCGGCGTCTCGCCCTCGACGGCGAAGTCCGGCGTCTTGTGCTGCTTGAGCTTGCCCAGGCCCGAGGCGGCCAGATCGCGGGCAATGCCATGGATCGAGGTACAGTCGGGACGGTTGGGCGTCAGGTTGATCTCGATCACCGGATCGTCGAGCCCGGCATAGGCCGCGAACGAGGTCCCCACCGGCGCGTCGTCGGGCAGGTCGATGATGCCGTCATGATCGTCGGACATGTCGAGCTCTTTTTCCGAGCACATCATGCCGTGGCTTTCGACGCCGCGGATGTTGCCGACAGCGAGCGTCAGGTCGATGCCCGGCACATAGGTGCCCGGCCGCGCCAGCGCGCCGACGAGACCCGCGCGCGCATTGGGGGCGCCGCAGACGATCTGCACCGGCTTGCCGTCGCCGGCATCGACCATGAGCACCCGCAGCTTGTCGGCATTGGGGTGCTGTTCGGCGGAGACGACGCGGGCGATGGTGAAGGGCCGGTAGGCCGCCTTGTCGTCGACATCCTCGACCTCGAGCCCGATGGCGGTCAGGCGCTCGCAGATCTGGTCGAGAGTGGCATCGGTCTCAAGGTGATCCTTGAGCCAGGAGAGGGTGAATTTCATGTCACTGTCCGGTCTGTGTGTGTATCAGGATGGTCTTGTCATGGCGTGGCAGGTCATCGGCAAGCTGCAACCAATCAAGCTGCTGTGTCGCAAATGTGTGGGCGGTGGGCGGAAAGGCTGAAGGATCGTCCATGAAGCCGGTGTTGAAAAAGGTCCGGTCGCTTGCGCTGTCATGTTCCTGCGCGACCGGCGATCCGCATTGCCGGCAGAACAGGCGGCTGGCCGTGCCATTGCGATAGCGCGCCAATGTTTCGGTGGCCTCCCAGACAATCGCGTCCTTCGGGAAAGCGACCGATGCCGTGACCGGCGCGCCGGACGACCTGCGGCAATCATCGCAATGACAATAGACCGAGAAATTGGGTTCGGCGTGGGCGTGCATGATCACGGAACCGCAACGGCAATGGCCACTATGGGAGATTTGCGCCGTCATTGCGGGCTCATCCAATGAGTTGACATGTCAGCATCTCCTACGCCGCCTTTTCCGGCGCCTTCGCGCCCGGGGCCTTGTGACCCAGAAACATGCTCTTGACCGAAATGCCTTCGTCAGGCCGAGACCACCAGATGCCCTCATACATGAGTTCGATCTCGTTCAACGCATCCATATCAAGGCCACGCAAGAACGGATACCACCAGAGCGGGGTTGAAATCGTGCGTCCATCGGCAAGCGTCACATGCACTTCCTCTTGCGTGCACCACGCTTTGACCGGACGCATCTCTGCGGTTTCAAATTCCAAAGAACTCATTCCACGCCTCCATCCAGTCGTTTCGTCGTCATGGTTGGACGTTCCACGGAAAACCCGTCGAAACGCGGTAACTCGTCGGTCATGTGCAGGAACGGCAATTGCCGTTCCACAAAGGCATGGGCCTCCGGCGGATAGGATTCCGGCTCGTCCATGAAGCCCAGCGCCAGATAGATCTCGCCCGGCAGGCGGTCGTCGGTGTAGCCGATCTGGCTGCCGCAATGACCGCAGAACATGCGCGTCACGCCGCCCGCCCCGCGCCAGCTATTGGGCTCGCCGAACCAGGCGAGGGCATCGGCAGCAAAGCCGACAAAGGCCATCACCGGCGCGCCGGTCTGCTTGCGGCAGTCGCGGCAATGGCAATAGGACTGCCAGACCGGCGCAGCACTCGCCTCCGCCGAGATCAGACCGCAGCGGCAGGAGCCGTGATGGCCGCTCACGTGTTCACCCCTTCATGCAGGATCGGCATCACGCAGCCTTTTCCGGCGCCTTGGCCTTCGGGTATTTCCAGCCCGCCAGCATGCCGCGGATCGAAAGATCCTCATCGACATCTGGCCAATGCACGCCGGCCAACATCAGCTCGATGTTGTTTCGCTGGGCTGGCGTCGCCGCATAAAGGCTTGGGTACCACCACAACGGCGTGATGACCTCCCGACCATCGGCCAGCCGCACATGCACATTGTGAAGGTCGCACCAGGCTTCGACTGGCCGTTCATTTTCAGGATACAGACTTGGCGAATTCATCCCATGCCTCCACAAACTGCCGGTGATGCTCCCTGACGACGTCCATGATACGCCTCAGGTCGGCTGCGTTAAACCCCTTGGCCTCGACCAGATCGATCGGCTCAAGCCAGATCTTCGCCGTGCCTCCGTGCCCGGTGACATGGATATGACGGGGCTCACCCATGTCAAATCCATAGAAATGAAACCGGAAGCCATATTTGCGAAGGACGGGCGGCATCGCTTTACGTGCTGAGCCCCCCGAACAAAGTCGGCATGTCCAATGGGCGGAAGCCGTAATGGCTGAGCCAGCGGACGTCGGCGTTGAAGAAGTCCCTAAGATCAGGCATGCCGTATTTCAGCATGGCGATGCGGTCCAGCCCCATGCCCCAGGCAAAGCCCTGGTACTCATCGGGATCGAGCCCGCCGGCGCGCAGCACGTTGGGGTGCACCATGCCGCAGCCCAGGATCTCCATCCAGTCGGTGCCCTCGCCGAACTTGACGATCGGGCCCGAGGTGCGGTCGCACTGGATGTCGACCTCGAAGGACGGCTCGGTGAACGGGAAGAAGGACGGGCGGAAGCGCATGACGACGTTGTCGACCTCGAAGAAGGCCTTGCAGAACTCTTCCAGTACCCAGCGCAGATGGCCGACCGTGGCGGTCTTGTCGATCACCAGGCCCTCGACCTGATGGAACATCGGCGAGTGGGTGGCGTCGGAATCCTGCCGGTAGGTCTTGCCCGGAATGACGATGCGGATCGGCGGCTTCTGGCCTTCCATGGTGCGAATCTGCACCGGCGAGGTGTGGGTCCTGAGCACCTTGCGCTCGCCATTCTCGTCGGGCTGCAGGAAGAAGGTGTCGTGCATCTCGCGCGCCGGGTGGCCGTCGGGAAAGTTGAGCGCGGTGAAATTGTAGTAGTCGGTCTCGATGTCCGGCCCTTCGGCGATGGAGAAGCCCATGTCGGCGAAGATCGCGGTGATCTCGTCGACGATCTGGCTGATCGGATGGATGCGGCCGCGCTCGACGGGTGAAGAGCGCACCGGCAGGCTGACATCGACGCTTTCGCGCGCCAGGCGCTCGGTGATGGCGGCCATGTAGAGCTCGGCCTTGCGGGCGGCGATGGCATCCGTCACGCGGGTCTTGAGACCGTTGATGGCGGGGCCCGCGTCCTGGCGTTCCTCGGCCGTCATCTTGCCCAGGCTCTTGAGCAGGTCGGACACCGAGCCCTTCTTGCCCAGCACCGAGACCCGCACGGCCTCGATGGACGCCTCGTCCGCGCTTGCGGCGATCTCGGCCATGATGGAGGTTTCAAGCGTCTGGTACTGGCTCATGGTCTTGGACTACCTGTATTTGCGGGCCGTGTCTGTCGGGGCGGGTCGCCCGTGCTTAAAGGAATTGGCGCTCTTGAGAAACAGGAAGGTCCTGCCTCGAAACGAAAAATCCCGCGCCAGCCGTGCCAGCGCGGGATCCCGGAATTCAATCTCTAGTTCGGGAAAACGCTGGCTTAGGCGACAGCGCTTTCAAACTCGTTCGGCGTGGAGTCCTTGAGGTAATCCAGCGCCTTCTTGGAGGCGGCGATGAGCACGCCGAAGGCGTCCGCATCATGGATCGCCATGTCGGAGAGAACCTTGCGGTCGACCTCGATGCCCGACTTGGTCAGGCCGTCGATGAAGCGTCCGTAGGTCAGGCCGTGCTCGCGGACAGCGGCGTTGATGCGCTGGATCCAGAGAGCGCGGAAATTCCGCTTGCGCACCTTGCGGTCGCGGTAGGCGTACTGCATCGACTTGTCGACGGCAGCCTTCGCGGCGCGGATGGTATTCTTGCGGCGTCCGTAAAAGCCCTTGGCTTTCTTCAGGACCTTCTTGTGTTTTGCGTGGGCGGTAACGCCCCGTTTTACGCGTGCCATGTCATGATCTCCTTAAAATCTCGGGTCCGGGCTCGTCTCAGAGGCCGTTGGGCAGGAACTTCTTGACGATCTTGGCGTCAGGATCCGAAAGGACCATGGTGCCGCGGGCGTCGCGAATGAACTTGTTGGACCGTTTGATCATGCCGTGGCGCTTGCCGGCGGCTGCGGCGAGAACCTTGCCGGTGGCGGTGATCTTGAACCGCTTCTTGGCAGACGACTTCGTCTTCATCTTGGGCATTTCGCTACTCCTTGTCAGGCCTTCGGACGCCATGCCGGCGCCGCGCAGCCATCTTCTTGTTGGGTGAACGCAATGGGCGAAGACCCCATTTGCATCAAGCGTTGAAAACCGCCTCGGCATGCCCTGCCGGCCGGTTTGAACGCGCGCCTTATAGCCGCAGCAGGATCAAAGCGCAACGGGCGTTCGGCCGAATCGTCGCCAGAAAGACAAAAACCGGCCCAGGCAGGCGCCGGACCGGTTCATATCAGGCGTTCGCGGCCGTTACTTCGGAGCAAGCACCATCATCATCTGACGGCCCTCGAGCTTCGGTTCGGCTTCGACCTTGGCCACCACGACGGTGTCGTCCTTGACCTTCTGGAGCAGTTTCATGCCCAGCTCCATATGCGCCATCTCGCGGCCGCGGAACCTCAGCGTGACCTTGACCTTGTCGCCTTCGTCGAAGAACCGGTTCATGGCGCGCATCTTCACCTCATAATCATGGGTGTCGATGTTGGGGCGCATCTTGATTTCCTTGACCTCGACGGTCTTCTGCTTCTTGCGCGCTTCGGAGGCTTTCTTCTGCGAGGCGTATTTCAGCTTGCCCAGATCGACGATCTTGCACACCGGCACGTCGCCCGCCGAGTTGATCTCGACCAGATCGAGACCGGCCTCTTCCGCCATGGCCAGGGCCTGGTCGGTCGGCACGACGCCGTGATTGTGGCCTTCGGAGTCAATGAGCTGGACCGTCGGGGTCCTGATATTCTGGTTTGCGCGGGGGCCTTCGTTGGCGGTTGGCGGCGCTCTAAATGGTCTGCGAATGGCTTTGGTCTCCTGATTAACTCGTCCATGCTGGCCGGTTGCGGCACGCGAGCGTTGATCTAGGCGCGCAATGTCGTTATCGGCTGGCCGGTGTCAATAGCATGGCTTTGGGAAAAAATCACCATACTGGCGTTCAGGCCGGTGCGAATCCTGTAAAAGGCCCCACAGGCACAGATACGGAAGAGGCAGCATCTCATGACGGACCCGGATACCGGCAGGCTGGACATAGGCGAAGGTGCGGACCGGCGTTCGATCGCGGTGCTCACCCGCAAGGCGGGCGACGCCGGCGCCGGCCTGCCGGGCGTGGTCTGGCTCGGCGGCTACCGCTCGGACATGAGCGGGTCCAAGGCCGAGGCGCTGTGCCGGCAGGCGGGGCTCAAGGGCCAGGCCTGCCTGCGCTTCGATTATTCCGGGCACGGCGCGTCCGGCGGCAGTTTTC
>NZ_JAUXOD010000097.1 GCF_030682515.1 Hoeflea sp. | reverse complement strand
CGACAATCTGATGAACACGATGCCCGGCGCGGTTTACAAGAACAACATCGAGGCGTTCGCCAAGTTCAATCCGCTGTTCAAGATGCCGACGGCGGTGCTGGGCACCGAGAACGACTATTACGGCAAGATGCTCCCGGAGATCACGGATCACGTGACCCATGATGTGCACCGCTTCGCCCGGCACACCATGTCCGGATACACGGCCGAAATGGCTGAATGGCTGCGCAAAAGCGGACGCAAGAACGTGCTGATAGGCGGCATTTCCATCGACAATTGCACCACCCATACCGCTCTCGACCTGATGGCGGCTGGCTACAATGTCTACGTCGTGGTGGATGTCTCGTCGACCAACAGCCGCCTGGTCGAGGATGCGGCGATGATGCGCCTCGTGCAGGCCGGCGCTGTGCCGATTGGATGGCTCGCCTCGCTCACTGAGCTCGGCTGGTACTGGGAAGGGCCATATGGCCAGGGCATTCGCGAGATCGTGGCCACCCATTGGCCGGCATCCACCGTCGGTCCGGTCGATGACACCACGCCCGGACAGGGCGGGATGGAGTCCTTTGCGGACTGAACCATTCCGCGGCCCCGGCGGGCTGCGCCGCCGGCCGGGGCCGTGATCATGGCCATCGAATGAAGCTCGCGACCGGTCGGGCCGGAGCATCCACCCTTTCAACTGAAACCGAAGCAAAACAGAGGACTGTAGATGCATACCATCAACACGCTGACCATCGAGAATTCCACGCTCTGCCTGATCGACCACCAGCCCTGGGTGGCGTTTCCGGTCAACTCCATCACGCCGGAGCATCTGACCAACAATGTGCTCGCGCTGGCAAAGACCGCCAGAACGCTTGATGTGCCTACCATCCTGACCACGATCAACGGAAAGTCCGGACCGCTCAAGGATCCGCTGCTGCAGGGGTTGAGCGCGCTCTGGCCCGATGTCGAGCCGATTGACCGCTCCAACACCAATGCATGGTCCGACCCGGCCTTCGTCGCGGCGGTGAAGGCCACGGGACGCAGGAAGCTGGTGATGGCGGGGCTGTGGACCGAGGTCTGCCTCGCCCAGACCGCGATCTCGGCAATTCAGGACGGCTATGAGGTGTTCTTCGTCTCCGACGCGTCGGGCGGCCTCAGCCCCGAAGCGCATGAACGGGCCTGCCAGCGGATGATCCAGGCGGGCGCGGTGCCGATGAGCTGGTTTGCTGTCGCGGCGGAATGGGCGCCGGACAACACCGCGCCGGAGTATCAGCGGATGTATCCGATCACCCTCGCCCATGGCGGCGGCGTGCAATGGGCGGTCGAATATATCCTCGCCAACCTGCCGCAGCAGCACAGCTGAGGACATCCGGGCGCCAGACCGTCATGCCGGGGCCCGACCGGCTGGCGGCGCTTGACCGGCCGCTCTCAACCGGCCCGAGGCGGCGCGTCGGAGGGGACCGGAAGCGGCACGCCCTGCCGCGTCCCCGACCGACCGATACACCCGCTGATTGCCGCTTGCGGCCTGTTCGAATCGCGATAGATTGCATGCAATCACATTGGACATGCCGAATGCGGAAGGCCGAATGCGGAAGACAGAGAAACGCCTGACGGCCACGGACCGGATCCGGCTCGTCCTCGCCGACGAGATCGTGGTTGGCAAGATCGGGCCTGGCGTGACGCTGGACGAGGTTTCGCTCGCGGAGCGTTTCCAGGTGTCGCGGACGCCGGTGCGCGAGGCCATCCGCCAGTTGGAGGCGATCGGCTTCGTCGAGGCGCGGCCGCACCGCGGCGCGGTGGTGCCGCACTTCACGCCGGCCAAGCTCGACGAGATGTTCGTCGTCATGGCCGACCTCGAGGCGTTGTGCGCGCGCAATGCCGCCGCCAACATCCCGCCCTCCATGCGCCAGGAGCTGATGGATGCGCATCTCGCTTGCAAGGCCGCAGCCGCGGAGGGCGATATCGATCACTATTACCGCACGAACATCGCCTTTCACGAAGTGATCTATGCCGCGAGCTGCAACGGGTTTCTGGCCGAGATCACGTTGAACGTGCGCAACCGGGTCGCGCCCTTCCGCAGGGCGCAGTTCCAGAGCTTCAACCGGCTGATGAAGTCGGTCGCCGAACACGAGACGATCATGGAACACATCCTTGCCGGCGAAGGCAATGCTGCCGCGGAAGCCATGACGCAGCATCTGCAGGTGGTCAGGAGCTCGCTGGGAGAAATCGCCCCGGTGCTCCGCTGATCAACGATAAGCTTTGCTGATCTGGATCAGCTAAGCTGATCTGGATCAGGCGGCGTTTCCGACGCTTTGCCGATAGGCCCGCCATCCGCCAAAGGCGCTGATGTCCCTGGCATCGCGCACCGCAATCTCCTCGACGAGAAAGCCCTTGGCGCTTGCGCCGCTGCGCAGAGTGAGTGTCCCGATGCCGAGGGGGGACGGGATGCGCGACACGAACAGGCCGAAGGCCGCCGGGCTCAGCGCCCAGACTTCCACATCGATGGACGCCCCGGCGCCGGCCTTGATGCGCAGAAGGCCCGGCTTGCGCGGCGTGGCGCCGGGCAGTTCGAAAAGGCGGTAGTCGGCCGTGGTGGCATCGTTCCGCAGGAACTTCGCGTCCAGCGCGACAAGTTCATGGTTGAGCGGCATGCCGCTCAGATGGGCGCCGACGACGATCAGCTCGATCAGGTCTTCGGTGGGATGGGTCTCTGGTGTCATGATCTCTTCCTCCTGCAGGATGCGGCCCGCCGGCAAGCCGGCGGGCGTTGGTTTTGCGAGACCGGCGCCGTCAGTTGCCGGAGGCCTTCAAGACGATCTCGTCGGTCAGCACGGTGGAAAGGTCGACCGGACCGGCCAGCGCCTTCTGCTCGCCTTCGCCCAGTTGCAGGTAGTCCATGTAGACGGTCCATGCCTCGGGCAGCATCGTGCCGTGAACCGTCACCGAGTCCGGCGCGGTGTAATAGGTCTGGACGAGAGCCCAGAACTGCGGCGCGACCGGGTTGTCGCCAAGTGACGCTTCGGCATATTTGGTCTTGAGCAGCTCGAACGCCTTGTCGGGATTGTCCATGCCCCACTGCCGGCCCTTGAGCGTCGCGCGGACGAACTTGACCAGAAGCTCCGGATCGCTCTCGAAGGTTTCGGCCCGGACCGAGAGCGCGTCGCCCGGGAAGGCGGCGATGGCTGACGGCGTTATCGAGCGCGTCTCGATGCCCTGGGCGGGGATCAGCAGCAGATCGCGCTTGGCGCCCGCATAGGCCTGGATGCGGTCGGTCTCGAACGAACGGATCGTCGTGGGATCGCCCTCGCCGGCGACGACCAGCTTGACATCGACGCCTTCCTGCAAGCCCGCCTCGACGATCGAGGCGCGGGTCATGGGCACTTCGCCGCCGGCGAGGTCGGAGAGGCCGATGGTCTTGCCCTTCATGTCGGCCATGGTCTGGATGCTGCTGTCCGCGGGTACGACGATGTCGAAGGTGTCGGGATAGTAGACCTGCATGATGGCCTTGAGCGGAAAGCCGCGCTGGACGGTCTGCATGGTCGCCGCGGAGGAGAAGATGCCCCAGTCGACATTGCCGGCGGCAAGCTGGCGCGCCGCATCGGACGATCCCTTCGAGTAGTTCAGGGTGACGTCAAGGCCCTCTTCCTTGTAGTAGCCCATCTCCTGCGCCATGAAGATCGGGAACATCTGCGCGGTGGGCCCGCCCTGCGCGGTCACGCCGTTGAATTTCACCAAGTCCTGGGCGGACACGGCGGCGGCCATCATGGCGAGGGCGGTTGCTGCTGCGGCAGCTGCGATGCGGCCGAGCACTCTGGTTTGAACAGTCATCGGATAGTCTCCTGTTGGGCTGGCATGGGTTGGTGTTAAAGCTGCTTCCAGAAAATGATCCGGCCCTCCAGCCACTCGATGAACTGGTAGACAAAGAGGGTGAAGAGGGAGAGCAGGATGATGAGCGAGAACACGCCGGCGATATCGAGCTGGAAGTTCATCGCGTAGATCAGGTAGCCGATGCCGGCCGAGGCGCCGACGAATTCGCCGACGATCACGCCAAGCACGGCCAGCGTCCAGCAGAGCTTGACGCCGGCCATCATGATCGGCAGGGCGTTGGGCAGAAGCAGGTAGCGGAACGTCTTCCAGCGGCCGGCCGTCAGCGACTTCATCAGCTTGATCGCGTTGGGATCCACCGACGTCAGTCCGGTCAGCGTGTTGAGGAACATCGGGAAGAAGCTCATCACCACCCCGATCGCGATCTTCGAGGCCATGTCGAAGCCGAACCAGGTCACGAAGATCGGGGCAAGCACGATCTTCGGCGGCGCCTGGATCGCGACGAGATAGGGATAGAGCGTGGCGCGAACGCCGGCGAACATGGCGACGCCCACCCCCAGCAGGCAACCGCTCCCGAGCCCCAGAAGGAACGCCCAGAAGATCTCCTGCAGCGTCACCCAGACATTGGGCCAGAGGATGTTGGACCGCATCAATCGAATGGTCGCCTCGACGGTGTCGAACGGGGACGGAATGATCAGCGCATGAACGAAGCCGCCCTCGGTCGCGATCGCCCAGACCAGCAGCACGAACAGGCCGAAGCTGATCGCCATGGCGCGGTTGGCGATCCGTTCCCGCCGCTGCTTGGCAAGTTCGGTCGCCAGGAATTTCTGGATGGTGTCGGCATGGGCGGCTGGCGGTGCCACCGCCTCGGGTGCCTGGGCCGTGGCGGCGGACGTCAGGTTCGGGGGAGCCATGTTCATTGTCCTGTTCCTTCCATTCCTCAGTGATCGACGCCGAGCATCCCGCGGATGTCGAAGACCAGTTCGGAGTAGCGGGGGTCGCGCATGATCTCGGCCTTGCGCGGGCGGGGAAGATCGACCTCGACGATGCCTTCAAGGCGTCCCGGACGCGGCGTCATCACGAAGATGCGGTCGGACAGGAAGACGGCCTCGCCGATATTGTGGGTGACGAAGACCACCGTCTTTCCGGTCTTCTCCCAGATCCGCAGGAGCTCGAGATTCATCGTTTCGCGGGTGAACTCGTCGAGCGCGCCGAAGGGCTCGTCCATGAGCAGCACCTTCGGATCATGCGCCAGAAGTCGCGCAAGGGCGACGCGCTGGCGCATGCCGCCGGACAGCTCGGCCGGATAGCGATCGCCAAAGCCGTTGAGGCCGACCATGTCGAGCAGGCGTTCGGCTTCCTCGGCCTGCTGCCTCCGATCGAGGCCCAGAATGATCCCCGGCAGCTCGACATTCTGGCGGACGGTCCGCCAGGGAAAGAGCACCGATGTCTGGAACATCATGCCGATCTCCCGGCGCGGGCCGTCATGCTCCTTGTCGGACAGGAGCAGCACGCCTTCGGTCTGGTTTTCCAGGCCGCCCAGAATGGACAGCAACGTGGACTTGCCGCAGCCGCTGGGGCCCACGAGCGAGATGAACTCCCCTTCCTCGACCTGAAAGGAGACCTCCGACAGGGCGACGAGCGGGCCTGTGGCGGTGGCATAGACCTTGCTGAGACTTGAACCTTCTATGAGACCGGTTGGCATTCTCTTCTCCGCGAACATTGCATGCAAAATAGAATGCAATGTTCGTGCCAGAATTTTTTGTCAGTAGAAACAGATGCTTGGAAATATGCCCGGCGCGCCGCGCCGGCGGTTGCGCGTCTGCAAAGCGATTTGCCTAACGCTTATGCATGGTTTTTGATTTTGCAGGTCGTCATAGCAAAGCCGCTGCGCGCGTCTCGCGCGACCTGCATGGGGACTGCAGACGCGGCTGAAGCAGCGAACCAGGGGGGATCAGGCTTCATCTGCGGTGGTGCCTCCATGCGCGCGTCTCCGCCTCATTCCCGCCTGTTCCTTGTCTGGTTTTCACGTTAGGACAGCCTTTGCCCCTTCCGGCGCGGGATGAAGCCATGCAGCAAGAGCCCTTCTTCGGCCTGAACTCCTATCATGTCGCACTGGCAGTAATCGGCGTGGTAGTGATCTTGGCGCGCTGGCTGCCGCGGCTGGTCTCCAACCGCGAACCCGCCGCGCCGCCGCTGATGATCCTGTTCGGCGCAGCAGCCGCGCTTCTGATCCCCGGCCTGCCGACGCTGCCTGACCCACGCCAGGAACCATTGGTCTGGGAGCTGGTGAGCGAGCTCACGGTGATCGTGGCGCTGTTCGGCGCTGGGATGCGCATCGACAGCCTGCGCCCATGGCGGCGCTGGATCCCGACTTCCCGCATGCTGGCGGTCGCCATGCCGCTGACCATCCTGGCGGTGGCGCTCTTGGGCGTTGGCGTTGCCGGGCTGACCGTGGCGGGTGCGATCCTGTTGGGCGCAGTGCTGGCGCCGACGGATCCGGTGCTGGCGTCGGATGTCCAGGTCGGGCCACCGCAGGAAGGCGAGGAATCGCCGACTCGCTTCACCCTGACCACAGAGGCGGGCCTCAATGACGGGCTGGCCTTTCCCTTCGTCTATCTCGGCCTGATCGTGGCCGCCGAAGGGCTCAACCCCGGGACCTGGGCTCTCGACTGGCTGCTGCGGGACGTCATCTACCGGATTGCGCTCGGCACGGCGATGGGCTGGGTCGGCGGCAAGGCCTTGGGCTACATCCTGTTCAAGGTGCCCAGGGGCGCCGTGCTCGCCGAAACCGGTTCGGGCGTCGTCGCGCTTGCAGGCGTGCTGCTCTGCTACGGCTCGACCGAGCTGATCGAGGGCTACGGCTTCATAGCCGTTGCGGTTCTGGGCCTGACCCTGCGGCGGATGGAGGCAGAACACCAGTTCCACCGGCGGCTGCACGACTTCTCGGAATCCATCGAACATGCGCTGACAGCACTGCTGCTGGTCGCGCTCGGCAGCGTCATGCCGCTTCTGTTCACCGACCTCACCTGGACGCATTTCGTCGTGGCACTGATGCTGATCCTAGTGATCCGGCCGCTGTCGGGCTGGATCGCGCTGACGGGGACCGAGCCCAGCCGTCGCGAGAGGGCGGTGATCTCTGTCTACGGCGTGCGCGGCATCGGTTCGATCTACTATCTGTGCTATGCGGGCAGCCATGTCGAGTTCACCAACGAGGAGGCGCTGTGGTCGCTGATCGCGCTCGTCATCCTGATGTCGACGATCCTGCACGGGTTCACCGTCGGCTGGGCCATGGACCATCTGAAGGAGAAGTGACGTCGGGACGATCTGTGCCAGGATCAAGCCCGAGGACAGTGCGCACGCAATCCGGCCGAGCGACATTGATGAAACGGCAAGCGGAGGCCTGCCCTGCAAGGTCCCGCCACGATAGGGCTTGCGGAACCATTGCCGATTTCGCAAGTTGAGGCGGTTGGCGGTGGTTGCGGGGAGCGGTGATCCCGGCTGTCCTGACGCTCGCCGGAACAGGGCATTCGCCCTCTCCCAATCCCATGGATGAGAAGATGACCCGATGAGCGGACTGCTGGCCCTCCTGGATGATGTCGCCGCGCTGACCAAGCTGGCGGCGGCGCAGCTCGACGATATTTCCGCCCAGGCCGCCAAGGTGGGCGTCAAGACCGCCGGCATCCTGATCGACGACACGGCGGTGACACCCAAATATGTGCACGGCCTGCCCGCGGCGCGCGAACTGCCCATCGTCTGGCAGATCGCCCGCGGGTCGCTGTTCAACAAGCTCGTCATCCTGCTGCCGATCGCGATGCTTTTGAATGTCTTCGCGCCGTGGATGCTGTCGCCGCTCCTGATGATCGGCGGCGCCTATCTGTGCTACGAAGGCGCCGAGAAGATCTGGCACTCGTTTCATCCCGAGCCGATCCCCGTCGACGCCGAAAACCCGATCGATCACGCCCATCTCGAGAAGCAGCGCGTCGCCGGCGCGATCAAGACCGATTTTATCCTGTCGGCCGAAATCATGACGATCGCGCTCTCCTCGATCGAGGCGTCCTCGATCTGGAACGAAGCGCTGGTTCTGGCCGTGGTGGCCGTCGGCATCACCATCCTGGTCTATGGCAGCGTCGCTGTGCTGGTGAAGCTTGATGATCTCGGTCTGAAAATGGCGCAGGGCTATTTCGCCGCGACCCGCAGCCTGGGCCGCCTGATCGTGCGCGGCATGCCTGCCTTCATGGACATGATCTCCACCATCGGCACCGCCGCCATGCTCTGGGTCGGCGGATCGATCATCATCCACGGGCTCGAGAATTTCGGGCTGACCGAGATCGGCCATTTCGTCGGGGACATGTCGGCCCGGGTCCGCGAGCTTGTCACCGTCGCCCCGGGCTTCCTCGGCTGGGCGACCGAGGCGCTGCTGAGCGGCATCTTCGGGCTTGCGGTGGGGATGATCGTGCTGGTGGTCATGATCACGGGAACGAAGCTGACGGCGGGTTTGCGGAAAGGGTGAACGGCCGGGATCACCAGCCCTTGAGCACCCTGCCCAAAAAGCGGCAGCAGCGCTTGTCCGGACCCTATTCCCCCGGCGAGAGTTCCTGCTGGCCGGCCCTGCGGTGGGCTTCGCCCGCCTCACGCAGTTCGGCGTCGAGCCGCCGCTCTTCTTCGGCCGACGGCGTGGCGAAGCGGGCGAGCATGAGATAGGCGACGGGGGTCAGGAACAGCGTGGCGATCATTGCCAGGCCCAGCCCGCCGACGATCACCCAGCCCAGCGCAATGCGTGCCTCGGCTCCGGCGCCGAAGGCCAGGAGCAGCGGCACCGAGCCCAGCACGGTCGACACCATGGTCATCATCACCGGCCTGAGCCTGATGTTGGAGGCCTCCTCGATGGCGCTGCGGATGTCCATGCCCTGGTTGCGCAGCTGGTTGGCGAACTCGACAATCAGGATGCCGTTCTTGGCCATGACGCCCACCAGCAGCACCAGCCCGATCTGGCTGTAGACATTGAGCGATCCGCCGGTCATCGCCATGGCGAAGATGGCGCAGGCCAATCCGAGCGGCACGGTCGAGATGATGATGAGGGCGCTGACGAAGCTTTCGAACTGCGCGGCCAGCACCAGGAGCACGACGATGATGGCGATGCCGAAGGTGATGAGCAGGTCGTTGGAGGACTGGTCGAGCGAGGCCGCCTCGGCAAGCGGGACGATGCGGACCCCGCCCTGCATCAGCGGCTCGGCCATGTCGACGGCCTGCGACCAGGCCTGGCCCAGCGCGAAGCCCGGCGTCAGGCCGGCGGTGATCGAGACCGAGCGCATCTGGCCCTCGCGCCTGAGATCCGGGGCAACGGCCTTCTCCGTCAGCGTCGCAATGGTCGACATCGGCACGATGCGCCCGTCGCCAGCCTTGAGATAGATCGATTCGAGATCGGTGGGATCGTTGATCGGGTTGTTCGTCGACAAGAGCTTGACCGGGAAGGACCGGTCCTCGATGAACACCTGCGCCACCTCCCGCCCGTCGAGCAGCGCCTGCAGCGCCTCGGCCAGGCCGTTGATGTTGACGCCCAAATCGGAGGCGCGGGCGCGGTCGATCTGGACCGAGATCTGCGGCTGGGTGGTCTCGTAGGAGAGGCGGATCTGGCGGAAGCGCGGATCCTGTTCGAGCAGGTCCACCATCTCCCCGGCCACCTCGGCCAGTCTATCGTAGCTGTTGCCGACAAAGGCGAACTGCAGACCATTGCCGGCGCCGCGGATGCCCAGGCTGTTGGGCTGGATGGCGAAGGCCTGCAGGCCGGGCACGCCGGCCACGGCAGCGTTCAATTCGGCGACGATGTCGGCCTGGGAGCGCTCGCGTTCGCCCCAGGGTGCGAGTGTGAGCACCATGAAGCCGCTGTTGGCGGACCCGCCGGAGCCGGCGATGGCGAAGATATTGGTGACCTCGCCGGACTCGCGCAGCGGCATGACCAGGCGCTCGATCTCGGTCATGCGCGCGCGGGTGTAATCGAGGCTCACCCCCTGCGGCGCCGAGATCCGCATCAGCGCCACCGCCCGGTCTTCGGGCGGCGTCAGTTCCTGCGGGATGGTGGGCAGCAGCGCCAGCGCGCCGCCGGCCGCCATCAGCGCAATGACGATGACCACGAGCGGCGCGTCGAGCGCGCGGTGCAGCACCGACTGGTACTTTCCGGCGAAATAGTTGCCGAGCGCGACAAGGCCGCGCTTGTTGTCCTCGACCTTGTCCATGTCGCGCCGCTTGATCAGCCGCGAGGCCAGCATCGGGCAGAGCGTCAGCGCCACGACGCTCGAGATCATCACGGTGAAGGCCAGGACGAAGCCGAACTCGGTGAACAGCCCGCCCGCCTGGCCCGGCAGGAAGGAGATCGGGATGAAGACGGCGGCGAGCGTGGCCGTCGTGGTGATGACGGCGAAGAACACCTCGCGCGTGCCGATCACGGCCGCGGCGCGGACGCCCATGCCCTGGTTGCGGCGGCGGACGATGTTCTCGAGAACGACGATGGCGTCGTCGACCACCATGCCGGTGGCGAGCACCAGGGCCAGCAGCGTGAGGATGTTGACCGAGAACCCGGCGAGCCAGATCGCCGCAAACGCGCCGATCAGCGCCACCGGCAGGGTGACCGCCGGAATGAGCGTGGCGCGCCAGTCGCGCAGGAACAGGAAGATGATGGCGATGACGATCAGCACGGCCATGATCAGCGTCGAGCGCACCTCCTCGATGGCGCCGCTGATGAAGATGGCGTCGTCGCTGGTCACCCTGATGTCGACGCCCTCGGGCAGGACGGAATTCTGGATCGCCTCGGTGGCGGCGCGCACGCCCTGCGAGATCTCGAGCGTGTTGGAGGCCGACTGGCGGATGATGCCGATGCCGATGCCGGTGCGGCCATTGGCGCGCAGGGCGGAATCGCCCGGATCGGCGCCGAGCGTCACGTTGGCGACATCGCGGAAGCGGACGCGCTCATTGATATAGAGGTTCTCGAACCCCTCGGGCGTCGTCACGTCGGCGGTGGCGCGCACGACAATGTCGGAGGTGGGCGCGGTCAGCGATCCGGCGGGCACATCGAGCGCCACATTGCTCAAGGCACTGCGCAGATCGGCAACCGTGAGCCCGAAGGCCGCCAGGCGCGACTGGTCGACATCGACGCGGAAGATCTTCTCCCGGTCGCCATAGACCGCGACATCGGCGACGCCCGCGACCGCGGCAAGCCGGTCGACGACAAGATCCTCGACCAGAATGGTCATGTCCTGGACATTGTAGCGGTCGGATGTCACCGCCAGGCGCATCACCGCGTCGGAATTGGCGTCGGCCTTGACGATGCGCGGATCGTCAGACCCGGTCGGCAGCCGGTTGGTGACCCGGCCCAACGCATCGCGCACGTCGGAGGCTGCGACATTGAGATCGGTGCTGCCGCTGAATTCGATCGTCACCCGGCTGCGGCCGAGCGTCGAGGTCGACGACATCGACGCCACGCCCGCCACGCGCGCCACCGCGCCCTCGACGACTGCGGTCAGTTCACGGTCGACGGTTTCGGGCGCGGCGCCGGTGAAATCGGTGGTCACGGTGATCACCGGACGGTCGACATCGGGAAGCTCGCGGATTTCGGCGCCATAGAGGCCGGCAAGGCCGGCGACGACGATGAGCAGGCTGATCACCACCGCCAGCACCGGGCGGCGTACCATCAGCGCGGTGCCGCCTCCGGTTTCGACCGAGATCGGCGACTCGGTCTCGTCGGAAGGCTGCCTGCCGGTGACCGGGTCCGCGTCGCGGCCGCTCATGCGCCGCTCCCGCGGCTGGGCCTGACCGGCGTGGTGCTCTGGGCCGTGGGTTCGCCCTCGGCGGGTCGCTCCTCGCCGCCCAAGACGCGGACCGTCGCTCCGGGCCGCACGCTCTGGACGCCTTCGGTGACCACCGCGTCGCCGACAGAAAGATCGGCCTTGATGAGAACGGAATCGGAATTGCGCTGGATGATGGCCACGTTGACACGCTCGGCCTGGCCGTCGGAAATCTTCCAGACATAGGCGCCATTGGAATCCCACTGGATCGCCAGGGGATCGACGGCAGGCCAGGTTTCCCCCGGGAAGGTGACCGAGACCTCGAACGACATGCCCGCGCGCAGGCTGTCATCCTCGTTGTCGATGCGGGCGCGCACGCGCAAAGTGCGGCTTGCCTCGTCGACGCGGTTGTCGACGGCAGAGATCTCGCCCTCGAAGATCTCGCCCGGACGGGAGACGGCGGAGGCCATGACCTCCTTGCCGATCTCCATGCCGGAGGTGAAGCGTTCGGGCACGAAAAACTCGATCAGGATGTCGCTGCGGTCGTCGATGCTGGCGATTTCGGTCTGGCTGGTCACGTAGTCGCCGGTGTCAACTGCGAGGATGCCGAGCGACCCGGAGATCGGCGCGGTGACCGTACGGCGGGAGAGTTCGAGCTCAGCTTCCCGGAGCGCCACCTGGGCTGCGTCGAGCGCATTCTGCGCCTGATCGGCCTCCACGCTTGAGGCGGCCCGGCTGGCCACCAGGCTCTGCAGTCGGTCGGCCCGCGCCCTGGCGTCGGCAACCGAGAGCCTGGCGCGTTCGACGGCGAGTTCTTCGCCGGCCGAATCGAGACGCATCAGCACATCGCCGCGCTCCACCTTGCTGCCCGCGCGCACCGGGATCTCGGCAATCTGGCCGGACACCAGCGTCCTCACCGACACCGTCCGGGCGGCCTGACCGGTGCCGATGGCGGTGAGCCTGTCATTGACCAGGCCCTCGGCGACAGGCGCGACAACCACCAGCGGCTCTCGCGCGCCGCGCGGTCCGCCCTGGCCGCCGCGCGGCGCGGCGGGCGCAGCGCCGGCGGTCGAGGCGTCGGAGGAGGCGAAAAACGAAAGGCGTTCCAGTCCGTTGCGGGCGAGAACATCATGGGCGCCGGGATAGAGGGCGGACCAGGCCAGGAACGCGACCACGACGAGGACGATCGAGATCAGCAGTTGCTTCCAGAGTTTCAAGGTCAAGCCTTCCTTCTGTGCCGGCTGTCCGGGCTGAGCCGCACCACCTACGATCTTCGCTTCAAATCGGATGCATGGCGCACCGCGCGGGCCGTCGTGATCCCACAAGATAGTGCCCATTGTGAGAATGGCACCTGCTATTTAGACGAAATCATCATCCGCGGAACAGTTTTTTCGATCCGAGCGTGACCTCCCGGCGCGCGGCAGGGCGCATCGAGCGCGCAACGGCACGGCATGAATGCAGCCCGCTCAAACTATGGGCAGCGAGAAAACGGCAGTGGCAGGGGAGAGACTGTGCGCCCGGCGCATGGGCCTAATCGGCGAGGAGGCGACAGATATCAGCCCCGCCAGAGCACCTCGAACCGGTCGAGCCGGGTCTCGGCGGCGGCGAGCCGGTGGCTCACGACCACCGGCCGTTTGAGCAATGCGGCGAACAGGATCTGGAACACCGCAGCATGCCAGGGGCAGCCCGGCATCGGCAGCGGATTGGCGCTGATCTCGATGATCGCCGGATGGCCCGGCGTAATGCGGACCTCGGCGGTGCCGGCGAAGGTCCAGGAATTGGCCTTGATCGCCTTGAGCAGGGCGCGCGCGGCGAGCCCCGGCGGCAGCAGACCGAGAAGCGTCCTTGCGGGCGCGGGAATGCGGTTTTCGAGGATGTAGCGGCCGGTGCGCCGCCCGGCGTCCTGCATCAGCGCCTCGAAGGCTTCGCCGTCAAGCACGGCCAGCAGGTGGGAATTGAGGCGATGGACCCTGTCCGCCGGCACCATCCGGTCCGGTGGCGTGTCGAACCAGGCTTCGAGCCCCGCATCCCGGAAGATTCGGCGGCCGCGCCCGGCGCCATAGGCGTCCACCAGCGCGGCGCGGGTCTGGATGATGGCGTTGGGGCCGACCAGATTGCCGTCCGACGGCGCGCCGCCGGGAGGGTCGGAGGTCTCCCCCGCGGCGCCCGCATGGGCGGCGTTCAACAGCGCCTGGCTGATCCCGCCGCTGCCGCTCATTCAGCCGCCTCGGGCTTCTCCTCGAGCTGCCTTGTTCCGCCGCCGCAGGCCATGATCAGGCCGGTGTCGTCATCCCTGAGCCGGGCGCGCGCCTTCTCCAGCGCCACCTTGCGGTCATGGATGGCGTTCCAGTCCTCCATCTGGGCGGGCGCGATCTTGCGGGTGCGGTCGAAATTGAAATTGACCTTGTCCTTCGATTGCGGGCCCCAGTAGTTGGCCTTGCCGAGATCGTAGAACTTGCGTTCGAAGCCGGCCTTGAGGAAGGCCTTGAGGCAGCCCAGCAGGTAACGCCGCCGGAAGCCGGTGCCGCGCCAGGGGTAATGGAACAGCGCCTTCTGCATGTAGAAGCGGCGGTAATTGTTCATCACCCGGTCGAGAAGCTCGCCACGGGACATCGCCTCGGGCTTCATGATGGGGGTGACGAAATTGTACTTCTCGAAGTCGAAGATCTCGACCTTGTCGCCCAGTTCCTGGAACAGCGGCGTGAACGGCCAGGGCGTGTACATGGCCCAGTTGGCGAGATCGGGCTGCCAGTCCCAGGCCATGCGGTAGGTTTCCTCAAGCGTCTCGGCGGTCTCGTTGTCGAGGCCGACGATGAACTGGGCTTCCACGAAGATATCGGCTTCGCGCAGCAGGCGGATGGCTTCCTTGTTTTCGGAAACCTTGGTCTCCTTGTTGAAACGGTCGAGCTTGAGCTGGGCGGCGGCCTCGGTGCCGAGCGAGATGTGGACGAGGCCCGCCTTGCGGTAGAACTTCAGCAGTTCCTTGTCGCGCATGATGTCGGTGACGCGGGTGTTGATGCCCCACTTGACCTTGTCGGGCAGGCCGCGCGCAATCAGTTCCTCGCAGAACTGGATGAACTTCTTGCGGTTGATGGTGGGCTCCTCGTCGGCGAGGATGAAGAAGCCGACCTGGTGTTTGTTGACGAGGTTCTCGATCTCGTCGACCACCTTCTTCGGATCGCGCACGCGGTAGTCGCGCCAGAATTTCCACTGGCTGCAGAAGGAGCAGGTGAAGGGGCAGCCCCGCGCCATGTTGGGGATGGCGACGCGGACGCCGAGCGGCACGTAGATGTACTTGCTCCATTCGAGCAGCGACCAGTCGGGATCGATGGCGTCGAGATCCTTGATCGTGGCGGCCGCCGCGGTGGCGACGATCTTGCCGTCATCGGCGAGATAGGCGAGCCCCTTGATGGAGGCGCGCTTCTCGGGCCAGTTGCCTTCGGCCACGGCGTGCACCAGGTCGCGGAAGATCTCCTCGCCCTCGCCGCGCACGATCACGTCGATCCAGGGCGCTTCGGACAGGACCTGCTTGTACATGAAGGTGGCGTGGATGCCGCCCAGCACGCGCACCGCATCGGGAACCACTTCGGAGGCGATCTTGAGCACGGTCTCGGCCTTGTAGATCGAGGGCGTAATCGCCGTGGTGCCGACAATATCGGGCTTGAGTTCGGCCAGCCGCCTGGCGAGCTCATCGTCGGGAATGTTGTTGGTCATCGCGTCGATGAAGTGGATGTCATCGAACCCGGCGCCCCTCAAATGGCCTGCGAGATAGGCGACCCAGGCCGGAGGCCAGTTGCCGGCGATCTCGGCGCCGCCGGAGTGGTAATTCGGGTGGACAAGAACGACGCGCATGTTGGCTTCCCTCTCTTTTGTGTCCACAATAATTTACACAAAAAGCGACAAACAAATTTGACGTATGTCAAGGAAAATGCGGATCGGCGGCGGCTTGCGGACGGCGGCGGGCGGAGACGGTTCGCCTCGGCCGACGGCCGGGCTGAGTCAGGATCTCTTGCCGAACAGCCGCGTCAGCATGTCGGCGGCGTGGGCCACGAGCGAGGCCACCAGCCAGGCCGCAACCGTGCCTTCGGACGCGCCCGAAAGCGCCGCATGGAGCGCGCCGAGAAGGCCCGCGCCCGAGGCCATGGTCAGAGCCAGCCCGACGACACTGGCGCGGTGGCGCAGGAAGACGACGATGATCAGCGCTTCGAGCGCGATGACGCCGAGGGCCAGGAGGGCAATGCGGCCGTCACCGACATAGTCGATCACCCAGTTCGGCCACATCAAGGCGCGGCCGGGCGGAGCAGCTGGCGCATATCCTTGATGAAGACGCGGATATGGGCCATCGGATCCTTGCGCACCAGTTTCTTGTTGAGATAGCTCTCCCAGGTCAGGCGCTGGACATCGGCGTCCTTGCAGAGGGTCACGAATTTCTCGCGCCGCTTGTCGTTGCGGTACCAGAACCACTGCATGAAGCCGAGCACCATGAAAACCCGGCCATGGGCTTTCTGGAACCGCTTGCGGGCGCTCGCCAGATGCTTGGCCTGCCCGGTTTCGAGCACCTTGATCGCAGCTTCCGCGCCGAGATCGCCGGTGTGCATGGCATACCAGATGCCTTCGCCGGAGGATGGAGCCACCACGCCCGCGGCGTCGCCGATCAGCAGCACGTTCCTGCCGTCGTCCCAGCGCTTCATCGGCTTGAGGGGCAGCGGCGCGCCCTCCTCGCGGATGGTCTCGGCCTCGGCCAGGCCGAAGCGGGCGCGCAGTTCCTTCGTCGCCGCCTTGAGGTCGAAACCCTTGACGGCCGAGCCGCAGCCGACGCTGGTGTAGGGCCCGTGGGGAAACACCCAGCCGTAGAAGTCGGGCGAGATCTCGCCGTCATAGATGACCTCGCACTGGGCCGGGTCGAAATCGCTGTTGTCGCCGGCCGCCGGCGAGCGGACGATCTCGTGATAGGCAAACACATAGGGCGGACGCATCTTCGGCCCGAAAATCGTCCGGCGCACGGCGGAATTGGCGCCGTCGGCGCCGATCACCACACGGGCCGCCACGGTTTCGGCTTCCTGGTCCCTGGATTTGCCCAGGGAGACGTTGACCAGGCCGTCGGGCCGGTGCTCGAGCGAGGAGAAACTCGCGGCGCGGTAGTCGGCGCCGGCTTCGCGGGCACGGGCGCGCAGATAGGGGTCGAACAGGTCGCGGTCGACCATGCCGACATGGCCGACATCACCGATCTCCATCTTGACCTGCAGTCCGCTCGGCCCGGTCATCCGCGCGCCGCGCACGCGCGCCTTCAACTGCTCGGGCGCGATGGCGAACTGGGCCATGGCGTTCGACGGGATCGCCCCGCCGCAAGGCTTGGTGCGGCCTTCCTTGTCGACCAGCAGGGTCTTCTTCCCGCTCCAGGCCAGCCGCTCGGCGGCGCGCGCGCCGGCCGGGCCGCCGCCGATCACAATGACATCATAGGTCTCTGTCTGCATGAGCCTTACTCCGCTGGAACTGCATAGGCGGACGGCATGGCGTCCGGAGCCCGCGACCGCGCGGGCGTCTTGATGAGAAGGGCGATGGCCGCAGCCATCAGGAACAACAGGGCCTCGAGGCCAAACACGACGGCAAAGGAGAGCGGCGTGTCGCCGGTGAGCGCCCGCGTGACGTCGATCGCCACGGTGCCGAGAAAGCCGCCGAGGCCGAAGGAGACCGCCTGCGCCGCGCCCCAGACACCCATGCGCATGCCTTCCGAGGCACCGTCGCCGCCCGAGGCCAGCATCATCATGGCGCCGATGGCGGCCACCGCGAAGGCGCCGTTGGCGACACCCAGCAGGAAGATGTTGGCCTTGAGCGGCCACAGCGGCGCAAGCATCGCCGAGACCGACAGGCCGCCAAGCGCGATCGCCGAGCCGACACAGCCGAAGAAGATGAAGCCCTTGAGGATCATCGGCTTCTTCCTGGCAAACATCGATCCGAGAATGCCGACCAGAGCCATGCCGACAAAGATGCCGCTGTGCTGGAGGCCCGAGATCTGCGTGGTCTCGCCCGGCGTCAGCCCGAACAGCAGCCCGCCGAAGGGCTCGAGGATGAGATCCTGGGTGGCGTAGGCCAGCATCGAAACGAAGACGAAGACGGTGAACAGCCTTGCGTCACGGTCGGCCCAGGTGGCCGCGAGACTCTGCTTGAAGCCGAGCCGCTGCGCCGCCGGCGGCCCGTCGACGGGCACGGTGTTGCGTTCGACGTTCCAGATGGCGAGGCAGGTCATCAGGAAGGCGATGGCGCCGGCGCAGGCGGTGACCACGATCAGCCGGGTGAAGGTGAACGGATCGAGCCAGGCGCCCGACACGACGGCGGTGACGACGATGCCGGCGATCATCATCATCCAGACGATGGTCGCCGCGGCGGGCTTGCGGTGCATGGCGGTGCGGCTTGCGAGCAATGCGAGCAGCGAAGTGCCCGCGGCGCCGATGCCGATGCCGACGCCCAGGAAACTCAGCACCGCGGCCGAGATGGCGAGCCAGAAATGATCGGTGAAGAGCAGCGTCGTCGCCGCCGCGCCGGTGCCGGACAGGCCGAGCAGGGCCACGCCGCCGACGATCCAGCGGGTGCGGCTGCCGCCCCGGTCGGAGCCGTGGCCCCACAGGGGCCGCGAGATCTGCACGCCATAATGAAGGCCGACCAGCAGCCCCGGAATCATGGCGGCGAGCGCCAGTTCGACCACCATCACGCGGTTGAGGGTGGAGGTTGTGAGAACGACGATCGAGCCGAGCGACGCCTGGACCAGGCCGAGCCGGACGATCGACAGCCAGCCCAAGCCCAGGGATGCGGCTGGCGATGTGGCCGATGATGCCTGTGTCATGCGAACCCTCCCCTCATCGCGCGACCTATGGACGGATCGCAAAGGCGGTGATCATCATCCCGGTGACATAGAGACCGACGCCGAGCGCCGAGTACCAGATGGCCTTGCCCTTCGGGTCGGCGACAAGCCGCGGCAGGGCGATGGCCTGCGCCAGTGTCAGCGCGCCGATCATCGCCGCGGACCAGACATGGCTCCACGTGACCAAAAGAACGATCACCACGATCTGCGGAACGATCATCGCCAGGCCCGCGAACAGGGCCGCGTTCCTGGCGCCCATCTGCACCGGCAGCGAGGCGATGCCCATCTGGGTGTCGCCCTCCATCGACTTGAAATCGTTGAGCGTCATGATGCCGATGGCGCCCGCGCCGTAGAGCAGCGCCACGGCGAAGATCTGGCCGTTGGGCAGGGTTCCGAGTGCCGCCGCCGCGGCGGTGATCCAGGGCAGGCTTTCATAGGAGAAGCCGCAGGCGGCGTTGCCCCACCAGCCATTGCGCTTGAGCCGGAACGGCGGCGCCGAATAGGCCCAGGCGAGCGCCAGGCCGATGGCCGCGGCGACGAACACTGTCATCCCGAGGAAGCTCGCGACGATCATCGACAGGACGGAATTGACGATGGCCACGCCAAGGCCCCAGCGGCCGGGCATGCGGCCCGAGGGAATCACCCGGTCGGGCTCGTTGATGGCGTCGACATGGCGGTCGAACCAGTCATTGACCGCCTGGCTGGTGCCGCACAGCAGCGGCCCGGCGAGCAGCACGCCGAGCGCCACGGCGAACCAGCGATCCGACGTGATCTGGCCCGCGGAGATGGCGCCGCAGGCAAAGGCCCACATCGGCGGAAACCAGGTCACCGGCTTGAGCAAGGCAAGCACGGCGCCGGGGGTCGGCACCTTGGGACGGGACGATGCTGTGTGCGCCAGGGTCATGGAAAAAGTTTATGACCGGCGAAACGGACAGTCAATCCAAATTGACAGTGTAAATGTTTTTTTACAAGCTTGGCGCGGGCCGCATCCGTCGCCCGGTGCGGAGGCCTGAAACCAAGCTGGCGCACCACCGGATGCACGATCCAAAGTTGCGCGACCTGGCGGGACGACCGGGATCCCTTCCGACCGAACCCGTTGACGCACGGTGTCGATCAGTTGCGGCCGTTGTAGTCCTCAAGGCCGTAGCGCTTGAGCTTGAGATAGAGGCTCTGCCGCGACAGGCCCAGGAGATCGGCGGCGGCGGCGCGGTTGTTCTCGGTCTGGGTCAGCGCCGCCTCGATGCAGAGCTTCTCGATGACATCGGCCGACTCGCGGATCAGTTCCTTGAGCGGAACGCGGCCGATCAGCTCGGAGAAATCCGAGGTCGGGCCGTGCATCCCGTTGGCCTGGGCGGCGGCGGGCATTTCGCGCGCGCCCTGTTCGGTGACGATCACCGAATAGAGCGGGTCGCCGCCGGTGTCGATCCGGGTCGCCGACAGGCGCACCGGGCGGCTCGCGCCCATGTCGTCGCGCACGACGGTGAGGAACTGGCGCACCTCGCCCTCGTCCCTGAGACGGCTCGACAGAACCTGCATGTCGACGCTCGATGCACCCAGCCAATTGTTGACATTGCGGCCAATCGCCAGGTTGCGGCTCAGCAGATGGATCATGTCGAGAAAGCGGCTGTTGACCGAGAAGATGGTGCCCTTGGCATCGATCACGATCTGGGCCTCGGGCACGGCTTCGGTCCAGCCCCATTTGTCGGCGGTGAGGCCCCGCATGGGGTGGTCTTCCTCGATCTGCGTGGAGATCGAGACAAGATGGTTGATCTTGCCGTTTTCCCGGTAGGGGCTGATCCGCAGCTCGATGGAGGCGCCATTGGAGGAGGCCATCACGTTGAGCGTCCGTGTCTGGCCGAGCGAGCGCGATTCCGCCAGCGCTTCCATCAGCCGTTCGCGGCTGTCGCGCTGGACCTGGGAGACCAGGGTGTCGCCCACCAGCTTGGAGAGGGCGATGCCCATGATCCGTCCGGCGGCGGCGTTGCCGTCGATGATCCGGCGGGTCTCGCCATCGACCACCAGCAGGGCGCCGTCCATCTTCTGATAGATGACGCGGTAGCGCGCCTCGGATTCGCGGACACGGCGGTATTCGCGCTCGAGTTCGAACTGGACCTGGATCAGCTGCTGCTGGACTTCGGCAAACTGGCGCAGGTCGGTGCCGTAGGCCACCAGATAGGGAAAGCCTTCAACCCGCCTGAGCACATATTCGATGGGCAGATCGGCGCCGCGCGGACCCGGATGATTGACCTGGTGGGGACGGCTGGCGCCGGTCTTGGCGCATTCGTCGATCAGGCTGCGGATCTTGTCGACGCTCTCACCGGTGACCGTTTCGGCCCAGACGCGTCCCGGCCAGTCGTCCGCGCCGAATTTGTCGAGCGCCGGATCCAGATAGGCCACATCGATGATGCTGCCCGAGCTGTCGACGAGCAAGGTGATGTCGGCACCCAGCGATCCCAATGTGAGGGATACGGCAGGAGGAAGGGTTTCGAACGCTTGCAGTGTTCTTTCAAACGTTCGGTGCGCTGTCCTGGTGGGCTGCTGTTCCATTTTTCGATCAGGCACTTTGCGACGGTTCCAACAGGGATCCGTTTATTCCCGCCGCTGAATGCGCCGAAATGCGAGTTGCGCCAAGCCTCTCCGCTGTATCTATCGCGATATGGGCATTGCTGCAAACCTTTTCAACACCCCGTTCTTCCAGCCATTGAGAATGCTCCTCAGCGGCCGGACCGCCAGCGATGACACAGGTCCGTTCCCGAATTACGGACGTGGAAATCGCGTGCAGCACGGTTTCAACCTGATGTTTTAGTGCGCCGTCAAGCCAGGCAAGGCAGACCAGCTGAAAGTCGCTGGTTTCGAGCAGATGGGGCAGATCCAGAAACCGGTCGGCAATGACCATCCTTGTTTCCCAGCCCTTCAGACGAAACCGCTCTTCCATGAGGCTGACGGCGAACAGATGCGTCTCGCCGCGCGGCAGGATCAGCAGCATCGAGCGGTCACAGACAAACGGCTCGAAGCAGCGGTTTTCCTGGCTCAGCGTCGTCAGAATGCGCTGCAGGCGCGACGTGGCGACGACGACCCGGACAAAGCCCAGGCTGTCGCAGCGCCATTCCTCGCCCAAACGCACAGCGCAGGCCTCAAGCAGGTCCAGCATCTCGGAGGGCCCGAGAGAGCGAGCGCGCATGAAGCCAACGAAGTCGAAATCGCCGTCGGTGAGCACCTTGGCGTAGACCTTGTTGAGGACGGAAATAAAGCGCTGCAGGTCGGCCATGGCCGACTCACCTGGCTGTGTGGCCCTGTCCGGGCTCTTGTTATGGTTCCTGGCCTGGGTCCTGTCGTGGGCCTCGGCCTGCCTCATCGCGTCCGTCCGCGGGCCGTCCCGCCGCGACGTGTTTTTCCTCACGACCGGAGGGGGCTCGAGGGTCGGAGGCGCCTGGGCCCGCACCTGGCTTGCCTCCGCGAGCGTGTTCCCGTCCGCCCCCGGAAGCGTCGCCTTGAAGCAGGCCGTGACCACGACCCGCTCGATCACCTCCTGAAGGTCCGCGTCCAATGAACTCGACTGCGGCAATTCGCCCGATCCCATGGAGCAGCCGCTGGTATCGTGCCTGTCCGGATCCCTGTCCATGATCCCGATGCCTTTCTGACCGCTCCGATCCGCGGCTCCCACGCAGGCTGTCAACGGCGGCTCGTCACAAGAGGTCAGGCCACCCGATATTCGGCCTCCCTCCAGATCTGACCAGCCACCTCTCCTTCATGGAGATACTCCCGTCGTGGCAGGGATAAGAATGGAACGAATTAATCCGTTTGTAAACCTGATATGACGTCAATTGAAATTGACACTTCCAAATTCTGTGACTAACCTCCTCCCATCAGGGTTTCGAGCGGAGAGGGATAGAGCCAGATGAATGCGCATGCTTCGCCCAGCGATACGCCTGCAGGCCTCTACACCGCCGAAGAGCGTATCCGCCGCGACAATTCGGTCTGGACGCTGGTGCAGGGAATCCTGGCGCCGATCCAGTTCCTGGTGTTCGCCATTTCGGTCGGCCTCATCATCCACTGGTGGATGACCGGCGCCTGGCTGATGGCCGCCCATGTCTCGGTCGTGGTCAAGACCATGACGCTCTACGCCATCATGATCACCGGCTCGATCTGGGAGAAGGACGTGTTCGGCGCCTATCTGTTCGCGAGGCCGTTCTTCTGGGAAGACATGGTGTCGATGCTGGTGCTGGCGCTGCACACCGCCTATCTGGTGGCGCTGTGGGGCGGCCTTCTGACCGACGGCCAGCTGATCGCGCTCGCGGTCGCCGCCTATGTCTCCTACGTCATCAACGCCGCGCAGTTCCTCTACAAGTTCCGCTTGGCGCGGCTTGGCGCGCCTGCCGCGCAGTCCTCGACGGTGGTGCTGGCATGACCGTGGTCTACTCAGCGCCCGTGCCGGCCCAGACCTGCGCGCCCGAAACAGCCGAGCGTCGCGACGTGCTCAAGCAGCGCGGCCAGCACGAGGTGTTCTGCGGCCTGACCTCGATCATGTGGCTGCACCGCAAGATGCAGGACGCCTTCTTCCTGATCGTCGGGTCGCGCACCTGCGCCCATCTGATGCAGTCGGCCGCGGGCGTGATGATCTTCGCCGAGCCGCGATTCGCCACCGCCATCATCGACGAGCGCGACCTGGCCGGCATGGCCGACATGAACGAGGAGCTCGACAAGGTGGTCGCGCGGCTGCTTGCCCGCCGTCCGGACATCAAGCTCCTGGTTCTGGTGGGCTCGTGCCCGTCCGAAGTCATTAAGCTCGACCTG
>NZ_JAUXOD010000081.1 GCF_030682515.1 Hoeflea sp. | reverse complement strand
CAGCGCCAGGCCGTTGAGGCAATGGCGCTTGCCGGTGGGCGCCGGGCCGTCGTCGAAGATGTGGCCGAAATGGCCGCCGCAGCGGCGGCAATGGACTTCGGTGCGGACGGAAAACAGCGACCGGTCCTCCTTGGTGCCGATGGCGCCGTCCTCGGACGTCCAGAAACTCGGCCAGCCGGTGCCGCTGTCATATTTGGCCTCGGAGGAATAGGCGGGCAGATCGCAGCCGGCGCAATGGTACATGCCCTTGCGCTTCTCGGTGTTGAGCGGGCTGGTGAAGGCGCGCTCGGTGGCCTCCTCGCGCAGCACCGCGTACTGCTCTTCCGTGAGCTTCGCGCGCCATTCCGCTTCGCTCAGCGCGATCTCGAAGGTGCCTTCCGAGGCGCCCGCCGGCGTCCAGCGGCCAAACACCGACAGCGCCAGTCCGGCGACGCCTGCCGTCAGCAGCGCGCGGCGGGTGAAATCCGTGGTTGTCGTCATGGGGCATCTCCTTTTGCTGATTGAAAGCTAGTCCGGCGCGGCCGGAAAGGCCAAGCACATGTTTTCAAATGCCCGTGAAAGGCCTCCCGCCCGGCAAGGGGCGTCCGGGCGGGAGGCGGTCCGGTTGGCGCCGCAGATGCAAATGGCACGGAGCCCGGCGCGTCCGGACCTCTTTGACCTTACGACTTGGGCAGAAGCACCTTGTCGATGACGTGGATGACGCCATTGGACTGGTCGACATCGGCGATGGTGACATTGGCCACGCCGCCGGTCTCGTCCTCGATCATGATCTTGTCGCCCGCATAGGTGACGTTGAGCATGCAGCCGCCGACGGTCTCGACCGGGTGCGTGCCGCCATCATCGTCGACCATCTTCATGATGGCGTCGGACATCGCGTCGGCAGCGACCACATGGCAGGTCAGAACCTTGGTCAGCTGATCCTTGTTCTCGGGCTTGAGCAGGGTCTCGACCGTGCCCTCGGGCAGGGCGGCAAAGGCATCGTTGGTCGGTGCGAACACCGTGAACGGACCGTCGCCCGACAGGGTCTCGACCAGGCCTGCGGCCTGGACGGCGGCGACGAGCGTGGTGTGATCGGCCGAATTGACGGCGTTCTCGACGATGGTCTTGTCGGCGAACATGGCGGCGCCGCCGACCATCGGATTCTCGGCATGGGCCAGGCCCGCGCCGGACAGAAGAACGGCGGTGGCGGCGAAGGCGCGAAGAGTGTTTTTCATGAGACAGCCTCTTATGTGTGCTTGCAGGACCGGATCATCCGGACCTTTGATCACCCGCCGCAGTCTTCTGCAGCGGTTAAAGAGGAAGACGGGAGCTGTTGGGAGAAAGTTTCAGGGGTGATGGATATTTTTCCAGCCGACCCCGAACGCTAGCCGGATGACGCTGACCATCAGGTCATGAAGATAG
The DNA here is from genome assembly GCF_030682515.1 of Hoeflea sp. Lineage (GTDB taxonomy): Bacteria > Pseudomonadota > Alphaproteobacteria > Rhizobiales > Rhizobiaceae > Hoeflea. The sequence goes on along the minus strand of NZ_JAUXOD010000081.1, from coordinate 42,274 downwards.
GCAGTTCAAAAACGGGAGAATTGTTCTTCGCGTGAAAAAGAGCTAGGCTCTGGAGGGATACAATGGAGTTGATGACCGTGACGACGGACTCTGTCAGCCTCGATTTTCTGGCCAAACAGGCCAAACTCAACATGGAAGAGATGCGTCTGGTTCGCAAAGAGCTGGCCGAAACGATGCGTCTCCTTACTGCCAGCTACGAACTGACCAGAAGGGTCGAACGGCGGCAAAGCGAGCTTCGTGACGATATCGAGCTGATGGTCAAGATGGAGCTGGGCGGCTCTCTGGCCAACATTCAAACCTCGATCGAGACCTATCTTTCCAAAATCGAGGACGCTGTGAGCGGCCTTGTGAAGCGGGTCGAGACGCTGGAAAACAAGCCGTAAGCTACTCCGGTCTGCCTTCGGCCCCGGGCAACGCGCGGCAATCCCGACCTTGCCGCCATGGGTGGGGCCGGTCCCCGAGCCGGGCTTCCCCTGAGATCTCTCCGCCTATTTATGATCAAGTTCGCCCGACAGCAGCACCGGGCCGGTCGGGCCGCCGGTGGGCGATCCGCCGAGGGGCTCGAGGCTGACGGCGAGCAGCGCGCCGGCGGTGAGGCGGTCGCCGAGGCCCGGGTCGAGCACGAGCCGGCTGCCGTCCTCGGGCACCAGGCCGAGCGAGACCGGCGCGCCTTCGCCGGGCACCAGCCACAATTCGAGCGACTTGCCGTCATCGGGCGAGAAGGCGGCCGGCGTGATGGAGAAGACGCCGGTGGCAGGATCGAGCGCTGCGACAAGCCCGACCGAGCTGCCGGGGGCACCGAGTTCCGCCACCAGCGAAGGGCCCGTGGCAGGACCGCCCGGGCCCCGCAGGTCGGCAAGGAAAAATCCGGTGGAAGCCGCCACGGCGACCGCGGCGAAGGCCAGCCCGCGCCAGAAGACCAGCGAACCCCACAGGCCGCCGGCGGGCTTGGCCGGTTCGGCGAACAGGCGCGCGTCGATGCGGGCCTTGACGCCCTCAGGCGGCGTCTCGGGCTGGTAGGCTTCGTCGAGATGGGCGAGGTCGGCCTGCCAGGCGGCGACCAGGGCTGCGAACCCGGCGTCTTCGGCCATGCGCCGTTCCACGGCGCGTCGCGCGTCGAGCGGCAAGACGCCGAGCACATATTCGCCCGCCAAAGCAATGTCGTCGGGGATCTGCGGGCCGGGGCTCATCGGTTCAGGCACTCTCTCAGTTTCAAAAGGCTGCGGCGCAGCCAGGTTCGCATGGTGTTGAGCGGCACGCGATATTTCTCGGCCAGCTCCTGGTAACTCAATCCCTCGACATAGGCGTCGACCACGGCCGCGGCCTTGCCGGTCTCCAATTCCCCGAGGCAGGCCTCGATCCGCCGCGCCTCGCCGCTCAGCGCCGCCCGGGCTTCCGGATCGGGATCCGGATCGGCCATTTCGGGCGCGTCGTCATACTCCAGCGTTGCGGGCTGGCGGGCGCGGATCATGTCGATCGCCTGGTTGCGGGCAATCGTCACGAGCCAGGCCATGGCGGAGGCCTGGCCCACCCGAAAGCTGCCCGCACGCCGCCAGATGCGGACGTAAACCTCCTGGACAGCGTCTTCGGCCTGGGCCCTGTCTTTGAGGATACGCAGGGAGACGCCAAAAAGTTTCGCGCTGGTCGCGGCATAGAGCGATGAGAACGCCTTGCGGTCGCCCAGCGCCGTGCGCGCGATCAGTTCGGACAATTCTTCCTGAGTCATGATGGGCTGGGGCTTCTCCGCAATGTCGGGCAAACCATAGCAGCTTCGGGCGCTGCGGGAACCCTTTGCGTTCAGTTCGGCGGTCCGGCGTGTCGGCGCCCGTCCCGGCTCGCGCGCGGCGAATGTTTGCGCCCGGACGGAGGGAGTCATTGAAGCCCGCTGCGATTGCCGCTAAACAGCGCCGGACCTTTTGCCTCCATGGGGACACCACGCCAATGTCTGAGATCACAAGCGGCGAAGCCGCAACCCAGGCCCGCCTGCTCGCCGAGGCGCTGCCCTACATGCAGCGCTACGAGAACAAGACCGTGGTGGTCAAATATGGCGGCCACGCCATGGGCGACCCGGCCCTGGGCAAGGCCTTCGCCCAGGACATCGCGCTTCTCAAGCAATCGGGCGTCAACCCGATCGTGGTGCATGGCGGCGGCCCGCAGATCGGCGCGATGCTCAGCAAGATGGGAATCGAATCGAAATTCGAGGGCGGACTGCGCGTGACCGACGAGAAGACCGTCGAGATCGTCGAGATGGTGCTGGCCGGTTCGATCAACAAGGAGATCGTGGCGCTGATCAACGCCGAGGGCGAGTGGGCCATCGGCCTGTGCGGCAAGGACGGCAACATGGTCTATGCCGAAAAGGCGCGCAAGACGATGATCGACCCCGATTCCAACATCGAGCGGGTGCTGGACCTGGGCTTTGTCGGCGAGCCGGTGGAAGTCGACCGGACGCTGCTCGACCTCCTGGCCAAGTCCGAGATGATCCCGGTGCTGGCGCCGGTGGCCCCGGGCCGCGACGGCCATACCTACAACATCAACGCCGACACCTTCGCCGGGGCCATCGCAGGCGCTTGCGAGGCCTCACGTCTTCTGTTCCTGACCGACGTGCCGGGCGTGCTCGACAAGGACAAGAAGCTGATCGACGAGCTGACGGTCAGCGAAGCGCGTGCGCTGATGGCAGACGGCACGATTTCCGGCGGCATGATCCCGAAGGTCGAAACCTGCATCGAGGCGATCGAACGCGGCGTCAAGGGCGTCGTCATCCTCAACGGCAAGACGCCGCACGCGGTGCTGCTCGAGCTGTTCACCGCCCATGGCGCGGGCACCCTGCTGGTTCCGTAAGCCGGCTGCCCTGACAGGACCGTGCGGCCGCAAGGTTGATCTATCCTATGTTGCACAGCCGGACCGTGAGGCACCCCGCCTGCGCATCCCTGCTACCGCGACGCCTGCCGGGATAGGTCCGCCGCCAATGACGCCTCACCTAAAGCGCGTCGCGATTATCCGGATCCGGGCGACGCGCTTTAACTTCTTGATTGTGTATGTCGTTATCGCAAAACCGCTTCGCACTTTTGCGCGACATGCACTAGATCTCCGGCAACCCGACCGCCCGGCGTCCCTCCTCGGTCTTCAGGGAAAAATCGGTTCCAAGGTGCGGATCGGCAGCCTCGGTCGCCAGCCAAGCGATGGCTTTCGCCACCCACTCCGCCGGGATATGCGCCGACCAGTCGAGCCGGCTGACCGGGTTGATGCCTGAATCCCTGATCTTTTCCTGCATCCGCGTCGCCACCGTTCCTGGGCTGAGGCCAATCACGCGCACCCCCTGGCTCCGGTATTCCCGGTCCGCCACGCGGGTCAGCGACAAGACGGCGGCCTTGGTCGCGCAGTAGTGACTCCAGCCCTCCAACGCCGAGGTCGCCGCGCCCGACGAAATGTTGACGATCGTACCCCCGCCTCGACCCGCCATGACCGGAATTGCGAAGCGCATGCCATGATAGACCCCCTTGAAGTTGACGTCGACGACCCGACCCCAGGCGCTCGGATCGCTGTCGGCAAGCCGGGCGATCGGGTCGATCAGACCCGCATTATTGACCAGCAGGTCGAGCCGTCCGATCTTTTCCGTTGCCGTCGCAATCAACGCCTCGACCTGGGCGGGGTCAGAAACATCACAGGCTACCGCACGGGCCGATCCGCCCCGTGTGTTGAGCTCTCCGGCAATTTCCGCGATCCGCGCCGCACTCCTGGCTGCAAGGAAGACGTGAGCCCCGAGAGGAGCAAGATACCTTGCGGCGGCTTCGCCGATCCCGCGGCTCGCACCGGTGACGACGATCACCTTGTCTTTGAAATCCATTGTCTGCTCTCCGGTGGATGGCCGGGGCCCCGCCGCCCCGGCCGGACACGTCATTCAGCGGCGGCAGCCATCGTTGGCGTCCAGGCCAACGCCGGATCGGACATGAAATCCTCGACCGGGATGGCGGCCAGCGCAGCGCTGTAATTGGCAATGACCTTGGCGGCGATGATTGCCACCACGTCAAGCACGTTGGCCTTGGTGAAGCCTGCCCCGAGAAAGGCCGGCACCGCCTCCGCCGCCTCGCCCCGCGCCTCTGCCACGGCCCGGGTGAAGGACCAGAGCGCGGCGAGCTTGCCGTCTTCCGGCAGCTGACCCGCGCGCAGGCGGGCGACCGTTGCCTCGTCCATCCCTGCTTGCCGCGACAGGAAAGTGTGACCCATGGTGCAATATCCGCAGCCGTGCAGGACGTTGACCGCCTGGTAGGCCACCTGCTGCTCCACCGGCGTCAGCGTCGATGAGGCAATGTGACCCCACAGGGTCTCGTAACCGATCAGTGCGCTCGGGCTCTCTGCCAGGGTCGCATGCATCCTGGGCGTGAAGCCCCAGGTACGGGTGACCGCTTCCAGCGCGGCCCTGGAGCCTTGGGGGGCGGTGTCGGTCGTGTGAAGGGGAAATTTCGTCATTGGTGTCTCCTGTCGACAGTGTTGAACCTGAGACAGGAATATTCCGGCAACTTACTCCGATAAATGGCATGACATTCCGCATACTCATGCGTATTTTGCAGGAATGAACCTGACCGATCTGACCCTGATCCAGGATATCGCCAGACACGGCAGCTTCGCAGCCGTCGCCCGCCAGCGCGACGTCGATCCCTCCTCCATCGGACGGCTGGTGGCAGGGATAGAGGCCGAACTCGGCTTCCGCCTCTTCGCTCGCACCACGCGGCGGATGGAAGTGACCGAGGCCGGCTCCCTCTACCTGGCGCGAGTTGCGCCGCTGAGCGAGGAACTTGATCGCGCCGCCGACGAGTGCCGGGCATTGCAATCCGAACCGCGGGGACTGCTACGCATCTCGGCGTCCGCCACATTCGGGCAAAGGTTCATCGTGCCCCGTCTGGCCGCCTTTCGCAGCGCCTATCCAGAAGTCGCGGTCGAAGGGCTGTTTTCGGACAGCAATATCGATCTGGTGGCCGAGCGCATCGACCTTGCTGTCCGCCTCGCACCAGCGGTCGAGGGGGACTACATTGTCAGCAAACTCATGGACACGCGCTACCGCATCGTCGCCTCGCCGGGCTACCTGAAAGGAGCCCCCCCGCTGGCTTACCCCGAAGACTTGGCGCAGCATCGCGCTATACTGTTCCCCTACCGGGACTACCGCTCCCGCTGGAGCTTCCGCGACGCCGCGGGCATGGTGACGGAACTGGCAGTAGACGGTGACCTCGTGCTTTCCCCCGCGGGCGCCATTCGTGACGCCGCACTCGCCGGCCTTGGCCCGGCGCTGTTGCCAGACTGGCTGATCGACGACGATCTCGAAAATGGGGAACTGCGCCGCTGCATCGGCGGCTGGGACGTCACTGCGACCACCTTCGACACCGCTGCGTGGCTGATCTATCCCAGCCGCAGTTATCTTCCCGCGAAGGTGCGCGCGATGATCGAGTTTCTGCGCAGCGCAAGAACCGGCAAGGAGCTGCCGTGACCGGGACGCACGGCAGCGCTGCAGCTCTCTTGGAACATTTATCGGGTATAGCTGCGATCGGCGGCGCTGTCCATCGCGCACCGCTTGGTCTCGCGGCGCGGTAATCTGCGACCGCCCATCGCAACGGTAAGCGACGCCACGGGCGTAAACGATTAAAAAATCGCCGAACCTCTCAGGCCGACGCTGCCCCCAGCGCCGCGCGCGCGGCTTCCGTCAGCCGCTCGATCATCGCCCTGTAGGGATAGGGTCCGTGGCTGATGCGGCTCACGCCGAGGCTGGCGAGCGTGGCGGCATCGGGCACGCCGGGTCGCATGATGATGTTGACCGGCAATGGCGAGGCCTCGCAGAGCTTGCCGATCAGCTCTGCGGTATCGAGTCCCGGCGCGAAGAAGCCGCTGGCGCCGGCCTCCGCATAGGCCCGCGCCCGGGCGATCGCCTCCGGCAACAGGGCCTCGTGGGCGCTGGCGTCCTTCTCCTTGAGGAACAGGTCGGTGCGGGCGTTGATGAACAACTCGACGCCCCGCTCCCGGGCCATCGACCGGATCGCGGCGATCCTCGCAGCCTGCTCGCCCACCGGATGCAGGCCCTCCCCCCCCACCACCTGGTCCTCGAAATTCAGCCCGATGGCGCCGGTATCGAGAAGCTGGCCGACATGGCGCGCGCCCTCCGCCGGATCGGTCGCATAGGCGCCCTCGAAATCGATGCTGACGGGAAGCTCGGTGGCGCCCACGATCGACCGCGCCACCTCGAACAGGCGCGGCATCGGGATCTTTTCGCCATCGGCAAATCCGTTGGCGAAAGCGACGGGAGCGCTGCCGGTCGCGAGAGCCCTGGCGCCTGCGGCGGCCACGGCGCTCGCGCTGCCGGCGTCCCAGACATTGTAGAGAATGACGGGCTCGCCCTTCTTGTGCAGGCTCGCAAACACCTTTGCTTTTTCGTTCTGGGTCAAGGTCTTTCCTCCGCAAACAATCCCACGGGCCGCATCCGGCCTTCGTGCCTGAGCAACCATTTCTTGCGCCACAGCCCGCCGCCAAAGCCGGTGAGCGATCCGTCCGAGCCGATGCAGCGGTGGCAGGGTATCACCACCGGCAGGCGATTGGTGCCACAATATCGGGCGACGACGCGGACTGCCTCGATGGCGCCGGTGTCGCGGGCTATATCGCCATAGGAACAGGTCTCACCGAGCGGCACCTGCATCAGCCGGGCCCAGACCTTGCGCTCGAGATCGTTGCCTTCGATCCTCAACGGCGTTCGGAACTCGGCGCTTTTGCCGGCAAAATAGGCCTCGAGCTCGGCCGCGATCTGGACAAGCGGGGCGCTCAGGCCCGCGGCATCGATCGGCCCTGTGCCCGGGCGCTCGTCGTGGAACTCCAGCGCGGTGAGATACGTCGCGTCGGCCACCGCCCGCATCGGGCCGATCGGCGTGTCGAGCCACAGCACCATGCGCTCTGACGGCGACAGCACGGGGTGTTGCGAACACTGCTCGGACACTGCGCCTCTCCTCTGGCTCCACGGTTTGCCTCGCGCAGGATAATCGCATCGACGCTGGGGCTCAATCGGATGCTGCGGAGATGGTCCGGGCAACCGGCGGATATGATCCGACGGCTCTACCGGCAGCTGTCCTGCCCAGGCTCGCAGCTGCGCGGGCTGAGCGAGCCTCCGGTCAGACCCGTGGTCACGCCCAGGACGGTGTCGCCCAGGCCCTGGCCGAAGCGCTTGGACTGGGCGTCGAACGTGTCGCGGGCCTTGGGATCGAGAATGGCGATCGGGGCCGAGATGGCCATGCCCGCGGCCGAGCCCACGGTGTTGGACACCGACATTGCGGTGGCGCCCAGTTCGGCGCCGAGGCCCAAATCCTGGTCGGTGACGGCCTGCCCGTCGATCAGCCGCTGGCCCAGCAGCTTGACGACTTCCGGACTCTCGGCGAATTTCGAATGGTTGAGACGGTCGCCGACCTGCAGGGCGGAAAGATCGAGAATGGTGATGCCGCCAAGCTCGAACTCCTCGCGATAGACCGGATTGCTGATGTCGATCTGGCCCAAGCGGTCGACATTGCCCGAGATCCGCCGCGACAACGTCAACGCCCGGTCATCCCGGGAGACGAACACCGTGAAATCGGGACGGTCCGGCCCCATGTCGGCCAACTGCTGGCGGAAGACATCGACGTCGAGATCGGGCGACGCGAGGATCACGTTGGTGATCTTTGCAGGAACGCCGTCATTGCGGATCGCCATCTGCCTGAGCGATTCCATGGTCAGCCAGGTGCCCATGGAATGGGCCAGGATGGTGATGTCCTTGATATCCGGCGAGGCGGCTGCGCCGGCCAGCAGCGCCTCCAGCGCCGAGCGGGAATAATTGGTGCTTTCCTTGTCGTAGCCGTAATCGAACACGGAGCCGCGCGAGGGCCAGGTGAACATCACCGGCGTGGCGTCGGTTTTGGAATCATGGGCGATCTGGGCAAAGCGGTAGACCGCGCTTTCATAGCGGGTGTTGAAACCGTGCACGAAGATCAGGAGCCGACCCGACGCGGACGGATTGCGCGTGTACCAGGCCTTGACCTGATCGAGCGTGGTGAACTGGCTGGCCGACAGCGTGGCGAATTCGCGCGACGGGTCGGCCGGCAGTCTCTTCGGCCACTGCACCTCGCCGATCTTGCGGCCAGCATCCGGCGGGATCGAGATCACCAGCTCGTTGAAATCGACCGCGCTGCCGCGCTCGCCGGAATAGAGCAGGCCCGGATTGTCGGACGGGGCGCGCGTGGTGGCGACCAGGATCGAAACCTCGGTCGCATCCGGCGCGGACTGGGCAACCGGAGTCAGCACGCCTTTGGGCGGGCTCGCGCATCCCGCGAGCAAGGTGACGACCAGGAGCAAACCCGCCCGGACCGGATTCCGGGGCGTCAGGAAGGACGGCGGGGCTTTTGGCATTGGCCATGCGGGCATAGGGCTTCCATTCAGGTCACAAGGAGGCTTTGCCCAAAGGCTTCGCCATGGCCGTTCTGCCGGTCACACGAGCAGAAGCACCAGAATGCCGGCCACAATGAGAATGCAGCCGAATATTTCAAGCCTGTTGACGTGTTCGCGGAAGATTAGCACCGACGAGGCAAAGGTGAAAATCATTTCCACCTGCGCGAGCGCCTTGACCGCCGCGGCGGTCTGAAGCGTCATGGCCATGAACCAGCCAAAGGATGCGGTGGCGCCGACGAGGCCGACCAGCAGGGAGATCTTCCAGGCGGCGCGGATCCGGCCGAGTTCCTCGGGCGCCCTGAGCGCCATCCAGACAAGCATGACGATGGTCTGCAGGATGATCGCCGCCAGCAGGGTGACGGCGGCCTGCATCATGAAGTTGGGCCCTTCAAGCGACAGGGAGGCCGCGCGGTAGGCCACGGCGGCGATGCCGAAAATGGTGCCCGAAGCCAGTCCGAGTGCGGCGGTGCGGGAGAACACCGAGCGCATGAGCGCCGGGGCGCCGGCGGCGGAGCGGGCCACCGAGATCAGCACCACGCCGACCAGGCTGATGGCGATGGCCAGGATCGTGCCGCCGCTGACCCGGTCGCCCAGGAAGATCAGGCCGAACAGCGCCGCCTGGGCCGGTTCGGTGCGCGAATAGGCGGTGCCGACGGTGAAGTTGCGATGGCTGAAGATCTGGATCAGCAGGGCCTGGGCGGCGATCTGCGCGAGGCCCGCAAGCGTCACCCAGGCGGCAAATCCGAGGTTCGGCCGGGGGATTGGATAGCCAAGGCCATAGGCGAGCACGGCGACGAAGAGAAGCGCGAAGGGCACGCCGAAGCCGAAGCGCACGAAGGTCGCCCCGGTGGTACCCATCACCCCCTTGAGGTGCTTCTGCAGGACCGAGCGGATGTTCTGCAGGAAGGCAGCCGCAAGGGTGATGAGGACCCAGGTTTCCATCTTGGCGAGAACGATCCTGTCGACGGGGAAACGGAGGATGGCCCGCCTGCCGAACGAGCAGGGCGAGTCGGACGATGCGACAGGGGGATCTAGCAGCCCGATGCGCTGCGCGACAAGTCACAGGCCACTTCAATCGATCAAGGCTCAGGCGGCGCGGATGACCTTGCTGTCGATGCAGACCAGGTTGCGGCCCTTGCGCTTGGCTTCGTACAGCCGGCCGTCGGCCGCCCGCATGATGTCCTTGGTGCGCGACTGCGGCCCGAAGGCGGCCCCGCCGATGCTGACCGTCACGCTCAGCCCGGCGCCCTCCGCCGTGGTGATGGTCATCTTCTCGACATTGGCCCGGACACGTTCGGCGATGCGCTGCGCGTCCTCGGCGCTTGCGCCGCCCAGGATGATGGCGAATTCCTCGCCGCCGATCCGCGCGCTGAAATCGACGCTCCTTATGGATCCGGAGATGGCGTCGGCGACCGCCAGCAGGGCGCGGTCGCCGGCATCATGGCCGTGGACATCGTTGATCTGCTTGAACCTGTCGGCGTCGATCATCAGCAGGTAGCCCCGGCCGGACGATTGAATGAGGTCGGCGAGCTGCTCCAGAAAGGCCTCGCGGTTGGCCAGGCCCGTCATGCCGTCGTGATTTGCCCTGTGTTCGAGATTCTTGTGGGCTGCCTTGAGTTCGGCGTGGATGGCAAAGAGGTTTCTGTGCGCTTCGTGGAGCGCCCGGTGCGCCGCCTCGAGCTCGAGGGTCTGCCTGTAGAACAGGAAGGTTGCGGGCGGGGTGACCAGAAGCGGACAGAAGCCTGCGATCGCCAGCGCCAGCCCCATCGCTCCGGTCGCGTCCACGAGGTACATGACCGAACCGGTGACCAGAAGGGACACACCCATCGATCCCGCGGTCAGCAGCGCTATCTTCTTCATCATCATTCGAAAAATGGTCGGCTGGTTGCCGGTCGTGTGCATGGGGAGCGCGTCCTGACGGTGTGATGCGCGCTCAATCGCAGGATAGTTTTGACAGCAGGTATACAGAGTAGGTAAACCTGCCGTTTAAGATTGACGGCGGTGTTCCATGTTGACCCATAGCGACCGGAAAGTGCCGGAATCGGTGCGTCACGCGCGCGCAAACGCCACGTTCGCCGATGCAGCCGACAACGCTTTTCCACAGCTGACCGGATGACATGACGTCAGGCCGCGCGACGTTCTCGGATGTCGACGCAGACCCGGTTGCGGCCGCTTCTCTTGGCCTTGTAGAGGAGGGCATCGGCTGCGCGCATTGCCTCGTCCGCCCCCCAGCCGGCCTGGAGCGAAGTCAGGCCGATGCTGACGGTGACATTGATCTCCACGCCCTCGGCCGTCAGTGTCGGCGTTCTTGCGACGCTTGTCCGGATGCGCTGCGCCACCAACATGGCCTCCTGCCGGGTGGCGTTGCGCAAGACGACCGCGAACTCCTCGCCGCCGATTCTGGCGCCAAGGTCATCCTTCCTGATCGAGTGCGAAATGGCCGCCGCCAGTGTCTTGAGCACTCGGTCTCCCGCGTCATGGCCGTGAACATCGTTGATCTGCTTGAACCTGTCCGCATCGAGCACGAGGAGATAGGCCTGTGCGGATTGCTCCAGCAAGGCCGAGAGGTGGAACACAAACGCCGCCCGGTTGGCGAGGCCGGTCATGCCGTCATGGTTTGCCCTGTGCTCCATCTCGCCATAGGCCTCATGCAGCCTGGAGTGAAGTTCGGAGAGCTGTCCATGGGCTGACTCCAGCTCAAGGGTCTGCAACTGGAAGGCATAGGTCACGACCGGCGAGACCAGAATCGCGCAGGTCAGCGCGATCCACAGACCCAGCGCCATGATCTCCATGGCGTCGGCCAAATAGATGAAGGTGGCGGTTATCATCAGCGACAGCACCACCGACACAGACGTCACAGTCAGCATCTTGTGCATCATGGCTTTGGAGAACGTCGACGCTGCACCTTTCTGCTGCATGGCAAGGCCCTCCCGCTATCCGGCCACACCTCCGTGGCGCCATATATCTTGAGAGCCTAATATATGGATGATGAACCTTCCGTTAACTCTTGACCGCCGATGGTTCTGCCAACATCTTGAGAGTGTTTCCACAGTTCACCCGAGGCTTGCATGACCCAGAAATCGGCTTTGCCCGATCCCGCCGACTTCGCCCATGTGACGGAATGGGTGTTCGATCTCGACAACACGCTCTATCCGCGCCACACGGACCTGTTCTCGCAGATCGACAAGAAGATGACGGCCTATGTCCGGGAGCTCCTGAACCTCGATCACGAGGCGGCGCGCGGCCTGCAGAAGAAATATTACCGCGAGCACGGCACCACGCTGCAGGGCCTGATGCTGCATCACGGCATCGATGCGAACGACTTCCTCGAAAAGGTGCACGACATCGACTATTCCTGGGTGAAGCCCGATCCGGCTCTGGCGGACGCGATCAAGGCGCTGCCGGGCCGCAAGTTCATTTTCACCAATGGCGATACGCCGCATGCGGAACGGACGGCGCGGGCCCTCGGAATCCTCGATCATTTCGACGACATCTTCGACATCATCGCCGCCGACCTCAACCCCAAGCCGGCACCGGCAACCTATGACCGGTTCCTGGCCCGGCACGGCGTCCACAAGGACAGGGCGGCGATGTTCGAGGACCTGCCGCGCAACCTTGTGGCGCCGCATGCGCTGGGGATGCGGACGGTGCTGATCGTGCCCAACAATCTCGACGCGGTGCTCGACGAGGTCTGGGAGCACGAGGGAAAGGACGGCGCGCACATCGATCACGTGACGGACGACCTGGCGGCCTTCCTTGCCGCCGTGGCGGCGTGAGCGCGGCGTCACGGCTCAAGCCTGCACCGAACCTTTCCAAGATGTAATCCACATTACAGGGCTTTAAGTGGTGAAAGGCCAAGGGAGCGGCCACATTGGGGTGGAAGCAAGACACCACTTGACCCAAAGGACCTTACCCATGAAGAAGACACTCCTCGTCGCACTCGCAGCCGCACTGGTTGCTTCCGTTGCAGTCCCGGCAATGGCCGCACAGGGCAAAGGCCATGGCGGACCGCGCGTCGAACGCATGATGGAGCGGTTTGACGCCGACCGCGACGGCGTTGTCACGCTCGAAGACATCTCGGCGCATCGCCTGTCCATGTTCGAAACCATCGACACTGACAAGTCGGGGTCGCTGAGCAAGGATGAGCTCAAGGTCTTCGGCGACATGCGCAAGGAGATGCGCGAAACCAACCGCGAGGAGCGCCGCGCCAATCGCGAAGCCCGGATGGAGGAGATGAAGGGCATGTCCGGCGGTCGTGACGGCCGGATGGCCGGCAAGCACGACGGCAAGCATCACGGCAAGCGCGACGGCATGGGCCGCGGCGAAGGCCGGGGCAACGATCGCGGCGGAATGCAGCTGGAACGGATGGACGCCGACAAGAACGGTGAAGTCAGCCTTGAGGAGTTCACCGCGCTCGACGCCAAGATGTTCGAGCGCTTCGACCGCAACGGCGACGGCAAGATCGACATCACCGACTTCTACCGCGAGCGCGCCGACAACAACTGATCCCTCCGGATCACCGATGATGCCGAGCCAGGCCGGAACAGTACCGGCCTGGTTTTTTCATGCCGTGGACGTGATCGCGTAACGATCGGCAATGATCGACCAGGCCTCCTCAGCCGTATCGACGAAGCGGATGAGGTCGAGATCGCCCGGTGAAATCGTGCCGAAATCGGCAAGCGCCTGAAAATTCACGATGGAGTTCCAGAACTCCGATCCGAACAGGATCAGCGGCAGGGGCTCCATGCGGCCGGTCTGGATCAGGGTGAGCGATTCGAACAGCTCGTCCATGGTGCCGAAGCCGCCGGGAAAGATGGTGATCGCCCGGGCGCGCATCAGGATATGCATCTTGCGGATGGCGAAATAGTGGAAGTTGAGGCTGAGTTCGGGGGTGACATATTCATTGGGCGCCTGTTCATGCGGCAGCACCACGTTGAGGCCGATGGAGGCCGCGCCGACATCGTGGGCGCCGCGATTGCCCGCCTCCATCACCCCCGGCCCGCCGCCGGTGACGACGACGAATTCCGCGCCGCCCGTCGACAGGGAATGGAGCGAGCACAGCCGCGCGAAGGCGCGGGCCTCCTCGTAATATTTCGCCGCGGCGGTCAGGTTCCGGGCCTGGGTCTCGTTCTTGGCCGCCCAGGGCTCCTTGCCCGGCTCGGGGATCCGGGCGCCGCCGAACATCACGACCGTCGAGCGGATACCGGCCTCGGCGAGGACCAGTTCCGGCTTGAGCAGCTCGAGCTGCAGCCGCACCGGGCGCAGTTCCTCGCGCCACAGGAATTCCTGGTCCGCATAGGCGAGCCTGTAGGAAGGAGACGTGCTCTGCGGCGTCCTGGGCTGGCGGTCGGCGCGCAGCTTGTCCTGCTTGCTGTCGGCAAGCGGATCCCAGACATGGTTGGTTCGTTTGGCGTTCATGGTCAATGTCCCGTTCTGGCGTCAACGGCCGCACCGGAATTGACCCCGCGCCCCACCTCGCTTAGGAGAAGTGCAACGACGCTGGCAGGCCGGTCCCCGACGCCCATGTCCGCCAGACTAGAGGCTGAACCTTAAGGAATAACCACGATGAAGCATGACTTGGCAGCCCTCGCCAGCACGATCGAAACCGCCTTCGACGCCCGTGACACGATTTCGACGTCGACCATCGGAGCCGTGCGTGACGCAGTGGAAACGGCGCTCAACCTGCTCGACCGGGGCGAGGCCCGGGTGGCCGAGCGCGGCGAGGATGGCGCCTGGACGGTCAACCAGTGGCTCAAGAAGGCCGTGCTTCTGTCGTTCCGGCTCAATCCGATGGAGATCATCAAGGGCGGTCCCGGCGATGCTGTCTGGTGGGACAAGGTGCCGTCGAAGTTCGAGGGCTGGACCGCCAATGAATTCGAGCGCTCCGGCTTCCGCGCCGTCCCCGGCTCGATCGTGCGGCGCGGCGCCTTCATCGGCCGCAATGTCGTGCTGATGCCGTCCTTCGTCAATCTCGGAGCCTATGTCGACGAAGGCTCGATGGTCGATGGCTGGGCCACCGTCGGCTCCTGCGCGCAGATCGGCAAGCATGTGCACCTGTCGGGCGGCGTCGGCATCGGCGGCGTGCTCGAGCCGCTGCAGGCGGGCCCGACCATCATCGAGGACAACTGCTTCATCGGCGCGCGCTCGGAAGTGGTGGAAGGCTGCATCATCCGCGAGGGCTCGGTGCTCGGCATGGGCGTCTACATCGGCAAGTCGACCCGCATCGTCAACCGCATGACCGGCGAGATCAGCTATGGCGAAGTGCCGCCCTACTCGGTCGTGGTGGCCGGCTCGATGCCGACTTCCGGCACCATGGGCAACGGGGCTGCGGCGCCCAATCTCTATTGCGCGGTGATCGTCAAGACGGTGGACGCGCAGACCCGGTCGAAAACCGGAATCAACGAGCTCCTGAGGGATTGATCGCGCCATGGCGCAGCGACCCGGTTCCGGCATGCGCTGGCTTCTGTTCGGGGTGTCAGGCCGGCTGTCGCGCAGGATCTATGCGCTGGCGATGCTGTTCTGGGTCCTTGTGCTCGCCATCCCGATGGCGGCCGCGGCGCGCGCCGATCCCGGCAGCACGGCCCTGACCCTGGCCGGTCTCGGCTTTGTCCTGGCCTTTCTGCCCGCCGCCTGGTCGATCGCGGTAATGAGCATCAAGCGCCTGCATGACGCCGGCCTGCCCGGTATCCTGGTGGGCGTGCTGGTGATCCCGGCGGCGTCGACCTTCATGCTGCTGATCATGATGATCTGGCCGTCGGTCAAGGGCCCCAACCGGCACGGCCCGGCGCCGGACCAGCCGGGTTACTGAGCCCGGTTTTTCAACGTCCCGCACAGTCGACAGTCCCGGGCCAATCGTCTAATCACGAAGCATGACCCTGACCGATCCCGCCCAGACCCTTGCCGCCCTGATCCGCTGCCCCTCGGTCACGCCCGAGGACGGCGGCGCGCTGGCAACCCTTGGGCGGATGCTGGGCGAGCTCGGCTTTTGCAACGACTTCGTGACATTCTCCGAGCCCGGCACCGCGGATGTGGACAATCTCTATGCGCGGCTGGGAGCGAACGGCCCGCATCTGATGTTTGCCGGCCATACCGACGTGGTGCCCGTGGGCGACGCGAAGGCCTGGAGCCGCGACCCGTTCGCCGCCGACATCGCCGATGGCTTCATGTATGGGCGCGGCGCGGTCGACATGAAGGGCGGGATCGCCTGCTTCGTCTCGGCCCTGGCGCGGCTGATCGCGCGGCGCGGCGCGCCGGGCGGCTCGGTGTCGCTGCTGATCACCGGCGACGAGGAAGGCCCGTCCATCAACGGGACCGAGAAGCTGCTGGCCTATGCGGCAGGCAAGGGCGAACGCTGGGACGCCGCGGTGGTGGGGGAGCCCACCAACCCGGATGCGATGGGCGACATGATCAAGATCGGCCGGCGCGGCTCGCTGTCGGGCACGCTGACGGTCGAGGGCGTGCAGGGCCATGCCGCCTATCCGCATCTGGCCGACAATCCGCTGCGCGGCCTGGTGACGCTGATGGACGGCCTGCTCGATCCGCCGCTCGATGCGGGCAATGCCCGGTTTCCGCCGACCAATCTCGAGTTCACCAGCATCGACACCGGTAACCTGGCCACCAACGTGATCCCGGCGCGGACCACGGCCAGGTTCAACATCCGCTTCAACGACATCTGGACCGCCCAGAGCCTTGGCGACGAACTCCGCGCCAGGCTGGAGCGGGCCGCCCGGCAGACAAGGCTGCGTCCGGGACGCGAGCCGGTTCGCTATGAGGTCGCCTTCGACCCGAGGTCCTCGCCGTCGTTCCTCACCCGCGACGAGGCGCTGATCGAGGCGCTGTCGGCTGCTGTCCGCGAGGCCACGGGGCGGACGCCGGCGCTGTCAACCACCGGCGGCACCTCGGACGCCCGCTTCATCAAGGATTACTGCCCGGTGGTCGAGTTCGGCCTGGTGGGACAGACCATGCACATGGTCGACGAGCGGGTGGCGCTGACCGATCTCGAAAGTCTCACCGGGATCTACGAGCTGTTTCTGGAGCGCTGGTTCGACCAGCGGTCTTCCGCCGCAGGGGCGGGCTGATCTTGGCGGGCACCCTCGTCCCTTCGAAGCAGGAAGCCGGGCGATCGCTGGCGGGACTGTTCTATCTGATCCTGAAGCGGCCGGAAGGACTGCGGCTGATCGATGCCTCGCCCGACGGATTCTGGCGCTCCTTCGGCGTCTTTGCCTGGGCCTGGCCGGTGCAGTGCTTCCTGTGGACCGGCATGTGGCGGGCGCTGCCCGACACGAGGCCCGAAACGGCGGGGGAGACCTTCCGGTTCTTCTTCGTCTCGACCAGCTTCGACGTGGCCGCCTGGGTCGCGCCGGCGGTGCTGCTCCTTGCCGCCACGCAGCTGTTCGGGCTGTCGGGCAAGTTCGCTCAGCTGGTGGTGGTCAACAACTGGTTCGGCCTGCTGGCGGCCTATATCGGGTTCTTTCCCGCAGCGCTCAGATATCTGGCGCCCGTGTCCGAGACCGCCAATGCCTATCTTTCGGTGTTCGTCTACCTGATGGTCATCTGGCTCTATTACCGGGTGATCCGCGTCTGCCTAGGCGGCGACATGATGCTCCCGGTCTTCATCACCATAGTGATGGTGGTGACGGGGATCACCATCTCCGAACTGGCCTTCACCGCGCTCGGCGGCGCGTGAGCCGCGCGATCAGGCGGGATCGCCTGATCGCAGATCATCCGTGGGAGGGGCTATCCCGGGCCGATCAGGCCGCGATGTCCTCGGGCGTCGAGAACAGCGCGTCGAGATCGAGATAGCAGATCATCTGCTTGTCGTGCGGGATGATCGCCTTGGTGAGGGCGCGCTCGGCGGCCGGCAGCACGTCGGGCGCCGGCTGCAGCTCGGACGTGTTGACGGTGATCATGTCGGAGACATTCTCGACCAGGAGGCCCACCAGCTTGCCGGCGATGTTGGTGACGATGATGGCGGAGCGTTCCGTCGGCTCGATCGGCTGGAGCCCGAGCCGGATTGCCATGTCGATGACCGGGATGACCGAGCCGCGCAGGTTGATCACGCCCAGCACGTGCGGGGGCGAATGCGGCAGTGTCGTCGAGGGCGCCCAGCCGCGGATTTCGCGCACCGACATGATGTTGACGCAGAACACCTGCTTGCCCAGGTGGAACGAGATGATTTCGAGAAAACCCGAATTGGCCACGGTCTTAGTGGGGTCTTGCATTACATGTTCTCCCAGTCGTCGTGTGACGCTGCAGTTGGTTGGTTGGATGCGCCGGATCCGGTCTGGTGGCCGGCCCCGCCGGAACCGCCGATTGACGCCGTCTTCAGCGATACGGCCACCAGGGGCAATGGGCGCGAAACAGGCATCGGACGTCCCGAAATCGGTTTGAATGGAGAGACATGTCCCGGCCAACGCGACGCGCTTCCAACAGGATGCGCAAGGGTCGCTTGAGACCTTTTCATCCCTGCATGGCGGCATCGCTCGAAGGACTTCGTTTGAGCGCGACATGCATCAGGAACAAGACTTCCAGAACGGCATCATGCGGTCCACGCGAGCGTGGTGACTGGCTCGACGATTTGTGCGCCGTTTGGGTTATTTTTTCATTAAAACCGCCGGTGAATTCTGGGATAGGGAACGGGGTCCGGCCGATCGGCGCCGCGGCCGCCCCGTCGACGGGACCGGCCGGGCAGGATGGCGCAGGGATGTTGGTCCGGACGGCTTGAAGCAGCCGGCGACGCATCAGGCTTCGGGATACTCGACGGCGCGGAAATAGAGCCCTTCGGGGGGCGCCACCGGACCGCAGGCCTTGCGCGAGCGGGCGGCGAGTGCTGCCTCGACATCATCGGCAGACCACTTGCCCTCGCCCACCAGCCTGAGCGTTCCGGCAAAGGATCGGATCTGGTTGTGAAGGAAGCTGCGGGCGCTGGCGTGGATCTCGATCAGGCCGTCGACGCTGCCCGCCACCACATCGAGCCGCTCGAGGCTGCGCACCGGGGAATTGGCCTGGCACTGCACCGAGCGGAAGGTGGTGAAATCATGCCGGCCGACCAGACGCTGCGCCGCCGCGTGCATGGCGCCCGCATCAAGCGGCCTGGGCGACCACATCGCGCGGTTCTTCTCCAGCACCAGCGGCACGCGACGACAGATGATGCGATAGACATAATGCCGTTTCAGCGCCGAAAACCGGGCGTCGAAGGTCTCGTCAACCTGGCTGGCGGCGAGAATCACCACCCGTTCCCTGGCCATCTGCAAATGGGCGTTGATTGCGTCACGTACCGTATCGACCGGCCAGAGCTTCTCGAAATCGACATGGGCAACCTGGCCCAGAGCATGGACGCCGGCATCGGTTCGCCCGGCGCCGCGAACAATGACGGTCTCGCCACTAAAACCCAATATCGCGGTTTCGACGGTCTGCTGGATAGAGCGATGCTTGTCCTGGCGCTGCCAACCGGCATAGCCCGAGCCGTCATATTCGATGTCGAGCCGGTAGCGCGGCATCAGCCGATCACCGAGCCGGGCGCAACCTGGGTGCCGCGCAGGAACTCCTCAGCCGGAAGCGGCTTGCCGCCGGCCTTCTGCAGGGCGAGAAGCCGCACCGCGTTCTCGCCGCAGGCAATCAGCAGCCGGTCGTCGAGCACCGTCCCGGGGGGAGCGACGGACGGAGCGGCCTCCACCCCGGCCGCCAGCAGCTTGACCCGCTCGGGCCGGCCATGGCTCTCGAGCTCGAACCAGGCGCCCGGCAACGGCGCGAGACCCCGGACATGATCGCGGACCTCCGCTGCAGGCCGGTGAAAATCGATCCTTGTCTCGGCCTTGGCTATCTTGGCCGCATAGGTGACGCCTTCCTCCGATTGCGGGGTCACGGGAAGGTCGCCGCGCTCGAGCCGGGCCATGGCCTCGACCATGAGCTTCGCGGTCAGAGCCGAGAGACGGTCATGCAACTCGCCCGCCGTCACCGTCTCGGAGATGGCAGTCTTCTCGGTGAGCGCCACCGGGCCGGTGTCGAGGCCAATGTCCATCTTCATGATCATCACGCCGGTCTCGGTGTCGCCCGCCATGATCGCGCGCTGGATGGGGGCTGCACCCCGCCAGCGCGGCAGAAGCGAGGCATGACCATTCCAGGCGCCCAGCCGGGGGGCGTCCAGAATCGGCTTGGGCAGGATCAGGCCATAGGCCACGACCACCGCCGCATCGGCGCCCAGCGCCCGGAACGCCGCCTGCTCGTCCTCGCTCCTGAGGCTCTTGGGCGTGAACACGGGAATGCCCAGACGCTCGGCAGTGAGATGCACCGGCGAGGGCAGCACTTCGAGGCCGCGCCGACCCGCCGGACGCGGCGGCTGCGAATAGGCGGCGACGATCTCGTGGCCCGCCGCCTGCAGCGCCTCAAGCGTCGGCGTGGCGTAATCGGGCGTGCCCATGAAGATGATGCGCAGCGACATGTTCCGGTCCAGCTTCTTCGCGTTGATCAGTGACCGTGTTCAAAGGGGTTTTCGAGCCTGAGGTCAAGCCCGAGGAAATCGCGGGTGTTGCGCGTGGCCAAGGTTGCGCCATGGTGAAGACAGATCGCGGCAATCCACAGATCGCCGATGGCGATTGGCCGCCCTTCCGCTTCGCGCCGAGCCTGCAGGCGGCCGGCCAATTCCGCGGCCGGGCCGTCAAAATGCAGAATACGACCATTGAATGTGCGGTCGACCATGGTTCGCAATCCGGTGAGAAGACGGTCGCTCCCGGTCTTCAGAAGCATCCGCTGGGCGCCGAAGGAAAGCTCCGCCACCACCGGCGCGCATAGATAAAGGTCGGTAAGCGGCTGAATGCGCATCCAATTCTTGACCCTCGCGTCCGGGTTCTGCCTACCTGCTTCGGAGACTATGTTCATGTCGAGAACGATCATTCGAATTCCGGCGTCTCCCTGGCCGCTGATCGGCGGGTTCCAGCCGTCGCGGCCAAAAGCTGCGCATGCTCATCGTCGCTGAGTTGCGCCTCGCCTAATGCTTCCCGGATTTCGTCCCAGGCCGAATGGGCTTGGCCAAGCCCTTCTTCGATAGTTGTCAGACCCTTTCTTATCAGGTGCTTGGCTTCTTCGGACAGACTGCGGCCGGAACTAGCCGCGGCCTTGCGGATCTCGGCGCGCATAGGTTCTGGAAGATCGCGAATGAGCAGGTCTGACATGGTAGTCTCCGTTGATCGATATCAATGATATCAGATCCCATGTACCCATGTCTTAGATTTTTAGTTTCTCCAACCGGTAAAACCAGACTGAAGGCCACAAAAGGAGCGTGACCGTGACAAAAGGGAATCCAAAGTCGAGGCGAAAACAGGAAAAACCACAGTACCAAAAGACTCGGCTCAGCCAAGAAGCTTGATCGGATAAACCCAACGCGGCAATCGAAGTCTACGGTTTGGCTAAGTTGGCTCGCTAGGAACGTCTTCCTGATATGTGTCCGTGCCTTGCTTGTAAACTTAACGGCGGTATTATTGGCTAATCTTGGCTACAGCTCTTGAAGTAGGATGTCCGCCCCAGCCTCAACTGACCTCAGGCCGTGACCCGCTGCCTGGCGAGCTTGGTGAATTTGCGGATCACCATGTCGCGCTTGAGCTTGGAGATGTGGTCGATGAACAGCACGCCGTTCAGATGGTCGATCTCGTGCTGCAGGCAGGTGGCGAGCAGGCCATCCGCTTCGGTCACGCGTTCCTTGCCGGCGCGGTCGAGATGCCTGACCGTGATCGCCTCGGGCCGTTCGACATCGGCATAATAGTCGGGGATCGACAGGCAGCCTTCCTCATAGACGCTCATCGCGTCGCCGGTGGCGACCAGCTCGGGATTGATGAAAACCTGCGGATTGCGCGGCTCGTCCTTGCCGGCGACGTCGATCACCAAGAGCCGCCGCGGCACGCCGACCTGGATCGCCGCAAGGCCGATGCCGGGTGCGTCATACATGGTCTCGATCATGTCCTCGATGAAGCGTTCGAGCTCTTTGTCGACGCGCTCCACCGGCTGGCTTTGCTGGCGCAGGATCGGATCGGGCAGATAGATGATCGGCTTGATGCTCATGGGCTTGAAATAATCACTGAAAAGGCCGTCGTCAATCGGCCAGCAGCGGTTTCGCCCGGGCAAACGCGGCGAGTTGTTCCCGTTTTGATCTGACATCGGGCACAGAATCAGCTAGGGCTCGATCATGGAGACCGACGCCACGCTGTTTTCGATCCCGCTTTTCGAGCTCAATGGCCATGCGGTGACGCTTGGCCAGACGCTGCTGGCCGTGCTGGCGGGCCTTGTCCTGCTGGCGATCTGGCTGGCTGCGACACTGATGCGCGGGGCCTCGGCCCGGGCCCGGGCGGAAGCCGACGCTGCCGCACGCGCAGCACAGGCGGAGGCGCGGCTGGCGGAGATCCTCAAGGCGCAGGCGGAGATGCAGGGCCGCATGGGGGCGATGACGGAGCTGTTCGGCGCGCGCCAGGCCGAGCTCAACCAGTCGATCGGCCAGCGCATCGACGGCATGACCCAGCGCATCGGCTCGACGCTCACCGACCAGACCCGCAGCACGCATGAAAACCTCGCCAAACTGCAGGAGCGGCTCGCGGTCATCGATACGGCGCAGGCCAATATCCAGTCGCTCGCGCGCGACGTGGTCGGGCTGCAGGCGATCCTGTCCAACAAGCAGACCCGCGGCGCCTTCGGCCAGTCGCGCATGGAGACCATCATCCGCGACGGGCTGCCCTTCGGCGCCTTCAGCTTTCAGCCGACGCTCTCAAACGGAATGCGGCCCGATTGCACCATCGCCATGCCCAATGGCGCGCCTGACCTTGTCATCGACGCCAAGTTCCCGCTCGAAGCCTGGAACGCCATGCGCGAGGCGGAAGCGGCGGGGTCCGGCGAACAGGCCGCGCTTTCGGCGCAGCAGCGCTTCCGCCGGGACATCGAGGTGCATCTGCGCGACATCTCGGAAAAATACCTGATCCCCGGCGAAACCCAGGACACGGCGTTCCTGTTCGTTCCGTCGGAATCGATCTTCGCCGAGATCCACGAGAATTTCGAGGCGATCGTCCACAAGGCGCAGCGCTCGCGCGTGGTGATCGTCTCGCCGTCGCTCCTGATGCTGTCGATCCAGGTGATCCAGGCGCTGCTGAAGGACGCGCGCATGCGCGAGCAGGCGCATCTGATCCAGGGCGAGGTGCTGAGGCTGATGGAGGACCTGTCGCGGCTCGACGACCGGACCCGCAAGCTGCAGGCGCATTTCTCGATGGCGCAGAAGGATGTCGAGTTGATCCTGACCTCGTCGGACAAGCTCACCCGGCGCGGCGCCAGGATCGAGGCGCTGGAATTCGCGCAGCTCGCGGAAGAAGCCAAGCCGGCCGTCGCCACCCCGGCGCCCGATGCAGATGCGGCGGCCGCGGAGAAGGGCCCGAAGTTCGAGCCGCGCTCCTCGACGCTCAGGCTCAGGGTCGTCGACGAGGACGACTGACCCCCTTTTCCCCGCGTCCGGAACCTGACACAAAGCGCCAAAGACAGCAGACCTCGCGATCCCCTCACCAGGGGCGCGAGAGCCAGGGAGAGCGCCATGATCACCGTCATCGGATCCGTCAACATGGACCTGATCGCCACCACGGACCGATTGCCCGAGCCGGGCGAGACCGTCACCGGCACGGATTTTGCCACCGCACCGGGCGGCAAGGGCGCCAACCAGGCGCTGGCGGCGCGGCGCGCCGGGGCGGATGTGCGGATGGCGGGCGCGGTGGGCAGCGACGCCTTCGCGACAGAGGCGCTGGCGCTGCTTGAGGAAGCGGGCGCCGATCTCGGCCTCGTCCGCCATCTTCCCGGTCCCACCGGCACCGCACTCATCCTGGTGGGCGGCGACGGCGAGAACATGATCGCCGTCATCCCCGCCGCCAACGGCAAGGTCACCGCTCGGGACGCCGAACAGGCGGTGGCGCGAATGGCAGCGGGCGACACGCTGCTCTTGCAGATGGAAGTCCCGGAGGAGGCTGTCGCCGCGGCGCTGGCGGCGGCGCAGGCCAAATCCGTCACCAGCATCCTCAACATCGCGCCGCTCAGCGACGCCGTCGACCGGCTTGCGGCCCAGGCCGACATCGTGATTGCCAACGAGACCGAATTCGCCCGGCTGTCAGGCCGCAAGGTGGAAACGGTGGCCGAGGCGACAACCGAACTTGCCGCGCTGCACGACAAGACCGGCCAGTGCCTGATCGTCACCCTTGGCGGCGACGGCGTGCTCTGGGCGAGGGACGGCGCGACCGGCCATGTGGCGTCGATCCGGATCACTCCTGTCGACACCGTGGGGGCGGGCGACACGTTCTGCGGCTACCTGGCGCAGGGGCTCGACGCAGGAATGGAATTTGAAGGCGCGGTGCGCCGCGCCGCCGTGGCAGGCGCTCTGGCCTGCCTCAAACACGGCGCGCAACCCGCAATCCCGCTGGCGGCGGATGTGGATGCGCGGCTTTAGAGCCGGCCCAGCCGCTCGATGAACAGATCGAAGAACCGGTCCGAATCGACATCCTTGACGACGAAGGCGTTCTCGGGGAGGCCGGTGACCTTCCACCAGTCCACGACGGTGGCGCCGAGGGTGAGCTCGGATGCGGTCTCGATCCGGACATTGCAGGCGCGTCCGCCGAACATGCCGGGATCGATCAGCCAGGCGATCACGGTGGGGTCATGCAGCGGGCCGCCATCGGTGCCGTATTTCCGCTCGTCGAAACGTTCGAAGAACTCGAGCATGCCGGCCATCGCCAAAGAAGGGCGGTTGGCGTTGGCGCGCAGGCGCTCGACGCGCGCCCTGGTGGTGAGCACCATGTGGGTGACGTCGAGCGGCATCATGGTGATCGGCGCACCGGAGGAAAAGACGATGTCGGCGGCCTCCGGGTCGACATAGATGTTGAATTCGGCCGAGGGCGTGATGTTGCCGCCCTCGAAGAACCCGCCGCCCATCAGCACGATCTCCTTGACCCGCGCGACGACGCCAGGGGCGCGCTCGAACACGGTGGCGAGGTTGGTGAGCGGGCCAAGCGCGCACAGCGTCACCGTCCCCTCGGGTTCGCGGCGCAGCGTCTCGATGATGAAATCGACGGCATGCATGGCCTCCAGCGGGCGCGCCGGCTCAAACGGGTCGACGCCGTCGAGCCCGGTCTTGCCGTGCACATGTTCGGCGGTCACCAGCTTGCGCTTGAGCGGCGCGGTGGCGCCGGCATGGACCGGGACATCGCCTCGCCCGCAGATTTCCGTGACAATGCCGGCGTTGCGGGCGGTGAGCGCCAGCGGCACATTGCCCGCCACGGCGGTGATGCCGAGCACCTCAATCTCCGGGCTCGCCAGCGCCAGCATGATCGCCGCGGCGTCGTCCTGGCCGGGATCGGTGTCGATGATGATCTTGCGCGGCGTCATGGCAGGTCCTTTGAAGCGATTCGGTCAGGGGGGACACTACGAGCCCGCATAGCCTTCGGGCAAGGTTCTTGCGAAGCCACGTTGAAGCTCCCATATTAGCGTCAAGCCGGATGCCGATTGCGGGTCTGGCGCCTGTCGCTTGAGAACGAGGACAAGCCATGTCTCGCATGACGCCCTTTTCGAGCCCGCTGATGCTGGGCTTTGACACCATGGAAAAGACCCTGGAGCGGATCGCCAAGGGGTCGGAAGGTTACCCGCCCTACAATATCGAGCGCATCCGCGCCTCCTCCGACGGCTGCAACGCCGAACGGCTCAGGATCACGCTGGCGGTTGCAGGCTTCCGCGACGAGGATCTCGAGATCACCACGGAGGAAAACCAGCTCGTCATCCGCGGCCGCCAGGCGGACACCGACGGGCGCGAATACCTGCACCGCGGCATCGCCGCGCGCCAGTTCCAGCGCATGTTCGTGCTGGCCGACGGCATGCAGGTCACCTGCGCCGAGTTGAAGAACGGATTGCTTTCCGTCGATCTAATTCGCCCCGAACCGGAGCGCATGGTGCGGAAAATTAACATTTCGGTTCGAGACTGAAGACCATGGTTCATTCCAACAGGAAGTTTCCTGCCACTCACCGGAGGAAATCGTAATGATTGCCAAAGCTGGAAAACCCCGATTGTCCGCCCATGACCTGGCCCTGCTCGGCGCCGGCAAGGTTGGCTACATCCGCAAGATGCGCTCCGAAGAGGTCAGCGCCCGCTTTCCCGAAGCCCCCGAACTCGATCCCGGGCTTGAACTCTGGGCGCTTTTCGGCGCCGACGGAACGCCGATCCTGCTGACTGACAACCGGTCGAGCACATTCTACCGCGCGGCCGAGGATGAGTTGAAAACCGTTTCCCTGCACTGACTCTGGGCACTGTCCCGTCCAGCCTCCGGCAGTCGGGTCGCCCCTGGAGTGGTCAGGCGGCGTTGGACGCGGTCTCGCCGGTTAGAAACGCGTACAGCGAGGCTGCGCTGTCGGTGGCGCGCAGCTTGGCAACCATCTCGCTGTCGCGCATGACGCGGGCAATCCGCGACAGCGCCTTGAGGTGATCGGCGCCGGCGCCTTCAGGTGCGAGCAGCAGGAACACCAGATCGACGGGCTGATCGTCCAGGGCCTCGAAATCCACCGGATGATCGAGGCGCGCGAACACGCCGACGATATGATCAAGGCTCGCAAGCTTGCCATGGGGAATGGCAATGCCGTTGCCAACGCCGGTGGAGCCGAGCCGTTCGCGCTGGAGGATGACGTCGAACACCTCGCGCTCGCTCAGTCCGGTGACTTCCGAGGCCTTGGCCGCCAGTTCCTGCAACAGCTGCTTCTTGGAGTTTGCCTTGAGCGCAGGCAGAACAGAGTTCTGCGCAATCAGATCAGCAAGCGCCATGTCACGTTCCTTGTTCCGGGCCCGCGGTGCGGGCAACCCTGTTCGCTTCATGCAAAGGCTGGGCCAAGCGGATCCATGCCGTGCAGGACCCGCTTGGCTGATATCATATCCGCTACAGCGCCGTCAGGTTTTCGCCCCGCCGGCGTCAATCCAGCCGATATTGCCGTCGTCGCGGCGATATACCACATTGAGCGCATCGTTGCCCGCATTGCGGAACATCAGGATCCGCTCATCGGTCATGTCGAGCGCCATGACCGCGCGGGCCACCGTCATGGTGACCAGCTGCTTGGTGCTTTCTGCGATGATTGCCGGCGCGTAATCGACCGGCACTTCCTCGACATCGTCATTGGCTGAATCCACCACCGCGTAAGCGAGCTGGGCATTGGTCTGCTGGCCGTTAGCGTGATGATCCTTGAGGCGGCGCTTGTAGCGGCGCAGCCGCTTCTCGACGCGCTCGGCAGCGGCGTCAAACGCCGGCTGCGGATCCTGGGAGTCGCCCGTCGCATGCAGCACGACACCGGTATCCAGGTGAATCTTGCAATCGGCGGTGAACCTCGATCCGGATTTCTCCACGATCACGTGACTCGAAAAGCCGCCGTCGTAATATTTGCGGACGGCTCCCGTGATCTGATCTTCGATGCGGGTCCGGAACGACTCGCCGATTTCCATATGCTTACCCGACACTCGCACGCTCATGGATAGTCCCTTCTTATTTTTGACTTGGGGATTTAGTCTAAGCCAAGCGTCACGCGCATCCAAGCGGCTGACGGCGGTCAATTGCTCCGGTCCAAGCAATTTTTCACTTGACAGATCCGGCCGCCGGGGTCCGCGTTTCTTTCCTGCCCGGTGCGGAGCGGCTTCTACGCCGATGCGCCCAACCTGTCAAGTTTGGCACGGTCCTTGCTTATTTCAGCAGCGATTTCAGGGGATTGCCCTGTCCCGGTCAGACCGCGGCGGCGCGGGCGCGGGCGCGCTTCTCGCGGCGGCGCTGGACCGAGGAGGGAATCGCCATGGCCTCGCGGTATTTGGCCACGGTCCGCCGCGCGATCTCGATTCCGGCCTGCTTGAGCAGATCGACCAGATCATCGTCGGACAGCACCGCCTCGGGCGCCTCCTGCTCGACCAGCACGCGGATGCGGTGGCGGACGGATTCGGCCGAATGGGCGTCGCCGCCGGCCTGGGCCGAGGCAATGGAGACGGTGAAGAAATATTTGAGCTCGAAGACGCCGCGCGGCGTGATCATGTATTTGTTGGAGGTGACGCGGCTGACGGTGGATTCATGCATGCCGATCGCCTCGGCCACGGATTTGAGATTGAGCGGGCGCAGGTGATCGACGCCATGGAGCAGGAAGGCGTCCTGCTGGCGAACGATCTCGGTGGCCACCTTCATGATGGTGCGGGCGCGCTGGTCGAGCGAGCGCGCCAGCCAGTTGGCGGTCTGCAGGCATTCGCTCAGAAAGTCCTGACCCGCCGCATTCCTGGCCATCTTGCCGCTCACGGAGGCGAAATAGGTCTGGTTGACGAGCACCCGCGGCAGCGTGTCCGGGTTGAGCTCAATGGTCCAGCCGCCGTCGGAGGCAGGCCGCACCGAGACATCGGGCACGATCATTTCGCTTGAGCCGGTCTCGAAGCGCGTGCCGGGCTTGGGATCCAGCGCCCGGATCTCGGCCATCATTTCAAGCAGGTCTTCCTCATCGACACCGCAGATCCGCGTGAGCGCCGCAAAATCGCGCCGCGCCAGCAGCTCGAGATTGCCGACGAGGGCGGCCATCGCCGGATCGAGCCGGTCCTTGCGCGCGAGCTGCAGGGAAAGGCATTCCGACAGCGACCGGGCAAAGATCCCCGCCGGCTCGAATTCCTGCAGCCGGGCCAGCACCGCCTCGACCCGGGCCGGGTCGGCGCCCAGCCGCTCGGTGGTTTCATCGAGTTCGCCGGTCACATAGCCCGCGGCATCAAGCTGGTCGGCGAGTTCGGTGGCGATCAGCCGCTCGGCCGGATCGAAAAAGGCAAAGGCGATCTGCTCGGCCACGTGATCGCGCAAGGTCGGCGCGCGGGCGGCGAAATCATCGAGATCATAGCCATCGCTGGCGTGACCGCCGTCGCTGCCGGGCATCGATTTCCAGTTGTCGATGAATTCGGGCGCCTCCACCCGCTCGACGCCATGATCGTCGGGGAAGACATTCTCGTAGCGCCCGTCGATCTCCGAGCTCATGCGTTCGGCCTGGTTTTCCGCCGTCCCGGTCCAGGCCGCATCCTCGCCCATGTCCGACACGGCCGCGCGGGTCTCGGGCAGGTCGCCAGCCACATCGGCGCCGGCGTCCGCCGCGTCGGAGTCGGGGGAGATGAGTTCGAGCAGCGGATTGCGCTCGACTTCCTGCTCGATGAACCGGGTGAGCTCGACATGGCTGAACTGGAGCAGCCGGATCGACTGCATCAGCTGCGGCGTCATCACCAGCGACTGGCTCTGACGCAATTGAAGTCCGGCTGACAACGCCATGGCTACGCACTACTCCCCTCGGGCCGATCAGGGGCCGGGCGCGGTGACGCGGTCTTCCCGTTCCCTGTCCCCGGGCGCCGCTACCGGCACGCCATCGACCCATCTGGCCCAAAAATTGCTTTTTTCTTCCTTCGGGTCAAGTAGGAGCTGGCAACAGGGTAAAAGCGGCCGGCCGGCGGGCAAAACAATGCCGCATGGGCCCCAAACCGGAGGTTTGCCGTCGTAAGGGGGATCAGAGGGAGAATTGCTCGCCGAGGTAAAGCCTGCGCACATCGGCATTGGCGACGATGTCGGCGGGGCGTCCGTGGGTCAGCAGCACGCCGGCATTCATGATGTAGGCGCGGTCGATGAGGCCCAGCGTTTCGCGCACATTGTGATCGGTGATCAGCACGCCGATGCCCCGGCGGGTGAGATGGCGGACCAGGTCCTGGATGTCGGCGACAGCGATCGGATCAACCCCGGCGAAGGGCTCGTCGAGCAACATGAAGGTCGGGTCCGACGCCAGCGCCCGGGCGATCTCGAGCCGGCGCCGCTCCCCGCCCGACAGCGAGATCGACGCCGCCTTGCGCAGATGCGAGATGTGGAATTCCTCGAGCAGGCTGTCGAGCTTTTCCTCGCGCCTGGCGCGGTTCGGCTCGACGACTTCAAGGACCGCGCGGATATTGGCCTCGACGCTCAGGCCGCGGAAGATCGAGGCTTCCTGCGGCAGATAGCCGACGCCGAGCCGGGCGCGGCGGTACATCGGCAGGGTGGACACGTCGTGCCCGTCGATCTCGATGGTGCCCGCGTCAACCGGCACCAGCCCTGTGATCATGTAGAAGCAGGTGGTCTTGCCCGCCCCGTTGGGGCCGAGCAGGCCCACCGCCTCGCCCCGGCGCACGCCGAGCGAGACGCCGTCGACCACGCGCCGCGACTTGTAGGACTTGGTCAGATTGCGGGCGATCAGCGTCCCGTCATAGCGGGTCGCATGTTCCGGGCCCCGCGCATGGCCGGCGTCGTCGCGTTTTCCGCCAAGCGATGAAAAAATCGCACGGATCACGGCTGGGGTCGCGACTTCGGGTCAAGCTGGATCATGACCCGCCCGCCGCAGCTGTCGAGCTTGGCCTGGCCGTCCTTCATGCTGACTGTCAGCTTGCAGCCGATGAAGACATTTTCCGCGTCGGTGAGCACAACCTTCTCGCCCGACAGCACGAGCACCTCGTTGAGCATGTTGAAATTGCCGGTGTCGGCGGTGGCGGTCTGGGTATCGGCCTGGATGAACACCTTGTCGTAGAGCTCGATCTCGCGGATCTGGGCGGAGCCCGAGGAGACGGAGCCGCCATCCCCGTCGTAATTGACGACCATCCGGCCCGCCTGCAGCAAGGTGTCGCCCTGCACCACCTTGACGTTGCCGGTGAAGGTGGCCTTGCTGGTCCCCTCGTCGATCTTGAGCTCGTCGCTTTCGATCTGGATCGGCTCGTCATTGGAGAGCGCCAGGCCCTGCATCCGTCTTTCGGTGCCCTGGGCAAAGGCTGCAGGTGCAGGCAGGACGAGCCCGGCGGCAATCACCGCCACCGCGACTTTCAGGACAAACGCTGCGCTTCTTGCCATATCAGTTCGTCGCTCCATCCTTCGGCTTGAGCGCCGAGGGGTTGATCGTCATGCGGACCTTGTCCTGGAAAATGATGACGCGGCCCTTATCCTGCATCTTCATGGATTGCGCAACCACGGAGGCCTCGGGGGACCGGATCGAAACCGGGTCGGACGTCTCCAGATTGCCCTCCTCCAGATCGATGTCGGCCGACTGCAGACTGGCTTCCATTCCGGCCTCGCTGGTCACGGTGAAGGCCTTGTCGAACACCAGCGTCTGCGCGACCCGGTTATAGAGGCCGCTCAAGGCGTTGAGGGTGGCCTTGTCTCCATTGGAAACAGGCAGATCGGCGACGATTTCCTCAAGCGCGATGACATCGGGCGTGGTCAGATCCTGGATCGCGCGGGCGGCGCGCATGCTGTAG
This sequence comes from Hoeflea sp., assembly GCF_030682515.1. Classification (GTDB taxonomy): domain Bacteria; phylum Pseudomonadota; class Alphaproteobacteria; order Rhizobiales; family Rhizobiaceae; genus Hoeflea. Next base: position 11,523 of record NZ_JAUXOD010000081.1, on the reverse strand, counting down.
GGCCGGGCATCGGATCCCTGACCGCTCATCACCGGGTTCTGCATGACGAGCTTTCCGTCTCGGAGCGAGACGGATTCGACGGCCACGCCCTCCGGTCCCAGCGTGTCGATCCAGGACACGGCGACAAAGGCGATCATGATCAGAGCCGCCGAGAGCGGCAGCAGGAGCTTGAGGATCCTGACCCGTCGGGAATGTCTCTGCGCAAGCCGGTACTGGGCATGCGACCGGCCGGCATATTCGCCGCTGCCCGGCATTTCTGAGACTGTCGATGCGGTCATGTGCAGTTGCGGTTCCAAGGGTTTTCAGCGCCAGACCGGACCCGGTCCGTGTCTGGGACACCCGGGCGACTGTTGCCGAGGGCCTCGCATGCCAATATGGTGATTTTGCGAAGCAGTTGATACAAATTGCCATGCATTGGCCGCAATGGCAAAGCAATGCCGGACCGGGCGATTTTCACACGCCGCTTGTGCCCCTCGACACCCCATGATCCAGGCCACGCTTCAATCGGAGAAACCCTCGTGACAGACCCGGAACTTCTCACCGATCGCCGCCGGATCCGGCGCAAGCTCAGTTTCTGGCGGATCACGACCGTGCTGGCGCTGGTTGCGATGGTGGCCGGGCTGGCGCTGCAGCTGGACGGCCCGAACCGGCGCGGCGATCACATCGCCCGGATCGACATCAGCGGAGTCATCGTCGACGACCAGAAGCTGATCGACCTGATCGAAGAGGCTGCCGAGAGCAAGGCGGCGAAGGGGATCGTGGTCTCGATCTCGTCGCCCGGAGGCACCACCTATGGCGGCGAGCGGATCCACAACGCGCTGGTCAAGGCCGGCGAGGCCAAGCCTGTGGTCGCCGACATCCACACGCTCGCGGCCTCCGCCGGCTACATGATCGCCGCCTCCACCGACCACATCGTCGCCGGCGAGAGCTCGATCGTCGGCTCCATCGGGGTGATCTTCCAGTACGCCCAGGCGCGCGAGCTTCTCGACAAGATCGGCGTGCGGCTGGAGGCGATCAAGTCCTCGCCGCTCAAGGCCGAACCCTCGCCCTTCCATGAGGCCAGCGATGAGGCCAAGGCGATGATCCGCTCGATGGTGCTCGACAGCTATGACTGGTTCGTCGACCTGGTGGCGGAGGGCCGCGAGATGGATCGCGCCCAGGTGCTGGCGCTTGCCGACGGATCGATCTTCACCGGTCGACAGGGACTCGAGAACGGCCTGGTGGACGCGCTCGGCGGGGAGGCCGAAATCCGGGCCTATTTCAAGACGCGCGGCCTGGCCGACGGCCTCGACATCGTCGACTGGGCGCCTGCGAAGGAGACGTCGAGCCTGCTGTTGGGCGGCGGCGTCGCGGGTCTTCTGCAGCACGTCCTCGGTACGCCGCTGACCATCTCGAGCGAGATCGACCGGCTAGCCGGCGGCAAGTTGTTCCTTGACGGTCTTGTGTCGGTTTGGCAGGTTGGCGGACAACCGGAGCGTGACTAGGAGAGGTTAACCAAAATGATCAAATCGGAATTGGTTCAAGCGGTTGCAGCCAGGAACCCGCATCTCTACCATCGCGATGTCGAAAACATCGTCAATGCCGTGCTCGACGAGATCACGGACGCTCTGTCGGCGGGCAACCGGGTTGAACTGCGCGGCTTCGGAGCGTTCTCCGTCAAGTCCCGCCCGGCGCGGTCCGGCCGCAATCCCCGCACCGGGGAACCGGTGTTCGTCGAGGAAAAATGGGTGCCGTTCTTCAAGACCGGCAAGGAACTGCGCGAGCGGCTCAATCCGAACGGCGAGGACTGACCGTCGCCAAGCGGTGGCGAGCCGGACCATCAGCTCACCGCCTGAACGAGACTGGAACATGACATGATCAAACGTATTGTTGTTTTGGCTATCCTCATCCCGCTGGGCGTGATCCTGATCATGCTTTCGGTGGCCAACCGCGCCGCGGTGACGCTGGCGCTCAATCCGTTCGATCCGACCGACCGGGTGCTGTCGGTGACCCTGCCTTTCTTCGTGTTCCTGTTCCTGGCGATGATCGTGGGCATGGTCATCGGGTCGCTCGCCACATGGGTCAAGCAGGGCAAGCACCGCAAGCAGGCGCGGGTGCAGGCCTCGGAAGCCGTCAAATGGCACAGCGAAGCCGATCGCCAGAAGGCCAAAGCCCAGCAGATCGCCGCCGCCCTGCCCGCCCCGGACAGGCGCACCGCGGCGTAAGTCGTGCTCGATCACGGCGCGCTCACGGGATCCCTCGTGAGCGCTGAGGTTGATAGCTTACGCCCCCGCAGCCTTCGCGCTCACCACCTCGTTGAACTTGGTGAAGAACTGGCCGGCAAGCTTTTTCGACGTTGAATCAATCAGGCGGGAGCCGAGCTGGGCGAGCTTGCCGCCAACCTGGGCCTTGACGTCATAGGTCAGCACCGTCTCAGCGCCGTCCTCGACCAGCTTCACGTCGGCGCCGCCCTTGGCGAAGCCGGCGATGCCGCCCTTGCCCTCGCCCGAGATCGTGTAGCTTTCCGGCGCGTTGATGTTCTCGAGCGTCACCTCGCCCTTGAAGGTCGCCGACACCGGGCCGATCTTGACCTTGACCACCGCCGCCAGCTCCGTCCCGGAGGTCTTTTCGAGCTCCTGGCAGCCGGGGATGCATTCGCGGAGGATCTCGGGATCGTTGAGCGCTTCCCAGACGAGCTGGCGCGGTGCCGCGATGCGTTCTTCGCCGTTCATTTCCACGGTGGTTTCTCCTCCCTGCCGATCCGCCTACTTATGCAAAGCGAAAACAGCTTTGCCAAGTGGATATCGGATTGCTATGTCCATCCCACCATGAATTCACGGGGTCATGCCGCCGTTTCCGGCCCGGCCTCCCAGATATTGACCAGGATTGTTCCATTTTGGCGGACAAGCGCTCCTCACAATCCCGACGCGGCGGCCCTTCCCGGCCGGCTGAAGGCAGGCCGGCGGGCAAGCCGCGCGGCAAGCCGGGCCGGGGCGCCGGTCCCGCTGAAAAGCCGCAGCACGCCGAAGCGCCGCGCGAGCGTGCGGCCTCCAAGCCGGCCTACGCCGCGCCGGTGTTCGACAAGCGCGGTGCCGACGCCGCCGGCAAGGCGCAGGCGCCGATCCGACCGCTCACCACCCGGACCGGGGTCCTGCCCGCCCAGACCGTGCCGCTGATCCTGGAAATCGGCAACGAGGACGGCTACCAGCTCCTCGACACCGGCGTGAATGCTTTGGGACAGGGCGAGAAGCTCGAGCAATATGGAAGCCTGCGCATCGTCCGCCCCGAGGCCCAGGCCCTGTGGCCGCGCGGGCTCGCCGATGGCATCTGGGACCGGGCGGACGCGGTGTTCACCGGCGACATGGACGAGGACGGGATCGGGCGATGGGCGTTTCCGAACGTGCCGCTGGGCGAGACCTGGCCGATGAGGCTGCTCGGGGTCGATTTCCACGGAAGGCTCACCTCGTTCCGGCATGTCGGCGTGTTTCCCGAGCAGATCGCCCACTGGCGATGGATGGCTGACCGGATCACCGAGAGCAAGCGACCGCTCAAGGTGCTCAACCTGTTCGGCTATACCGGCGTCGCCTCGCTGGTGGCTGCCGCGGCGGGCGCCGAGGTCACCCATGTCGACGCCTCGAAGAAGGCCATCGGCTGGGCCAGGGAAAACCAGGCGCTGGCCCGGCTCGACGACAGGCCGATCCGCTGGATCTGCGAGGACGCGATGAAGTTCATCGCGCGCGAGGAGCGCCGCGGCAGCCGCTACGACATCATCCTGACCGATCCGCCCAAATTCGGACGCGGACCGAATGGCGAAGTCTGGCAATTGTTCGAGCACCTGCCGCTGATGCTCGACATCTGCCGGGAACTCATGAGCAGCAAGCCGGTGGGGCTGGTGCTGACGGCGTACTCGATCCGCGCCTCGTTCTATTCGATCCACGAACTGATGCGCGAGACCATGCGCGGCGCCGGCGGACGGGTGGAGTCGGGCGAGTTGATCATCCGCGAGAGCGGCAAGGGAGATCCGGACGACTGCCGGGCGCTGTCGACCTCGCTGTTTGCAAGGTGGCTGCCGCAATGAGCGATCACGGAGCCCAGACAGGCGCCGGCCGGGTCGGCCAGGTCAAGGACATAACCAGCCTGTCCAATCCGGTGATCAAGGACATCCGTGCGCTGTCGATGAAGAAGCATCGCGACGAGACCGGGGCGTTCCTGGCCGAGGGGCTGAAGCTGGTGATCGACGCGATCGACCAGGGCTGGTCGATCCGCACGCTGATCTACGCCAAGGGCCAGCGCGGCAAGGCGCAGGTCGAGAAGATCGCGGCGCTGACGGTGGCGCGCGGCGGGCTGGTGCTCGAAGTCACCGACAAGGTGCTGACCGCGATCACGCGGCGCGACAATCCCCAGGCCGTCATAGCCGTATTCGACCAGCGGGTGATGACGCTCGATGCCGTCAGGATCAAGCCGGACGAGACCTGGGTGGCGCTCGACCGGGTGCGCGATCCGGGCAATCTCGGCACCATCATCCGCACCGCCGATGCCGCGGGTGCCGCGGGCGTCATGCTGATCGGCGACACGGTCGATCCGTTCTCCACCGAGACGGTGCGCGCCACGATGGGCTCGATCTTCGCCGTGCCGCTGGTGCGCACCAGCGAGGCCGCATTCCTGGCCTGGTCGAAGAAAGCCGCGCCCCTGCTGGTCGGCAGCCATCTCAAGGGCAGCGTCGATTACCGCACGATCGGCTACAAGGGCCGGCCGGTGGTGCTGCTGATGGGCAACGAGCAGGCGGGCCTGCCCGAGACGTTGGCCGGCGCCTGCGAAAAGCTCGCGCGCATTCCCCAGGCCGGACGAGCCGATTCGCTCAACCTGGCGATCGCCACCGGCGTGATGCTCTATGAGGCGCGGCGGCACTGCCTTGATCTCGGAGACCCTGCCTGATGACCGAGACCTCTCAGGGCCGCGCCACGATGGGCCGGATTTTTCCCATGGTGACGCTGGTCGCAGGCGCCGTCGCGCTCGACCAAGTGATCAAGTGGCTGGTCGAGACGAGGCTGACCTATCATGAGTTCGTGCCGGTGATGCCGATGCTGGCGCTCTACCGCACCTGGAACGAGGGCATCGCGTTTTCGCTGCTGCGCGAGATGCCCGACACCTGGCTGCTGGCGCTGACTGCGCTGGTGATCGTCTTCGTCGCCTATCTGTGGTGGCGCAATCCGCCCGGCCGCGGAATCGCCCATGTCGGCTATGCACTGATCATCAGCGGCGCGCTCGGCAACCTGATTGACCGGGCGGTCTATGGCCATGTGGTCGACTATATCCTGTTTCACACCGAAACCTGGTCGTTCGCCGTGTTCAATCTCGCCGACAGCTTCATCAGCGTCGGCGCCGCGCTGATCGTTCTCGATGAACTGGTCGTCGTGATGCGACATCGCAAAAGCCGACAATGATCCGAGGCACCCGGCCTTGATCTTGCCGCCGGGGCGGGCCAGTCTGAGCCAGAACAGAATGAGGAGCTTCCATGCAAGACCGTTTCAAGGGCATCCTGCTCACCCGCGACGAGAACAAGGTGATGTCGGTCAATGTGACCGAGCTCGGCCTTGAGGACCTGATGGACGGCGACGTGGTCGTCGAGGTCGAATGGACCACCGTCAACTACAAGGACGGGCTCGCCATCACCGGCAAGGGCCCGGTGGTGCGGCGCTGGCCGATGGTGCCGGGCATTGATTGCGCGGGCACGGTGGTGAGTTCGGAGAACCCCCGCTTCAAGCCCGGCGACAAGGTGATTCTCAACGGCTTCGGTGTCGGCGAGACCCACACCGGCGCCTATGCGGCCTATGCGCGGCTGAAGGCCGACTGGCTGATCGCGATGCCCGCGGGCATGGATGGCCGCTCGGCGATGGCGATCGGCACGGCGGGCTACACCGCGATGCTCTCGGTGATGGCGCTCGAACGCCACGGCATCACGCCCGAGCGCGGGCCGGTGGTGGTCACCGGCGCCAATGGCGGCGTGGGCACCGTGGCGATCGCGCTGCTTGGCAAGCTCGGCTACGAGGTGATCGCCTCCACAGGACGCACCGAGGAGGCGGACTTCCTGAAAAGCCTCGGAGCATCCGAAGTCATTCATCGCGACGAATTGTCGGGCCCGGCCAAGCCGCTCTCCAAGGAACGCTGGGCCGGCGGCATCGACGCGGTCGGCAGCCATACGCTGGCGAACGTCTTGTCGATGACCTCCTATGGCGGCGCAGTCGCCGCCTGCGGACTGGCGCAGGGCATGGACCTGCCGGGGTCGGTCGCGCCCTTCATCCTGCGCGGCGTGTCGCTGCTGGGCATCGATTCGGTGATGGCGCCGCTGGCACTCCGGCAGGAGGCCTGGTCGCGGCTCACCCGGGATCTCGACATGGCCAAGCTCGAGGCGCTGTCGACCGAAATGGGCTTTGACGGCATTGTCGAGGCGGCCCATGCGATCATCGACGGCAAGGTCCGCGGCCGGGTGGTGATCAATATGAAACAGGGCAATTCCTGATCATTAAAATACGACGGTTTTCCAAAAATCTTTGCTTACCGGGCCGTGATATCAAAGGCCCATGAGCACAGAACCGCGACGACTCCAGGACGCCCTCCACCAGGCCCTGACCCAGCCCCTGAACAGGCCCTTGAACCGGTCCCTGGACCGGCACGAGACCACGCATCCGCGCGTTCCGGACGTCATTCCGGCAGTGCGGTATCCGGTTCCCGGCGCCCCGTCGGAGCGGCCGGGCGAGGCCGCCGGCACGCAGGGCTCGGCATCGGGACCGTTGTTTGCCGTTTCAGCCGCGATGGGGGCGACGGCGCTTTCGGTGGCGTTCAACGCGCCGGCGCTGCTGCTCGCTTCGGTGGCGGGCCTGGCGGTCTACGCCGCGACGCCGTTGCTGCAGCGATCGTTCAGGCACTCCCCATCGCAGCATCCGGCGCGGGCCATGGCCGAAAAGGCGGCGCTGGCCGAACGCGACATCGACCGCAACTGGGAGCTCGGCGAGTTTTCGGGCCAACTGGCCACTGTCTTTGACGCGCTCGGCGACATGGTCACCGCCTGCAATCTCGATGGCCGCATCGTCTATGCCAACGAGACATTCCGGAAAGTGACGGGATGCGACAACCCCGCCGGGCTGACGCTGGCCATGGTGGGCATCGAACCGGTGGAAAACGCCGTGACCGGCGCCCGTGAACTGGTGCTGGGCGAAACCGAGAGTCAGACCATCTGGACCTGGCACGAAACCGCCTCGCGCGATCCCTCCTCCGGGGATCTGTTTGTCAATTGCATCGGCCGCAATGTCACCGCGGCCCGCAGGGCCGAGGCCGAACTGGTCGAGGCGCGGGAAAGGGCGGAAGCCGCCAACCACGCCAAATCCCGGTTCCTGGCTACCGTCAGCCACGAGATCCGCACGCCGCTCAACGGCATTCTGGGCATGACCCATCTGCTCGAGCAGACCGAGACGACGCCCGAGCAGGCAAGCTATCTCAAGACCGCGCGCGAATCCGGCCAGTCGCTGCTGTCGCTGATCGAGGACCTGCTCGACGTGACCTCCATCGAAGCCGGTCGCCTGCACCTGCGCCATGAAGAGGGTGGGCTTGAGGAACTGGTCAACGGCGTGTGCGAGCTGATGGCCTCCCGCGCCCATGAAAAAGGCATCGAGATCGCCGTGCATTTCGCCCCCGAGGCGCCGCGGCGGATCACATCCGACATCGGCCGGCTCAGGCAGGTGCTGTTCAACCTTGTCGGCAACGCCATCAAGTTTACCGAGACCGGCGGCGTGTTGATCGAGGTGGGCCGTCAGGACGCGCAGCTGGCCTTCATCGTCTCCGACACCGGACCGGGCCTGAAGGAGTCCGACATGGAGCGGATCTTCCAGGAGTTCGAGCGCGCCGACAACGGCCCGACCCGCAAGCAGGGCGGCGCCGGTCTGGGCCTCTCCATCTCCGCACGGATCGTGGCGGCGCTGGGCGGCCAGATCGGCGTCACCTCGACGCCCGGCCAGGGCAGCACCTTTCAGTTCACCGTACCTGTGCGGGAGCTGGCCGAACCCGAATCCGGCAAGCCGGTGCAGGGACCGCTGGCCGACCGCACCGTGCTGATGATCGCACCCCGCGGGCCTGTCTCGACGGCGCTGATGTGGACGATCCGGGATCTCGGCGGCATCGCCGAGGCCGCCGACGATGCGCAGTCCATGATGACGGCGCTCACAAGGCTCTACCGCTCGGGCACGCCCTTGAGCGACATCATTGTCGACCGGCGGCTTGCCGACCGCGCCGAGGCGCTGATGGCGGCGGCGCCGGCCGAATTCTCCTTGGGCATCGCCCGCACCCTGGTGATCGCGCCGGAAGACAGCCGCGATCTTGGCAGCCACGCCGGCCATGGCGCCGATGCCTGGCTGGTGCGGCCGGTGCGGCGGGAGTCGCTGATCAACGTGCTGACCCGCCGCGACGATCGCGACGACCGGGACCGGCTGAGCGCGAAGCAGCGGCCGGCGATGCTCGAACGCGGCTCCAGCGCGCCAACGCTCGACATCCTGCTGGCCGAGGACGACCCGGTCAACGCTCTGGTGGTGCGCAAGATGCTCGCCCGCCAGGGTCACCGCGTGACTGTGGTGGAAAACGGCCGCGACCTCGTTTCCCAGGCCATGGAGCGGCCCGGCGGCGTGCCCGGCTATGATCTCATCATCACCGATCTGTCGATGCCGGTGCTCGACGGCCGCAGCGCCATTGTCCAGATCCGCGCCGAGGAGCAGGCAGGCCAGCTTTCGCGGCTGCCGGTGATCGTGCTGTCGGCCGACGGACAGGCCTCGACCCGCGACGATCTGCTCGCCGCCGGCGCCGATGGCCATGCCGAAAAACCGGTCGATCCGGACTGGCTGCTGCAGCTTGCAGCCGTCACCGCACGCAAAAGGTCGCGCGCCGCGAGCTGACCGGACGCACGCCAGAACCACGCCCGGTCCGCGCCATTTCAGCCGATGCCGCGGGCTCCCTGCGGGCCATCACCACGGAAATGCCGCGAAAAGACCTCAAGCGGGCTGGCAAATGTCACTCGGATGTCGCAGAATCATGGTTGAACCCCGCCATCACCAAGCGGGAGAACGCCCATGGAAACGCACGTGCACCGGTCTTCGTCCAAGCCCTTCCCCGCACCGATTGGGAAGTTTCAGCCGTCGACCCCGATCCTCGGACGCATCGGATCGCTGGAAGCGCGTCTGGCCGCGTCGTTGAGCGAAGTCGAAGCGGCGCAGGCGCTTCGCTTTCGCGTCTTTGTCGAGGAGATGGGCGCGCAGCTGCCTGCCGACGCGATGCGGCAGAAACGCGACTACGACACCATCGATCGCTACTGCGATCACCTGCTGGTACTTGACACGGCGCTGGCCGGCGAGCCCGAGGAGCAGATCGTCGGCACCTACCGGCTGCTCCGGCAGGACGTGGCGGCGCGCCATGACGGGTTCTACTCGCAGAGCGAATACGATGTCATGGACCTGGTCGGACGCAATCCCGACAAGCGGTTTCTCGAGCTGGGCCGTTCCTGCGTGCTGCGCGAATACCGCACCCGCCGGACTCTCGAAGCGCTGTGGCAGGGCAATTGGGCCTATGCGCTCAGCCATGATGTCGACGTGATGTTCGGATGCGCCTCATTTCCGGGCGACAGGCCCTATGCGCACGCGCTGGCGCTGTCCTTCCTCAACCAGACAGCCGCAGCCGATGCCGCGTGGAGCGTCCGCGCCATTTCAGGCCGCGGCCTGTCGATGGACATGATGCCGGTCGAGGCGATCAATCCGCGCGCGGCGATCGCGGCGATGCCGCCGCTGGTCAAGGGCTATCTCCGGGTCGGCGCGGTGGTCTCGGGCGAGGCGGTGGTCGATGTGGCCTTCCGCACCACCGACGTGCTGGTGATGCTTCCGGTCAAGCAGATCAACGGCCGCTACATCAACCATTACGGCGCCGACGCCTCGCGCTTCGCAGCCTGACCGGACCTTCCCTTCTCGCCGGACGGACGCTCCGATCGCGGTTTTTCGGGGCGGTAGGCAACGATCTCGTCCCGGGGAGCGCCCGCGCCGAGGTCCAAGGGCGTGCCGGCCGGTTCCGGGGCGGCACTTCCAGACCGTCGCCCGGGTCCCCTTTGATCGCGACATGCCGGCAAGCCGCGGTCAGTGACCGGCGGATCGCCGGGACATGGGCGATCGCGGCCACGTCGAACCCATGGCCTGGACCCGATTTCCCCAAGCAGCGTCAAGTCCTTAAGGGATTATTAACCATGAATGGCCACTCTGGGTGCCTTGATGCAGGCGAACCGGCGGAGACCTGTCCGCTGCTTCTGCTGCAAAGCACAGCGCGATGGGACTTGATTGGGTGCGGCACTTGCGGAAAATCAGAACGAGCGGAAACCGGCCTACGCACGTGGCGGAAAAGCCATGAAGCGGGTGGATCGGCTTCGGATCCAGCTGGACAATGAAATTGCCGCACTTTTGGAGACGGAACCGGGCCGCGCCGAATACTGGCGGCGGCTTGATGAAGCGTGCGAGCGCAGTCCGCTGGTCGCCCTGATGGAAGAGAGCCTGAAACTCGACGGCGACGTGATCGAGTGCGGCGTGTTCCGCGGCTACAGCACGCACCTGATGAGCCGCAGGATGAGCGAGCTCGCGCCTTCGAAGAGGCTCTTTGCCTGCGACAGTTTCGAGGGCTTTCCGCAGGACCGGATCCTCGACGCCGATCTCGGCCCGTTCCGTTTCCGCTTCAAGATCCGCCGCAAGTTCAGGCACGCGCTGGATGTGCCGCAGCGGCTCATCCGCTTTTTCGACGCCTACCGGATCAATGGCTATGTGGTGAAGGGATTCTTCTCCGACACGCTGCCGAGGCTCAAGCCCCGCACATACTGCTTCATGCACATCGATTGCGATATCTATGAATCGCATCTCGACTGCCTCAGCGTGCTCTACGAGCAACTGGCGCCGGGCGGCATCGTCGTGTTTGACGATTACGACGAACCGAAATGGCCCGGGGCCACGCGCGCGGTGGACGAGTTCTTCGCCGGCCATCCGGTCAAGCCCGAACGCTTTCCCGGCGGGCGGAAGCCAATCTGGTTCGTGCGCAAGCCGCTGGCCGAGGAACAGGCCGAACCGATGGCCGTCCCCATGGCCGAACCGATGCGAAGGTACGGCTGACACCTGCGTCCACGCGCCGCCTGAGCCGCGGCATCAGCGCGCGCAGCAAGCTCCCAGTGCCATCCGAGTGGCCGGGACAGCCCGGCCTGGCTCAGCCCGCATTGTAGGCGGCAATCGCCGCCATGTTGACGATGTCTGAATCCTTGGCGCCCATCGAGACGATCTGCACCGACTTGTTGAGGCCCACCAGCAGCGGGCCGATGACGGTCGAGCCGCCCAGCTCCTGCAGCATCTTGGTCGAGATCGAGGCCGAGTGAAAGGCGGGCATGACCAGCACATTGGCGGTGCCCGACAGCCTGCAGAACGGATACTGCTCCATCACCCGCGGGTTGAGCGCCACGTCGGCGGCCATCTCGCCGTCATACTC